>NZ_JAHLYP010000004.1 GCF_025127995.1 Synechococcus sp. CS-1332 | reverse complement strand
GCGCAGCGCCACCCCGCTGGCGGCCAGCTGCAGCACCCGTTCGCCGAAGGCCTCCAGGCGCCCGGGCCGGGTGTGCAGCTCCACCGCGTCGGGGGCCAGCTCCGCCAGCAGGGCCCCCACCGCGGCCGGCTCCAGCACCTGGCTGCGCTCCTCGATCAGCCCCAGGGGGCAGGCGGGCAGGCAGCGGCCGCAGCCGTAGCAGCGCTCCTCCACCACGCCCCGCCCGTCGATGGCCAGGGCGGGGCAGACCCGCTGGCAGGGCCTCGGGCAGGACGGCGGACAGCGCTGCGGATCGAACCAGGCCTTGCGGAAGTGGGGGTCGAGGCCATCACTGAGGCTGACCATCAGCCAGGGGCGCGCCGCGCCGTGGGCTTCGGCCCAGGCCAGGCCGCGCCGGGTGGCGGCCACCACGGCCGGATCGGCGGCCACATCGATGCAATGCACCCCGGCCAGGGCATGGATGCCGGCCAGATCCTCGATGGCGGCCAGGTCCTGGTTGCTGGCCCCGCCGATCAGCTTCACCCAGCAACCGCGGGCCAGGGCCTGCTCCGGGTCCCGGGCCATGGCCGCCATGGATTGCGCAACAGGGTGGGGCGATCCTGCCACCACCTCCGGGCTCAGCCGGCCTGGGGCAGCTCCGGCGCCGCCTCGGGCTGGGCAAGCCCCAGGCGGTTCACCAGCCAGGGGGCCGTGAACCCCTGCAGGCCCACGGTCATCAGGATCGTCAGAAACACCAGACCCTTGAGGGCGCCGCCGCCGGGCACCTCGGCCCGGTCGAGCTCAAGGGCGAAGAGGCTGACCACCGCCGCGGTGACAATGCCCCGCGGGGCGATCCAGCTGAGCAACGCCTTCTCCTTCCAGTCGAGGCTGGGCAGGCCCAGGCCCGTGAGCTGGATCAGCGGCCAGCGCACCAGCATCAGGGCAAGCACGCAGCCCAGGCCGCCCAGACCGAGGGGGCTCAGCTCCGCCCAGGAGACATCGGCCGCCAGCAGGGGGAACAGCACGGTGATGGCCAGCATGGCCAGCTGCCGGATCAGGGCATCGAGCTGGGTGGCAGCCGCATCCAGTCGCAGCCCCACCACCACTCCGGCGCTCACGGCCGCCGGCAGGCCCGATTCCGGCAGCAGGGCCTCACAGCCGCTGAACATCAAGAACAGAACCCCCAGGGAGAGTTGCAGCTCCAGGCCGTTGGAGTCGGCTGAGGGCAGCCCCTCTCCGCCCCTGGCCGCCGCCTCTCCGCCCAGGCGAATGAGGGCCTCCGACAGCAGCAGACCGGCCAGGGCGCCGAGGCCGACCCCACCCCCCAGGCGCAGCAACAACCGGGAGACCACCTCCTGCCAGCCGCCCAGGTCACCCAGGGTCACCTGGAGCAGCACCAGGCCCAGCACGGCACTGAACGGTTCGAGGATCAGGCCCTCCGCCTCCAGCAACTGGCCCAGTTTCGGGGCCAGCCGCAGCTGGCGCACCATCGGGGTGACCACCGTGGGGCCGGTGGCCAGGGCGATGGCGCCGTAGACCAGCGAGAGCGACCAGGGCAGACCCGCCAGGGCATGGGCCAGCAGGGCGGCCACAGGCAGCCCCAGCACCAGGCGCACCAGCACCAGCTGGAGCACGGAGCGCTGCAGGTCGCGGCCGGCGAGGCGCAGGTTGAGCCCGCCGTCGAAGAGCACCAGGCTCACCAGCAGACCCACCAGCGGCTCCAGGCCGGCGCCGAGGTTCTCGGGATGGACGATGTCGAAACCGGCATGGCCCGCCAGCAGGCCCATCCCCAGCAGCAGCACCACCGCGGGCTGGCCGGTGACCCAGGCCGTCGCCTGGGCGAGGGAGCCGGCGAAGAAGGCCGAACCCCAGATCAGTGCCAGCCGCTCACTCAACGTCCTTGGAGTCCGCGGGACCGACCCAGGCTATGGGGTGTAGTCAGCTCAGGCCGTAACGAGCTGCTCCAGCGGCTGCCAGCGCAGGGCCCGGGCACCGCCCATTTCCACCACCAGCTTCAGCCGCGGTTCGCGGCAACACAGGTCGCAGAGGGCGGCGAGTTCTGAGCTGCTGAGCACCTGGCCCTCCAGCAGCCACAGCAGCACCGGCCCTTCGCCGGCCAGCTGGGGGCCCAGCAGGGGCATCACCCGCTGCACCTCACCCACGGCGGCCGACCGGCCGACGCTGTGGTGGCCCAGGTGGGGCGGGCGAATGCCATGCAAATGCAGGAGATAGGCCTCCGGATCCCCGAGCCCGCGGGCGGACGTGAGGTGGGCCCTGTAGCCGGCCGCGCGCAGCCGGCGCAGCAGCCGTGTTTCGGCGCCCCCCTCCAGGGGAACAAACAGGGCGAGGGCACCACAGCGCTCCAGCTCGGTGCGGAAACCACGGCCGGTCATCAGCAGAGGCATCGGGAGCGGCAGGCGAATCGCCGGTTGAGTCTGGCAGCCTGTGAGGGGCCCGCAGGTGGTGGTGCACACCATGGGGTACTGTTGTTTCTTGTGCTGAAGATCTGTGCCCGTCCGCTAGCCGGGCCTCCAGAGAACAGCACGGGGTTTGTCAGTGGTGACGAACCCTTCCTGGCCCGTACGTCTCCTGCAGCGCTCTGTCGCTGATTGGATCGTCGGGATACTGCCAGAGGCCTCACCGCTTCCGGCAAGTCCCAGCCCGCTGATTCGCCTCGCTAGCCCCTGACCTTCGGGTCAATCTGCGATTCCACGAATTCAGCCCCCCGCCGCCCAGCGGGTCTTCCAAGGATTTCGGGTCTAGGCCTTTTGTCCCTGGCGGCACGCCGCGGCAGTCCAGCTGGTGTTGTTCTCCCTCCCATGTCCATCGGCATTCTCGGGAAGAAGCTGGGTATGTCCCAGTTCTTCGACGAAGAAGGCAAATCCATTCCGGTCACCCTGATCGAAGCGGGTCCCTGCCGCATCACCCAACTCAAGAGCGAAGCCACCGACGGTTACACCGCGGTGCAGCTCGGCTTCGGCGACATCCGCGAGAAGCTCGTCAACAAGCCCGCCAAGGGCCACCTGGACAAATCCGGTGAGGCGCCCCTGCGGCACCTCAAGGAATACCGGCTGGAGGCCATCGATGGCTTCGAGCTGGGGGCCCCCGTCACCGTCGGTGACTTCAGCCCCGGCCAGAAGGTTGACGTCAGCGGCGACACGATCGGTCGTGGTTTCTCGGGCTTGCAGAAGCGCCACGGCTTCAGCCGCGGCCCCATGAGCCACGGCTCCAAGAACCACCGCGAGCCAGGCTCCATCGGCGCCGGCACCACCCCCGGCCGGGTCTACCCCGGCAAACGGATGGCTGGCCGTTACGGCGGCAAGCAGATCACCACCCGCGGCCTCACCATCCTCAAGGTGGATGCGGAACGCAATCTGCTCGTCGTGAAGGGCTCGGTACCCGGCAAGCCCGGCGCCCTGCTCGACATCCGCCCGGCCCGGCGGGTGGGCTTCCCCGCAGCGAACTGAGGAGAACACCCATGACTGACTGTCTGATTCGCGACTGGCAAGGCAAGGAGAGCGGCAAGGCTCCCCTCGACCTCAAGGTCGCCAAGGAAACATCTGCCAACGGCCTGCTCCACAGGGCCGTGGTGCGCCAGCTGGCCCATGCCCGTCAAGGCACTGCCAGCACGCTCACCCGCGCCGAAGTGGCCGGCGGTGGCCGCAAGCCTTACAAGCAGAAAGGCACCGGCCGGGCCCGCCAAGGCTCGATCCGCACCCCCCTGCGGCCCGGTGGCGGCGTGATCTTCGGACCCAAGCCTCGCAGCTATGCCGTGGCGATGAACCGCAAGGAGCGTCGCCTGGCCCTGCGCACCGCCCTGATGAGCCGCGTCGCGGACATCACCGTGGTGAAGGGCTTCGGCGCAGGGCTCGACACCCCCAAGACCAAGGAGATCACCGCCGCCCTGTCCCGCTTCGGCATCGAGGCCGGCGCCAAGGTGCTGCTGATCCTCGACGGTGCCCCCGAGGCGGTCGCCCGCTCGGTGCGCAACCTCGAGAAGGTGAAGCTGATCGCTGCCGATCAGCTCAACGTGTTCGATCTGCTCCATGCCAACAAGCTGGTGCTCAGCGAAGAGGCACTGGCGAAGATTCAGGAGGTCTACGGCGATGTCTGAGCGTTTTGCAGGCCGGCTGGCGGACGTGATCCGTCGCCCGCTGATCACCGAGAAGGCCACCCGGGCCATCGAGATCAACCAGTACACCTTCGAGGTGGACCATCGGGCCGCCAAGCCCGACATCAAGGCGGCCGTCGAGCATCTGTTCGACGTCAAGGTCGTCGGCGTCAGCACCATGAATCCCCCCCGCCGCTCCCGTCGGGTGGGCCGCTTCGCCGGCAAACGCGCCCAGGTGAAGAAAGCAGTGGTGCGCCTTGCCGAAGGCAACGCCATCCAGTTGTTCCCTGAGTCCTGAGGGATCTGAAACGTCATGGCAATCCGTAACTACAGACCCAACACTCCCGGCACCCGCACGCTGGTCGTCACCGACTTCAGCGACATCACGGGCAAGAACCGTGAGCGGGGCCTGGTGGTGTCCAAGCACCGCCACAAGGGCCGCAACAACCGCGGCGTGATCACCTGCCGCCACCGCGGCGGTGGCCACAAGCGCCTCTACCGCATCGTCGACTTCCGTCGCGATAAGCACGGGGTGAGCGCCAAGGTGGCCGCGGTCCACTACGACCCGCACCGCAACGCCCGTCTGGCGCTGCTCTATTACACCGACGGCGAAAAGCGCTACATCCTGGCGCCCGCCAACGTGGCCGTTGGCCAGAGCGTCATCTCCGGTCCCGACGCCCCGATCGAGAACGGCAACGCCCTGCCCCTCTCGGCCATCCCGCTCGGCTCCAGCGTCCACAACGTCGAGCTGTATGCCGGTCGCGGCGGCCAGATGGTGCGCACCGCCGGGGCCAGCGCCCAGGTGGTGGCCAAGGAAGGCGACTATGTCGCCCTGAAGCTGCCCTCCACCGAGGTGCGGCTGGTGCGCCGGGAGTGCTACGCCACCCTCGGTGAGGTGGGCAACGCCGAACAGCGCAACACCAGCCTGGGCAAGGCCGGCCGCAAGCGCTGGCTGGGCCGCCGTCCGCAAGTTCGCGGCAGCGTGATGAACCCCTGCGACCACCCCCACGGGGGCGGCGAAGGCCGGGCACCGATCGGCCGTTCCGGTCCTGTCACGCCCTGGGGCAAACCTGCCCTGGGCCTCAAGACCCGCAAGCGCAACAAGCCGAGCAACCGGTTCGTGCTGCGGAAACGACGCCGCATCTCCAAACGGAGCCGTGGCGGACGCGACTCCTGATGACCCACACCGCTCTGCTGTTCGCCTGATCCGCCATGGGACGCTCACTCAAAAAAGGCCCGTTCGTCGCCGACCACCTGCTTCGCAAGGTGGAGAAGCAGAACGCTGCCGACGACAAGACCGTGATCAAGACCTGGTCACGGGCCTCCACCATCCTGCCGATGATGATCGGCCACACCATTGCCGTTCACAACGGCAAGGCCCACGTGCCCGTCTACGTGACGGAGCAGATGGTGGGCCACAAGCTGGGCGAATTCGCCCCAACCCGCACATTCCGCGGTCACATCAAAGACAAGAAGGGAGGCCGCTGATCCGATGGCAACCACCACACCCGACACCCAAGCCCTGGCACACGGCCGCTTCATCCGCGGTTCCGTGTCGAAGGTGCGCCGGGTTCTCGATCAGATCCGGGGTCGCACCTACCGCGACGCCCTGATCATGCTCGAGTTCATGCCCTACCGCTCCACCGGGCCGATCACCAAGGTGCTCCGCTCTGCGGTCGCCAATGCCGAGCACAACCTCGGCCTCGATCCGGCCACGCTGGTCATCAGCCAGGCCACCGCCGACATGGGACCCTCCCTGAAGCGGTTCCGGCCCCGGGCCCAGGGCCGCGCCTTCGCCATCAAAAAGCAAACCTGCCACATCAGCATTGCTGTGGCAGCGCCCACCGCCTGACCCCCGAGGACACCGCCCGATGGGACACAAGATCCATCCAACCGGCCTGCGCCTGGGGATCACCCAGGATCACCGCTCCCGCTGGTACGCCCCAAGCAAGACCTATCCCGTCCTCCTTCAGGAGGACGACCGGATTCGGTCGTTCATCAACAAGAAGTACGCCGCCGCCGGCATCAGCGACGTGCTGATCGCCCGTAAGGCCGACCAGCTCGAAGTGGAACTCAAGACCGCCCGTCCGGGCGTTCTCGTGGGCCGCCAGGGCAGCGGCATCGAGGAGCTGCGCGCCGGCATCCAGAAGACCCTCGGCGATGCCCACCGTCAGGTGCGCATCAACGTGGTCGAGGTGGAGCGGGTCGACGCCGACGCCTTCCTGCTGGCCGAATACATCGCCCAGCAGCTGGAGAAGCGGGTGGCCTTCCGGCGCGTCATGCGCATGGCGGTGCAACGCGCCCAGCGGGCCGGGGTGCTGGGTCTGAAGCTCCAGGTGAGCGGCCGCCTCAACGGCGCCGAAATCGCCCGGACGGAGTGGACCCGCGAGGGTCGCGTGCCCCTGCACACGCTCCGCGCCGACATCGACTACGCCACCAAGGTGGCCACCACCACATACGGGGTGCTGGGCATCAAGGTCTGGGTGTTCAAAGGAGAGGTGCTTCCCGGTCAGCAAGACCAGCTGCCCGTGGGTGGAGCACCGAAACGCCGGGCGAACCGCCGGCCGCAACAGTTTGAAGACCGCTCCAACGAGGAGTGATCAGGAGGCCTGAACCATGCTGAGTCCAAAACGCGTCAAGTTCCGAAAACAGCAGCGAGGCCGCATGCGCGGCGTCGCCACGCGCGGCAACAAGATCGCCTTCGGCGATTTTGCCCTGCAGGCCCAGGAGTGCGGGTGGATCACCTCCCGCCAGATCGAGGCCAGCCGCCGTGCCATGACCCGCCACGTCAAGCGGGGGGGGCAGATCTGGATCCGGATCTTCCCCGACAAGCCCGTCACCATGCGGGCGGCCGAAACCCGCATGGGTTCCGGTAAGGGCAACCCGGAATTCTGGGTGGCCGTGATCAAGCCGGGTCGCATTCTCTTCGAGATGGGCGGCCCCGAGATCACACCCGAGATCGCCAAGGAAGCCATGCGTCTGGCCCAGTACAAGCTGCCGGTCAAGACGAAGTTCCTCGCCCTGGCCGATCAGGAGGCAGCCGCCCCCGAACCCGCCCTCGCAGTGGAGTCCTGACCATGGCCCGTCCCACCATCACCGACGTGCGTTCGCTCAGCGACGCCCAGATCGGCGAACAGATCGACGGCGTCCGTCGCGAACTGTTCGACCTCCGCTTCCAGCAGGCCACCCGCCGTCTGGAGCACCCGCACCGCTTCAAGGAGGCCCGCATCAAGCTGGCCCACCTGCTGACGGTGCAGGAGGAGCGTCAACGCTCCACCGTCGCCTCCTGATTCCCCCCTCGATCCCCATGGCACTCAAGGAAAGGGTCGGCACCGTCGTCAGCGACAAGATGGACAAAACGGTGGTGGTGGCGGTGGAAAACCGCTTCCCTCACCCCATCTATCAGAAGACCGTCCGCCGCACCACTCGCTACAAAGCCCACGACGAAGCCAACAGCTGCCGCGTGGGTGACCGGGTCCGGATCACCGAGACCCGTCCCCTCAGCCGCACCAAACGTTGGGCCGTGGCCGAAGTTCTCTCCACCACCAGCGCCGGCTGAGGAACCCCCCATGATTCAGCAGGAAACCTTCCTCAACGTCGCTGACAACAGCGGCGCCAAGCGCATCCAGTGCATCCGGGTGCTCGGCACCAACCGTCGCTACGCCCACGTGGGCGATGTGATCGTGGCCGCCGTCAAGGACGCCATGCCCAACATGGGCGTCAAGAAGTCGGATGTCGTCAAGGCCGTTGTGGTGCGCACCCGGGCCACGCTGCGCCGTGACACCGGCAACGCCATCCGCTTCGACGACAACGCTGCGGTGATCCTGGGCAACGACAACAACCCCAAGGGCACCCGGGTCTTCGGTCCGGTCGCCAGGGAGCTGCGCGAGCGCAACTTCACCAAGATCGTGTCCCTCGCCCCGGAGGTGATCTGAGATGGCCACCGCAACCCCCAAGGCCAGGCCCGTCGAGCGCATCAAGATGCGCATCCGCAAAGGTGACACCGTCCAGGTGATCGCCGGCAAGGATCGGGGCAAGACCGGCGAGGTGCTGCGCACCCTGCCCAATGAGAACCGTGTCGTGGTGCAGGGCATCAACCTGCGCACCCGCCACGTCAAACCCACCCAGGAAGGCGAGACGGGCCGCATCGTCACCGAGGAAGCGTCCCTGCACGCCTCCAACGTGATGCTGTACTCCACCGCCAACAAAGTGGCCAGCCGGGTGGAGATCGTCCTCCAGGACGACGGCAGCAAGAAGCGCCGCCTCAAGAAGACCGGGGAGGTACTCGACTGACCGCCCCCCACCGCGTCGCCCCCCACGCCCCACCGCGCGACGCCCCCCCCGCTCCGCGACCCTGTTCCCCTCCCCCGTCCGCCTTCTGACCACGTCCAGAAGCGCCCCCCCATCCCCCCGTCATGTCACTCAAACAGCGCTACCGGGAGACGATCCAGCCCAAGCTGCTGAAGGATCTCAACCTCTCCAACGTCCACGAGGTTCCCAAGGTGGTCAAGGTCACCGTCAACCGGGGCCTCGGTGAAGCCGCCCAGAACGCCAAGGCTCTCGAAGCCTCGATCACCGAACTGGCGACCATCACCGGTCAGAAGGTGGTGGTGACCCGCGCCAAGAAGGCCATCGCCGGCTTCAAGATCCGCCAGGGCATGCCGATCGGCGTGGCCGTCACCCTGCGGGGCGAGCGGATGTATGCCTTCCTGGAGCGTCTCATCCACCTGGCGCTGCCACGCATCCGCGACTTCCGCGGCGTGAGCCCCAAGAGCTTCGACGGCCGGGGCAACTACACCCTGGGGATCCGGGAGCAGATCATCTTCCCCGAGATCTCCTTCGACAAGATCGATGCCATCCGGGGGATGGACGTCACGATCGTGACCAACGCCCGTAACGACGAAGAGGGCCGGGCCCTCCTCCGCGAAATGGGAATGCCGTTCCGCAATACCTGAGCCCCCTCCCGGACACGACCATGGCCAACCACGACCCAGTTTCAGACATGCTCACCCGCCTTCGCAACGCGAGTGAGAAGCGCCACGAGCGCACCAAGATTCCCGCCTCCCGGCTTTCCCGCAGCATCGCCAACGTGCTGCAGCAGGAAGGCTTCATCGCCGCCATCGCCGAAGAAGGCGAAGGCGTGCAGCGCCACCTGGTGCTTGAGCTGAAATACAGCGGCAAGCACCGCCAGCCCACCATCCGCTCCGTGCAGCGGGTGAGCAAGCCCGGTCTGCGCATCTACAAGAACACCCGCCAGCTGCCCAAGGTGCTGGGCGGCCTCGGCGTGGCGATCATCTCCACCTCCCGGGGTGTGATGAGCGACCGTGATGCCCGCAAGCAGGGCGTCGGCGGCGAAGTGCTCTGCTACGTCTACTGATCCCAGGAGTTGTTCCATGTCTCGTATCGGTAAAGCCCCGATCCCCATTCCCGACAAGGTCACCGTCAGCCTCGATGGTCTGGCGGTCACCGTGAAGGGTCCCAAAGGGGAACTCAGCCGCGTTCTCCCGGAGGGCGTCAGCGTCAGCCAGGACGGCGGCACGGTGGTGGTGAGCCCCACCAGCACCCACCGACGCTCCCGCGAGCGCCACGGCCTCAGCCGCACCCTCGTCGCCAACATGGTCGAAGGGGTCAGCCAAGGCTTCACCCGCAAGCTCGAGATCATCGGCGTGGGTTACCGCGCCCAGGTCCAGGGCCGCAAGCTCGTGGTCAGCGCCGGCTACAGCCACCCTGTGGAGATGGTCCCCCCCGAAGGGGTCACCTTCTCAGTCGAGAACAACACCTCGGTCTTCGTCTCCGGCCCCGACAAGGAGCTGGTGGGCAACGAGGCGGCCAAGATCCGCGGCATTCGTCCGCCCGAGCCCTACAAGGGCAAAGGCATCAAGTACGAAGGTGAGCGGATTCTGCGCAAGGCCGGCAAGACCGGC
This sequence comes from Synechococcus sp. CS-1332, assembly GCF_025127995.1. Lineage (GTDB taxonomy): Bacteria > Cyanobacteriota > Cyanobacteriia > PCC-6307 > Cyanobiaceae > Cyanobium. The sequence goes on along the minus strand of NZ_JAHLYP010000004.1, from coordinate 52,291 downwards.
AAGAAATGAGGTCTGCTCGAGCGTCATCCGTCTGATCCCCCATGTCTACCCTCCCCCGCAAACAGCAGACCCAGAAGCGTCACCGCCGCCTGCGTCGTCTGCTCTCCGGCACCGCCAACCGTCCCAGGCTGGCTGTGTTCCGCTCCAACAATCACATCTACGCCCAGGTCATCGACGACGACGCCCAGAGCACCCTCTGCGCCGCGTCCACCCTCGACAAGGACCTGCGCACCAGCGTCCAGGCCAGCTCCACGTGTGACGCCTCCGTCGCCGTGGGCCAACTCGTCGCCCAGCGCGCCCTCGCCAAGGGCATCCAGCAGGTGGTCTTCGATCGCGGCGGCAACCTGTACCACGGCAGGGTCAAGGCCCTTGCTGACGCCGCCCGGGAAGCGGGCCTTCAGTTCTGATCCCTGCTCTCACCATGACCGAAACCAACGACCAGATCCAGACCGGCGCCGTGCCTGCGGCCTCCGACGTCCCCGCCGCTGCTGAAGGCCAGCAGGAGCAGCGCCGTGGCGGTGGCGGCGGCGGCGGTGGCCGTGGCGATGCCAAAGGCGACCGCCGCGGCGGTGGCGGCGGCCGCGGCCGTGACAACCGCCGCGGCCAGGAACGCGACTCCGAATGGCAGGAGCGGGTGGTGCAGATCCGCCGTGTCTCCAAGACCGTCAAGGGCGGCAAGAAGATGAGCTTCCGGGCCATCGTCGTCGTCGGCAACGAACGCGGCCAGGTGGGCGTGGGTGTCGGCAAGGCCGGCGATGTCATCGGCGCCGTCCGCAAGGGCGTGGCCGACGGCAAGAAGCATCTGGTCAAGGTGCCCCTCACCCGCAACAGTTCAATCCCCACCCTCAGCAACGGCCGCGACGGCGCCGCCAGCGTGCTGATCCGGCCGGCTGCCCCCGGTACCGGGGTGATCGCGGGCGGTTCGATCCGCACCGTGCTCGAACTGGCCGGTATCAAGAACGTGCTGGCGAAGCGGCTGGGCTCCAAGACCCCGCTCAACAACGCCCGCGCCGCCATGCAGGCCCTCGAAGGCCTGCGCACCCACAAGGAGACCGCCAAGGAGCGGGGCATCTCCCTCGAGCAGATTTACTCCTGAAGCCCGCCATGACGTCCTTCTCTCTCAACAACCTCCAGCCCCAGAAGGGTTCCCGCAAGCGCAAGCTGCGCAAGGGTCGCGGCATTGCCGCCGGCCAGGGCGCCAGCTGCGGTTTCGGCATGCGCGGCCAGAAATCCCGCTCCGGCAGCCCCACTCGGCCCGGCTTCGAGGGTGGCCAGATGCCCCTCTACCGCCGGATCCCGAAGCTCAAGCACTTTCCGGTCATCAACCCCACCCACTACACCGTGATCAACGTGTCACGGCTGGGTGAGCTGAAGGCGGGCAGCACCGTCAGTCTCGACTCCCTCGAGCAGGCGGGCCTGGTCACCAGCCCCCGGTACCCGCTCAAGGTGCTCGGCAACGGCGAGCTCACGGTGAAACTGACGGTCCAGGCCGCCGCCTTCACCGCCTCGGCCCGCGCCAAGATCGAAGCCGCCGGTGGCAGCTGCGAGATCATCGACTGAGCCCGGGCCGCTGCCCTGCCTCCAGCCCGGAGCCGTCTGCCCGTAGCCTTGTGCTGCGGCAGGCGGCTCCGGTCGTATCGACCCGTTCCCCCCACTCCCGTCATCACCATGCTCCTCAGCAGGGGGCGCAATCCGAGCGCCGCTGAAATCCTCGTCCAGCTGGTCCAGTCGAAGGGCCTGAGGGATCGGGTGCTCACCACCCTGGGCCTGCTGCTGCTGGTGCGACTCGGCATCTACATCCCGGTGCCCGGCATCGACCGGGTGGCCTTCCAGGACTTCATCCGCCAGGGCGGCCAGTTGATCGGCTTCCTGGACATCTTCACCGGTGGCGGCCTGTCCACGCTGGGCGTGTTCGCCCTGGGCATCCTGCCCTTCATCAATGCCTCGATCATCATCCAGCTGATGACGGCGGCCCTGCCCCAGCTCGAGGAGCTGCAGAAAAACGAAGGGGAGGCCGGCCGGCGCAAGCTGGCCCAGATCACCCGTTACGTGGCCCTGGGCTGGGGCATCCTGCAGAGCGTCGTTTTTGCCCTGATCCTGCGGCAGTACGCCCTGCCGGGCCTGCCGGAATGGCTGTTCGTCGTGCAGACCAGCCTGGCCCTCGTCACCGGTTCGATGGTGGTGATGTGGGTCAGTGAGGTGATCACCGAACGGGGCATCGGCCAGGGGGCCTCCCTGGTGATCTTCATCAACATCGTGGCCACCCTGCCCAAGGCCCTGGGATCCACCATCCAGCTGGCCCAGAGCGGCGACCGGGCCACGGTGGGGGGCATCGTCGTCCTTGTGCTCGTCTTCCTGGTGACGATCGTGGGGATCATCTTTCTGCAGGAGGGCAGCCGTCGCATTCCGATCGTCAGCGCCAAGCGCCAGGTGGGCGGAGCCAGCACCCTGGCCTCGCGCCAGAGCTACCTTCCCCTGAAGCTCAATGCCGGCGGCGTGATGCCGATCATCTTCGCCTCGGCCGTGGTGTTCCTGCCGCTCACCATCGCCAACCTCACCAAAAGTGCCTGGCTGATCCGGGTGGCGGGCTATCTCAACCCCACCAGCAGCACCCCCTGGGTCTATGCGTTGGTGTACTTCGCCCTGATCTGCGGCTTCGCCTTCTTCTACGCCTCGCTCACCGTCAACCCGGTGGACATCGCCACCAACCTGAAACGCTCCGGCGTCGCCATCCCCGGCGTGCGCCCCGGCTCGGCCACCGCCGACTACCTCTCGGGCGTCTCCAACCGGCTCACCCTGCTCGGTGGCCTGTTCCTGGGCGCCATCGCGATCATTCCCTCGGCCGTGGAGGGCGCCACCCAGGTGCGCACCTTCCAGGGCCTGGGGGCCACCTCCCTGCTGATCCTGGTGGGCGTGGCCATCGATACCGCCAAGCAGGTGCAGACCTACGTGATCTCCCAGCGCTACGAAGGGCTGGTCCGGCAGTAGGCCCCTTTCCCCGTCTTCCCTCCCATGAAACAGCGTCTCCTCTTCCTCGGCCCCCCCGGCGCCGGCAAGGGCACCCAGGCCGAGCTCCTGGCCGCACATCACCAGCTGCTGCATCTCTCCACCGGGGAACTGCTGCGGGCGGAAGTGAAGGCCGGCAGCGCCCTGGGCCAGGAGGCGGAGGCGGTGATGGCCCGCGGCGAGCTGGTCAGCGATGCGCTGGTGCTGGCCATCGTGCGCAGCCGCCTGGAGGGGCACCAGGGGGGCTGGCTCCTGGATGGTTTTCCCCGCAACCTGGCCCAGGCCGAAGCCCTTGACGGGCTGCTGGCCGAGCTCGATCAGCGCATCGAACGGGTGCTGCTGCTGGAGCTGGAGGACGGGGTGCTGATCCAGCGCCTGCTCTCCCGCGGCCGGGCCGACGACAACGAAGCGGTGATCCGCAACCGCCTGGTGGTGTACCAGGAGCAGACCGCCCCCCTGATCGAGCACTACCGGAATCTGGGCCTGCTCCGCAGCGTCGAGGCCTCCGGCACGGTGGCGGAGATCGGGGGGAGGATCGTAGCCAGCCTTGTTGACTGATGTGGTACGGTAGCTGTTTGCAAATTCGGAGAGCACAACGCCCATGAAGGTGCGTGCCTCAGTCAAGAAGATGTGCGACAAATGCCGGGTGATTCGTCGCCACGGCAGGGTCATGGTCATCTGCACCAACCCCAAGCACAAGCAGCGTCAGGGTTGACTCCCCACGCTTCAACGGCGGCCGCCTTCGGCCGCCACCCCCCTTACCCTCTGATCGTTTCCTGACGTGGCTCGGATCGCCGGTGTCGATATCCCTCGTGACAAGAGGGTTGAGATCTCACTCACTTACGTGTACGGGATCGGGCTCACCAGGGCCCGCAAGATTCTCGCCAAATCGGGGGTCAGCCCCGACATCCGGGTGAAGGACCTCAGCGATGGCGACGTGCAGAAGCTGCGCGGCGCCGCCGACTCCTTCGTTCTCGAAGGCGACCTGCGCCGCGAAGAGGGCATGGCCCTCAAGCGCCTCCAGGACATCGGCTGCCTGCGGGGACGCCGCCATCGCATGGGTCTGCCCGTGCGCGGTCAGCGCACCCGCACCAACGCCCGCACCCGCCGCGGCGCCCGCAAGACCGTGGCCGGCAAGAAGAAGTGAGTCCCGGGCCTCCGGGCCCGCTCCCCTTTCCCTGCCTGCACCATCCCCCGGCCCGTGGCCCCTCGCGGCAGCCACCGGGCCCCAGTCCCGCCGCCTTCCCTCACCGGAGGTCGTCACCGGGACTCCCCCCAGTCCTTCGATCACCTCCCTGCCTTCGCAGGGTCACCGCCATGGCCAAGCCAGCCAAGAAGACAGGCCCCAAAAAGGCCAAGCGCAATGTCCCCAACGGGGTCGCGCACATCCAGAGCACCTTCAACAACACGATCGTCTCCATCACCGACACCGCCGGTGAAGTGGTGAGCTGGTCGTCGGCCGGTGCCAGCGGCTTCAAGGGAGCCCGCAAGGGCACGCCCTTCGCCGCCCAGACCGCCGCCGAAGCGGCCGCCCGCCGTGCCCTCGAGCAAGGCATGCGCCAGATCGAAGTGCTGGTGCGCGGTCCAGGCTCCGGGCGCGAAACCGCCATCCGGGCCCTGCAGGTGGCCGGTCTCGAGATCACCCTGATCCGCGACGTCACCCCCCTGCCCCACAACGGCTGTCGTCGGGCCAAGCGCCGCCGGGTCTGAGTCGTCCTGACTCCCCCGGACTCCCGTCCGACTGCCCAGGGCCGCTGCCGCGGCCACCGTTCCTTTCCCACCTCCTCAGACCGTGTTGCACTACCAGATCGATCGGGTCGAGCACCAGGTTGCCGACGACCGTTCCCAGACGGGCGTCTTCCTGATCGGCCCCCTGGATCGGGGCCAGGCGACCACCCTCGGCAACGCCCTCCGGCGCGTGCTGATCGGTGGTCTCGAAGGAAGCGCCATCACGGCGGTGCGTCTCTCCGGGGTCAACCACGAGTACGCCACGGTGCCCGGGGTGCGCGAGGACGTGCTCGACATCCTGCTCAACTGCAAGTCGGTTCCCGTCAACAGCCGCAGCCGTGATCTGGAGATCGGTCGCCTGATGGTCAACGGTCCGGCCAGGGTCACCGCCTCGGATCTGCAGTTCTCCCCCCAGGTTCAGGTCATCGACGGCGATCGGGAGATCGCCACCGTGGCCGAAGGCCACAGCCTCGAGATGGAAGTCCACGTGGAGCGCGGCATCGGTTACCGACCGGTGGACCGCCACAACGAGGACACCGCCGCCATCGACCTGCTCCAGATCGACGCGGTCTTCATGCCGGTGCGTCGGGTCAACTACACCGTCGATGAAACGGCGGTCGGGGAAGGCGGTTCGGCCCACGAACGCCTGCGCATCGAGATCGAGACCACTGGCAGTGTCACCCCCGACGACGCCATGGCCCAGGCTGCCAACCAGCTGATGGAGCTGTTCCAGCCCCTGGCCACCCTCACCATGACCGAGGAGCCTGGCCTGGAACCCGAGCCTTCGGCCGAGGCCCAGATCCCCCTGGAGGAACTGAACCTCTCCGTCCGCGCCTACAACTGTCTGAAGCGGGCCCAGGTCAACTCCGTCTCCGACCTCATGGGCTTCAGCTACGAAGACCTCCTGGAGATCAAGAACTTCGGATCCAAGTCCGCCGACGAGGTGATCGAGGCTCTCGAGAGGATCGGCATCTCCCTGCCCCAGAGCCGCACCAGCGGCTGAAAGGCGGTTTCCCCTTCCCCGTTACGCCACCCGCCCCGTCCCCACCATGCGACACCAGTGCCGAGTCCCCCTGTTGGGACTCCCCGCCGACCAACGAAAAGCCTTGCTGCGTGGTCTGACCACCCAGCTCATCCGTGAAGGCCGCGTCACCACCACCAAGGCCAGGGCCAAGGCCCTCCGTGATGAAACGGAGCGCATGATCACCCTGGCCAAGGACGGCACCCTCGCCGCCCGTCGCCGCGCCATGGGCTACATCTACGACAAGCAGCTGGTCCACGCCCTGTTCGACAAGGCCCAGGACCGCTACGGCGATCGCCAGGGTGGTTACACCCGAATCATCCGCACGGTGCGCCGCCGCGGCGACAATGCCGAGATGGCGATCATCGAGCTGGTCTGAAACGCATCGCCCTTTCGCTGCAGTACGAGGGCTCCTCGTTCCACGGCTGGCAGCGTCAGGCCCACCACAGCAGCGTTCAGGAAACCCTGGAAGGGGCCATTGCTGCGCTCGACCCGCACCGGCCCGCCCAGGCGGTGGCCGCGGGCCGCACTGACACTGGCGTCCATGCTGCCGCCCAGGTGGTCCACTTCGATGCCAGTGGACCTATCCCTGTCTCGCGCTGGGCCAAGGCCCTCAACGGCCGTCTGCCGCCCACGATCCGGGTGAGGGCCGCCGCCGAGGTCTCAGCCGACTGGCACGCCTGCTACGGCGCCACCTACCGGCGCTACCGCTACACGATCTTCAACGGCCGCACCCCCAACCTGTTCCTGGCCCCCTGGAGCTGGCATCGCTACCAGCGGCGCCTCGACGAAGGCCGCATGGCCCGCTGCCTGGAGGCCCTGCTCGGGGAACACGATTTCTCCGCCTTCCAACGGGCCGGCAGCCGTCGCGCCCATGCCCGCACCACCCTCCAGGAGGTACGGATCGATCGCCAGGGGGATCTGCTGGTCACCGAAGTCCAGGCCAGCGGCTTTCTTTACGGCATGGTGCGCCTGCTGATGGGCCAGCTGGTGGCCGTCGGGGAGGGCCGCCTCGAGGCTGAGGAGTTTCTGCACCGCTGGCGCAGCGGCGCCCGCCACGCTGTGAAGGAGGCCGCCCCGCCCCAGGGCCTCTGCCTGCTGCGGGTGGGCTATCCACAGGCCATCTTCCCTGAGGCCGCCTGGTATGATTGTCAACCGCGATTTCTGTTGGAATCGCGCGATCCTCCCGCCGATCCGTTCGTCGGCGATCCGATCGGTTGAGCGGCCTGCAGGGAGCCCCGTTCGGTGGCCCCACCCACGCAGAGCGTGTCTCTCCGAACTCGCCGGATCCGGCGACACGGTAGGGTCGAATCTCCCTGTCCCGACCCATCCGGCTGCGATGGGCTCACCCCAAACCGGCCCGCCGGCGCGATGAACAAGACAACCTCACCCTCCATCGATTCGCTTGAGCGCCAGTGGTATCTGGTCGACGCCGCGGATCAGACCCTCGGCCGTCTCGCCAGCGAAGTGGCCCAGGTGCTGCGCGGCAAGAACAAGCCCACCTTCACGCCTCACCTCGACACCGGTGATTTCGTGGTGATCATCAACGCCGACAAGGTGCGTGTGAGCGGCAACAAGGCCACCCAGAAGATCTACCGGCGCCATTCCGGTCGTCCTGGCGGCATGAAGACCGAAACCTTTGAGCACCTCCAGGCCCGCCTGCCGGAGCGCATCATCGAGAAGGCGATCAAGGGCATGCTTCCCCACAACGCCCTGGGTCGCCAGCTGTTCCGCAAGCTCAAGGTCTACAAGGGCGCCGAGCATCCCCACGCCGCCCAGCAGCCCCAGCCCCTCGCCCTCGATCCCGCCGCCGCCGCCCAATGACCAGCACCTCCAACCGCGTCGTCTATTGGGGCACCGGCCGTCGCAAGACCGCCGTGGCCCGTGTGCGGGTCGTTCCCGGCAGCGGCAGCGTCACCATCAACGGCCGCCCCGGTGACAACTATCTCAACTACAACCCCGTCTATCTGGCGGCGGTGAAAGCCCCCCTGCAGACCCTGGGCCTCGAAGCCCAGTACGACCTGCTGGTGAACGTGCGCGGCGGTGGCCTCACAGGCCAGGCCGATGCCATCAAGCAGGGCGCCGCCCGCGCCCTCTGCGATCTGTCCCCTGACAACCGCAAGCCGCTCAAGATCGAAGGCCACCTGAGCCGCGATCCCCGGGCCAAGGAGCGTCGCAAGTACGGCCTCAAGAAAGCCCGCAAGGCTCCCCAGTTCTCCAAGCGCTGATTTCCGTCATGCCGAAAGCCGACATCCATCCCACCTGGTATCCGGACGCCAAGGTGATCTGCAACGGGGAGGTGGTGATGACCACCGGCTCCACCCACCCCGAGCTCACGGTCGACGTGTGGAGCGGCAACCACCCCTTCTACACCGGGACCCAGAAGATCCTCGACACCGAAGGCCGGGTGGATCGCTTCATGCGCAAGTACGGCATGGGCAGCACCGATTCCGCCTCCGGAGCCAAGAAGGCCGCCAAGCCTGCCGAGGCCCCTGCCGCCGTCGAGCCTGAAGCGCCAGTTGCCACCGAAGCCTGAACCCCTCAGCCTGAACCGCTCAGCCTGGAGCCGGTCGCCCGAATCGGACAGATGATTCGGCCCGGTCTTTCTCTCGCCGGGTGCCTCCAGCACCCGGCTTTTTCCGTTTCGGGTGCCGCCCATGGATTCCGAGCTGCTGCGATCCCGGCTGGACACCGCCTGCCGCACCTTCCAGACCCTGGAGCGCCAGCTGGCGGACCCGGCGGTGGCCTCCGATCCGGATCGCCTCCAGTCGATCGCCCGGGAGCGGGCGCGGCTGGAGCCCCTGGTCAATGATTACCAGCGGCTGCGCAAATTGGAGCAGGAACGGGACGAGGCCCGCTCCCTGCTGAAGGCCCACCGCGACGACCCCGCTGCCGAGGAACTGGTGGCCCTGGCCAGTGAGGAGCTGGTCAGCCTCGAGGGCCTGATCAGCACCCTGAACAGCCGGCTCACCCTGAGCCTGTTGCCCTCGGATCCCCGCGACGAGCGCAGCGTCATGCTGGAGATCCGCGCCGGGGCCGGCGGCGACGAGGCCGGCCTCTGGGCAGGCGATCTGGCCCGCATGTACGAGCGCTACGCCCAGAGCCAGGGCTGGCAGGTGCAACCCGTCAGTGCCTCGGAGGCCGACCTCGGCGGATACAAGGAACTGATCCTTGCCATTCGCGGCGATGGGGTCTACAGCCAGCTGAAGTTCGAGGCGGGCGTGCATCGGGTGCAGCGGGTGCCGGCCACCGAATCCCAGGGGCGGGTTCACACCTCCACCGCCACCGTGGCGGTGATGCCTGAGGCCGATCCTGTGGAGGTGCAGATCGATCCGGGGGATCTCGACATCAGCACGGCCCGCTCGGGTGGCGCCGGTGGCCAGAACGTCAACAAGGTGGAGACGGCCGTCGACCTCCTGCACAAACCCACCGGCATCCGGGTGTTCTGCACCCAGGAACGCTCCCAGATGCAGAACCGCGAACGGGCGATGGAGATCCTGCGGGCCAAGCTCTATGAGCGCCAGCTGGCGGAAGCGAATGCGGAAGAGCGCTCCGTGCGCCGCGCCCAGGTGGGGAGCGGCGACCGCAGCGAGAAGATCCGCACCTACAACGCCAAGGACAACCGGGTGACCGACCATCGCCTGGGACGCAACTTCTCCCTCGAGCCCGTGCTGGCCGGCCAGATCGAGGACCTGATTGGCGCCTGCATCGCGGAGGAGCAGCGCCAGGGTCTTGAGGCGCTTGCCCTCGAGGCCACCGGCACCGGTGGTTGAGCACGGTGGATGAGGGGCGGCGGCGGTTCAGGCGCCGATGACGTACTTGGCCCACTCCTGATGCTGGCCGGAGCGAATGCGCCGGTTGGCCTCGAAGCTGAGGCTGCCCAGGGGGCGGCGGGGCTCCCGAGTCAGGGGCATGCCCGCCTCCCGCGGGGTGCGGTTGCCCTTGCGCACGTTGCAGGGCAGACAGGCGGTGGTGACGTTCTCCCAGACGTCGGTGCCGCCCCGGCTGCGGGGCACCACATGGTCGATGGAGAGCTGCTCGCCACTGAAGCCGCAGTACTGGCAGGCGTGGCCGTCGCGGTGGAAGACGTTGCGGCGCGTGAGAGGGAGGGGCTTGTAGGGCACCCGCACGAACTGGCGCAACCGGATCACCGTGGGCAGGAAATGGTCGGGACGAATCACCTTTTCAGGGTCGTGCTCGAGACCCTCGGCCTTCCCCTTGAGCAGCATCACCATGGCCCGGCGCCAGGTGGTGATGTTCAGCGGTTCGTAGGACGCATTCAGAACGAGTACGTGGCCCATTCCAGTCCGCTGGATACGCGGCATGCTAACGGGATTCCCATGAATTCCATGGTCCACCCCCTGCACCGGCGTCCATGACCAGCTCCTCACTCGCCCCCACCAGCGCGACGGAGGAGACCCAGCCGTCGCGGCAGCGGGCCTGGGTGGAGGTGAACACCGCGGCCATCCAGGCCAACGTGCGCGCGCTGCAGCGCCACATCGGCCCGGCCACCCAGGTGATGGCCGTGGTCAAGGCCGATGCCTACGGCCATGGCGCCCTGGCAGTGGCCCGCGCCACCCTGGAGGCGGGGGCGACCTGTTTCGGAGTCGCCACCCTGGCCGAAGGGGTGCAGTTGCGCCGCGCCGGCATCTCCGCTCCGGTGCTGGTGCTGGGCAACCTCACCCAGCCCGAGGAACTGCGCAGCTGTCAGCGCTGGCAGCTGATGCCGACGCTGAGCAGCATGCGGGAAGCCCTGCTCTGCCAGAACCTGGCCAGCGGCAGCGGCCGCACCATGGCCGTCCAGCTCAAGCTGGACACCGGCATGGCCCGGCTCGGCGCCGACTGGCAGGAGGGCCCGAGGCTGGTGGCGGCCCTGCGGGGGATGGAAGCGATCGACCTGGCCGGGATCTATTCGCACCTGGCCTGCGCCGATGCCGCTCCGGACGAAGACGACGGCCTCAACGACCTTCAGCAGCGGCGCTTCGAGAGCGTCCTCGCCAGCCTGGCCGAGCAGGGGCTCCCGGCCGGCTGCCGCCACCTCGCCAATTCGGCCGGCACCTTGCGGGGGCACCAGCAGCACTACGACCTGGTCCGGGTGGGCCTGGCCCTCTACGGCCAGCCGCCGGCGGCCCACCTGGCTGGCGTGGTGCCCCTGCGGCCAGCCCTCCAGATCCACGCCCGCGTCACCCTGCTGCGCCAGGTGGGGGCGGGGGTCGGGGTCAGCTACGGCCACCGCTTCCGCACCAGCCGGCCCAGCCGCCTGGCGGTGGTGTCGATCGGCTACGCCGACGGGGTGCCCCGCCAGCTCTCCAACCGGATGGAGGTGCTCTTCGACGGCCGACGCCTGCCCCAGGTGGGCGCCATCACCATGGACCAGCTGGTGATCGACGCCACCGAGGCCCCCCGGATTGAGGTGGGCAGCATGGTCACCCTGCTGGGCGAGCAGGAAGGGGAGATCATCAGCCCCCTCGACTGGAGTGAGCGCTGCGGCACGATCCCCTGGGAGATCCTCTGCGGCTTCAAGCACCGCCTACCGCGCCTGGCCGTGCCCCCGGAGACAGCGTCCGAGCCCTGATAAGCTCTCTGGGCCACTGGAGAGGTGGCTGAGTGGTTGAAAGCGGCTCCCTGCTAAGGAGTTACAGAGGGCAACTTCTGTCGAGGGTTCGAATCCCTCCCTCTCCGTTTCCGGCCCTTCCAGGGGCCAACCCGCCAGGTGCACTCAGAGCCTGGCGAGGCCGCTCCGGCCCCATCTAACGGCAGGCTCAGGCGTCCAGCAGGGCGGAGGCAATCGCCGGCAGCACGGTGGCATCGGCGGCCCGGGCCCGTCCCTCGCTGAAGACAACCAGCAGCATCGGGGCCTTGCCGTCCACCTCCACATAAGCGGCGTCGTGGCGGGCCTGGCTCATCCAGCCGGCCTTGCTCCATAGCCGGGCCCCATCCGGCAGTCCGGCCCCGAGGAAGCCATCCACCTGATTCTCGGGATCGGCGGCCCGCGCCTGGGGATCCAGTGAGCGTCCCAGCAGGGCCATCATGCGGCGGCAGGCCGGCGGGGACACCGCGGCTCCGGCCATCACCGCGTGCAACAGGCGGGCCGTGAAATCCGTGCTGAGGCGGTTGCGGTTTTCCAGCTGGGGCCCATAAAACTCCCGCTCGCGGCCATAGGGCCCCTCCGCCCAGGTCTTCTGGCAGGCGTTCACCCCCGCCACCTCGTGCCAGCCGAGGCGCGCCAGCCAGTCGTTGACCACCTGGCGCTGGCGGCACCAGGCGGCCGACCGCCCGGGGGGCAGGACCGGGCCACTGGTGGTGCCGGTGAGCAGATCCACCACCAGGCTGGTGGCGTCGTTGCCGGAGTCACGCACCATGTCGGCCAGGGCTCGGCGCAGCTCCGGCCCCTCCTCGATCAGCTGGCGTTGCAGCCAGGCTTCGGCGGCCACCAGATACACCAGCTTCACCACGCTGGCGGGGTAGCGCGGCCTCTCCCCCTCCCAGCCGGCGCCGGTCACGGTCTGGCCCCAGAAGGCCTCCTGGCCCAGCCCTTCAGCCCCGCCCACCAGCGAAGCCCCGTAGCGGAGCCAGGTGATCGAGAGCTGCTCCCCCAGTCCCGGGCGCCCCTCCTGTTCCAGTTGGCCGATGAGCTGGCGCAGGGTCTGGCCCATGGCCGGATCCGGGCTGTAGAACGCCATCAGCGGCGGCACCTTTGCGATGGCGACCTTAGGCACCCTGCCGGCGCCCGGACGTATCTGGACCCTGACCCGGCCGCTGCCGGCCTACAGCCGGCCGCAGGGCCCGGGCCTGGCCACTGAGATCCGGGCGGGCCGGCACCTGAGGGTGCTGGCCGCGCCCCCCGCCGCCTCCGGCGCCGAGATCCGCCTGCGGGTGCGGCTGCACGGGGACGGCTACCCCTGCTGGGTGGAGGCGCTCGCCCTCGAGAGCCACGGGCACCCCGCCCCGCCGCCGCCGCTGCCGCGCCTCGATCGCGACAGGATCGCCGCCCGGCTGGGGGCGGTGCTCGCCTTCGCCGAGGCCGCCCGTCACCAGCCCAACCACTACCTCTGGGGGGGCACCCTGGGCCCGGATTTCGACTGTTCGGGGCTGGTGCAGACCGCCTTCGCCCAGGCCGGCATCTGGCTGCCCCGGGATGCCTACCTGCAGGAGCGCTTCTGCCGCCCGGTGGCGGTGGCCAGCGGCGTCACCAGCCTGCTGCTGCCGGGGGATCTGCTCTTCTTCGGCACCCCGCAGCGCTGCACCCACGTGGCCCTGCACCTCGGCGGGGGCCGCTACCTGCACAGCTCCGGCCGCCAGCATGGCCGCGATGGCATCGGCATCGACGACCTCCATCCCCGCAACCGGGATCCGGTGGCCTGCCACTACCGCGCCGAGCTGCGGGGCGCAGGGCGGGTGATGCACAGCCACGACGGCAGTCCCCTGCCTCCTTGAGCACAGGGACCCGGGGCCCGGGGCGGGTACGGTGCAGCCTGAGCTGGGAGGGGCCATGGCGGAGACCGCCAGCCTGTCGGTGGTGGTGCCCCTCTACAACGAGGAGGCCAGCGTGCCCCTGCTCGTGGAGAAGCTGCTGGCGGCCCTGAGGCCCCTGGGGCAGCCGTTCGAGCTGGTGCTGGTGGACGACGGATCGAAGGACGGTACCCAGGCCGTGCTGCGGCACCTGGCCGGCCAGGTGCCGGAACTGGTGGCCGTGTTGTTGCGGCGCAACTACGGGCAGACGGCCGCCATGGCGGCCGGGTTCGATGCCAGCGGCGGCGGGGTGATCGTCACCCTCGACGGGGACCTCCAGAACGATCCCGCCGACATCCCGCTGCTGCTGGCCCGGCTGGAGCAGGACGACCTCGACCTGGTGAGCGGCTGGCGACAGCAGCGCCAGGACGGGGCCCTCAACCGGCTGCTGCCCTCCCTGGTGGCCAACCGTCTGATCGCCCGGGTCACCGGTGTGCAGCTGCACGACTACGGCTGCTCCCTGAAGGCGTACCGGCGGGAGGTGGTCAGCGACATGAACCTCTACGGGGAACTGCACCGCTTCCTGCCGGCCCTGGCCTTCATCGAAGGCGCCCGCATCGGCGAGGTGAGGGTGTCCCACCAGGCCCGCCGCTACGGCCGCAGCAACTACGGCATCGACCGCACCTTCCGGGTGTTGATGGACCTGCTGACGGTGTGGTTCATGAAGCGGTTCCTGACCCGGCCGATGCATGTGTTCGGCTTCGCCGGGCTGCTGGCCCTGGGGGCGGGCCTGGCGATCGCCTTCTGGCTCGTGGGCGAGAAGCTGCTGCTGGGGGCCGACATCGGCAACCGTCCCCTGCTGCTGATGGCGGTGCTGGCGATCCTCAGCGGGGTGCAGCTGTTCAGTTTCGGGTTGCTGGCGGAACTGCAGATGCGCACGTACCACGAGAGCCAGGGCCGGCCGATTTACCGGGTGCGAGCCACGGTGCGCGGCGGCGCCAGCTGAACTTTTATGTCGCCCCCCACTCCCCCGAGAAGCCAGGCAGGAAGGGGTCCTTACAGTACCCGCGGTTCCTATTGGCCCAAGCCATGACTGGTGAATTTGCCGTTGCCTGGATGCCGTCCGTGATGGTTCCCCTGGTGGGAATCCTCGGCGCAGCGGTGGCCATGGCCCTGCTGTTCAACGTGATCGAGGCGACCGACTGACGACCGGCCCAGGCCCCAGCGTCACTCGCCTCCCCTTCTGACGACCCCCCGATCCGCCCCCCATGACCGTGACCCCCGTCGCCGACCCGACCGTCGGCAATCTGGCCACCCCCGTCAACAGCAGCTACTTCACCAAGGCCTTCCTGAACGCCCTGCCGGCGTACAGGCCCTCCCTCTCCCCCAACCGTCGTGGTCTTGAGGTGGGCATGGCCCACGGCTACTTCCTGTACGGACCCTTCGCCTACGCCGGCCCCCTGCGCGCCACCGAGTTCGCCAGCACTGCCGGCCTGCTGGCCGCCATCGGCCTGGTGTCGATCCTGACCGTCTGCCTGTCGATCTACGGAACCGCCGGCAGCGGTCCCAACGTCCAGCCCCCCGACGCCACCATCGACAACCCCCCCGCCGACCTGTTCACCAAAGCCGGCTGGGCGGAATTCGCCAGCGGCTTCTGGCTGGGTGGCTGCGGCGGCGCGGCCTTTGCCTGGTTCCTCTGCAGCACCGCGATTCAATCGCCACTGGCCAACATCGCCGGCGGCGTCTGGAGCGTCGGCTGAGCTAGCCCTGCTCACCGGATGTCCGCTGAAACCCTGCCTCGGCAGGGTTTTTTTATTGGCCAGGCAACGACTCTCGCCTCGGCCGGCCAGAGGCAAGGCGGTGGAGCCCGGTGCGGCGCCTGCTTGGTGGCAGAGAGCAGGCGTCACCGTGACATCGTTGCCAACCGCAGCGATCCGCTTATCGGCCAGCACCCCACCTATCACCTGCTTCAGCACACTCTTTGGGTTCGTGGGACGCCTTGTCCCGCCCAGAAGAGAGCGGCCTGGATCAAGAAACCCAGCCCCGTCAAACAACCGGACCTGATCGCCCAGAGCATCGAACCTGATCCAGCGATGACGGGGCCCTGAAGAGCGACCACCTAACAACAAGCTGGTCCCTGAAGGGATCGCAGGACAAGAAAAAACCCCCGGTGGTGACCGGGGGTATGGGGGTCCCTCGAAGATTCGAGAAGGGGCGTAGATGGGGCTCGGGAGCCGAGGCTCAGCCGAACTTGCCTGACGTCGACGCGATCAGGAAGGCCGCGTACGTAAGGATGTAGCCGATCGTGAAGTGGGCGAGACCCACCACACGGGCCTGAACGATCGAGAGAGCGACGGGCTTGTCGCGCCAGCCCACCAGGTTGGCGAGAGGCGTGCGCTGATGCGCCCAGACGATGGTTTCGATCAGCTCCTGCCAGTAACCCCGCCAGGAGATCAGGAACATGAAGCCGGTGGCCCACACCAGGTGGCCGAAGAGGAACATCCAGGCCCAGACGGCCAGGTTGTTGGATCCCATCGGGTTGTACCCGTTGATCAGCTGGGAGCTGTTGAGCCACAGGTAGTCGCGGAACCAGCCCATGAGATAGGTGCTGGATTCGTTGAACTGGGCCACGTTGCCCTGCCAGATGGCGAGGTGCTTCCAGTGCCAGTAGAAGGTGACCCAACCCACGGTGTTCAGGGCCCAGAAGACAGCCAGATAGAAGGCGTCCCAGGCCGAGATGTCGCAGGTGCCGCCACGGCCGGGGCCGTCGCAGGGGAAGGAGTAGCCGAAGTCCTTCTTATCTGGCATCAGCTTGGAACCCCGGGCATCCAGGGCCCCCTTCACCAGGATCAGGGTGGTGGTGTGCAGACCCAGGGCGATGGCGTGGTGGACCAGGAAGTCACCAGGGCCGATCTGCAGGAACAGGGAGTTGTTGCCTGCATTGATGGAATCCAGCCAACCGGGAAGCCAGGGGGCACCTGTGTTGGCGACGCTGCTGGGGTTGGCCAGCAGCACATCCATCCCGTAGAGGGCCTTGCCACTGGCGGCTTGAACGAACTGGGCGAAGACGGGCTCCACCAGGATCTGCTTCTCGGGGGTACCGAAGGCGACCACCACGTCGTTGTGGACGTAAAGACCCAGGGTGTGGAAGCCGAGGAACAGGGAGACCCAGCTCAGGTGGCTGATGATGGCTTCCTTGTGCTCAAGCATCCGGGCAAGAACGTTGTTCTTGTTGGCTTCCGGGTCGTAGTCGCGGATGAAGAAGATCGCACCGTGGGCAAAGGCACCGCACATCAGGAAGATGGCGATGTACTGGTGGTGCGTGTAGAGCGCCGCCTGGGTGGTGTAGTCCTTGGCGATGAACGCGTAGGACGGCAGCGCGTACATGTGCTGCGCCACCAGGCTCGTCGCCACACCAAGGGAAGCCAGGGCCAGGCCCAGCTGGAAATGGAGGGAGTTGTTGATGGTGTCGTACAGCCCCCTGTGACCGGCCCCGAGAGCGCCTCCGAAGGGAGTTCCCTTCGGAGGGTTATGGGCTTCGAGGATCTCCCGGATCGAGTGGCCAATCCCGAAGTTGGTCCGGTACATGTGGCCGGCGATCACGAAGATGCAACCGATGGCCAGATGGTGGTGGGCAATGTCCGTGAGCCACAGCGCTTCGGTCTGGGGGTGGAAACCACCCAGGAAGGTGAGGATCGCGGTGCCTGCTCCATCCGAGGTACCGAACAGCTGATTGGCGGTGTCGGGGTTCTGGGCATAGACCCCCCAGTTGCCGGTGAAGAACGGAGCCAGACCGGCGGGGTGGGGCGAGACCGAGAGGAAGTTGTCCCAACCGACGTGCTGTCCCCTGGATTCGGGAATGGCGACGTGGACCAGGTGACCGGTCCAGGCAATGGAACTGAAGCCGAACAGCACAGCCAGGTGATGGTTGAGCCGGGATTCGGCGTTCTTGAACCAGGCCAGGGAAGGCTGGAACTTGGGCTGGAGATGCAGCCAGCCGGCGAACAGGGCCCATGCCGAGAGGATCAGCATGAAGATGGAACCCTGGTAGAGCTCCATGTTGGTCGTCATGCCGATCGTGTACCACCAGTGGTACAGACCGGAATAGGCGATGTTCACCGGGGAGGAAGCGCCCGCCTGGGTGAAGGCGTCGATGGCGCCCTGCCCGAAGTGGGGATCCCAGATCGCGTGAGCGATGGGACGTACATGCAGCGGATCGGCGACCCACTGCTCAAAGTTGCCCTGCCAGGCGATATGGAACAGGTTGCCCGAAACCCAGAGGCCGATGATCGCCAGGTGACCGAAGTGGGTGGAGAACAGCTTTTGGTAAAGCCGCTCCTCCGTCATTCCGTCGTGGCTCTCGAAGTCGTGAGCCGTGGCGATGCCGTACCAGATACGGCGGGTTGTCGGGTCCTGTGCCAGACCCTGGCTGAACGAAGGAAATTTCGTTGCCATTGGGGAAGGTCAGGTGGAGGTCAGCCGACCGCGATGAGTCGGGACAGGAAGAAGGCCCAGGTGGTCGCGATACCGCCCAGCAGATAGTGGGCGACACCGACGGCACGGCCTTGGGTGATGGAAAGCGCCCGCGGTTGGATGGCGGGAGCCACCTTCAGCTTGTTGTGAGCCCAGACGATGGACTCAATCAGCTCCTGCCAGTAGCCGCGGCCACTGAAGAGGAACATGAGACTGAAGGCCCAGACGAAGTGGGCACCCAGGAACATCAGACCGTAGGCACTGGAGGACGAGCCGTAGCTGTTCACCACCTGGGCGGCCTGAGCCCACAGGAAGTCCCGGAGCCAGCCATTGATGGTGATGGCGCCCTGGGCGAAGTTGCCGTTGGTGATGTGCTGGACGGTGCCGTCAGCATTGACGGTGCCCCACACGTCGCTCTGCATCTTCCAGCTGAAGTGGAAAATGACGATCGACAGGGAGTTGTACATCCAGAACAGGCCGAGGAACACATGGTCCCAGGCCGACACCTGACAGGTACCGCCACGGCCTGGGCCGTCGCAGGGGAAGCGGAAGCCCAGGTTCGCCTTGTCGGGGACGAGGCGGGAGCTGCGCGCGTAGAGCACGCCCTTCAGCAGGATCAGCACGGTGACGTGGATCGTGAAGGCGTGGATGTGGTGGACCATGAAGTCGGCCGTTCCCAGGGGGATCGGCGCGGCGGCCACCTTGCCGCCAACGGCCACGACGGCGCCGTTGAACACTTCGCTCACACCAGCCAGCGCATTGGGAGCGGTGGTGCCGGCGGCAGCGGCGTGCAGACCCTGGATCCATTGCGCGAAGACGGGCTTCAGCTGGATCGCAGTGTCGCTGAACATGTCCTGGGGACGACCCAGGGCACTCATGGTGTCGTTGTGGATGTAGAGGCCGAAGCTGTGGAAGCCCAGGAAAATGCACACCCAGTTGAGGTGGCTGATCAGGGCATCACGGGCTTTCAGCACCCGATCCAGCACGTTGTCGACGTTCTTGGCCGGGTCGTAGTCGCGGATGAGTGCGATGGCCGAGTGAGCGCCGGCGCCGACGATAAAGAAGCCGCCGATCCACATGTGGTGGGTGAACAGCGACAGCTGGGTCGGGTAGTCGATGCCGATGTAGGGATACGGAGGCATCGCATACATGTGATGCGCCACGATGATCGTGAGCGAACCCAAGAGTGCGAGGTTGATACCCAGCTGGGCATGCCAGGAGGTGGTCAGGAATTCGTAGAGCCCATCGTGACCTTTGGGCGCGGGGAACAGCAGGGGATCGCCCTTCTGGCCCTCGAGAATTTCCTTGATGCTGTGGCCGATGCCCCAGTTGGTGCGGTACATGTGGCCAGCCACGATGAACAGCACCGCGATCGCCAGGTGGTGATGCGCAATGTCGGTCATCCAGAGGCTGCCGGTCACAGGATTCAGACCACCTTTGAAGGTGAGGAAATCGCTGTAGGCGGCCCAGTTGCCGGTGAAGAAGGCGGAGATCCCCGCGCCGAAGCCGGGGAACAACTGAGCCAGCAGATCCTGGTTGAGAAACTCGTGGGGGAGCGGGATGTCGGCCACCGAAGCGATGGTCTTGCCGTTCAGCACCAGCGGGTTGCCGGCGTCGATGGCGTCCATCAACTGGGTGGTGGGCAGCGACACGTGCAGCAGGTGACCTGTCCAGGACAGGGACCCGAGCCCGAGCAGGCCGGCCAGGTGGTGGTTGAGCATGGACTCAACGTTCTGGAACCACTCCAGCTTCGGCGCTGCCTTGTGGTAGTGGAAGACACCGGCGTTGAGCATCAGGCCGGCCATCACCAGAGCACCGATGGCGGTGCAGAGGAGTTGGAACTCGCTGGTGAAACCCCAGGCTCTCCACACGTGGAAGAGGCCGGAGGTGATCTGGATGCCGTGGAAGCCGGCACCCACATCGCCATTGAGAATTTCCTGGCCGAAGATCGGCCAGACCACCTGAGCACTGGGTTTGACGTGCAGGGGGTCGGCCAGCCAGCCGGTGTAGTTGGAGAAGCGGGCTCCGTGATAGAAGGCGCCGCTCAGCCAGATGAAGATGACGGCCAGATGGCCGAAGTGAGCGCTGAAGATCTTCCGGGAGACCTCTTCAAGATCGCTCGTGTGGCTGTCGAAATCGTGAGCGTTGGCGTGGAGGTTCCAAACCCAGGTGGTGGTTTTGGGACCTTTGGCGAGGGTGCGATCGAAATGCCCGGGCTTGCCGAGAACATCGAAGTCGACTGGAACGGGGTTCCGGTCAACCATGTCCTTCGCCTTGTTCCCACGCTCTGGTGGGCTGATGGTCATCGAGACGTTCCTCGAGGGACGGGGTCGAGGTGGAGGTCCACCCCTTCGACGGACGCCGGGGACAGGTCATGCGACCGTCCCGGGCCCATCGGTGGGCCCCATGGCCGGGAAGACCCGACCATGGGCACCAGTCGCGAGGTGGGGGAAATCCCTTGCCACGACTGGGGCTTTGGGCCCCGAAAGGGGACCGCTGGCGGAAGTATAGGGGTCGAAAACAAGGCGAATCGGCCGCCAGTTACAAAGGTTTAATCCCAGCGGTTCCAAGGCTGCGACAGCGGTCTGAGCGCGTGTTGTCAACAACGTAACAATCAGAGATAACGTGGGGTTTCTATAACCTGCTGCTGCATTTGTCGGCCATTTCGACAGCCGATCTGCCCCCTTCAGGCCCCGAAGCAGAATGGCGCCACGCATGAGGGAGCCCGCGTGAGCGACAGGGATGGGAGGCCAGGGGCCGCAGGGCGAGGGGCTGGCACGACGCCCGTGTGGGCCGCCCTGCTGACGGCGGTCCTCCTGCTGGTGCTCACCCTGGCTCCGCCGGCCGCCCTGGCCTTCACCCTGCCTGGCCGCCGGCCGCCCTCGCCGGCGGCACCGCCCCAGCTGCAGGGTCGTTCCAGCCAGCAGGAAGTGGCGCCCCCCCTGGCGGTGCAGCAGCTGCAGGAGGCCCTGGATGGGCGGCGGCCCCAGCTGGGGATCCTCTCCCCCGCCGACGGCGCCCTGCTGCCGGCCGGTCCCTGGACCCTGCGGCTTCAGGTGGAGGACTGGCCCCTGGTGGACGCCGGCCCCCTCGGCCTCGGCCCCCATGTGGTGGTGCAGCTGGATGGGGATCCCCCCCTGCCGCTGACCGGCACCACCACCACCATGCGGCCGCTGGAACCGGGCAGCCATCGGCTCACCGTCTATGCCGCCAGGCCCTGGGGCGAGGCGGTGAAAGGTCCGGGTGCCCAGCGCCAGATCCGGCTGCACCGGGTCGCGGCCAACCCCTTGAGCCAACCCGCCCCGGGCAGCCCCCAGCTGATTGCCGTCAGCCCCCGGGGAACGGCGGCCAGCACCCCCCTGCTGCTCGACTGGCTGCTGCTAGAGGCCCCGCTGCAGAACCTGCGCAGTGGTGATGCCAGCTGGCGACTGCGGGTCAGCCTCAACGGCGACAGCTTCCTGGTGGATCAACAGACGCCCCTCTGGCTGGAGGGCTGGCGCATGGGTAGCAATGCGATCCAGCTCGACCTGCTCGATGGCCTCGGCGAACCCCTCAACCCACCGTTCAACAGCCTGGTGTCCGAAGTGACCCTCCAGCCCGGCGCCGAAGCACCCCGCTGGCAGGGGGGTCGCCTGGAGCCCACGGAGCTGGCGATCCTGCTGGGCGAGGCGCCACCGCCGTCGGCGCCGGAGCCTGATCCAGAGCCCGAGTCCATACCCGAAGCGGAGGCCGAGGCCCTGATGGCAGCCGAGCCGGACCCTGAAGCCGAGCTGGGAACTGAGGACCAGCTTGGGGTCGGGAACCTGGCGGAGATCGAGGCTGCGACAACAGACGTTCCCGACCCACCGGTGCCCCCAACATCTGCTGAGGTGGCCGAGCCCCCCCTGGATGGGAGTGTGGCCCCGTGAGCGGCACCCATCGCTACATCGTCGGCCTCGGCTTCGGCGCGACGGCCACGCCGATGCTCGAGCGGCTCTCCCAGGCCGGCCTGCTGCAGATCGTGCGCGATCAAGGCGACAAGGCGGCGGCCGTCTGGCTGGCCGAGCAATGGGGGGCCGCCGAAGCGGTGGTGGCCGTCGGCGCCTGCGGCCTGGTGACCCGCCTGATCGCCCCCCTGATCGCAGACAAGGACAGCGATCCGGCCGTGCTGGTGGTGGATCCCCTGGGCCGGTTCGTGGTGCCGCTGCTGGGGGGCCACTACGCCGGCGGGGATCAGCTCAGCCAGGAGATCGCCGCCCTGATCGGCGGCGAGGCCGTGCTCACCGGCGCCAGCGCCGCCCGCGGCCGGCTGCCCCTGGATGCCTTCGGCCAGGCCTGGGGCTGGCGCCGGGGCGGGGGCGACTGGCGGGGCCTGATGGTGGAGGCAGCCCGCGACAACCGGATCAGCCTGCGGCAGGAGAGCGGCAACACCCTCTGGCAGACGTTGGAGGCCGCCGGCACTGGAGAGCCGGCCGGCCCGGCGGCCCTGGTGATCAGTCCCCACGGTGGCGACGGCTGCCGCTGGCATCCCCCCGCCCTGTGGCTGGGCCTCGGCTGCGAGCGGGACACGAGCCTGGCCGTGCTGGAGCGCCTGGTGGCGGAGGGGCTGGCGCAGCAGGGGCTGGCCCCCGAGGCCGTGGCCGGCCTGGCCAGCATCGATCGCAAGGGGGATGAGCCGGCCCTGCTGGCCCTCGCGGAGCAGCGGGGCTGGCCCCTGCGGCTTTACGACGCCCCCACCCTGGCGGAGGTGACCGTCCCCCATCCCTCTGAGGCGGTGGCCAGGGAGATGGGCACGCCCAGCGTGGCCGAGGCCGCCGCTCTCCAGGCAGCGTCCCAGGCGGGGGGGCCGGCCCGCCTGCTGGTGGAGAAGCGGATCGAGCGCGCCGGGGCCGGGGAGCGGGGTGCCGCCACCCTGGCGGTGGCCCTGGCCGGACGCCAGTGGGCTCCGCAGCGGGGCAGTCTGCAGTTGGTGGGCAGCGGTCCGGGTGCGCTCGCCCTGCTCACGGGCGAGGCCCGCCAGGCGTTGGCCGCCACGACAGTGTGGGTGGGCTACGGGCTCTACCTCGACCTGCTTGAACCGCTCCGGCGGCCCGACCAGCTGCGCCGCGAGGGTCGCCTGACCGAGGAAACGGCCCGTTGCGCCGAGGCCCTCGACCTGGCCCGCCAAGGCCTCGACGTGGCGCTGATCTCCTCAGGAGACAGCGGCATCTACGGCATGGCGGGGCTGGCCCTGGAGCTCTGGCTGCAGCTACCGGTCCTCGACCGTCCTGAATTCACGGTGCACCCGGGACTGTCGGCCCTGCAGCTGGCCGCCGCCCGGGCCGGCGCTCCGCTGATGCACGATTTCTGCACCATCAGCCTCAGCGACCGCCTCACCCCCTGGGAGGTGATCGAACGGCGGTTGAAGGGCGCCGCCAGCGGCGATTTCGTGGTGGCCCTTTACAACCCCCGTTCCCTGGGCAGGCCCTGGCAGCTTGGCCGGGCCATCGAACTGCTGGGCGAGGGCCGACCGGCCACCACGCCGGTGCTGCTGGCCCGTCAGCTCGGGCGCACCGAAGAGACGCTCAGCCTGCACACCCTGGACTCCCTGCCCGAAGACGAGGTGGACATGCTCACCCTGGTGCTGGTCGGCAACAGCTCCACCCGGGTTCAGGACGGCCGCATGGTGACCCCCCGCGGCTACCCAGGAGCAGCTCTGGCCTGAGGGCCGGCGTGAAAAAAATCGGGATGACAGGATTCGAACCTGCGGCCCCTTCGTCCCGAACGAAGTGCGCTACCAAGCTGCGCCACATCCCGATCGCCAAACTTTAGGGGATGGAGCGCGGCGGCCGTCCTGCCTACAGTCCGCCCAGCCCAGCGACCTCCGTGACCATCAGCGACCCCCGGCCCGCCCCTGCCAAGCCGCCCTGGTTGCGGGTCAAGGCGCCGCAGCGGGAACGGATCGGGGCGGTGGCGGACCTGCTGGTCGACCTCAAGCTCAACACGGTCTGCCAGGAGGCCAGCTGCCCGAACATCGGCGAGTGCTTCGCCGGCGGCACCGCCACCTTCCTGATCATGGGGCCGGGCTGCACCCGGGCTTGCCCCTACTGCGACATCGACTTCGACCGCAGCGTGCGGGCACTGGACCCCACCGAGCCCGAGCGACTGGGGGAAGCCGTGCGGCGCCTGGGCCTGAGCCATGTGGTGATCACCTCGGTCAACCGGGACGACCTGGCCGATGGCGGGGCCAGCCAGTTCGTCGCCTGCATCGAGGCCGTGCGCCGCAACGCGCCCCTGACCACGATCGAGGTGCTGCTGCCGGACCTCTGCGGCACCTGGGAAGCCCTTGCGGTGGTGATGGCGGCGGCGCCGGAGGTGCTCAATCACAACATCGAAACCGTGCCCCGGCTCTACCGGCAGGTGCGGCCCCAGGGGGTCTACGAACGCTCGCTGGAGCTGCTGCGCCGGGTGCGGGAGGGCTGGCCGCGCACCTACACCAAATCAGGCCTGATGGTGGGCCTGGGGGAAAGCGACGCCGAGGTGCAGAGCGTCATGGCCGATCTGCGCGCCCATGCCGTCGACATCGTCACGATCGGCCAGTACCTCTCCCCCGGCCCCAAACACCTGCCGGTGCAGCGCTTCGTTTCCCCTGAGGTGTTCGAAGGCTTCCGCCGCCACGGGGAAACCGACCTGGGCTTCCTGCAGGTGGTGAGCAGTCCGCTCACCCGGAGCAGTTATCACGCCGGCGAGGTGCGGCGCCTGATGCGCGAGCACCCGCGCTGATCAAGACTGGACCCAGATGGGGGATTCTGAATCCTCAGCACCCAGGGTCCGGTCATGAGCAAACTCGCCTCCCTCGGCCTTTTGGTGGCCCTGCTCACGCCGGGGGAGCCTGCCCAGGCCGTGCCGCACGTCTATTCGGACGTGGTGCTGGGGGTGAACGACCTGATGGCCTGCGTCGAGAACGCCAGGAAGGTGGCCAGCAAGAACGGCTTCACCGACGATGTCCAGGTGATCGGCACCGGCGAGACCCGCTCCGTGTACGCCGACCACACCAGCCTTCCCATGGCCCTCTCGATCAGCTGCAGCACAAAGCTGGGTGCCGCATCCATCGCCGTGGCCGGCATGAACAACGACGACACCTTTGCGTCGTTCAAGCAGGTCTACGACGACTTCTGAGCTGAACCGCAGGCCCGCTCAGGCCGCCACCGCTTCCCGTTGGATCAGGCCCACGGTGGCCTTCTCGCTGGGGGGCACCAGCACCTGGAAGCGGCCCTTCCACGTGGGCCAGTCAGCGAGGATCGCCGCGGCCCTGGTGCTGCCGGTGGCCTCCAGGTGGGCCTCCAGAAGAGGCCGCAGCAGCCCCTCCTGTTCAGGGGTGGTGAGGGGCAGCAGCTCCACCGACTCGGGGTTGAGGCGGGCGGCCAGGCCACCGCTCTCGTCGAGCAGGAAGGCCACCCCGCCGGTCATGCCGGCGGCCACGTTGCGGCCGGTGCCGCCCAGGACCACCACCACGCCGCCGGTCATGTACTCACAGCAGTGGTCGCCGACCCCCTCCACCACAGTGCGGGCGCCGCTGTTGCGCACGGCGAAGCGTTCGCCGGCCCGGCCGAGGGCGAACAGCTCACCTCCCGTGGCGCCATACAGGCAGGTGTTACCGAGGATCACCTGGTCGCCGGGGTCGTTGAGGCCGCTGGGGGGCACCACGGTGATGCGCCCCCCGTTGAGGCCCTTACCGACGTAATCGTTGGCCTCACCCACCAGGCGCAGGTCCATGCCCTGGAGCACGAAGGCGCCGAAGCTCTGGCCGGCCGCACCGTGGAAGGTGAGGGCCAGGCCCCCCTGGAAACCGGTGTTGCCATGCAGGGCCGCAATTTCACCGCTCAGGCGGGCCCCAACGCTGCGGTCGGTGTTGACGATCGGCAGCTGACGCACCACATGGCCATGGGCATCGATCGCCGCACGCAGCTCCGGATCAGCGAGCAGCTGGTCCTCGAGCACCGGGCCGTTGTCGTGGGCGACGTCGTCGTGGCGCAGCCAGGAGCGGTCGGCCGCCGCAGGGATCGGATCGAGCAGACAGGAGAGATCCAGGGCACCGGTCTTGGTGAGGCGGACGTCACGGGGAGCCAGCAGATCCGTGCGGCCGATCAGGTCCTCGAGGCGGGCCACGCCCAACACGCTGAGCAGCTGGCGCACCTCCTCGGCCACGAAGAAGAAGAAGTTGACGACCTGCTCGGGCAGGCCGGTGAAGCGCTTGCGCAGGGCTTCCTTCTGGGTAGCGACCCCCACCGGGCAGTTGTTGGTGTGGCAGACGCGGGCCATGATGCAGCCCTCGGCGATCATGGCCACGGAGCCGAAGCCGTACTCCTCGGCCCCCAGCAGGGCGGCGATCAGCACGTCCCAGCCGCTCTTGAGGCCCCCGTCGGCCCGCAGCAGGACGCGATCCCGCAAGCCGTTCTCCAGCAGGCTGCGGTGCACTTCCGTCAGGCCCAGCTCCCAGGGGCTGCCGGCGTGCTTGATCGAACTCAGCGGCGAGGCCCCGGTGCCGCCATCGTGGCCTGAGATCTGGATCACATCGGCATTGGCCTTGGCCACCCCAGCGGCGATCGTGCCGATGCCGATCTCGGCCACCAACTTCACCGAGACCCGGGCGGCGGGATTCACTTGGTGCAGGTCGTGGATCAGCTGGGCCAGATCCTCGATGGAATAGATGTCATGGTGCGGGGGCGGTGAGATCAGCGCCACGCCTGGCTTGCTGTTGCGCAACCAGGCGATATAGGCATCCACCTTGGGGCCAGGGAGCTGGCCACCTTCGCCGGGCTTGGCGCCCTGGGCCACCTTGATCTCCAGCTGCCGACCGCTGCGCAGGTAGGCCGGGGTGACGCCGAAGCGGCCCGAAGCGATCTGCTTGATGGCGGAGCAGGCGCTGTCGCCGTTGCGCAGGCCGCGCAGGGTGGGGAGGGTGGGCGAGTGACCGTCGCCGTCGACGTCGTTGAGGGGGTGATAGCGGGCCGGGTCCTCGCCGCCCTCGCCGCAGTTGCTCTTGCCGCCGATGCGGTTCATCGCCACCGCCAGCACCTCGTGGGCCTCCCGCGAGAGGGCCCCCAGGCTCATGCCACCGGTGCAGAAACGGCTGCAGATGCTCTCGACACTCTCCACCTGCTCGATCGGCAGGGGCACAGGGGCCGGCCTGAGCTCGAGCAGATCCCGCAAGGCGGTCACCGGCCGGTTCTCCAGCAGCGTGCGGTAGGTGGAGAAATGGTCGTAGCCAGGGCCGGCGGCGACGGCGGCGTGCAGGGCCTTGGCCATCTCCGGGTTGTTGAGGTGGAATTCCCCGCCGGTGCGGTACTGCACGAAGCCCATGAACTCCAGCTTGGTGCGGTTCAGCTCCGGGTAGGCCTTGGCATGGAAGGCCAGGGTCTCGCTGGCCAGATCCTGAAGGCTGAGGCCGGCGACCCGGCTGGTGGTGCCGGTGAAGGCCAGATCGATCAGATCGGCACCGATGCCGATGGCTTCGAAGATCTGGGCGCCGTGATAGCTGGCGAGCAGGGAGATTCCCATCTTGGAGAGGATCTTGCGCAGCCCTTCCTCAAGGGCCTTGCGCACGTTGGCCTGGGCCTTGTCGGCGTCGAGGGCGGGCAGTTTGCCCCGCTCGATCATCGACTGGGTGCGCGGATGGGCCAGCCAGTGGCGGGTGGTCTCCCAGGTGAGCCACGGGCAGACCGCACTGGCGCCGTAGCCGATCAGGCAGGCCAGGTGGTGGGTGCTCCAGCACTGGGCGGTGTCCACCACCAGGGAGCACTGCAGGCGCAGGCCGAGCCGCAGCAGGTGGTGGTGCACGGCACCCACCCCCAGCAGGGGCGGGATCGCCGTGGTGCCAGCGGAAATACCGCCATCGGGGCGGTCGGAGAGCACCAGGATCTGGAGGCCGCTGCGTACGGCCGCCTCCGCCTCGAAGCAGAGGCGATGCAGGGCCTGCTCAAGGCCGTCGGGGCCGCTGGCCACCGGCAGGAGCGTGGAGAGGGTGGTGAGCCCGAGGCCGTGGGAGCCCAGGGCCTGGAGTTCGGCCTCGTTGAGCACCGGGGTGGTGAGATGCAGCACGGCGGCACCGGAGGCATCCGGCCGCAGGGCCGAACCGCGCCGGCCCAGGTGCATCTCCAGGCTCATGACCAGCTTCTCGCGCAGCGGGTCGATGGGGGGGTTCGTGACCTGGGCGAAGCGCTGCTTGAAGTAGTCGTAGAGGAGATGGGGCTTTGAGGAGAGCACCGCCAGGGGGATGTCGTCACCCATGCAGTAGGTGGGTTCCTTGCCCTGGCCAGCCATGTCCTCGATCACCAGATCCAGGTCCTCGGCCGTGAAGCCAGAGGCCGTCTGGTGCTGCAGGAGCTCGAGGTCGCCCAGGGAATGCTCCTTCTGCCAGGTGCCGGGGGTGAGGCTGCGGCGATGGTCGAGCAGCCAGCCGGCATAGGGAAGCCGCGCCGCGGTCTCCTCTTTCACATCCCAGTTGCGCAGCAGACGGTGCTGCTCCAGATCCACGGCCAGCATCTGGCCAGGGCCGAGGCGTCCCTTCTCGATGATGCGGGATTCCTCCAGCTCCACCACGCCCGTCTCGGAGCCCATCACCACGTAACCGTCGCTGGTGATGCAGTAGCGGGCGGGACGCAGGCCGTTGCGATCCAGGGTGGCCCCCACCATGCGGCCATCGCTGAAGACCAGCAAAGCGGGGCCGTCCCAGGGCTCCTGCAGACAGGCGCTGTATTCGTAAAAGGCCTTGATCGCCGGGCGCTCGTCAAGCTCGGGCTGGTCGCGGAAGGCCTCCGGCACCAGGGTGAGCAGGCTGTCGGTGATCGGCCGGCCGCTGCGCACCATCAGTTCGAGGGTGGCGTCGAGATTGGCCGAATCGCTGAAGGCGGCGTTGACCAGGGGCCGCAGGTCCCGGGCGGCATCGCCCCAGACGGCCTCGAGATGGGATTCGGCGGCCCTGGCCCAGTTGATGTTGCCCAGCAGCGTATTGATCTCGCCGTTGTGGCCCAGAAGGCGCATCGGCTGGGCCAGGGGCCAGCGGGGCAGGGTGTTGGTGCTGAAGCGGCGGTGGTACACAGCAAAGGCGACGCTGAAACGTTCGTCGCGCAGGTCGGCGTAGAAGGCATCGAGCACCTCCGAACGCACCATGCCCTTGTAAACGACGGTGCGGCCGCTGATCGAGGCGAAATAGAGATCGGTGGTGTCGTCGCCCCACACCTCCCTCACCCGGTCGACCGCACGACGCCGCAGGCGGAACAGCAGGGATTCGAGGGCATCCACATCAGCCATGACGCCGGGCACGGCATCAGGGGCGGCCAGCAGCCACTGCTCGATGGCCGGGGCGTTCTCCCGGGCCAGGGGCCCGAGCACCTCGGGGACGATGGGGACGTCCCGCCAGCCGAGGCTGAGCAGCCCGAGGCGCTCGGCCTCCTCGTCGCAGATCCGGCGGGCCAGGTCGCGCCGTTCCTCGTCGGCGGGCAGGAACAGCATTCCCAGGCCCCGCACCATGGCCGTGGAGGCGGCGGCCGCTGGCCAGACGGCCTCCAAGTAGATCCAGGGGATCGCGGTCAGCAGACCGGCCCCGTCGCCGGAATCCCCATCACCGCCGCAGCCGCCCCGGTGCTCCATGCAACGGAGGCCCCGCAGAGCCTGCTGGAGCACCCAGTGGTTGGGCACCCCATCGAGGTGGGCCAGGAAACCCACGCCGCACGCGTCCGTCTCTCCAGGGCCTGGGGCCGAGCTGTCGCGATGGGGCCAGAGCGGAGCGGAGGAGGACATAGGCCGAGGTGGTGCTGCTGAAACGGAGCTGGAGATGGCTTGAAAAACCAAGCCTGAAGATGCCGGCAGGGTGGAACCGCCGAGGAGCTGCCGTGTCATCCGTGCAGCGGCCGTGTCCGCGACGACAGGGCGAGCCGCCAATCCTAGGCAGCTGCCCCTACCTGAAAGTGATGGGACTAACTTTTTCTATTGACCGGCAGGACTCCGTTGATGGCCAGGACCCTTCCGATCGCCTTCTTCCTGCTGGCCCTGATCGGCGGCTCACCGGTCACCCGGGCGGCCCCGCCACCAATGCCACCGGCTCTGCCGGAGCTGGAACCCCCGCGCCGCAGCCGGCCCCAGCCTTTGCCGGTGCGCCCCACGGCGGAGGTCGGTGGCACCCGGCTGGCGCTGAACGGCCTCAGCCAGCAGGCCGCCTGGCGCTGGGGGGGGCTGGAGGCCCGCCAGCCCCAGGCGCTGTGGCTGCCCTTGGAGGTGCTGGAAGGCCAGCTGGGCTTCAGTAGCCGGTCCAGGCCCGACGGGGGCCTGGCGCTGGAGTGGTTCGGCCGGGAACTGGTGGTGCCCCCCGGCCAGCAGCGGTCGCTGGCGGATGAGGTGGCCGTCGATGTGGCGGCGATCCTGCGCGACGTCGGCGTGGCGGTGGAGCGCCGCGGCGAACTGCTGGATCTGCGCCTGCCGGCGCCCCGTCTGCTCCAGGTGCGCAGCTCCGAGCAAGCCGGCTTCCGGCGGGTGGTGCTCGACCTCGATGGCCCCACCCTGGTGCGCAGCAGCGATGGCGGCGTCCAGCTGACCCTGCTCAGCCGGGCCGACCAGCTGGCCCAGCTCACCGCCCGGGGCCTGCGCAGCGGTTCCGACGGCGTGGTCCTGAACCTGAGCGTCCCGGGTGTCACCGCCCCCCTGCGCCTGTTCACCCTGGGGGAGCCCGCCCGGGTGGTCATTGACCTGCCCCAGAGCGGCACCGCCACCGGCACGGCAACGACGCCACCGACGGCTCCGGCGCCGATCGATCCGCGGCTTCTGGCGCTGCTGGGGCCGCAGCTGCGCTGGGACCAGCAGGTGCGCGCCGTGGGGGGCACCAGGGTCCAGATCAATGCCGTCAGGATCGATCCCCGCAGCGGGCCGCTGGAACTGCGGACCCTCAGCCGTCCCGATGGGATGGCGGGCCTGAGCTCCCTGGCGACCCTGGCCCAGCGCCAGGACGCCCTGGTGGCGATCAACGGCGGCTTCTTCAACCGGGTGCGCCGGCTTCCCCTCGGTGCCCTGCGGGACCAGGGCCGCTGGCTCTCCGGGCCGATCCTCAACCGCGGCGCCGTGGGCTGGGATCGCCGCAGCCTGCCGCGCTTCGGGCGCCTGCGGCTGGACGAATGGATCAGCGATGACCGTGGCCAGCGCTGGCCGCTGCTGACCGTGAACAGCGGCTACGCCCAGCGGGGCCTGAGCCGCTACACCGCCGAGTGGGGCCGGCTCTACCAGGCCCTGACCGGCTCGGAGACGGGCGTGATGCTGCGTGGCAGCCGTGTGCAGCGGCGGATCGGCAGCAAGGAGCTGGCGGCGGGGGTGGCGCTGCAGCCGGAGGACACCCTGGTGGTGGCCCGCGGCGGGGCCGCCCTGCCCTGGAATGAAGGGGAGACACTGCGCCTCGACAGTCGCCCCAGCGACCCCTTGGGCAACGCCAGCTCGGTGATGGGAGGCGGGCCGCTGCTGCTCCAGAACGGCCGCATCGTGCTCAACGGCAGCGCCGAAGGGTTCGGAGCCGCCTTCCTGCGCCAGGGGGCCCCCCGCACGGTTGTGGGCAGTGATGGCAGCCTCCTCTGGCTGGTGACCTTGGAGGGCGCCGGCGGCGGCGGCGGCCCCACTCTCTCCGAGACCGCCTGGCTGCTGCAGCAGCTGGGGCTGGTGGATGCGCTCAACCTCGACGGCGGCAGTTCCACGGGCCTGGTGATGGGCGGCAGCCACCGGGTCAAGGGCCGGGGTGTGGCCGGCTCTGTTCACAACGGGCTGGGCTTGGTGCCGATCGGTGGGGGCGAGGGGGCCAACAGCCAGCGGCTGGCAAACTGATGCGATTCGCCACTCCACCGTGCCCCGGGGCCACAGCCTTCGCCTCACCCCCGCCGCCGCCGCCGAGCTGTGCCGCCAGGCGGCCGTGGCGGGCACCCCGGGGATGATGCACCTGGAGCTGCTGGAGGGGGCCTGCGAAGCCTGGGCGATCCGGCTGCGCCCCGGCCACCTGGCCGGCACCCCCGTGGCCCGGGCCGACGGCATCACCCTTTATTCGCCTGGCGAGCAGTTGCCCATGCTGCGGGGCCTGCAGCTCGACTACAGGGGCGACCTCAGCGGCGGTGGCTTTTTGGTGCGCCCTGGGCCTGGCGTGCGCACCTGCGCCTGCGGTGCCGCCTTCAGTCGCGAACCCTGAGGGGGACGGCGACGAAGTAAGGTGTCGGATTGTCGAAACAGTCGGACAACCGACCTGTCCACCCGACCCGTCCACTCAGACGTCCACTCCGAGCAGCACCCCGGCTTTCGATGCCCACTATCCAGCAGCTGATCCGCACCGAGCGGCAGCGTCTCACCCGCAAGACGAAGTCGCCCGCCCTGCGCGCCTGCCCCGAGCGGCGTGGCGTCTGCACCAGGGTGTACACCTCCACCCCGAAGAAGCCCAACTCAGCGCTGCGCAAGGTGGCCCGGGTGCGCCTCACCTCCGGGTTTGAGGTCACGGCCTACATCCCCGGCATCGGCCACAACCTTCAGGAGCACTCGGTGGTTCTGATCCGCGGCGGCCGCGTCAAGGATCTGCCCGGTGTCCGGTACCACATCATCCGCGGGACCCTCGACACCTCAGGGGTCAAGGACCGGCGGCAGTCCCGCTCCAAGTACGGCGCCAAGACACCGAAGGCCTGAGCCTTCGCTTCACCGGCTCCCCGCGGCCGGACCAGCCCTCTCCCGCTTTTTCTCCCTCCGTTCCATGTCCCGCCGCAACGCCGCCGAGAAACGCCCGGTACTCCCGGATCCTCAGTTCAACAGCCGTCTGGCCTCGATGATCGTGGCCCGGCTGATGAAGCACGGCAAGAAATCCACGGCCCAGCGCATCCTTTCCGATGCCTTCACCCTGATCAACGAGCGCACCGGCGCCGACCCGCTTGACCTGTTCGAAACGGCGGTACGCAACGCCACCCCCTTGGTGGAAGTGCGCGCCCGACGGGTCGGTGGCGCCACCTATCAGGTGCCGATGGAAGTGCGCCAGGAGCGTGGCACCGCGATGGCGCTGCGCTGGCTGGTCAACTTCTCCCGGGCCCGCAACGGCCGGAGCATGGCCCAGAAACTGGCCGGTGAGCTGATGGACGCGGCCAACGAAGCCGGCAGTGCCGTCCGCAAGCGGGAGGAGACACACAAGATGGCCGAAGCCAACAAGGCCTTCGCCCACTACCGCTACTAAGCCATCCCAGAGGGGCCGGATCCCTGGGCTGATCCGGTTTCCACAGATCGATCCATCACCGGTCTGTAAAATTACGCCCGCTTTTTGTCGACCCACCCCCGGAGAACTTTCCCGTGGCCCGCGCCTACCCCCTGGAACGCGTCAGAAATATTGGTATTGCCGCTCACATTGACGCGGGCAAGACCACCACGACCGAACGGATTCTGTTCTATTCCGGCGTGGTTCACAAGATGGGCGAGGTGCACGATGGCGCCGCCGTCACCGACTGGATGGAGCAGGAGCGAGAGCGTGGAATCACCATCACCGCTGCCGCCATCTCCACCAGTTGGAAAGACAACCGGATCAACATCATCGACACGCCCGGCCACGTCGATTTCACGATCGAGGTGGAGCGCTCGATGCGGGTGCTCGACGGCGTCGTTGCGGTGTTCTGCGCCGTGGGTGGCGTGCAGCCCCAGTCGGAAACTGTCTGGCGCCAGGCCGATCGCTACAACGTGCCCCGGATCGTCTTCGTCAACAAGATGGATCGCACCGGTGCCAACTTCCTGAAGGTCTACGATCAGATCAAGGATCGCCTCAAGGCCAACGCCGTTCCCATCCAGCTGCCGATCGGAGCGGAGGGTGATCTCAAGGGCATCATCGACCTGGTGCGCAATAAAGCGATCATCTATACCAATGATCTCGGCACCGACATCCTCGAAGAGGAGATTCCCGCCGACATGCAGGACGAGGCCGCGGAGTGGCGTCAGAAGCTGATGGAATCGGTGGCCGAGACCGATGAAGAGCTGATTGAAGCCTTCCTTGAGAACGGTGAGCTCACCCAGGAGCAACTGATGCGTGGCATTCGCCTCGGGGTGCTGCAACACGGCATGGTGCCGATCCTCTGCGGCTCCGCCTTCAAAAACAAGGGCGTCCAGCTGGTGCTTGATGCGGTGGTTGACTACCTGCCTGCCCCCGTCGATGTGCCGCCGATCCATGGCCTCCTGGCCGACGGCAGCGAAGCCACCCGCGCCTGCGACGACAGCGCCCCCTTCAGTGCCCTGGCCTTCAAGGTCATGGCCGACCCCTACGGCAAGCTCACCTTCATCCGCATGTATAGCGGCGTGCTGCAGAAGGGCAGCTACGTGCTCAACTCCACCAAGGACAAAAAGGAGCGCATTTCCCGCCTGATCCTGCTCAAGGCCGATGAGCGCGAGGAGGTCGACGAGCTGCGGGCCGGTGACCTGGGTGCCGTTCTTGGCCTCAAGGACACCACCACGGGCGACACCCTCTGCGTCGACTCCGATCCGATCATCCTGGAATCCCTGTTCATCCCCGAACCGGTGATCTCCGTGGCCGTGGAGCCCAAGACCAAGGGCGACATGGAGAAACTCGGCAAGGCCCTGCAGTCCCTCTCCGAGGAAGACCCCACCTTCCGGGTCTCCACCGATCCGGAAACCAACCAGACCGTGATCGCCGGCATGGGCGAACTGCACCTGGAGATCCTGGTCGACCGCATGCTGCGGGAGTTCAAGGTGGAGGCCAACATCGGCGCCCCCCAGGTGTCCTACCGGGAAACCATCCGCGGTAGTGCCAAGGGTGAGGGCAAATTCGCCCGCCAGACAGGCGGCAAGGGCCAGTACGGCCACGTGGTGATCGAAATGCAGCCCGGCGAGCCGGGTTCAGGGTTCGAATTCGTCAACAAGATCGTTGGCGGCATCGTTCCCAAGGAGTACATCGGTCCGGCGGAAGCCGGCATGAAGAAAACCTGCCAGTCCGGTGTGATTGCCGGTTTCCCCATGATCGATGTCCGGGTCACCATGGTGGACGGCTCCTATCACGACGTCGACTCTTCGGAGATGGCGTTCAAGATCGCGGGTTCCTTGGCCTTCAAAGATGGCGTCAAGAAGTGCAATCCCGTACTGCTTGAGCCGATGATGAAGGTTGAGGTCGAGGTCCCCGAGGATTACCTCGGTTCGGTCATCGGCGACCTTTCCTCCCGCCGCGGTCAGGTCGAAGGACAGTCCGTCGACAACGGACAGTCCAAAGTCCAGTCCAAAGTGCCTCTGGCCGAAATGTTCGGCTACGCCACCCAGCTCCGATCCATGACCCAGGGTCGGGGTATCTTCTCGATGGAGTTCAGCCATTACGAGGAAGTTCCTCGCAATGTGGCGGAAGCCATCATCTCCAAGAATCAGGGCAATTCCTGATCTTTCTTTCCATCCAACCCACCCCCCCGATTCTTTCCTTCCATGGCACGCGAGAAGTTCGAGAGGAACAAGCCTCACGTCAACATCGGCACCATCGGTCACGTTGACCACGGCAAGACCACCCTCACCGCCGCCATCACCAACGTGCTGGCGTCCCAGGGCATGGCCAAGGCCCAGGCCTACGACGAGATCGATGGAGCCCCTGAGGAGAAGGAGCGGGGGATCACGATCAACACGGCCCACGTCGAGTACGAGACCACCAAGCGTCACTACGCCCACGTCGACTGCCCGGGCCACGCCGACTACGTCAAGAACATGATCACCGGTGCCGCCCAGATGGACGGCGCCATCTTGGTGGTCGCCGCCACTGACGGCCCCATGGCCCAGACCAAGGAGCACATCCTGCTGGCCAAACAGGTGGGCGTGCCCGCGCTGGTGGTCTTCCTCAACAAGAAGGACATGGTCGACGACGAGGAGATCCTCGAACTCGTCGAACTGGAGATGCGTGAACTGCTCAGCAGCTACGACTTCCCCGGCGACGACATCCCCGTGATCGCCGGTTCGGCCCTTAAGGCCCTCGAGTACATCCAGGGCGGCAAGAAGGCGGTGCGTGGCGAAGACGAGTGGGTCGACAAGATCCTCGACCTGATGGACGCGGTTGACGAGTCGATCCCAGAGCCCGAGCGTGAGATCGACAAGCCCTTCCTGATGGCCGTCGAAGACGTCTTCTCGATCACCGGCCGCGGCACCGTCGCCACCGGCCGAATCGAGCGCGGCAAGGTGAAAGTGGGCGAAACCGTCCAGATCGTTGGCATCCGCGACACGCGGGAAACCACCGTCACGGGTGTGGAAATGTTCCGCAAGCTGCTCGACGAGGGCATGGCCGGTGACAACGTCGGTCTGCTCCTGCGCGGCGTCCAGAAAGAAGACATCGAGCGCGGCATGGTGCTGGTGAAGCCCAACTCCATCAAGCCCCACACCAAGTTCGAAGGTGAGGTCTACGTGCTCAAGAAGGAAGAGGGTGGCCGCCACACCCCCTTCTTCGCCGGCTACCGCCCGCAGTTCTACATCCGCACCACCGACGTGACCGGCCAGATCACCGCCTTCACCGCCGATGACGGCACCAACGTGGAGATGGTGATGCCCGGCGACCGCATCAAGATGAGCGCCGAGCTCATCTGCCCGGTCGCCATCGAGCAGGGCATGCGCTTCGCCATTCGCGAAGGCGGCCGCACCATCGGTGCCGGCGTGGTGTCCAAGATCGTTCTGTGAGGCTGATCTAGCCTTTTGGCGGGAGCCTCTCCTGAGGGAGGCTCCCCTTTTCGGAACCACCGGTTCCCTGTGCACCTCGACAATCCATTCCAGCGGCGCTGCCGCCGCCCTCCGCCCGCGCTTCCCTTCCGATGACCGCCTCCATCCCCCAGCAGAAGATCCGCATCCGCCTGAAGGCCTTCGATCGCCGCATGCTGGATCTCTCCTGCGAAAAAATCATCGAAACCGCTGATCACACCGCTGCCACGGCGATCGGCCCGATCCCCCTGCCCACCAAGCGCAAGATTTACTGCGTGCTGCGCTCGCCTCACGTTGACAAGGATTCCCGTGAGCACTTCGAGACCCGCACCCACCGCAGGATCATCGACATCTACAGCCCGAGCTCCAAGACCATCGACGCGCTCATGAAGCTCGACCTGCCGAGTGGTGTGGACATCGAGGTCAAGCTCTGATGGCAATGGGGCCTTTCGGCCTTCGCCGCGCAGGTCGGACTTTCTAGGATCGATCCATCCTTGAGATGCTCTTGTTGATCCTTTCGTTCCCGACCCGCGATCGCCCCTTCCCAGCTGCCGCCAGCGGCAACAGGCTCGCGTGACTGATCTGGCCGTCAGGGAGCTGCCCCTGTTCCCCCTGCCTGATGTGGTGCTCTTCCCCCAAGAGGTGTTGCCGCTCCACATCTTTGAGCCGCGTTATCGCATGATGCTGCAAACGGCGATGTCGGAAGATCGACGTTTCGGCGTGGTGCGCTGGGACCCCCAGAGCAAACGCATGGCCGAAGTGGGCTGTTGCGCCGAAATCCTTCACTGCCAGGTGCAGGACGACGACCGCAGCAACATCGTCACCATGGGCCAGCAGCGCTTCCGGGTCCTTGACATCGTGCGCGATACGCCGTTCCGGGTGGGCATGGTCAGCTGGATCGAGGACACCGTGAGCGAAAGCCATGAGGAGCTCGAGACCCTTACCAGCACTGTCACCCGGGCCCTGCGGGACGTCGTTGATCTGACCGGCAAGCTGATCGGCAAACCTTCCTCCCTGCCCGCTGATCTGCCCGATCTGCCAAGGGAGCTGTCCTTCTGGATCGGCGCCCATCTCGGCGGTCCGGTGGCCGATCACCAGCAGGCCCTGCTGGAGATCACCGACACCGGCGAACGCTTGCGCCAGGAATACGAACTGCTCGACCAGACCCGGCGGCAGCTGGCGGCCCGCACCGTCCTCAAGGACACCTTCTCCAGCCTCGGCAACGACGACGGCGAGGCCTGACCATGGCGAGCCTGCTGCCCTTCCTCCTGACGGGGGGTGTCCTTGTCGCGGTCCTGGTGGCCCTGCTCTGGCAGCGTCGGTCGCGGGCCTACCTGTCAGCCGCCAGCGTTGCCGCCGCCTACGACCGGTGGACGGACGACCGGCTGCTGGAGCGTCTCTGGGGCGAGCATGTGCATCTGGGGCACTACGGCGATCCCCCCGAATCGCGGGATTTCCGGTCCGCCAAGGCCGCCTTCGTCCACGAACTGGTCCATTGGAGCGGGCTCGACCGCCTGCCGCCCGGCAGCCGGGTACTGGATGTGGGCTGCGGCATCGGCGGCAGCGCCAGGATCCTGGCCCGGGATTACGGCTTCGAGGTGCTGGGCATCAGCATCAGTCCGGCCCAGATCGCCCGGGCTCGGGACCTGACCCCGGCCGATCTGCCGGGGTGCCGCTTCGCCGTCATGGATGCCCTGGCCCTGGATCTGCCGGACGGGGGGCCTGAGGCGGGATTCGACGCGGTCTGGAGTGTGGAGGCCGGCCCCCACATGCCCGACAAGCAGCGCTACGCCGATGAGATGCTGCGCGTGCTGCGCCCTGGCGGCTGCCTGGCGGTGGCCGACTGGAACCGTCGCGATCCGGCCGTCGCCCCCATGAACCGCCTCGAGCGTTGGGTGATGCGCCAGCTGCTCGACCAGTGGGCCCATCCGGAGTTCGCCAGCATCCCTTCCCTGAGGAGAAACCTGGAGACCAGCCCCTGGAACCGCGGCCTTCCGATCAGCACCGATGACTGGACCGGTCCCACCCTGCCCTCCTGGCTGGATTCGATCCTCGAGGGGGTGCGCCGCCCCGGGGCGGTGCTGGGGCTGGGGCCAAGAGCCGTTGTGCAGGGTCTGCGGGAAACGCCGACGCTGCTGTTGATGCACTGGGCCTTTCGCACCGGTCTGATGCAGTTCGGCGTCTTCCGCGGGCCCCTGCCTTGAGGCGATGGCGCCCGCGGGCCGTCGCATGGATCCCAGCGCCAGCCCTCAGAGCCCCTTCTCCTCGGCGGCGAGGTTGGTGAGCGGGTAGGCACCGAAGAGGGCCAGATGCTCGCAGAGGGGGGTGAGATCAGCGATGGCCCCCTCCAGTGGGGCGGATCCCTCGGGAAGCTCGAGATCGACAAAGAAGATGTATTCGCCCATCTCCCGCTTGGAAGGGCGCGACTCGATCCGGCTCATGTTCAGCCCCTGCCGGGCGAAACAGCCCAGGGACTCCAGCAGGGCGCCGGGGCGGTTTGAGTGGAGCGAGAACGCCAGGCTGGCGTAGGGACCCCGCTGGGAGCGTTCCCCACGCCGGAGCAGCAGGAAACGGGTGCAGTTGCCGGGCACATCGTTGATCGGATAGGCCAGCACCTCCAGGCCATGCTCGGCGGCCGCCTCCAGGGAAGCGATGGCGCCCCGGAAGCGGCTGCCGCGCACCAGCCGGGCCGCCTCGGCGGTGGAGCTGGTGGGCAGCTGCAGGGCCTGGGGCAGCTGCTCCCCCAGCCACAGGCTGCACTGGGCCAGGGCCTGGGGATGGGAGAGCACCTCACTGATCGCCTCGAGCGGACCACTGCCCACCAGGGCATGGCGGATGGGCAGCACCAGGGCCCGGGCCACCGCCAGGTCCGGGTGCTCCCAGAGGGCATCGAGACAGCTGGTGACGCCCCCCTCCACGGAGTTCTCCACCGGCACCACCGCCAGCTCGCAATCGCCGTCGGCCAGGGCCCGGATCACGCCGCGGATACCCTGCTGGGGCACGAAATTCACGTCCTCCAGGCTCTCCAGAGCCGCCAGTCGATGCGCCGCCTGCTCGCCATAGGTGCCGACGGGACCGAGAAAGGCAAGACGCATGGCGGTGGGGCGGTCTGGGGTGATCGGTAGGATCATGCCCTGCCGGCCCGCAGGCCATGTCTCTGGCCTTCAGCGCCTGCCAGCAACTCGACCTTCCGGTGGTCAGCGAAGCGGATCGCCTGCCCGCCTATCTGGACGACGAGGAGCGGGTGGTGCACGCCCTGCTCGATCCCCGCCAGCTCGAACCCCTCGGCCCGGGCCGCTATCGCTACACGGTGAGCCAGGTGAAGGTGTTCCAGCTGAAGATCCAGCCGGTGGTGGAGCTGCAGGTCGTGCATCGCAACGGCCGGCTGGAGTTGGAGGCCCTCGACTGCCAGCTCGAGGGGCTGGGGCTGGTGGAGGATTTTCGCCTCGGCCTCTGCTCCTGGCTCGCCGCAGCCGACGGCGGCCTGACGGGCGAAGCCAGCCTCTCGGTGACGGTCAGCCGCCCCACCCTGCTGCAAGTGATCCCCCCCAAGGTGCTGGAGGCCACCGGCCGCTCGGTGCTCGGCGGCATCCTCCTGGGCATCAGCAGCCGGGTGAGTCAGCAACTGCTGGGCGACTTCCAGCGCTGGTGCCGATCGAGCTGAGAAAGCTGCGGCGGTGCAAGGGGGTGGGACCCAGCCGCAGAATCGCCTCCCGGTGCTGGGGGGTTCCATAGCCGGCATGGCGCTCCAGCCCGTAGCCGGGATGGCGCAGCGCCAGGCGCCCCAGCAGGGCATCCCGTTCCTGCTTGGCCAGCACGCTGGCGGCAGCGATCGCGGCGCAACGGCCATCTCCCCCCACCAGGGTGGTCTGCGGCCCGGACCACGGCCTCAGCGGCAGGACCCCATCCACCAGCAGCAGCAGGGGTGGCCGGGGCAGCCGTTGCAGCGCCCGCAACATCGCCCATTCCGTGGCCACGCGCAGACCCCAGCGGTCGATTTCGCTGGCGCTCGCCTGCCCCAGGGCCCAGGCCAGGGCCTGCTGCCGCAGCAGGGGAACCAGGGCCTGGCGGCGTCTGGCGGTGAGCTTCTTGCTGTCGTTGAGACCCGCCGCCGCCAGGGGGCCGAGGGCCGTGGCCGGCAGCACCACGGCCGCCGCAAACACCGGCCCGAACAGGCTGCCCCGGCCGACCTCATCCACCCCGGCACAGGCGGACGGGTCTTGACCTCCCCACTCCGGAGCGTCGGATCGCCCAAGGGCGTCCTGAGCGTGCCGATCAGCCCGAGGCAGAGGAACGGCGCCGGCGCCGGCGCGGTTCGCCGGCCTCGCCGGAGCTCGCCTCGGCCACGAAGACCGCCGTCGTGGCAGCGACCGGAACCGGCGCCGCCACAGGTGCGGCTCGGCCGGGGGAGCGACGGCTGGGTGGCGCCACACTGACGGGTTCGGCAGTGACAGCGTCGGCCTCAGGTTCGAACGGGGCCGGAGTGATCTCCAGGATCGGAACCATGTCGTGGTGATCCCGGGCGTCGGGGGCGACTGAGGCGTAGGCGGCGCCTGAGGCTTGGGGGGCTTCAAAGACGTCGGAAGCCTCCGTGGCTTCGGCCGACCCGTTGCGCCCTTCGCCGTTCCTGCCGCGGCGACGGCGACGGGTGCCGCTGGCGGCCAGTTGCTGGCGGGCTTCCTCGATCACAGCCTCCGGATCAGCGTCGGGGCGAACCACGCGCACCATCAAACTTTCCCCGGTGGGGACCGGATCCAGCAGCAGGGCAGGGCTCAGGCCCATCCAGCCGTAGACCAGCTCCTGTTCCGCGTCCATCGGCACGGCCAGGACTTCAGGCTCCTGGCGGCGCTGGGGAGCGTCGGTGGAGGCCATGGGCTCCTGGGGGGAAGCCACGGTGGCGACGCCGTTGCCACCACCCTCCGAGAAGCCACTCGCCACAGGGACCTCGGCATCGGAACCCCGGCCGCCACGTCCGCCGCGCCGCCGACGGCTGCTACCGCCGACCTCCCCGCTCCCGTTGGAGGGGCTGGCCACGTCGGCCCGGGCCGAAGCGGCCGAACGCACCAGACCAGAGACCGTGGCCAGGGGCTGAAGGGTGTCCTTACCGGGGAGCACGGCCACATGCCCGAGGCCCCCACAGCTGGGACAGGCCCGGCCGAACAGCTCATAGATGTTCTGACCCTGGCGCTTGCGGGTCAGCTCAACCAGGCCGAGCTCGGTGAGCTGAGCGATCTGGGGACGGGCCGTGTCGTCCCGGGACGCCTGGGTGAAGTGCTCCAGCAGCTGCAGCTGGTCGCGCCGGGACTCCATGTCAATGAAGTCGATGATCACGACGCCACCGATGTTGCGCAGCTTCAGCTGGCGGGCGATCTCCAGCGCCGCTTCGCAATTGGTCCACAGAACCGTCTCGCGGGCATTGGCCGAGCGGGTAAACGATCCGGAGTTGACGTCGATGACCGTCAGGGCTTCGGTGGGCTCGATGATCACGTAACCACCGGAGGGGAGATCAACCCGGGGCTTGAGGGCATCGCGAATGGCCGCGTTGACCCGGTAATGCTCCAGGATCTCGGTGGATTCAGCGTGGTGCTCCACCAGGAGATTGGCCTGATCGGAGCCGAGGAAGGCGTTGACCCGCGCCACCGCATCGGCGCTGTCGACCACCACCCGCAGCACATCGGGGCTGTAGAGATCGCGCAGCACCCGATGGATGAAATCCTCGTCGCGGTTGAGCAGCACCGGCGGCGACGCCGTCTCGGCCGCCTGTTGGATCGACTCCCACTGGCGCAGCAGACCCTCGAGGTCGTCAATCAGCATGTCTTCGCTGACGTCCTCGGCCTCGGTGCGGATCAGCAGACCGGCGCCGGGGGGCTTGATCAGCACACCAAGGGCCCGCAGCCGGTTGCGCTCGTTCTCGCCGTCGATGCGGCGGGAGATGTTGACCCCCTGGCCGTGGGGCTGGAGCACCAGGAAGCGGCCCGGCAGGGAGAGGTTGCCGGTGAGGCGCGGTCCCTTGGTGCCCGTGGGCTCCTTCATCACCTGGACGAGCACCTTCTGCCTGGGCTCGAGCAGCTCGG
This sequence comes from Synechococcus sp. CS-1332, assembly GCF_025127995.1. GTDB lineage: Bacteria > Cyanobacteriota > Cyanobacteriia > PCC-6307 > Cyanobiaceae > Cyanobium. The sequence goes on along the minus strand of NZ_JAHLYP010000004.1, from coordinate 9,865 downwards.
TGATCCCGGCGCCGCCCTTCTTCAGACGCAGGGGCCCAAGATCGGTGATGTGGATGAAGCCGTTCTTCTCGCTTTCTCCGATATTGACGAACGCCGCATCGATCCCGGGCAACACGTTTTCAACGGTTCCGAGATAGACGTCGCCGATCTGATAGCGACCCTGGGCAACGATCAGTTCATCAACGCGCTCGTCGTTGAGCACTGCGGCGATCCGCAACTGCTCAGCGATGACGATCTGCTGGGGCATGGAAGAGATGGTGGGCTCAGTGGAGCCGTGCCAAAGGGCAGGTGGGGGAAGGAATCGGACGCCGACCATGGCGGTCGCGCAGCCACTGAAAAGGAACAGACCAGACCCCGGAAGCAATGGAGTTGGCTGTTTGCCTGGTACAGAACCCTGGAGCCTGGGGCCTGAGGGGGAGCAGAAACGTCGTCGGGCTGGCAGCGTGACGGCAAGGAAAATTTCCCTTCCCGATGCGAAGCAACGAAGACCGAACCAAGCAGTGTTGACTGAAACCGCGCTTTCGCAGAGGAGCTTCTAGAAAGCGTCCCTTGTGCAGAAGCGTCTGGGCGGAGGAGGACGAAAGGGAGGATCCCCGCGATTCCTTTCTCCGTCTAGGGCGAACTTAGCATGCGTCCAGCAGCAGGCATCGGCGCTGGACCGACCCCAGCACCAGGGTTCGGCCGAGGGACTCGCCCAGCCAGTGACGCAGATGTTCGGGCCGCAGACTGCGGCCCTGCAGATCCACTGCAGCCTCCAGATCCAGCACCTGCCCAGCTCCCCCCGGAACCTGGGCCTCCAGCGGCGCTGGGCGGAGGTCGAGCAGGTAGGGGCGGCAGTCCCGTTGACGTGGGCGGCCTTTCTTGTCCTTGTCTTGCCAGGGGAGGGTGGTGGCGGCCAGCAACGCAGCGATGACGGCCGACCACTGGGACGGTGCCGGGGTTGGCTGATCCGGTGCAGGAAGCAGCGAGATCCGCCAGTGGGCGGCGCGGATCTGCTGGGCCAGGCCGGGGGTCGTCAAGGGCACCGCCTGCACCGAGAGCAAGGTCAGCTCGGCGCTGAGCTCTGCCTGGAGGCGCTGGCAGGCCGTCTCCGGATCGATCGGGGCGGCGAAGTCGAGGTCGAGCCACTCCCCCAGACCCTCTACCCCCAGGGGCAGGGGCAGCGCCATCTGCAGCCGGGGCAGGGGGTGGAAACCGCCCGTGAAGCTCACCGGCAGGCCGCTGCGCCGCAGGGCGCGCTCCAGCAGGCGCAGGGTGTCGAGATGGCTGATCAGGGCCAGGGACCCGGTCTTGGCGAAGCCGAAGCGCAGCCGGCAGACGCGCTCGCTGGCAGGGGCCCGTGGCGGGATCGGCGGCGGAATCGGCGGCGGCGGGATCACCACGTTGTGGCCCAGCTCCGGGCCGCAGACACCGCAGCTGCTGCAGCCGTCGAAGGAGCAATCCGGCACCACGGCCGCCGCCAGGGCCCTAAGGAGGTCCTCGGCCAGCCAGGCCTTGTCGACGCCGGAATCAATGTGATCCCAGGGGAGGGGCTGGCGGCAGAAGGCCTCCAGATCGCCTGTGGCGAAGGCCTCCGCCGCGCTCCAGCCGCCCATCTCCAGGGCCCGGTAGGAGCCCCCCAGGCCGGCGGCCTCGATGGCGCCGGTCCAGGCGGCATGGGTGCGATCGGCGGATTCGAACCAGGCGTCCAGCCCCGCTCCGGCCCGCCAGGCCGCCACGATCACCGGCGCCAGCCGCCGGTCCCCACGACCCACGAAGTCCTCCACCGCCGACAGGCGCACGTCGGTGAAGTTCGTCTTGAGGCCCCGCATGGGCCGCAGGGCGTCACGCAGCAACTGCTGCCGGCGCCGGAATTCCGCGGTTGACACGCTGTGCCACTGGAACGGCGTGTGGGGCTTGGGGGTGAAATTGCTGATCGTGATGTTGAGCTGCAACCGGCCCAGATCTCGGCACTGCTGCTGCAACGCCCGGCAGGTGTCGACGATGCCGAGCACATCGGCGTCGGTCTCGCCCGGCAGACCAATCATGAAATAGAGCTTCACCCGGCTGTAGCCGTTCTCCATGGCGGTGCGGATGCCGCGCAGCAGTTCCGCATCGGTGAGCCCCTTGTTGACGATGTCCCGCAGGCGCTGGGTGCCGGCTTCGGGGGCGAAGGTCAGCCCGGCGCGGCGGGTGCCGCCGAGGATGTGGGCGATGGAATTGTCGAAGCGGTCGACCCGCTGGCTTGGCAAGGTGAGGCTGACGTTGTGCTCGGCCAGCCGGTTGCGCAGCTCCACCCCCACCGCCGGCAGGGACAGGTAATCACTGCAGCTGAGCGACAGCAACGAGAAGTCGCTGTAGCCGGTGCGCAGCATGCCCTCCTCCACCGCTTCGATCACCGCCTCGGGCTCCACATCCCTGGCAGGGCGCGTCAGCATTCCCGGCTGGCAGAAGCGGCAACCGCGGGTGCAGCCGCGGCGGATCTCCACGGTGAGCCGGTCGTGGACCGTTTCGATGTGGGGAACCAGGCCCATGGCGTAGTGGGGCATGGGGGTGGCGGTGCGCCGCTGGATCCGGGGGGCCAGGCCAGGCTCCAGCGGCAGCAGGCTCACCCCATCGGGCCCCGGCGCGTACAGGGCGGGCACATAGACCCCCGGCACCTCGGCAAGATCCCGCAGCAGAGCCCGGCGGCCCAGGCCAGCGGCCCTGCCCTCGGCCACCACCAGGCCGATCTCGGGCAGCAGCTCCTCCCCATCCCCCAGGGCCAGGAAATCGAAGAACGGCGCGAAGGGCTCGGGGTTGCCGGTGGCGGTGGGTCCGCCGGCGAAGATCAGCGGCGCTGCCGCCGGATCGTCCAGGGGCAGGTCGCCCCGGTCGGCGGCCAGGATCGGGAGGCCCGCCAGATCCAGCATCTCAAGGATGTTGGTGCCACCCAGTTCGTAGCTGAGGCTGAAGCCGAGGATGTCGAAGGCCGCCAGGGGCCGGTGGCTTTCCACCGCGAACAGGGGCGCGCCCCGCTCCCGCAGCCGGGCCGCCAGATCGGGCGCCGGCAGGTAGGCCCGATCGCAGAGCTGGCCGGGGACGGCGTTGAGGATCGCGTAGAGCAGCATGTGGCCGAGGTTGCTGGCGCCGACCTCGTAGACCTCCGGATAGGTGAGGGCCCAGCGCACCCGCGCCGCCGACCAGTCCCGGGGCTCCACCCCGCGCTCATTGCCCAGGTACCGGGCTGGCCGGGAGATGCTGCTGTCCACCAGCGCGGCGAAGTCGATCGGCGCAACGGTCAAGGCCAGGGACTGCGAGCTGAAACCGATCGTAGGCAGGCCGCACCGCGCCATAGGAAGATGCCGCCTGGCCCAGCCGCTACGCCTTCCGCTTCCCTCCCATGGTTCAGGTCAACGACAGCTATCTCAAGCTCAAGGCGGGCTATCTGTTCCCCGAGATCGCCCGGCGCGTCAAGGCCTTCAGTGAGGCCCACCCCGAGGCTCCCGTGATCCGCCTGGGCATCGGCGACGTCACCGAACCCCTGCCGGCGGCTTGCCGGGAGGCGATGAAGCAGGCCATCGAAGCCATGGGCACCCGGGAGGGCTTCCACGGCTACGGGCCCGAACAGGGCTACGCCTGGCTGCGGGAGGCGATCGCCCGCCACGACTTCCAGTCCCGCGGCTGCGAGGTGAGCGCCGAGGAGATCTTCGTCTCCGACGGCTCCAAGTGCGACAGCAGCAACATCCTCGACATCCTTGGGGCCGGCAACCGCATCGCCGTCACCGATCCGGTCTACCCGGTGTACGTGGACAGCAACGTGATGGCGGGCCGCACCGGCGAAGCCGACGCCGGCGGGCGCTACGGGGGCCTCACTTACCTGCCGATCACCGCGGCCAACGGCTTCGTCGCCCCCCTGCCCGAGCAGCCGGTGGATCTGATCTATCTCTGTTTCCCCAACAACCCCACCGGGGCCGTCGCCACCCGGGAGCAGCTGAAGCAGTGGGTGGACTACGCCCTGGCCCACGGGGCCCTGATCCTGTTCGACGCCGCCTACGAGGCGTTCATCACTGATCCCGACCTGCCCCATTCCATCTACGAGATCGAAGGGGCGCGCCGCTGCGCCATCGAGTTCCGCTCCTTCTCCAAGAACGCCGGCTTCACCGGCACCCGCTGCGCCTTCACCGTGGTGCCCCGGGGGCTCACCGGCACGTCGGCCAGCGGCGAACCGGTGGAGCTGTGGGGGCTCTGGAACCGGCGCCAGAGCACCAAATTCAACGGGGTGAGCTACATCGTGCAGCGGGGGGCGGCGGCGGTGTACTCCCCGGAAGGCCAGGAACAGGTGCGGGCCCTGGTGAGCTTTTACATGGAGAACGCGGCCATCATCCGCCGCGAACTGACGGCCGCCGGGCTGCAGGTGCACGGTGGCGAGCAGGCCCCCTACGTCTGGATCAAGACCCCCGAAGGCCTGGATTCCTGGGCCTTCTTCGACCATCTGCTCGGAAAGGCCCATGTGGTGGGCACCCCGGGCAGCGGCTTCGGCGCCGCCGGCGAAGGCTATTTCCGCCTGTCGGCGTTCAACTCCCGCGCCAAGGTCGACGAGGCAATGCGCCGGATCCGGGATCTTTAGAGTTGGGCCCTATGAGGACCGGAGCGGCCATGCCCATGACCATCCCGGCGGCGACTGAAACCCCCACCCGATCGCCGGGGGGCGCTGCTGTGATCGAGAAGGCGCCGGAGCGGGTGCGCAAGACCTCGCCCCGCTACAAGGTGCTGCTTCACAACGATCCGGTGAACAGCATGGAATACGTGGTGAACACCCTGCGCCAGGTGGTTCCCTCCCTGAGCGAGCAGGATGCCATCGCCGTGATGCTGGAAGCCCACAACACCGGCGTGGGGCTCGTGATCGTCTGCGATCTGGAGCCGGCGGAGTTCTACAGCGAAACCCTCAAGGCCAAGGGCCTCACCAGCACGATCGAGCCGGAGAGCTGAGTGCGCCCCCGCTGGATCGGCACGTTGCTCTACGTGCCCGTGCTCTACGGCCTGGGCTGGTTGCTTACGCGCCCCCTGGGCAGCCTCGCCCCTGGCCTGCGCCCCGATCAGGTCGATCTGGCCGGGGCCGTGGTGGCCCTGCTGCTGCTGCTGCTGACACTGCCCTTGCGGTTGCGGCGGGCCTGGGGGGAATCCCACCCCTGGCGCACCCTTGGGGTGGTGGCCCCACCGCTGGCGATCCTGGGATCCTTCGGGCGGGGACTGCTGAAGGCGCTGGCGCTGCTGGCCCTGGTGGTGGGCGCCCTGCTGGCCTCGGGAAGTGCCCGATGGATCGGCCTGGCCGGCCTGAATGGGAGCGAGTGGCTCAACGCCCTGGCCCTGGTGGTGGGGGTGGGCTTCGCCGAGGAACTGGTGTTCCGGGGCTGGTTGTGGGGCGAACTGCAGGGCCTGATGGCACCGCGGGCGGCCCTGCTGCTGCAGGCGGCCCTCTTCGCCCTGGTCCACCCCTGGAGCCGTGCCGGCCTGGTGGGGGCGGTAGGGCTGCTCGGCGGTCTGTTTCTGCTGGGGCTGAACCTGGCCCTGCTGCGCCGGGACGATCAGGGGATCCTCTGGGGCCCCATCGGTCTGCACGGAGGGCTTGTGGGGGGCTGGTTCGCCCTGCAGGCGGGCCTGCTGGAGCTGCTGCCCGACGCACCCCAATGGCTGGCCGGCCCGGGCAGCAGCCAGCCCAACCCCATCGGGGGGCTGGTGGGGTGGATCGGACTGGGGGGGCTGCTGGTGCTTCGGGGCTGCCGGAAGGGGCGGTGCCGAGAGGAGGCGATGGCCGACACAAGCGGTTGAGAATCTGGTTGTCAGTCCGGCTGGCGGTTCCTCAGCCCACGTGGTCAACCACCAAGGCCCATCCGGCCCATCGGCTGCAGGCCCTTGGCGGAGCAAACCGCAGGGGAATCAGAGGACGAAGTCGGTGGCAATAAAGGTATGCGACCCATTCACCTGGATCGTGAATTCCGCTCCACTCGCTCCTGTGGTGTTGCCCTCAACGATGGTGTTGGGGCCGTCCTGGAAGAAACGCAACTGACCCGCAGCCGAGAAAGCGGCATTGCCGATGAAGTTGAAGTTCTGGTTGCCAGCCACGCCGGTGTTCGCGTCAATGCCATTGACATCGATCAGATCACCGCCGGCGACCTCGGCTCCGACAAAATCCGTGATGGTGTCACGGGTCGCCGCCGTCGTTCCCGAATCGGCACTGAAGAGGTAGACAAACGTGTCATCGCCGAGTCCGCCGGTCAGGAGATCGACGTTCCCAGCCCCGTTCAGCCTGTTGTTGTTGTTGTCGCCAGTCAGGACGTCAGCCCCACCATTGGACCGCACATTTTCGATCCCGGAGATCGAAGAAAAGCCACTGGCCGTGCCAAGTGCCAGATTGACGGTGACTCCCCCAGCAGTCGATTCGTACAACAGCACATCTCCCGTACCTGCCCCCAGGTTGGCCGTCACTGACTCCACGTTGGTCAATGTTCCGCCTTCGAAGGCGGTGATGGAGGATCCGTTGAAGGTGACCGTGAGGATTTGATTGCCCCCACCAGACGTGAGCACCAGGGTATCGGTGTCAGTACCCCCATCCACCGAGTCGACACCATGGGAATCGACGGTGTAATTGATGGTGTCATTACCGGCCCCGCCGCGGACGGTGTCGTTACCGGTGCCGCCGGTGAGGGTGTCGTTGCCCCCACCCCCCAGCAGAACATCGGCCAGGTCACCGGTGGCAATGGAATCATTGCCGTCATCACCACTGACCCAGTCGGCGAAGCCGGCTGCAAGGGTGAGGGTGTCGTTGCCCTGCCCACCGGCGGTGAGCTTGGTGAAGGACGCACCATTAACGGTGCTGGTCCCGGTGAGACTGATGAACTTGTTATCGCCTGGGTCAACGTATTTGAGGGCAAGGCCAGGTCCGCTGAAGACGTTCGTACCGCTCAGAACCGGAAGCACCCCAATGGTTGGGCCATTGATGCGAAGGCCGAAGCCATTGGCAATGGTCGAAAACGTGTTCGATGTCAGCGTGATGAGCTTGCTGACATCGTAGAGATCAAGATAAGAACCATTCTGGAACTTATTTCCGGTCAGCGTAGCTGCAACGTTGCCGAGGATATTCCCCTGCGACCTAACGTTTTGGTTCTCTGAGCGGGTGAACGTATTGCCTGAGATCAGAACCGTACCGGCGGCAACGGAACCTGTGAAGTTGAGGATGTTGAAGCTGCTCAGGAACCCGGCTTCATCGAAGAGGCTGTCGAGGATCTGAACATTGCCGTTGTTGTTCCAGCTGTGCAGGAAAGCGGAGCCACCCCCGGTCACGGGATTGAATCCGGTCTGCCCCTTCAAGCTGACCGTGACATCGCGCAGGGTCAGATCCACCGTGATCGGTGCGGTGGCCAAAAACGAGGTCAACGACATGTAGAGGTTGCCGTTGCCGTTCCAGCCCGTGTGGGTGCCGGTGAAGGTGACATCGCTCACCAGGAACGACCCGGATGTGGCCCGCAGCAGGGCGCCGCCATCGGAGAGGCCACCCGCGGTGTACTCCAGGGTGAGGTTCTCGACGCTGCCCGGACCGAAGGCCCCATCCACGTTTCGCTGGAAGATGCGGGTGTCCTTGACGATGGTGCCCGCCTCGGAGGTGCCCCTCACCGTGTAGCCGGAGGCCTGGACGACCCCAGCGACGGAGGTCTGCTTGGCCAGGGACCGGACGGAGGCGTAGATGCCATTGTCCAGAAGGATGGTGTCCACTGCGGCCGCCGCATTGATCTCCTCACGGAGCGTGGGGGATCCGGAGGTGTTGACGTTGGTGGTGGCCATGCTGGGGAAGCGCTTGGGAGAGCCTGGGGTGGAAGAGGCCTGCAGGGCAGGCGCCTGCGACCGCGGCCGTGCCGCTTGAGTCGTAAGTTTACCTTAAATACCTTAAAATTCTCGAACAGCCCTTTTGCTGCAATCGTGACAGGGTTACTGCCGATCGCTGCTCAGAGCGTCGCCGTCGCCAGGGCCCGCCGCCCCTCCACCGGCGCCCGCAGCGCCTCCTCCAGGGGAGCCACGCCGTACTCCCGCTCCAGCAGGGCCATCACGGTGCGGCCAAAATCGGCCGGGTTGCGTTCGAAGGCCTCCAGGCAGATCCGGCCGAACACCCGCCCCATCGGCTCGGGGTTCCAGAGCAGCTTGCGGGCCGTCCAGGGCATCAGGCTCATGGGGTCGTAACCGGGCTTGAGCATCCCCTGGTCGAAGGCGTACTGCTCCAGGTGGGTGTGGGGCTGGAGGCCGATGAAGAAGATGGCCGGCTCCACCTTGTCGGCACCGAAGATCCGCTCCAGTTCCCTGTGGTAGGCAATCGTCTGGCGGATGGTCTCGGGCCGCTCGTCGATGACGTTGAACGAATAGTTGACGGAGACATGCTCACGGAAGCCCGCCGCCGCCAGCAGGCGGCAGTTCTCCAGCACCGTGCGCAGGTTGTAGCCCATGCGCATCTTGCGGACGAGCTCCTGGGACCCCGAGGTGATGCCGATCTCGAAGTAACTCATCCCTGTGGCCACCATCAGTTCGGCCAGCTCGGCGTCCAGGTTGTCGGCACGGATGTAGGCGGCCCAGCGGATATCTCTGAGGCCCTCAGCCTGAATGGCCCGCAGCAACTGCTTGGCATCGTCGATGTAGCGCCTGGCCGGGATGAACTGGGCATCGGTGAACCAGAAACCCCGCACCCCGCGGTCGTACAACTGCCGCATCTCCCCCACCACCTCGTCGATGGGGTTGACGCGCACCGCTTTCCCCTCCACGACGGTGTAGACGCAGTAGCAGCAGTTGTGCGGGCAGCCGCGCTTGGTCTGGACCCCGACGTAGAAGTCGCCGCCGTCCAGGTACCAGGGCAACTGGGGCCAGATCGAGGCGATGTAGGCGTAGTCGCAGGCGGTTTTCTCCAGGCCCGCCGGTTGCTCGTGGATCAGGCCCTGACGGGGGGCGTCCCCCACCACGTAGCAACGCTCCGATTGCAGCGACTGGCCGCGGATCAGCTTCTCCAGCAGCCCTTCCCCCTCCCCCACCGACACCACGGTGCCCCTGGGGAGACCGCGTCCCAACTGCTCATAGAAGACACTCACCGCCCCACCGCCGATCACGACCCGGGCCTCCGGGTGATGGCGCCGGGACCGCCGCAGGCCCCGGCGCACCAGCCGCAGGTTGCGCCATAGCTCTCCGTAGTAGGAGCCCATCAGCCGCAGTCCGCCAAACGCGCCGCGCAGGCGCTTGAGGGGATTGGAGGAATAGAACACCTCGAAGGAGTTCTGCAGCGGGTTGCCGCCCCGGCCATCCACCGGCGCATAGATCTGGATGTCCCGCCAGGAGAACACCAGCAGGGTGGGGCGGAACTGATCCACCACCTCCAGCAGCACCCGCTGGACATCGAGCAGGGGCACGGCCGCCAGGTCCAGGATGCGCTGGGGCAGGGCGGGGAAGCACTTGTGCAGGTGATCGGCCAAGTAGATGGGGCCAATCGGAAAGATCGGATTGCAGGGCAGCCGCACCAGCAGCACCCGTTGATCGCTCACGGCTCGCGCGGCTCGAGGGGGTGCTCGGACGCTAACAAGCTTGTCCTGACCGCCGGTGGCCGGGCCGAAGCACAGCTTTTCTTCATGAAGGCCCCGCTCACACTCCGCAACACTCTGTTACAGTCCGTTCAGGTGGGATTCCGCCTCTACCTCCTTCATCGGATCAGCGCTACCGCGCTGCCCGCTGTCACCTTCTCTGCACTCATGACCGCCACTCTCCAGCAGCGCTCCGGCGCTTCGGTGTGGAACCAGTTCTGTGAGTGGGTCACCTCCACCAACAACCGCCTCTACGTCGGTTGGTTCGGTGTGCTGATGATCCCCACCCTGCTGGC
>NZ_JAHLYP010000003.1 GCF_025127995.1 Synechococcus sp. CS-1332 | reverse complement strand
CTGCTGGTGCTGCGGGGCGGGCAGATGGCCACGGGGCTGCCGGCGGCCGGGGCCGCCCTGCTGGAGCGCTGGCGGGTGCCCCTGATGGGCCTGCTGCAGGTGGGCGGCGACTGGCAGCCCAGCGAGCGCCGCCGCGATGGCCTGGCCTGGCTGGGATGGCTGCCGGAGAGCGGCGAGGAGAGCGGCGAGGAGAACGCGGAGAACGAGGCGGCGCTGGCCGCGCTGCGGCAGGTGCTGCGCCGCCGCTGGCGGGTGCTGCAGGCGGCCTAGGCCCCAGGCGTGGCACGCACAGCCGGACTCACTCCCCGAGCGCCTCGGCCACAGCGCGCTGGAACACCGCCTCCTCGGGGGGCACTCCGGTCCACTGCTCGAAGATCTGCATGGCCAGCCGGCGCGCCGTGGCCAGGAAGGGGGTGATGCGGGGGTTGGTGATCACATCCACCACCACGCAGGCCGGATCCACCGAATCCCAGCGGACGGGCACCAGCTCCAGCGCCGGGGCGCAGCCCAGGTGGGTGGCATTCATCAGGAGGCTGGTGCCAGCCGGCACCACCACCTCCCCCTGCCAAGACGCCCACACTGCCGGTACGCCGGCGGCGCGGGTGACGGTGTCCGCCACCTCCTGGCCCTGCTCCTGTCGCCGCGTGACCAGGGTGAGGTGGGCGGCGCCGGCCCAGGCCATCTCGACCGCCATCGCGCGGCCGGCGCCGCCGGCCCCCAGCATCAGATCTTCAGCGTCACCCGGCTGAGGATGGTGCTGGCGCCGGTGGCGATGAACTGAACCCCGATCGCCAAGGTGAACAGGCCCATCACCTTGATCAGCACCGTCATGCCCACATGACCGAGCATCTTGGTGAGGCGGGTGGCGAAGGTGAACATCAGGCCGATCAGGATCGCCATCGCCAAGATCGCCGCGAACAGTTCGATGCGGTGGTTGAGGGTGTGGGCAGCACCCGCATACACCGTGATCGTCGACATCGTGCCGGCGCCGGTGGTGAGGGGGAGGGAGATCGGCACGATCGCCGAGGAGGTCATCTGCCCCACATCCATGCGCGACACATCGAAGTTCTTCTCGTGCGAATCGCCCGGATCGGTGGCATTGAGCATGCTCAGGCCGCTGAAGCCCAGCAGCAGGCCCCCGGCGATCTGGAAGGCACTGACACTGATGCCGAAGAACTGCAGCACCGCCGTGCCCAGGAAAAAGGCGCCCAGCATGATCAGCAGGCTGGAGAAGGTGGTGATGCGAATCACCCGCCGCACGTGGCTGCTGGGCACCCCCTGGCTCAGGGTGAGGAAGGGCCCGATGGCGGGGAAGTTGTTGGCCACGGCGAACAACCCCAGCAGATAATGCTGGAAGGTGGTCGGCACCAGCAGCTCAGGAGTGATGGCCATGGTGTCCCATGCGGTGCCGCCATCATCCCGGACGCCGCCAGGATCGCTACGGGGCCTCAGGCTCCTTCCACAGCGGTGGCGTCGCGCCGGGATCCAGCTGGCGCAGTCCCTTGTGTTTCTGCTCGGCGGGCTTCAGCGGCAGGCTGGCGAACTGCACCGGCTTGCTGCCATCCAGTCCGGCCGCCAGCAGGCTCAGGGTCTCGCTCGGTGAGAGGTTGGTCTCCACCTTCGGCTGCAGCTGACTCACAAGGAAGGGCAGCTTGGCCAGCCGCTCGGGTTGCAGCATCCGCTCCCTGAGGCTGCTGGCCACCAGTTGCTGGTTGCTGCGGCGGCCGGTGTCGCCGAGCCAGGGATCGCGGAAGCGCACCAGCTGCTCCACCTTGTCGCCCCCCAGCTGCTGAAGCCCGGCCTCCAGGTCGATGGTCAGCTTCTGACTCTTGTCGGTGTAGCTCATCCGCCGGGGCGGGCTGAGTTCCAGGCCCCCCAGGCCGTTGACCAGATCCCTCAGCGCCCCCCTCGGGAGCACCAGATACCGATCCGGGCTGGGGGGCTGCAGCCCCACCAGCTCCCGCACCGCATCGGCGGTGAGCGCCACGCCCCCGAGGCGGAAGGCCTCACCGAGTCGCTTCACTCCCTTCTGACCGGGCAGGTTCACCGCCAGTTCGGTGGGCAGGTTGAGCACCTGCAGGGGCCCCTCGGGATGGATGCGCACCAGCAGCAGGGCATCGGCGTTGGCGGGTCCGGCGGGGGCAGCGCCATTGCGCGGCGCCCCGATCCGCTCGGCGTCGCTGCCGATCACCAGCAGGGTGATGGCCCGCGTCGGCCTGGCGGCCAGGCTGGCCGGGCCCACCTCGGGCGTGGGAGCCAGAGCCCGGTCCGGCATCGGCCAGAGGAGGCCCAGGGTGGCGAGGCCCACCACGGCGCCGGCGGCGGTGATGGCGAGGCTCTTGAGCATCCGCCCGTTCAACAGGGGCCGCTTCGGGGCCGGGGCCGTCGGGGTCGCGGAGCCGGGGAGGTCGGCGGGGCGGCGGGGCTTCCGGCGGGCGGGCATCGGGGCCGAAACGGAGGGGAGCTGGGGGCACTCTGACGCAGGGCGGCGGCATGGGAGCGCAACGACGGATAGCTTGAGCGTCGAGCCACTGCGCCCCTCCACCGCTTGTCCACCGTTCCTTCACCGGCGCCGTCGTCGGTGGCGCCGCACGATCGAGCCCGACCCCTGGCCAAGGGCAGCCCCAAACCGGCCAAGGATCTCTGCAGCGACTGCGGACTCTGCGACAGCCGCTGGGTGGCCTACGTGCGCCGGGCCTGCGCCTTCCTGGAGCAGCGCTTCGAGGCCATGGAGGAACAGGCCCACGGCCGCAGCCGCCGCCTCGACGATGAGAACGAGCTTTATTTCGGCGTGCACCAGCGCATGGTCACCGCCCGCCTGCGCCAGCCGATCGAAGGGGCCCAGTGGACCGGCATCGTCAGCCGCATCGGTGTGCGGGCCCTGGAGACGGGCCTGGTGGATGCGGTGCTGTGCGTGCAGCAGAGCCCGGACGACCGCTTCACGCCGGTGCCGGTGCTGGCCCGCACCCCCGAAGAGGTCCTGGCGGCCCGGGTGAACAAGCCCACCCTCTCCCCCAACCTGGAGGTGCTCGAGCAGTTGCCAGGCAGCGGCATTGAGCGGCTGCTCGCCATCGGGGTGGGCTGCCAGATCCAGGCCCTGCGGGCGGTGCAGGCCACCCTGCCCCTGCAGAAGCTGTACGTGCTCGGGCTGCCCTGCGTCGACAACGTGAGCCGGGATGGGCTGCAGACCTTCCTGGAGAGCGCCAGCCGCTCCCCCGACACCGTGGTGCACTACGAGTTCATGCAGGACTTCCGCATCCACTTCCGCCACAGCGACGGCCAGGAGGAAACGGTGCCCTTCTTCGGCCTCGACACCCCCGCCCTCAAGGACGTGTTCGCGCCGAGCTGCCTCAGCTGCTTCGACTACACCAATGCCGGCGCCGATCTGGTGGTCGGCTACATGGGCGCCGGCTTCGGCCGCCAGTGGATCACCGTCCGCAATGCCATCGGCCAGGAGCTGCTCGATCTGGTGGAACCGGAGCTCGACCTGGCGCCGGTGACCAGCGCCGGCGACCGCCGCCAGGCCGTGCAGCAGGGCATCGACGCCTACGAGAAGGCCCTGAAATTACCCATGTGGCTGGCGGAACTGGTGGGGGTGTTCGTGCAGCGCTTCGGGCCGAAGGGGCTGGAGTACGGCCGCTTCTCGATCGATTCCCACTTCACGCGCAATGCCCTCTGGCTGCAGCGCCACCACCCGGAGAAGGTGGAGGCCCACATCCCCGCCTTCGCCCGCAAGATCGTGGCCCGCTACCGCCTTCCCCAACCGTGAGCGTCGATTCACGGGCCTGCGGGGTGCTGCTCCACCCCACCGCCCTGCCGGGAACCCCGGCCTGCGGCAGCTTCGGCGCCGCCGCCCGCGACTGGATCGACCTGCTGGCCAGCGAGGGGGTGGGCGTGTGGCAGCTGCTGCCCCTGTCCCCCACCGATGGCACCGGCTCGCCTTACAGCTCCCCCAGCGGCTCAGCCCTCAATCCCTGGTTGATCGATGCCGACGATCTGGTGGCCGAGGGCCTGATCACCCCCGCCGACCGGGACGCGCTGCCCGACGGACCTGACGATCGCCTCGACCCGGCCGCAGCCGCGAAACGGGCGGCGGCCATCGCCGTGGCCCTGGGACGGCGCTGGGCCGACCAGAGCCAGCCGCGCCAGGAGGCCTTCGATCGCTGGGAACAGCGCCAGCGCTACTGGCTGGTTGACCACTGCCGCTTCATGGTGATTCGCCGCCTGCAAAGGGGACGGCCCTGGTGGGAGTGGCCCGAACCCCTGTCCCGGCGCCATCCCCCCGCCCTGCGGGCCCTGGTCGACGCCCAGAGCCGGGCCCTGCAGGAGGAGGCCCTGCTGCAATGGCAGCTCCAGTGCCAGTGGAGTCGGTTGCAGGAGCGGGCCCACGCCCAGGGGGTGCGGCTGGTGGGGGATCTGCCCTTCTACGTGGCCCACGACAGCGCCGATGTCTGGAGTCACCGGCGCCTCTTCTCCCTGCGCTCCGATGGGGGGCTGGTGGAGCAGAGCGGCGTGCCGCCCGATTACTTCGCCGCCACCGGCCAGCTGTGGGGCACCCCCGTCTACCGCTGGTGGGCCCACCGCCTGGGCGGCTTCAGCTGGTGGCTGCAACGGCTGCAGCGCCAGCTGGAGCTGATGGATCTGCTGCGCCTCGATCACTTCCGGGCCCTGGAGGCCTACTGGAGCGTCCCGGGGACGGATGTCACCGCCGAGCACGGCACCTGGCGCCCCTCCCCCGGCCGCGCCCTGCTGCACCGCCTCTGGTGGCGCTGCCGCCGCCAGGGCCGGCTGCTGGCCGGCGAGCGGCTACCGCTGATCGCCGAAGACCTGGGGGTCATCACCCCGGGGGTGGAGGCCCTGCGGGATCGCTTCGAGCTGCCGGGGATGAAGATCCTCCAGTTCGCCTTCGACGGCAACGACGCCAACGCCTACCTGCCGGCGAACTACACGGGCAGCCGCTGGGTCGTGTACACCGGCACCCACGACAACGCCACCAGCCTCGGTTGGTGGCGGGATCTCGACGACGGCGCCAGGGGGCGGGTCGCGGCGCTGGTGGGGGGTGAGGTGCGGTCGCCGAGCTGGCAGCTGCTGGAGATCGCCCTGGCCTCCCCGGCCGAGCTGGCCGTGGTGCCGCTGCAGGACCTGCTGGAGCTCGGCGACGAGGCCCGCTTCAACACCCCCGGCACGATCGAAGGCAACTGGAGCTGGCGGCTGGCCCAACCGGTGACTGCGCTGGCGGGCCCCCTGCAGGGCTTCGGGACCATGGCGGCCCGCTACGGCCGGGGGCGGGAGGCAGCGGGCGGAGGCATGGGGAGTGGCGGGTAGAGGAACTGCGCCTGGCCCTGGCCGCCCGTCGGGTCGGGGCTCTGGCCGGGGCTCTGAGCAACGGGGGTGGCGGGCACCAGGGGCTGGCCGTTCCAGCGCACCGCACCGGCCGCCGGGGCCGGCTCCAGCCTCAGGCTGAAGGGGGGCAGCACCGGCAGGCTGAGGCTGCCCTGCACCGCCGGCAGCTGGGTTTCCACGCCCCGGTCGCTGCGCAGCGATACCCGGGTGGGCTTGGCCAGCTCGAGCCGCAGCAGGCCGAGGGCCAGATCGGGGCGGTTCTGGCTGGTTTCACGCCTCAGCCGCCGCAGACCCTGGCCGGCCGCGGCCTTGCCCAGGGGACGCAGGTCGGGGTAGGCGCCCAGGATCGCCCGATCCGCATCCTCCAGATTCGCCTGGTCGGTCTGGGCGGCGCTCAGGGGCGGGATGGGCCGCAGGGCGTTCAGTCCCTGGGCGGCCAGCTGGCGCTGCTGCAGGTTGAGGCCATAGAGAAGGCCAGCACACAGAACCGCGTAAAGCACCGTTCCCTGCCAGGTGGTGAAAACATCGATTGAACCGGGGGTGAAGCGCAGCAACACCGTGTCCCGCCGCCGCCCGTGGCGCCGCTCCTGCTCCGGCGGCAGCACCCCGTCAAGACACCCCCCGGGCAACTCCAGATGGTGCTCCAACAGGGGAAGCATGGTGCGCAGGTAGGCCGCTTCCGGAAGCCGGTCGCGCCAGCCCCGCTCCAGGGCCTCCAACACGGCGGTGCTGATGCGGGTGTCGAGGGCCAGCTGGCGCAAGCCGATGCCGCGGCTCTCCCGGGCCTCGCGCAGCTGCTGGCCGGCGAGCAACAGGGGATCCTGGCGGCGCTCCACCGCCACCGTCCGCACATTCCGGTGCTGGCCCGGCAGGCGCTCGCGCAGACGCTGAAACAAAGACGGGGCCGGCTTGGGCAAGGGAGGGGGGCTCAGGGAGCGACGGCCAGGGGGCCCCATTCTCCCGGGTCGACCTCACGCCAGGATCCTTCGGGCAGATCCCCCAGCTGCACCGGGCCGACGGCGATCCGCCTCAGATCCAGCACCGGGTGGCCGAGGATCTCCGCCGTGCGCCGAATCTGGCGGTTGCGGCCTTCCCGCAGCACCAGCTCCAGCAGGCTGGCGCCGCGGTGATGGCGCAGCCGATGCAGCTCCACCGGCTGGCTGGGCAGGCCATCGAGGGGCACGCCAGCCCGCCAGCGCTCCAGGATGGCCGGCTGCGGCCATCCCTCGACCCAGACCTGGTACGTCTTGCGATGGCCGTAGCGGGGATGGGTGAGGCGCAGGGTGAGGTCGCCGTCGTTGCTGAGCAACAGGGCGCCACGGCTGTCGGCATCAAGCCGGCCCACCGGATGCAGACCGCGGCGTCGCTCCGGCGGCAGCAGGTCGAGCACGGTGGGGCGGCCGTGGGTGTCGTGGCAGGTGCTGAGCACGCCAGGCGGCTTGTTGAGCAGCAGGGTCAGGGTGGTGCCGGGCAGCTCCAGGGGCTGGCCATCGACGCTGATGCGGTCGCAGGCGGGATCGGCGCGGTCGCCCAGCTGGGCCAGGTCACCGTTGACCCGGACCCGGCCCTCGCGCAGCCAGGTCTCCGCCTCCCGGCGGGAGCAGAGCCCTGCGGCCGCCACGAGTTTCTGCAGACGGTCCGCGCCCATGGCCCCATTCTGCGGACCGCTCCAGGTCGGAGCGAGTCCGCAAAGTGATGGTAGATTTACGAAACCAAATGGTTTCGTAACAAGGGACGATGCCTTCGATCACCCTCACGGCTGCGTCCGCGTCCCTGCTGGTCCCGACTGGCGATTCTCTGCGCTCCTACCTGCGGGACATCGGCCGGGTGCCGCTGCTCAGCCATGAGCAGGAAATCACCCTGGGCCGCCAGGTGCAGGAGCTGATGGCCCTCGAAGACTTGCGCGAGGAACTCAGCCTGCGCTCCGGTGGCGAAGAGCCCAGCCCCGAGCTGCTCGCCGCCGAGGCGGGCCTCACCCCGGCAATGCTGCGCAAGCGCCTGCATGCCGGCCGGCGCGCCAAGGAGCGGATGGTGGCCGCCAACCTGCGCCTCGTTGTGAGCGTCGCCAAGAAGTACACCAAACGGAACATGGAGCTGCTGGATCTGATCCAGGAGGGCACCATCG
>NZ_JAHLYP010000057.1 GCF_025127995.1 Synechococcus sp. CS-1332 | reverse complement strand
TTCGGTGAGGGTGAAGGGACCGTTGCTGTCGGAGGAGTGCGTGATGAAGAAGACGTTGTCGCCTGAGGGATCGATCAGGCGAGCGGCCAGGCTGTTGCTGAAGTCGTTGGTGAGGGCGTCGTAGAAGAGCCGCTGTCCCACTGTTCCGGAGAAGGTGAAGATGTCGCGCTCGCCCAGTTCGCCGAGCGTGCCGGAGACGGGGGTGTTGAGGCTGAGGGCGGTGGTGGTGGTGGCGGGGGTGACCAGGCTGAAGCTGTAGTTGACGCTGGTGGCGCTGGCGCCATCGATCGCCAGGGTGTATGTGCCATCGGCGGTCAGGTTCAGTTCCAGGTCGGTCGTGATGTTCTGGTTGGCCAGGGATTGGTTGGCAGGTCCGAAGATCCTCCAGGTGACTGAGGGGAATCCAGGAGTCTGGCTGTCGAAGACGAGTCGCTGGCCGGCCGTGCCGGTGAAGCGGTAGAGGTCGGTTTCCTGGCCGGGGGAGAGGCTGCCGTTGGTGACGGTGTTGAAACTTAGGGCCGTGGCGGTGGCAAGATCCCTCAGGGCGAAGTTGAAATCGACAGCCGTCGCCGTACTGTTGAGCAACAGCAGGTGGTAGGGGCCCGTTTCCGACAGGCTGAACGACGGGAAACTGTCCGCTTCGCCACTCCCCCCCAGAACCGAGCTTCCATCAGGGCGCAGAAGGGCCAGGGTGATGTTGTCCCCATCTTCCTCGAGCGAGTCGAAGTAGAGTCGCTGTCCTGCGCTGCCGTTGAAGAGGAAGGCCTGCGTGGTGGCAGCCGCCAGGGGGCCACTGGTGGCAGTGCCGAGGCTGAGGGCCGTGGAGTTGGCGGCCAGGTCGAGGATTCGGAAGTTGTAGTCGCCCGATCCGTTGACTCTGACGGTGTAATTCCCCGAACGCGGCAGAACGAAACCAGCCCCCGAATCGTTGCCGGCATTGGCGGTATAAATTGCGGAATTGAAATTCCCCTGATCGAGAATCTGGAGCGAAACGCCGTCAAAGTCCGGATCGAGGCTGTCTACAAAGAGCAGCTTTCCTGCTGCTGCGGTGATGGTGAAGTCGACCGGAGCTCCGGACACCGAGCCCGATTGGCTGAAGGGGAAGGCGGTGGGGGTGGCGGGAGCGGCATCGCTGATGTTTGTCACCGTGAAGTTGTAGGTGACATCGCTGGCACTGTTCCCGTCGATCTGCAGCAGGTAGGTTCCTGGCGCGTCGAGAAAGGCCGTGAAATCGGTGCCTGCGCCTACGCCGAAACCTGCCACTTGCTGATTGCTGGGATCAAACAGACGCCAGGTGGCCCCCGTTGCTACGGCAAGGCTGTCGAAATTGAGCCGCTGGCCTGCGGTGCCGCTGAAGCGGTAGAAATCTGATTCAGCACCCGGGGTTAAAATGCCAGTGATAGGCGTGCCCAGGGTGATGGGTGGGGCTGTGCTGGCATCGATCAGCTTGAAGTTGTAGTTGCCCGTGCTGTTGGCGTTGCCGACAAGCCCTTCAACGGTTAGCCGGTACGTGCCGGTTTCTGTGAGGGTGAGCAGGCTGCCATCGAAATCACTTTCACTGGAAAAGATCAGTTGCACCCCACTGGGGCTGCGGAGCGAGATGGCCAGGCTGTTGCCGTTATTGACTGTGGCGTCGTAGAAGAGGCGCTGGCCCGCGGTGCCAGCAAACGTATAGATATCCTGCTCCCCGAGCTCGCCGATCGAGCCGTTGACGGCGCTGCCCAGGGTCAGCGGAGTGCTGGTGGTGGTGGGTGTGACCAGTTGAAAGCTGTAGTTGACAGGCGTGGTGGCAAACTGGTTACCTTCAATCTGCAGCAGGTAGGTTCCGGCTTCCGGCACCGTAAATTCATTATCGAAGCCGTTGTTGGCTGCCGTGATCTGGGTGTTCCCCGGATCGAACACTAGGAAGCTCGCCCCACTGCCGGTGATGGCATCAAAGGCGAAGCGCTGGCCCGCCGCGGCGGTGAAGCGATAGAACTCACTCTCCGCCCCAGGCGTCAGTGTTCCTGTGGTGACAGTATCAAGAGTGAGGGTGGGTGCTGCGGAAGCGTCGATCAGCTTGAAGTTGTAATTACCGGTGGAGTTGTTAGAGCCGACACTGCCTTCGATGAGCAGCTGATAGGTGCCGGTTTCCGTCAGGGTGACAAGGGTGCCGTCAAAGTCAGCGTCGATCGTGTTACCAACCACCGCTCCGCTGGGGCTGCGGAGGGTGGCGAAGATGGACCTGCCGTTGTTGACCGTGGCGTCGTAGAAGAGGCGCTGGCCCGCCGTGCCGGCAAACGTATAGATGTCCTGCTCTCCGAGCTCGCTGATCGTGCTGCTGACGGCACTGCCCAGGGTCAGCGGAGTGCTGGTGGTGGTGGGTGTGACCAGTTGAAAGCTGTAGTTGACAGGCGTGGTGGCAAACTGGTTGCCCTCGATCTGCAGCAGGTAGGTTCCGGCTTCCGGCACCGTAAATTCAGTATCGAAGCCGATGTTGGCTCCGGTGATCTGGGTGTTCCCTTGGTCGAACACACCGAAGTTAGCCCCACTGCCGGTGATGGCATCAAATACCAGCCTCTGCCCGGCTGCGGCCGTGAAGCGAAAGAACTCACTCTCCGCCCCAGGCGTCAGTGTTCCTGTGGTGACGGCATCAAGATTGATCGTGGTGGCAGCGGTGACGTCGATCAGCTGGAAGTTGTAATTGCCAGTGATGTTGGGATTGCCGACAATGCCTTCGATCAGCAGCTGATAGGTGCCGGTTTCCGTCAGGGTGACAAGGGTGCCGTCAAAGTCAGCGTCGATCGTGCTGCCAACTACCGCCCCACCGGGGCTGCGGAGGGTGGCGAAGATGCTCCTGCCGTTGTTGACCGTGGCGTCGTAGAAGAGGCGCTGGCCCACCGTGCCGGTAAACGTGTAGATGTCTTGCTCACCCAGCTCGTTGATCGTGCCGTTGACGGCACTGCCCAGAGTCAGCGGGGTGCTAGTGGTGGTGGGGCTGACCAGCTGGAAGCTGTAGCTGACTGGTGTGGTGCTGTTACCTTCAATCTCCAGCAAGTAGGTTCCGGCTTCTGGCACCGTAAATTCAGTATCGAAGCCGATGTTGGCTCCGGTGATCTGGGTGTTCCCTTGATCGAACACACGGAAGTTTGCCGAAAAAACGGAGGAGATGGCATCAAATACCAGCCTCTGCCCAGTTGCGGCCGTGAAGCGATAGAAATCGCTTTCTGCCCCAGGTGTCAGTGTTCCTGTGGTGACGGCGTCAAGATTGATCGTGGGGGCAGCGGTGGCATCAATCAGCTTGAAGTTGTAGTTGCCCGTGCTGTTGGCACTGCCGACATTCCCCTCCACGAGCAGCTGATAGGTGCCTGTTTCGGTGAGGGTGACAAGGCCGCCGTCAAAGTCAGTGTCGATCGTGCTGCCAACCACCGCTCCAGTCGGGCTGAGGAGCGTGACGCTCAGCGCATTGCCGTTGTTGACTGTGGCGTCGTAGATCAGGCGCTGGCCGGCCGTGCCGGCAAACGTGTAGATGTCCTGCTCGCCCAGTTCGCTGATCGTTCCCGCCACAGGGCTGCTGAGGGTCAGCGCCGTGCTGGTGGTGGTGGGGGTGACCAACTGAAAGGTATAGGGGATGCTGCTCGCGCTGCTGCTGTCGATATAGAGAATATGACTGCCACTGCGCGTCAACGTGATCTCGAAGTCGGACGCGAGATTACCACTGGTGATTGACTCACCGTTGGGACCACGCAGAAACACGTTGGCACTGGAGGCCGAGGGCGACTGGCTGTCGAAGACGAGCCGCTGGCCTGCCGTTCCGGTGAAACGGTAGAGTTCGGTTTCGAGGGGTGCCAGTGTGCTGCTGGTGACCGCGTCGAAGGCCAGATCCGTGGCCGGTGTCTGCAGCAACTGGAAACTGAAATCCGTTGCCCCCTGTCCGGTGGATTCCTGAACCAGATAGTAGGTACCCGCTTGGCTGAGGGTGAAGATGTCGCTGTCACTGGAGGCATTGACGAAGAAGCCACTTAGATTATTTCCACTTGGCCCAATCAGAAACGTCTGAACGCTGTCAAAATCCTGCTCGAGGGCGTCATAGAGCAGCCGTTGTCCCACCGCGCCGGTGAAGCTGAAGATCCGTGCCCCTGAGGTGGGTGTCACGGTCTCGGTGACAGTGGTTCCCAGGGTCAGAGGTGTCGCATTGGCCGCCACATCAAGAAGTCGGAAACTGAAATCACCAGTTCCATTTAGCCTTACGGTGTAGGTGCCTGAACGTGGAAGTACACTGGGGAAGTTGATGTCGCTGCTTGCGTTGCTTGATGTCAGGAACGCTCCGCTTGGATCCAGAATCGTGACAGTGACTCCATCAAAATCCTGATCCAGGCTGTCGAAGTACAGCAGCTTTCCAGCGGCCGCCGTGAAGGTGAAGTCGACCGGCGTGCCCGCGACCGTTCCGGTGCGGACGAAGGGAAAGGCTGTTGGCGAGGCGGGGGGCGAATCACTGATGTCGTTGACCTGGAAGCTATAATTCACGCTGGCGACATTATTCGTTCCATCGAGAATCAGATAGTATTCACCGTCGGTGGGCAGGGTGACGCTGAAATCCGAGCCGACGAAGGTGAAGGGGTTGATCGCTTGATTGTTGGGCCCATAGAGGGTCCAGGTGGTGGACGTAGCTGAGCCAAGAAGGCTGTCGAACTGCAGCCGTTGTCCCCGGGTTCCTGTGAAGCGATAGACGTTGCTCTCAAGGCCTGGGGTGAGTGAATCGCTGATCGTTGTACCCAGCGAGAGCACCGGCGACTGGTTCAGCTTGATCAGGTTGAAGTTGTAGTCCCCTGTCGTGCTGGCATCACCCCTGATGACAATCTGGTAAGTTCCGGAAAGGGTGAGGGTGCCGGGAGCGCTGTCACCTGTGTGATCAAAGCTGTTAAAAATCGTGCCACCCGATGGATCAATCAGGCTGTACGAAATGTTCTGGAAGGTCGGATCTGCATCAATGCCATCAAAGTAGATCCGGTCGCCGACGACGCCTTCAAAGGTATAGATCTGCCGCTCCCCGAGCTCTGCCAGCAGGCCGTTGAAGTTGATCGAATAGGACGAACTAGCCATGTGCTTTCATCCAAACTGAATTTTTGCTCACCTGAACTTAACCCGATTCTCTGCGCAGCCATGGGTCACGATAGGCCTGTAATAAATCTTATTCTCTATGCTGAGCAATCGCTTCAGCCTTCCAGTTCCCTGTTCAATCATCGATGAATTCGATGTATCGCACCTGACATGGTGCCAGTGTGCTGGCTTGGCTTTCTCCGCTTACGTTCTGTCCCAGGTCGTTACGGGGCGCGGTTCAGCGTCTCCAGCACTTGTGGCTTTTGCGGTTTACAAGGTTGCTGAGCAGCTGTGCCCAGTTGGTTGTATTCGACATCACAATGGTGCGGGCTGCGGCTTGACCCCCCTGAACTTGGTGGTCCCATCCCACTGGCGCCCAGGCCGTACTTGGCCCCCATCATTCTTGGATGGCTTTCTTTCTGCAGTTCTCGATTCTCCTCACCAGGCCCTTCCTTTTTCTGTCGCCACGACGAGCGCCGGCTGGCGGTTCTGGATCGACCGGGGTGCCACCTTCACCCACATGTTGGCCTGCTCCCCCACTGGCGAGCTTGTGGTGAGCAAGCTGCCCTTCGATCCGACCACCTGTCTGACGGTACCTGCCAGAGCCCCTTCGAGCAGGACACGGTTCATCACCAGTACGACCCGGACGCGGCCCAGCGCTTCTGGCGCGCCCTGCTCCAGGCGGATCGGGTGTTCAAGGAGTTCCGGGCCCGGTTCCTGGGCAAATGCAGCCCGGTTCATTTCTTCTGGGGCAGCTTCGATATGGCGCTGACCCGTTTCTCCGGCCGGCACCTCCCCATCCCGGTGGCATCCCCAACTTCCCTGACTGGGTGGCGCGGGAGGCCTATTCCCATCAAGTGAGCAGCGCCGGCTTCCGGCCCGGTGGCGGCGGCATCGCCTATCCGGCCTTCTATTCCTATGCCTACCCAGCGCCGGCCGGCTTCGCCGCTTCCGCCGTCAGTCCAGATGGGGCCCATTGGGAGCCATCCCTGGGGGAGTTCCTGCTGCCTTACGAGCAGGTGCGGAACGCCGCCTCGCCCGACGCGCTGCTGCTTGATTTCCTGCAGAGCACCTATGAGGCGGCCGCCGATGGCGCCGGATGGGAGCGGGCTGCACTCGAGTTGCAGACTGGGCCTCGGTTTCAGGACTAAACGAAGACTTCGTTCCTGTCGTCCGCCATGGCCATGGTCAATGTCCACCAGGCCAAGACCCATCTCTCCCAGCTCCTGCAGGACGTGGAGCAGGGGCAGGAGGTGGTGATCGCCCGCTTGGTGGCCTGGAAGCCGGAGGGGCTGACCGTTGCGGCACCGGGTGCCATGCGCGGCCAGATCGTGAGGGCGGCCGACTTCAATGCTCCGCTCGTTGATCTGTTCGAAGACCTGGCCGGGGCAGAACGCCCGGCCGAGGGCCGGTGACGAGGCTGCTGCTCAGTTGCGACGACAAACTGCGCCGTTTTGGCCCCACGGTGCTCGTCTGGCCCTGAGGCGTCGACCGATCCGACCAAGGATCAAGTCGATAGGTGGGGTTGACTGGTGGTAGCTTTTCGGATCGCACAAAATTTTCTGTCCGGTTTTGCATCGGACATGGCTTCCGACAGGACCTAGCAATGGAAAAACTCACGGCCGAAGGGCTCGAGGTTGTCAACGACCTGGCCCAGCGGTATGGCTTCAGCCAGGACGCCGTGCTGCACCTGACCTTCGCCATGCTCAAGGGGCGTGGCGGCATGGCCCAGTTCAACCACCCGGAACTCGCCGGCTCCGGCCAGTGGATGAACGGCGGGATGATGATGCTCGGCGACATGTTCAACCACGGGCTCAAGGCCCGGGTGGATGGGGTCTGCAGGGAGCTCGCCGCCACGATCGCCAGCCAGCCCGAGCTGTTCCCAAGCGGCAGCTTTCAGTCCCAGAGCCAGAGCGGCGGCGGCCACCAGGTGCTGGTGGGGGGCGCCGGCCTCCACCAGCAAGCCAGCGGTGGTGGTCAGCAGATGCAGGTGAGCGGCGGCATGGCGCCGATGGCTCCCATGGGATCGATGGTCCCGATGAACTTCGGTTCCGCTCCCCTCTTCACCCCTGACCCCCGTGCCAGCTGGTGGCCCCCTGAACTGGGAACCCCCAGCTCCAGCGGTGCCCAGAACGAGGTGCGTTACGCCTATTTTCCCGCAGCCGGGCGGCTGGCGGTGGAGGTCAACGGCCAGGTCAGCCTCTACGACACCAGCGGCCATCAGATCGCCGGCATTTCCTCCCAGCAGCAGTCTTCCGGCGGCGGGCTGGTGTTCAGCACAGGGGACGGCAGCATCAGCCTGGCGCACCTCGCGGCGGTGGGCGCCCCGGCTGCGGTCGAGTCCCCCTCGAGGCCCCCTGTGGCGGCGCCTCCAGAAGCCGCTCCACCGGCAGCCGCTCGGGCCAGGCCCGAACCCACCGCCGCCGAGCCCGCCGCTGAGCCAGCCACCGACGTGTTCGCCACCCTCGAGCGCCTTGGGGAGCTCAAGCAGAAGGGCATCCTCACCGAGGAGGAATTCGCGGCCAAGAAGGCCGAGTTGCTCAGCCGCCTCTGACGCCCGTGGCGGACGCCTGGCGGTTCTGGATCGATCGGGGGGGCACCTTCACCGACCTGGTGGCCATCTCCCCCTCGGGCGAGAGGGTGGTGCGCAAGGTTCTCTCCCGTCGCCCGGGCAACGGCGAGGCGGCGTCGGTCGATCCCGTGGTGGAGGCCATGCGGGAGGTGCTCGGGCTGGCACCGGGAGTGAGTGTTCCTCCTGGGGTGATCGAGGAGGTGCGCCTGGGCACCACCGTGGCCACCAACGCCCTGCTGGAGCACCGGGCGGAGCCGGTGCTGCTGCTGGTGAACCGGGGCTTCGCCGATCTGCCCCGCATCGGCGACCAGCACCGCCCCGACATCTTCGCCCTCCAGATCGTGCTGCCCCGTCCCCTGGGGGTGCGGGTGATCGAGGTGGAGGGCCGCCTGGCGGCTGACGGCCAGGAGCTGGCGCCGCTCCGGCTCGACGACGCCCTCGCCGACCAGGTGAGTCGCGCCCTGGCCGACGGCTACCGGAGCTGTGCCGTGGCCCTGCTGCATGCCTATCGCGAGCCCGGCCACGAGCAGCAGCTGGGCGCCTGGCTGACGGCCCTCGGGGCCGGGCCGGTGGTGCTGTCCCATGCCGTCAGCCGCCAGCCCCGGCTGGTGCCCCGCTGCGCCACCGCCGTGGTGGAGGCGGCGGTGCGACCCGTGCTGCGCCGCTACCTCGACCGGTTGGCCGCCGCCCTCGGGCCCCATGCCCGCCTGCGGGTGATGACCTCCAGCGGCGCCCTGCAGGCACCGAAGCGGCTGCTGGCCAAGGACACAATCCTCTCCGGACCTGCCGGCGGCATGGTGGGGGCCGTGGCGGCCGCCCGCGCCGCCGGCCTGGCCACCGGGCCGATCCTCGGCTTCGACATGGGCGGCACCTCCACCGATGTGTTCCATTTCGATGGTCGCCGCGGCGACGCCGGCTGGGAGCGCGCCATCGAAACCGAGATCGTCGGTCTGCGGCTGCAGGCGCCGATGCTGCCGATCCATACCGTGGCGGCCGGGGGCGGTTCGGTGCTCCATGCCGACGGCGGTCGCCTGCAGGTGGGCCCCCAGTCCGCCGGGGCCCATCCCGGTCCGGCCTGCTACCGCAACGGTGGCCCCCTCACCGTCACCGACGCCAACCTGCTGCTGGGACGCCTGCCGGCCGCTGCCCTGCCGCGGGTGTTCGGCCCCGGCGGCGACCAGCCCGCCGATGCGCCCCTGGTGCGGGAACGCTTCGACGATCTGGCAGGCCAGCTCACGGCGGCCGGGGGCGCCGGCTTCGGGGCGGAGGCGGTGGCCCTGGGGGCCCTGGAGATCGCCGTCGAGAGGATGGCGGAGGCGATCCGGCGCATCTCGATCCAGCGGGGCCACGACATCCGCCAGGCTGTGCTGATCAGCTACGGCGCGGCCGGCGGCCAGCACGCCTGCCCCCTGGCCCGGCGTCTCGGTCTCGAAAGGGTGCTGCTCCACCCCCTGGCCGGGGTGCTGTCGGCCCTCGGCATCGGCCTGGCGCCCCAGGGCCTGGTGCGGGAGCAGCCCGTGCGGCGCCCCCTTGCCGCCGCGCTCATGCCCCTGCTGAGGCAGAGCATCGCTGATCTGGAGGCCTCCGCGCGCGCCGATCTGGAGGCCTGCGGCGATCTGGCCGCTGGCGTCCCCTGTCGCCAGCGGGTGCAGCTGGAGCTGCGCAGCGCCGGCAGCGACCGCGGCCTGGAGGTGCCCTGGCTGCCCGCGCCGGAGGCCCTGCGCGAGGCCTATGAGGCGGAGCAACGCCGCCGCTTCGGCCATGTGGTATTCGGTGAGGCGCTGGTGGTGGAGCGGGTGACGGTGGAGCTCACCGCCGGGGTGGCGGAGGGCGAACCCGCACCGGCTCCGGACGCCCCGGCCGGCGCCGGGTCGCCGCCGACCCCCGAGCTCACCCCCCTGTGTCTGCCGGAGCTTCCCCCCGCCGCCGGCGGAGCTGGCCCGGCCATGGCCTGGCACCTGGTGCCCCTGTGGCGGCGCGAGCAGCTGGCGACCGGCCAGCGGCTGCGGGGGCCTGCCCTGGTGGTGGAACCCACCGGCACCACCGTGCTCGAGCCGGGTTGGACGGGCCGGGTGCTGGCGGGTGGCGAACTGCTGCTGGCCTGGGAACCCGGGGAAGCCCAGACGCCGTCGGGCCTGGCCGCGACGGCCCAGCTGGCGCTGCCGCAACCCTCAGCGGCGCCGGAACCCGCCGGCTCCGATCCGGTGCGGCTGGAGCTCTACAACCATCGCTTCGCCGCCATCGCTGAGCAGATGGGGGTACGCCTGCAGCAGAGCAGCCGCTCGGTCAACATCCGCGAGCGGCTCGACTTCTCCTGCGCCCTGTTCGACGCTGAAGGCCGGTTGGTGGCCAATGCCCCCCACATCCCCGTGCACCTGGGCTCGATGGGGGCAAGCGTCGGCGAGCTGCTGGCGGCGGTGGCGCGGGGGGCGGTGCCGCCGCTGGCGCCAGGCGACGCCATCGCCGCCAATGATCCCTTCGCCGGCGGCACCCATCTGCCCGACATCACCGTGATCACGCCGGTGTTCGTTGCCGATGGCTCCGGGCCTCCGCTCTTCTTCGTGGCCTGCCGCGGTCACCACGCCGACGTGGGCGGCATCAGCCCCGGCTCCATGCCCTCCTTCAGCCGCAGCATCAGCGAGGAGGGTCTGCTGCTCGCCAACGTGCCCCTGTTGCGGGGTGGGCGCTTCGAGGCGGCGATGTGGCGCAACCGGCTGGCGGCCGGTCCCCACCCGGTGCGCAACCCGGAGCAGCTGCTGGCCGATCTCCAGGCCCAGGTGGCGGCCAACCGGCTGGGGGTCGAGGAGTTGCAGCGCCTGGTCGAACGGGCCGGTGTGGCCGAGGTGCTGGCCTACATGGGCCATGTGCAGGCGAACGCCGCCGAAGCCGTGCGCGGCGTCATCGATCGTCTCGAGGGCGGCTCCCATGCGGTGGAGCTCGATGACGGCAGCCGCATCGCCGTGGCGGTGCGGATCGACCGGGCCGCACGGCGGGCCACGGTGGATTTCACCGGCACCTCCCCCCAGCAGCCCGGCAACTTCAACGCCCCCCTTGCGATCACCCGGGCGGCGGTGCTCTACGTGTTCCGCTGCCTGGTGGGCCAGGCGATTCCCCTCAATGACGGCTGCTTCGATCCGCTCGATCTGGTGGTGCCCCAGGGCTCCCTGCTGCATCCCCGCCCGCCGGCGGCGGTGGTGGCGGGCAACGTCGAAACCTCCCAGGCGGTCACCAACGCCCTGTTCGGTGCCCTGGGGCTGATGGCGGCGGCCCAGGGCACCATGAACAACCTCAGCTTCGGTGATGCGCGCAGTCAGTACTACGAGACCATCTGCGGCGGTACCGGGGCGGGCGTGCGGGCCGATGGCAGCGGCTTCGCCGGAGCCAGCGCCGTGCAAAGCCACATGACCAACTCGCGCCTTACCGATCCGGAGATCCTCGAGGACCGCTTCCCGGTGCGGCTGGAGCGCTTCGCCATCCGCACAGGCAGTGGCGGGGTGGGCCGCTGGCCTGGGGGCGAGGGGGTGGTGCGGCGGCTGCGCTTCCTGGCGCCGATGACTGCCGCCATTCTCTCGGGTTCCCGGCGGGTGCCTCCCTTCGGCCTGGCCGGAGGCGGTGACGGGGCGGTGGGCCGTAACCGGCTGGAGCGCGCCGATGGCCGGATCGAGGACCTCCCCGGCTGCGCCCAGGTGGCGGTGGAGCCCGGCGATCTGCTGGAGATCGCCACCCCCGGGGGCGGCGGCTACGGCACGCCGGTGGCAGGCCTGAACGGAGATCCTCCATGAGCAACGGGCGCCGGGGGGCCATCGGGGTGGCGCTGGTTGTGCTGGCCGTACCCGCGGCATTCGCCCAGCCTTCTGGGGCCCTTCAGCCCGCCGGCGCCCTGGGCAGCAACGTGCTGCAGGAGGGGGAGCAGCGCTTCCGGCCCCTCTGGTCGGCCCGCGGCATCGTCGCCGCCCAGGAGCCGCTGGCGGCGGCGGCCGGCGCCGGGATCCTGCGGGCGGGGGGCAATGCGGTGGACGGGGCCGTGGCCACCGCCTTCGCCCTGGCCGTCACCC
>NZ_JAHLYP010000056.1 GCF_025127995.1 Synechococcus sp. CS-1332 | reverse complement strand
CGATGGTGCCCTCCTGGATCAGATCCAGCAGCTCCATGTTCCGTTTGGTGTACTTCTTGGCGACGCTCACAACGAGGCGCAGGTTGGCGGCCACCATCCGCTCCTTGGCGCGCCGGCCGGCATGCAGGCGCTTGCGCAGCACCTCGGGCCGCAGGCCCACGGCCACCGCCAGCTCCTGCTGGCTCGGATCGCTGCCGCCGGAGCGCATCTTCAGCTCCTCACGCATCTCCTCAAGGGTCATCAGCTCCTGAACCTGGCGCCCCAGGGTGATTTCCTGCTCATGGCTCAGCAGCGGCACCCGGCCGATGTCCCGCAGGTAGGAGCGGACCAGATCGCCATCGACGGGGGGCATGGAACGGCCCGGCGAGGCGCGGACCACTGACTGCGCCGTAACGGAAGCGGACGGCTGGACGATGGCGAGGGCGACGACCATGGGAGCGATCCATAACTATCTGTAAAGCGTAACATCAAGAAGTGTGAACTCCTCTCAGAAACCCCCGAAGCCCCGGGTCAGCCGGTGCCAAGCCGCGGCAGCAGCAGCTGGGCGGTCTTGAGGTAGATGAAAACGCCCGCCACGTCCGTGGCCGTGGTGATGAACGGGGCCGACATCAGGGCCGGATCGAGGCCGAGGCGGTCGAACAGCAGGGGGAGGGCCGCTCCTGCGGTGGCGGCCAGGGTGGTGATCGCCACCAGACTGATGCCGGCCGAGGTTGCCACCAGCGCACTGCCCCCCATGGTCCAGGCCCAGGGCACCACCACCACCGCCAGCAGACCGCCCAGCAACGCCCCGGCGACCAGCTCCCTGCCGATGGTGCGCCAGGGCCCCAGGGACTGGAGTCGCTGGGTGCTCAGGCCCCGGATGACGACGGTGGAGCTCTGGGCCCCCACGTTGCCGCCGGTGCCGATCAGCAGCGGAATGAAGGCCGCCAGCAGCACCACCTGCTTCAGCACCAGCTGCTCGGAGGCGATCACCGCCGAGGTGCCCGTGTTCGCCACCAGCAGCACCAGCAGCCACACCACCCGGCGACGCGCCACGGTGAACAGGTTGCTGCGGAAATAGTCGTCCTCGTCGCCGGCCTGCACGGCGCCAGCGGCGTAGAGGTCGCGGGTGGCCTCCTGCTGGATGACGTCGATGACATCGTCCACGGTGACGATCCCCACCAGCCGTTGCTCCCGGTCCACCACCGGCACGGCCAAAAAGTCGTAGCGCTGGATCACCCGAGCCACCTCCTCCTGGTCGGTGTCGGTGGCGACGCTCATCACCTCCCGCGTCATCACATCCCCCAGCCGGTCCTCCGGATCCGCCGTCACCAGATCCCGCAGCGAGAGCATGCCGCTGAGGTGGCGCGAGGCGTCAGTCACATAAAGGCTGTAAATCGTCTCCGTGTCCCGAGCGCGGCGGCGGACGATATCGAGGGCCTGCTGGGCGCTGTGGAACTCCTTCAGGTCGATGAATTCGGTCGTCATCAGGCGACCGGCGGTCTCCGCCTCATACCCCAGCATCTGGGCCGTGACCCGCCGCTCCGCCGGACTCAGCTCCGCCAGCAAACGCCTGACCACCTTGGCCGGCAGTTCGTCGAAGAGCCGCACCCGGTCGTCCGGGGACATCTCCTCCACCAGCTCCAGAACCTCACCGGAGCGCAGGCGCTCCAGCAGGCTCTGCTGCACTGAGCCCTCGAGGTACTCGTAGACCTCGATGGCCTCGTTCTTGGGCAGCAGCCGGAAGGCAAGCGCCTGCAGCGTGCGCGGCAGGGTGCCGATCGCCTCGGCGGAATCCACCGCCTGCACGGGCTGCAGCAGCAGTTTGGCGCCGTCGTAGTTGCCCGCCTGCAGCAGACCCTCCAACTGGCGGGCCACCACCTCGGCGACGGCGGAGGCCTCAGCCATCGCTCCTCGCATGCCGGTGGATACGAGTGTATGGGCTCAGCCGCTAGGGTCCGCAGCGAACTTCCACCATCAGAAATCCATGGCGCTGAACGTGAGTGACGTGGTGGTGCGCAGCGCCAGCGGCGAAGAGCGCAGGCTCGGCGAGTGGGCCGGGACGGTGCTGTTGATTGTCAACGTGGCAAGCCGCTGCGGCTTCACGCGGCAGTACACCGGCCTGCAGGCCATCCAGGATCGCTTCGGCCCCCAGGGCTTCGCCGTCCTCGGCTTCCCCTGCAACGACTTCGGCGCCCAGGAACCGGGCACGCTGGAGGAGATCCAGCAGTTCTGCTCCACCACCTACGGCGTGGGCTTCGAGCTGTTCGACAAGGTGCACGCCACCGGCTCCAAGACGGCCCCCTACGACACCCTCACCCAGGCCGAACCCGCCGGTGACGTGGCCTGGAACTTCGAGAAGTTCCTGATCGGCAAAGACGGCAGCGTGCTGGCCCGCTTCAAGAGCGCCGCGGAACCGGACGGGGCTGAGCTGGTCGCCGCGATCGAGAAGGCCCTGGCCTACTGAGCCATCAGCGCCCGAGGGCCGGGCAGGTCAGCCGGCCAGCCAGCCGCGGCTGGCCCGGCCAGCTGCGGTGGAAGCTTCCACCTGGAGCCAGCGGCGGCCGCCGGGCTCCATCCACTCACGCAACACCCGCAACGGGGCTCCGGCTTCTGGACGCGCCAGCACCGGGGCCTGGCAGCGGGGGGCGCAGTGGAGCCCGAGGCTGCCGTTGCTGAGCAGGGGTTCGGCCTGGCGCTCGCGGCGCCGGACTTCCGGCAAGCGCCGATCGCCGCCGCCCGCAGGCAGGGCCGCCGGGGCCAGCAGGGCGAACCCGAGCAGGGCGGCCCAGCGCCAGGCCGGCACCGGCATCGGATGGCGTGGGGTCATCAGATGTCGAGCTGGGCGAAATCCAGCTCGGCGCTGTGGGTCTCAATGAATTCCCGCCTCGGAGCCACTTTGTCGCCCATCAGGATCGTGAAGATCCGATCGGCCTCGAGGGCATCCTCAATTTCCACCCGCTTCATCATGCGCGTCTCAGGGTCCATGGTGGTTTCCCAGAGCTGCTTGGGCATCATTTCGCCCAGACCCTTGAAGCGCTGGATGTTGTAGTTGGCCTTCTCGCCAAAGCCGGAGAGAACTTTCTTGAGCTCGTTTTCGTTATAGCAGTAGTTATGGTTCTTGCCGCGTTCCACCTTGTATAGCGGTGGGCAGGCAATGTAGATATAGCCGCCCTCCACCAAGGCCTTCTGATAGCGGTAGAAGAAGGTAAGCAACAGGGTGCGGATGTGGGCGCCATCCACGTCCGCATCGGTCATGATGACGATGCGGTGGTAGCGCAGATTCTTCTCCTCGAAGTCCTCGCCCTTGATGCCCAGGCCCAGGGCCGTGATCAGGGCCTGGATCTCGGTGTTCTTGTAGATCTTGGCGTCGTCGGTCTTCTCAATGTTGAGGATCTTGCCCCGCAGGGGCAGGATGGCCTGGAAGCGTCGATCGCGGCCCTGCTTGGCGGAGCCACCGGCCGAATCCCCCTCCACGATGTAGATCTCCGATTCGCTCGGGTCGCGGGAGCTGCAGTCGGCCAGCTTGCCGGGCAGGGTGGAACTTTCCAGCACCGACTTGCGCCGCACCAGCTCCCGCGCCCGGCGGGCGGCTTCGGCGGCATTGAAGGCCTGGATGGCCTTCTCCAGGATCAGGTCGATCACCTGGGGGTTGAATTCCAGATACTCCCCCAGGGCCTCACCCACCGTCGTGTCGACGATGCCGCGCACCTCGGTATTGCCCAGCTTGGTCTTGGTCTGTCCTTCAAATTCCGGTTCCGGCACTTTCACCGAGAGCACGGCCGTCAGACCCTCGCGGATGTTCTCGCCGGCCAGGTTGGTGTCGGCGTCTTTGCGCTTGCCACGCTTCTTGGCGAAGGTGTTCAGGGTGCGGGTGAGCACCGTCTTGAGGCCCTCGATGTGGGTGCCGCCATCGACGGTGCGGATGTTGTTGGCGAAGCCCAGGATGCTGTCGGAATAGGCATCCACGCACCATTGCAGGGCCGCCTCCACCTGGACGCCGTCCTTGGTGGCGTTCACATAGATGATCTCGGCATGCAGAGGATCCTTCTCCGCATTCATGTAGGCGACGTACTCCTTGATGCCGCCTTCGTAGTGATAGACCTCCTCATGGGCCTCGCCAGCGGCGTTGGTGGCTGCAGGCCGCTCATCGCGGAAGACGATGCGAACCCCGCCGTTGAGATAGGCGAGCTCGCGCAGACGGGCCGAGAGGGTGTGGTAATCGAACTCGATCCCGCCGCTGAAGATCTCAAGGTCGGGCAGGAAGCGCACCGCGGTGCCGGTGCCGGCGTCGGGGGCGTCCTCGGAGGCGAGGGTACCGATGGGGAGTCCGCGCTCGAACCGCTGGCGGTGGACCTGGCCCTGGCGGTGGACGGTGACCTGCACCCACTCGCTGAGGGCGTTGACCACCGAGATGCCCACACCGTGCAGACCGCCGGAGACCTTGTAACCGCCGCTGCCGAACTTGCCGCCGGCGTGGAGCACGGTGAGCACCGTCTCCAGGGCGCTGCGGCCGGTGCGGGGATGGATATCGGTGGGGATGCCGCGGCCGTTATCGGTGACGCTGGCGGAGCCATCTGCATGCAGGGTCACCACGATCGCGTCGCAGTGGCCGGCCAGGGCCTCGTCCACCGAGTTGTCGACCACCTCGTAGACGAGATGGTGCAGACCGCGCGGGCCGGTGGTGCCGATGTACATGCCCGGCCGTTTGCGCA
Source organism: Synechococcus sp. CS-1332 (assembly GCF_025127995.1). Classification (GTDB taxonomy): domain Bacteria; phylum Cyanobacteriota; class Cyanobacteriia; order PCC-6307; family Cyanobiaceae; genus Cyanobium. The sequence continues at coordinate 113,320 of NZ_JAHLYP010000056.1, read as the reverse complement.
CCGGCTCCAGGCCTTCCAGCACCTGAATCTGTTCGGCGCCGTAGGCCGCTTCGACTTTGATGGCGTCGCTCATTCAGAAAAGGTCTCCCCAGGGGGCTGACAAGGGCGCGAATCCCGGGGCAATGGGGCGAAGCGGCTCCCAAAGGACGCTGCGCAAAGGCCAATCTACCACCGCCGTCCCGGAGGGCCGCTCAGGCGCCTCTGGGAACCGATTTGCGCCAGGGGTGCAATCACCCCACGATCCCACCTCCGGCAGGATGGCCCGATCCCCCTGTCGCGTCCGGCCTGCAGCCGCCGCTCCCGACCCCCGTGGCGCCCCCCCCCGGAGCCGAACCTGGTGCCGATCTGCCCCTGGTGATCGCCCTGCTCGGCCCGACGGCCAGCGGCAAGACCGCCCTGGCGATCGAGCTGGCTGGAGCCCTTGATCTGGCCGTGCTTTCGGTGGACTCCCGCCAGATGTACCGCCACATGGACGTGGGCACGGCCAAGCCCACCCCCGAGCAGCGGGCCCGGGTGCGCCATGAGTTGCTGGATCTGAGCGACCCCGACCAGCCGCTCACCCTGCAGGAGTTCACGGCCTTGGCCGGCGCCGCGATCGCGGCGGAACACCAGCGCCGGGGCGTGGCCCTGTTGGTGGGGGGGAGCGGGCTCTATCTCAAGGCTCTCCTGGCGGGCCTGCAGCCGCCGGCGGTGCCGCCCCAGCCCGCCCTGCGGGCCCAGTTCGCCGCCCTGGGTCAGGCCGTCTGCCACCAGCTGCTACAGCAGAACGACCCCCGGGCAGCAGGGCGCATCGCCCCGGCCGACGCGGTGCGCACCATCCGGGCCCTGGAGGTGCTCTACGCCACCGGGCGGCCCCTGTCGGCCCAGCAGAGCCTTTGCCCTCCCCCCTGGCGGGTGCTGGAGCTGGGCCTGGATCCGGCCGACCTGCCCCAGCGCATCGGGCAGCGCACGGCCGCCCTCTATGGCAGCGGCCTGGTGGAGGAAACGGCCCAGCTGATCGATCGTTTCGGCGCCGACTGCCCCCTGCTGGCCACGATCGGCTACGGCGAAGCCACACGGCTGCTGCGGGGCGAACTGGAGCGGGACGCGGCGATCGCCCTCACGGAGCGGCGAACCCGCCAATACGCCAAACGCCAGCGCACCTGGTTCCGTCGCCAGCACCACCCCCTCTGGCTGACGGACACGGCCACAGAAGGGGCTTCGGAGGCGGATGTGCTTCACCGGGCGCTGGCGGCGGCCACGGGCGGTTTAGGGTGAACAGCTAACCGCCCCTGTGAATGCCTCCCCGTCCCCGTTTTGACCGCCGTGCTCCCGTGCGGGAGCTGCCCAACATCAACGACCGCATCAGCTACCCCAACCTTCGTGTGGTGGATGCGGACGGCAGTCAACTGGGAGTCATCACCCGAGAGGCGGCCCTCGAGGTCGCCCGCGACCGCGAGCTGGATCTGGTCCTGGTGAGCGAGAAGGCCGATCCGCCGGTCTGCCGGATCATGGATTACGGCAAGTACAAGTTCGAGCAGGAGAAGAAGGCCAAGGAGGCCAAGAAGAAGTCGCACCAGACCGAAGTCAAGGAGGTGAAGATGCGCTACAAGATCGATCTGCACGACTACCAGGTGCGCATCGGTCAGGCGGTGCGCTTCCTCAAGTCCGGCGACAAGGTGAAGTGCACGGTGATCTTCCGGGGCCGGGAGATCCAGCACACGGCCTTGGCCGAACAGCTGCTCTATCGCATGGCCAAGGATCTCGAAGAGAACGCCGAGATCCAACAGCCCCCCAAGCGGGAAGGCCGCAACATGATCATGTTCCTGAGCCCCCGCAAACAGGCGGCCGGCAAGACGGCGGCAGCCGCGGCCGGCTGAGCCCTGCTTCAGGCTCGCCCCAAGCCCCCCGGCGCCCCCAGCACCTGCTCGAAGCTGTTGAGCAGCAGTGACCATCCCTGTTCCGCCGCCTCTGGGCGATGGTCGGCCCTGGCCGAGCACATGAAGCCGTGGCCCCCTTCCAGCAGCACCAGCCCGTGAGGCAGGGCCGGGACCGCGGCCAGAACCCGGGCGTCGTTGGCGGCCGAGAGGGCTGTTGCAATCGCGGCCACATCAGCCGGGGGGATGAGGGGATCCCCATCGCCGCAGACGCACAGCAGCGTGCCGCCGATCAACGGCACTAGCTCCAGGCTGGCGGGACCGCCGCCGGGTCGGCCCGATGCCACGCCCGCCCCATAGAAATCCACCGTGACGGCGACTGCGGGCAGGGTGGCCGCCAGTAGGGCGACGTGGCCACCGAAACAGAACCCCACACACCCCAGGCCGGCGGCAGGGGCGGGCAACTGCGGCTGCAACCAATCGGCGGCGAGGGCCACATCGGCCAGCAGCTGGTCGGTGCTGGTGCGCTCCTTGTGGCTGCGGCCCAGCGCCAGGTCGCCGGGGCCGTAACCCAGCTCCAGCTCAGGGGCGGTGCGGGCGTAGAGCGGCACCGCCAGGGCCGCGTAGCCCGCCTCAGCCAGTCGCTGCGTGACGCTGCGGATCCAGCCGTTGATGCCGAACACCTCCGGCAGCACCAGCACCCCACCCCGGGGCGCGCTGACGGCGGGCCGGGCCCACCAGCAGCGCAGCGGAACCTGGCCCGGCCGCCGGGGCTCGAGCTGCAGCCAGGAGGCGACGGAATCGGAAGGGGACAAACCGGCACAGGGCAACCGGCACATGGTCGTATGACAACGAGGGAATTGTCACGGGGGCCAAAGCTCCTTAGGGTGGCGGCCAGGACCCCTGGCCACACTGGCGTGCGTTTTCACATTCAGCAGGAGAGCGACATCCCGGCGTCGACCCAGCTGTACAACCAGATCTGCTTCGCCATCGCCGCCCGGCACTACCCCCCGGGCCACAGGCTGCCGAGCACGCGCCAGCTGGCCATGCAGACCGGCCTGCACCGCAACACGATCAGCAAGGTCTACCGCCAGCTCGAAACCGACGGCGTGGTGGAGGCCATGGCCGGCTCAGGGATCTACGTGCGCGATCAGCAGAACCCGCGCGAGATCAAGCCGCCGCCGGGGCTGCGCAGCAAGGCCCTGCCCGACATCGACCGGGAGGTGCGCCAGAGCGTCGATGGGCTGCTGAATGCCGGCTGCACCCTGCAGCAGGCGCGGGAACTGCTGACCCGTGAGATCGACTGGCGGCTGCGCTGCGGCGCCCGGGTGCTGGTGAGCACCTCCCGCGAGGACATCGGCGCCTCGATCCTGATCGCCGAAGAACTCAGGCCCAGCCTGGAGGTGCCGGTGGAGGTGGTGCCGATCGAGGAGCTCGAATCGGTGCTGGAAACCTCCAGCAAGGGAACGGTGGTCACCAGCCGCTATTTCCTCCAGGAGGTGGAGCAGATCGCCAAGGTGCACGGGGTGCGGGCCGTGCCGGTCGACCTCAACGACTTCGGCCACGAACTGGGCATGCTCAAGGAGCTGCGTCCCGGCAGCTGCGTGGGCCTGGTGAGCATCAGCCCGGGGATCCTGCGGGCCGCCGAAGTGATCCTGCACAGCATGCGGGGCAACGAGCTGCTGGTGATGACGGCCAATCCCGACACCAGCAGTCGCCTGCTGGCGTTGCTGCGGGCCTCCAGCCACGTGATCTGCGACAAGCCCAGCCTGCCCCTGGTGGAGCAGACCCTGCGCCAGAACCGCGCCCAGCTGATGCGCCTGCCCATGGTGCACTGTGCGCAGAGCTACCTTGGCAGCGCCACCATTGACCAACTGCGCAAGGAGATCGGCCTCCTGGCGGTCTGACGGCCGGAACCCATGCTCGATGCAATCAGGGCCGACCTGGCCATCATCCGGCAGCGGGATCCGGCGGCCAGGGGCACCCTGGAGATCCTGCTCTGCTACCCGGGCTTCCACGCCCTGGAACTGCACCGCGTCAGCCACCGCCTCTGGCGCCTGGGGCTGCCCCTGCTGCCGCGGATGCTGAGCCAGCTGGGGCGCCTGCTCACCGGGGTGGAGATCCACCCCGGGGCCCGGATCGGCCGGGGCGTGTTCATCGACCACGGCATGGGCGTGGTGATCGGTGAAACCAGCGTCATCGGCGACAACTGCCTCCTGTATCAGGGCGTGACCCTGGGGGGCACGGGCAAGGAGCACGGCAAGCGCCACCCCACCCTGATGGACAACGTGGTGGTGGGGGCAGGGGCCAAGGTGCTGGGGGCGATCACCGTGGGCAGCAACACCCGCATCGGCGCCGGCTCAGTGCTGTTGCGGAACGTGGGGGCCGACAGCACTGTGGTGGGCATACCCGGCCGGGTGATCCACCAGGCGGGGGCCCGCATCGATCCCCTGGCCCACTCCGCCCTGCCGGATGCGGAGGCGTCGGTGATCCGCAACCTGATGGAGCGGATCGACAGCCTGGAGAACGACGTCAACCGGCTGCAGGCCTGCCTGCAGGAGGTGGCTGCCGGCAGGCCCCTGACCGAGCCCTGCGGTGGCAAGGCCCAGAACCTGAAGGATCGGGAGATTCTGGAGTTCCTCGGCGAAACCGCCAACAGCGAGGAGACTCCCCTCAGGCCGTGACGGCCTGGGGCACCTGGGGCTGGAACATGAACATCGAGTAGATCACGTTGCGGCGCATCTGGGTCATCATCTCCAGGAACATGTCGTAGCCCTCGTTCTTGTATTCGATCAGGGGATCCTTCTGGCCGTAGCCGCGCAGACCCACCGACTCCCTCAGGGCTTCCATGGCCTGCAGATGTTCACGCCAGAGGGTGTCGATCTGCTGAAGGATGAAGAAGCGCTCCGCCTCGCGCATCAGGCCCGGCCGCATCTGCTCGATCTGGCCTTCCTTGATGTCGTAGGCATTGCGCATCTGCTCCTGCAGGAAGGCCTTGAGTTCCTCCATCGAGAGGCCGCTCACCTGCTCGGGGGAGAGATCCTCCAGCAGGTAGATGAACTCCTTGACCTTCTCCACTAGGCGGGTGAGATCCCATTCCTCGGGCGGCAGGTCCGGATTCACGTAGGCCTCGACGATGTCGTCGATGGTGCGCTCGCCATAGCCGATCACCTGCTGCTTGAGCTCCCGGCCCTCCAGCACCCGACGCCGCTCGGTGTACACCGCCTTGCGTTGGTTGTTCATCACCTCGTCGTACTCGAACACCTGCTTGCGCATGTCGTAGTAGTACGTCTCCACCTTCTTCTGGGCCCCCTCCAGAGAGCGGGTGAGCATGCCCGATTCGATCGGCATGTCCTCCTCCACCCGGAAGGCGTTCATCAGGCCCGCCACCCGGTCGCCGCCGAAGATGCGCAGCAGATTGTCCTCGAGGGAGAGGAAGAAGCGGGTGCTGCCCGGGTCGCCCTGGCGGCCGGCCCGGCCCCGCAGCTGGTTGTCGACGCGGCGCGATTCGTGGCGCTCGGTGCCGATCACATGCAGGCCTCCGGCGGTGCGCACCTGGCCCTCCTCCTGCTTGACCACCCCGTCGTACTCGGCGCGAACCTGGGCGATCAGCTCCCGCAGGCGCTGGATCTGGGGATCGTCAGTGGGGGCCTTCTCAGCCGCCTGGGCGATCCGGTCCTCGAGTTCCAGCACGGTCAGGGCGCGGTCGCCCCAGGCCGCCACCAGTTCACGGGAGAAGCTGGCGAGGGCCGAATCGGTGTCGGCGGAGAGGCTGCAGGGGTAGAGGTTACCGATGGCCTTGGCCTCGGAGGCGGGCCTGGAGCTCGGCGCCACGGCGCCGCCGAAGCCGGAGGGCGCTTCGGTGGAACGCTGCAGGGGCACCGGGGGTCGGTGGCCCTCCTCAGGGCGCACCAGCCGGGGCAGCAGCACCTCCCGCAGCTTGAGGCGGGCCATGTAATCGCTGTTGCCGCCCAGGATGATGTCGGTGCCCCGGCCAGCCATGTTCGTGGCGATGGTGACGGCCCCGGCCCGGCCCGCCTGGGCCACGATCTCGGCCTCCCGCTCCACGTTCTCGGGCTTGGCGTTGAGCAGGTTGTGGGGGACCTGCTGCTCCTGCAGCAGGGTGGAGAGCAGCTCCGACTTCTCCACGCTGGTGGTGCCCACCAGCACCGGACGGCCGGACTGGTGCACCTGGGCGGTCTCGGAAGCCACGGCCTGCCATTTCGCCGTTTCGGTCTTGTAGACCTGATCGGGCCAGTCGGCGCGGGAACGGGTCCGGTTGGTGGGCACCACGGCAACCTCGAGTTTGTAGGTCTTCTCGAACTCCACTTCTTCAGTCTTGGCGGTGCCGGTCATGCCCGCCAGCCGGGGGTAGAGCAGGAAGAAGTTCTGGTAGGTGATGCTGGCCAGTGTCTGGGTCTCGGGCTGGATCGGCAGCTCCTCCTTGGCCTCGATCGCCTGGTGCAGGCCGTCGCTCCAGCGGCGACCCGGCATCACCCGACCGGTGAATTCGTCGACGATCACCGCGTCGGAGTCGCGCACGATGTAGTTGACGTCCTTGACGAACAGCTCCTTGGCCTTGAGGGCATTGTTGATGAAGTGGGCCCAGGGGTCCTGGGGGTTGAAGAGGTCCTGGACGCCGAGCAGCTGCTCCGCCTTCTGGTAGCCCTCGTCGGTGAGGGTGACGTTGCGCTGCTTCTCGTCGACTTCGTAGTCACCCTCGGGATCGATGCCGTCCTTGCCCATCTCGGCCGCACGCACCAGCTCACCGGCGATCCGGGCCGCCTGCATGTACTTCTCCTGGGGCCGCTCGATCTGACCAGAGATGATCAGCGGGGTGCGGGCTTCGTCGACGAGGATCGAATCCACCTCGTCGATGATGCAGTACTGGAACTCGCGCTGCACCACCTCAGCGATGTCGCTCGCCATGTTGTCGCGCAGGTAGTCGAATCCCAGTTCGGAGTTGGTGGCGTAGGTGATGTCGCAGGCGTAATTGCGACGCCGCTCCGGCGGGCTCATGTCCTGCTGGATCAGGCCGACGCTCAGACCCAGGAAGCGGTGGATCTGGCCCATCCACTCGGCGTCACGGCGGGCCAGATAGTCGTTCACAGTGACCACATGGACGCCTCGGCCGGTGAGGGCGTTCAGGTAGGCCGGCAGGGTGGCCACCAGGGTCTTGCCCTCGCCGGTCTTCATCTCGGCGATCTGGGCGTTGTGCAGCACCATGCCACCGACCAGCTGCACATCGAAGTGGCGCATGCCCAGCACCCGCTTGCCCGCTTCGCGCACCACCGCGAAGGCCTGGGGCAGCAGCTCGTCGAGCAGGGCCTTGCGCCGAGCGGCCGTCTCAGGCTTCTCCAGCTTCTGGCGGAACTCGGCCGTCAGGCCCCGCAACTCCTCGTCGCTGAGGGGCTCGATCTCCTCTTCCAGCAGGTTGATGTCGGACACCAGCGGCTGGTAGCGCTTCAGCTTGCGGGCATTGGGATCACCCAGCAGCAGCTTGAGCATGGAGAAAGCCTGTCCGTAGTTACTTACCCTACCATCGCAAAACCGTGGCCGAGAGCGAAGAAACGAGCTGCTGCAAGGGTTCTCGGCGTCTCTTTCGTCGGGGATCCACACCCGCAGGACCCTCCGGCACCGGCCACCGAGCAGGATTTGCAACTGTTGCCCTCCACACCGGCCCGTTGAGCACAGCCACCCCCAGGCCCGCCGACCCCGCCGCCGCCCCGGTCCGGCTGGTCCGCCACGGCGTCCTGTGCCTGCGCCTGCGCTGGCAGTTGGCGGCCCTCGGCGCCCTGCTCGACGGCCACAGCTTCTGGGCCACCGGACGCCAGCGATCCCAGCTGGGGCGCATGCTCAGCGGCAGCCAGGTGGTGGTGAGCGCCTGGCAGGGTAAGGAGCTGGTGGGATTCGGGCGGGCCACCAGCGACGGTGTGTTTCGCGCCGTGCTCTGGGACGTGGTGGTGGCCGAAGACCACCAGGGCCAGGGGCTCGGCCGCCGGATCGTCGAGGACCTGCTGGCCAGCCCTCCCGTGGCCGCAGCCGAACGCGTCTACCTGATGACCACCACGGGGGAGGGCTTCTACGAAAAGCTTGGCTTCAGCCGGGTGGACAGCCAACGGCTGATGCTGAAACAGACAAGCGGATGAAGAGATTCGAACTCTCGACCCTCTCCTTGGCAAGGAGATGCTCTACCACTGAGCTACATCCGCACTCGATGGGCCTGCGCAGGATTGCCTGTTGAGGCAATGGGCTGGACCATGCCGATCAACCTCGGCGAAATGAGCATGCCCCATGGGGGGCCCCTCGGTCAAATGGGGGCGATGACGCCAAATCCGAAGGTCTCGGGCGCCAGGCGGAACCACCCATAAAGTCCACAGGTGGCGGCGGCGGCAAGGCATGTGGTGGCGAACTCCCTGGCTGAGACAGCGGCGGCTGCTGCTGGGGCTGGCCCTGTTCGACACCCTGCTGCTGCTGGGGACCTACAACAGCCTGTTCCTGCAGCGGTTCGACCGCTGGGCCGGTGTCACCGGCTCCATCGTGGGCCTGGTCGGACTCTGGGTGGGGGTCTCGTACCTGCTGGGGCGCTACTCCAAGCCCGACCAGGGGCAGCGGGATTCCCAGCGCCGACACCTGGGCGCGACCGCCGTTGTCGCCCTGCTGGTGCTCGCCGTCGTCGTCGTTGTCCTCAACTGGGGACTGAAGGTTGAAGATCCGCGGACGTTCCGGAACTTCATCCTTCCCCTGCTGGCGGCCGTCACGCTGGCCTCCGGAACGGCCCAGCTGGTCGTCACACGGCTGCTGAGCCGGCGCCAGGCCTGGATGCTTGTTGGGGAGGCCGCCGAGCTGGACGTGGTCCAGCGTGAACTCGAACGTGACGGCGGACAGCCACTGCTGGAGCTGCACTACGGCGACTGCCGGGCGCTCGCATCGGACTTCGAGACAATCCTGCTGACGGTGGATGGCATCGCGGTGAGCGAGGCCGCCGAACTGGACGATGCCCTGCTGCAGAAGTTGCTGGCACGGCGCGAACGCGGCGCCAGCGTCTGCAGCCTCGTGATCTGGGCCGAGCATCACCTCCAGCGGGTTCCACCGGAACTCTTTTCGAGCCGATGGCTCTTGCAGGCGGATGGGTTCGAACTGCAACCCAACCGCTGGGGATGGCGGCTCAAACGCCTGGGGGACTTAATTGTCGCCAGCCTGTTGCTGGTGGTCACAGCGCCAATCCTGGTGATCGCCGCCATCGCCATCCGCTTCGAAGACGGGGGGGGCATCCTCTACCGCCAGAAGCGAACAGGGCTCTACGGGGAAGCCATTGAGGTCTGGAAGTTGAGAACCATGTGCCAGGAAGCGGAGGCGCGTGGGGCCCGCTGGGCCAGCCGCAATGACCCTCGCGTCACCCTGGTGGGAAACACATTGAGACGCCTGCGCATCGATGAACTGCCCCAGCTGATTGCCGTTCTCAAAGGTGAAATGAGCCTGATCGGCCCAAGGCCTGAACGACCCGAGATTGAAGACACTCTCGAACAACAGATCCAGCATTATCGCGTGCGCCACTGGGTGCGGCCCGGCCTCAGCGGATGGGCGCAGGTCTGCTACCCCTACGGCGCCAGCATTGAAGACAGCAGGATGAAACTAAGCTACGATCTTTATTACCTGCGCAATGCCGGTCTCATGCTGGATATTCTTATCCTGATCAAGACAATCCGGTTGCTGGCAAGAGCCCGAGGGGCCCAGCCTGTCAGTTGTCAACTGCCATCCAGAGCCGACTTCAAGACGATGCATAGAGCCCCATGACCTCGTAGGATCAGAAATGAATGACAACGGTCTTTGGCGACTGTCCTGATCACTGGAGGAGCCGGCTTCATCGGCAGCCACACCTGTCTCGTCCTGATCGGTGCGGGCCATCGCGTGGTTGTTGTCGACAACCTGCAGAACAGCAGCGTAGAAGCACTTCACCGCGTCGCAGAGCTCTGCAACCTCAGCCCAGGCCAGGCCAGCGGCCACCAGGTGTGGACCTCGGCCACGGGAGAAAGCCAACTGATCTTCATCAACGGTGATATCAGAAGCTCTGAGGATCTGGATCAGGCGTTCCGATGCGGAGGCCCCGGGGAGAGCTCAGAAGTCACGGCCGTTCTGCACTTCGCCGGCCTCAAAGCTGTGGGGGACTCGATCCACCAACCGCTCAGCTACTGGCATGTCAACGTCGAAGGCACGCGCTGCCTGCTGGAGGCCATGCGCCGGCACGCCTGCCGCACCATCGTGTTCAGCAGCACCGCCGCGCTCTACGGCTTCCCCAAGGCGTTGCCGATCCCGGAAAGTTCCTGCATTCAGCCGGCCAATCCCTACGGTCAGACCAAAGCGGCTGTCGAACAGCTGCTGGCCGATGTCGCCCAGAGTGAACCGCGCTGGCGCATCGCGCGATTGCGCTATTTCAACCCCGTCGGCGCCCACCCCAGCGGCTGCATCGGCGAAGACCCCAATGGGGTGCCCTCGAATCTCTTTCCCCTGATCACACAGGTGGCCATGGGGATCCGCCCCCACGTGCAGATCTTCGGCTCCGACTGGCCCACACCCGATGGCACCGGCATCCGCGACTTCATCCATGTGATGGATCTCGCCGAAGGCCATCGGCAGGCTCTGGACGTGCTCCTGGCATCCGACGAACAGATCCTGACCCTCAATCTGGGCAGTGGCCATGGCCATTCTGTGCTCGAAATGATCCAGGCCTTCGAGAGGATCAACGGCTGTCCTGTGGCCTATGAGTTTGCGCCGCGCCGGCCAGGCGATGTGGCAGAGAGTGTGGCCGATTCCTCTGCCGCCAAGCAACTTCTGGGCTGGTCCACCAGGCGAAGTCTGGAGGACATCTGTCGGGATGGGTGGGCCTGGAGACAGCGGAATCGGAACGGCTACCGCAATCGGCGATAGAGCCAGCTCTGCAGGCTGGCCGGCAGGATTCGCAGGCCAAAGGCCGCGAAAGCCCACAGAAGATTCATCGGTGAATACAACCGAAGCTCCCGCATCGCCCGGAGCCGGACGTGGAGGTCCGCCCACGCCTGCTGCCAGCCGCCACGGCGCCGGAAGAAGGCGGAATCACGTTGGAAGTTCAGCAGCGGTTCCGGCAGGTTGGCGAACACAAAGCCCGACCTCGCTGCCGCGATCCAGAGATGATAGTCCTCCGTGCGTTTCACATCTTCGCGGTAACGAAGACCGGACTCAAAAACACGGCGACGCAGCATCACCGTGGGGTGATTCAGGGGATTGCTGCGCGGCAAGGTGGCCACAATGGCAGCGTGGCTGATGGGCATCCGCTTGAGCTGAAGATAGGCGCCGTGCTCATCAACTTCGTGGCAGGCCGTGCCAAGAATGTCAACGTCTTCATGCTCGATCATGTACTGGCGTTGGCACGCCATGCGTTCGGCAAGGGATTCATCATCGGCATCCATTCGCGCCAGGAAGGCAACACCTGGATCCCGCAGCGCCTCCTCAAGAAGCTGGTTGAGGCCGTGGGCGAGTCCTCGGGCTTCCGCCACTTCCCGCAGCACCAGCGTGGCGGGAGCGGCGGCGGCTCGGAACACCTCGGGGTCCGTGAGCCGGCCCCCATCGACGCGCAGGTACAGCAGGTCTCCGGGGGCCAGACTGGAGGCCGTGCTGCGGATGGCCCGCAGGGCCAGGGCCGCCGGTGTGTCCCCCTTCATGCAGAACAGGGTCGCGACGCGCGCCGTCACGGCGCCTGGGTGGCTTGCAAGGGCAGATCGATTTCCACATGGGCCGCCTGGGGAACGAAATCCCGCAGGGACTCGACATCCACCCGCTGCCCGTCGAAGAAGCGCTCCAGCAGGGACTCACTCGAGTAACCGTCGTTTTCGCCGGCCCGGTTGTCGAGGATTGTCTGCACCTTGTTGATCGGCGCGCAGAAGGCGACGGACCGATCGAAACAGAGCAGATCAGGCTTGCTGAAGGCGAAAAGGGAACTGGAGGAGGACAGCACCTGCTCAAGACGGTTGGGGTTGGTGTAGGGGAGCGTCCGCAGCAGGCCGATCAGGTCGGCGAGGCGATAGACGGAACTGGACACCTCGATCGGATAGCCGAAGTCGCCGGTCTGTCCCACCCAGCGAAAACGCAGCCCACCCTCCACGGGCATGAATTCCGGCAACGGCTGAGTACAGCTCATCGAGTAACACGTCGTGGTGTTCCGGCCCACGCGCAGGGAGAAGCCGATGGCGGAGGGCTGCTGCTCCAGGGCCTCCACGATCGCGTGGAACGAAAAGGGCCGCACGAAGATGTTGTCGTCCACGAGAAACAGCAGTTGCTCACAGCTGGCGCGCCAGGAGCGCAGCCGCAGGCGATCCAGCAGCCGGCGCCAGCGGGAGGCAGCGGGGGGTTGCCGCAGACAGGCCAGTAGATCGTGGCGAAAGGAGCGCTCCTCCACCCAATCGATCAGGAGCCGGCCCTGGAACTCCTGCTGCAGCTGGGCGTAACCCTGGGCAAACGCCTCTGAGCTGGTCCGATAGAGCACCGTGACCGGCGTCTGCGCCGCCTCCCGGCAGTGCAGGGCGAACGACGCCAGGGTCGCCTGCAACTGCAAGGGACGATCCTTGGAAAAGATCAGGGTGAGGGTGCGCATCAGAGCTGGGGCGGGGCAGGGAACTGGTCAGTGATCGCCTCCCCCTCCAGAAGGCAGCGGTACAGCCGTTCGTACTGGTCGGCGATGCGCTCCCAGGTGAAGTGGGCCTGCCAGGCCCGGTGGGCAGAGGCGGCCATCCTGGAGCGGGCGGGGGCGTCGGCCACCAGGGCCTCCAGCCGCTGGGTCCCGGCGGCCACATCGGCCCGCATGCTGCCCTCCCGGTCGTCACTGCACTGGGCGGGCAACAGCTGCCCTCCCCCTGTCCAGGCGATGATCTCGGCCGCATTGCCCACCGGCGTGACCAGGAACGGCGTGTGGGAAGCGGCGGCTTCGAACAGCACCAGGGGGGAACACTCGATCCAGGAGGGGAACAGCAGCAGGTCGGCCTCCAGGAAGGCGCTCACCGTGTCGTGACGCGAGAGAGCATGGCCAAGCACCTGCCTGCCAGCCGCCGCGTTGCGCCGCCGGTTGAGCCGCTTCATCACCTGCAGCTGGGTGGGGAAGGCCAGGGCCCGCAGCCCCTTGCCCCGCAGCAGGTGATAGAGGCCCCGGGCCAGCTGGCGCGGCGTCAGGGAGCGGGCCAGGGACTGGGAGAAATCCGGGCTGACCAGCAGCAGGGTGGCCTGCCGCAACTGGGAATGGGAGAAGATGTCGAGCGCTTCGGCCTGCCCCTTGGCCACCGAGAGGTAGCCGGAGACATGCAGGATCAGCAGATCCTGCTCGGAAATCCCGAGCCGGGCCCGCAGGCCAGGGTCGCGGGGGCGCACGAACTCCTCGGCCGCCGCCCCGTTGGGAATGATGGCGATGCGCTCGACGCCCTCCCGGCGGGCGAAGTCGATGTCGCGGTAGGAGTCGGAGAGGAAGACGCAGGTGTCATAGCTGCGCATCCATTCGCCCATGGCGGCGAAATAGGCGGCGAAGGTGGGATCCCCCAGGGCGGAAAAGCCCGTCGGAACGAACACCTTGCGGGCCTTCAGCTGGGGCAGCAGCGGCAGCATCAGGTCGGTGGCCCACTGCTGCGCCGCGAAGTTGACGATCACATCGGCATCGGAGGCGAGCAGGTAACGCTGGTAGCCCGAGACATCCCCCCAGACCCCCACCGCACTCTTCCCCTGGACGTCGAATCCCCTGACCTTCACCCCCTCGATGCTGTCGCCCGTGCGCGCCGGGTCGCTGCGGGTGGCCACGGTGACGTCATGGCCCCGGGCCACCAGCCGCTCGGAGATCTGCCGCACCACCTCCGACATGCCATGGCGGGCCGGCAGATAGGACTCGACCGTATGGAGGATCTTCATGGGCCGGCGGGGCTGGGGCGAACCTACGCCGCAGCCGTGGCGGCGGAATAGAGCAGGGTCATACCAGGGAGGCTGAGGCCGGAATGCACCGCCCGGAAGCGGCCGGGGTGGGCGGACAGGGAGTCCTCAACGGCCTGGCGGGGGCCGACGTTGTAGCCGGATTCGGGGGACTGGAGGAAGGTGTCGTGGAGCAGCAGCACCGGATCGGGGACGGCCGCCAGGATCCCGTCGATCTCCCGCCTGACGCTGGCGTGGCTGTGGTCGCCATCCAGGAAGAACAGGGGGGAAGGGGGACGCCCCGCCCGCTCCCACAGGCCGAGGGATGTGGTCAGGCCGTCGCCCTGGTGGAGCTGGACGCCCTCCAGGCCCCGCACCATGGCGCCCCGCTGGGCGTGGGGGTGTTCCACATGATCGACGTCGTCAGGAAGATCGCAGGAATGGATGGTGGTACGGATATGGAAATACTGGGCAATCTCATGAAAGATGCGCGCCGACTTGCCGATATTGGTGCCCCATTCAAAGATCAGGGACGGCTGAAAACGGCAGACCGTCGCCGTCATCAGCATCAGTTCCTGGAGGGGGAAGGGATGAACGCCGACCACGGGAACCAGCGTCTGGGCCACGAACGCTGAGGTGACCCAGCCATCCACCTCGAATTCCCCGCAGGCGGGATTGCGGGAGGGGTTGGTCGCGCTGAGGAAGGAATCCAGGGAGGTCGAACGTTCGGCGGAGGACCCACGACGATCCAGCAGCCGAGTAAGGAGTCCCATGGTTGTGAATCGGGCGGGCAGGGGGTGTCCTCAGGTAGAGGAGGACATCATCAGGGCATGATCCCACATCTCCGCGAGACCGCTCTGGAGAGAAACATCCGGATGCCATCCGCAGGCAGAGGAAAGCTTCTTCGCATCCAGCACATTGGCCTCCACATCGAATCGTCGTGAGGGCAGATGGCGCACCTGAATGGTATGGCCGGCCGCTTCGGCCAACGGCTGCAGCATGGCGATCACATCGAGATTGCTGGCCCCGATGCCGGTGCCAAGATTATAGATTTCACCATCGCCCCCGAAGTCCAGGGCCGCAAGGATGCCGCTGGCCACATCGCTGACGTGGATGTAATCGCGGATGGTTCCCACTTCGCCATAGATCTCGATCTCACGGCCCGAAAGGATGGCGTCGATGGCAGCGGCGAGGAAACCCTGGCCGGTCCGGGAACGCTGCTGGACGCCGTAGGCGTTGGCCGGCCGCACCACCACCACCGGCAGGTCGCGGGTGTGATGAAACATCAGGGCGTAGTGGTCGATAGTCAGTTTGGTGATGCCATAGGGACTGATGGGAGCCGTCGGGTGGGATTCCGCCATGGGCAGGGCGCAGGGCGGGCCGTAGACCGTGCCTCCGGAGGAAACAAGCAGCAGACGGCGGACCCCCACGGCCATCGCCTCCTCAAGCAATCCGACGCTCCCAGGCAGATTCGCAAGCAAGTCGAAGACGGGATCGCCGTAACTGGTCTTCGGGACGGTGGCGTAGGCCAGGTCGATCACCTCGCAGCTCGGCTCGAGGATCTCCCGCATCTGGGCGCGGTTGCCGAGATCGGCGCAGCAGTAGGTGCAAGCCAGGGAGGCCGTGTGGGTTCCGGGGGGGCGCCGGCCCACGATGGTCACGTCCCGTCCTGAGTCGATCAGGGCTTGACTGACATGGGCACCGATGAAGCCGGCACCGCCGATGACAATCGTCTTGATCACGCTCATATGAACCGCTTTGCCAGACGCCAGATCCGCTTGGCCATATTCCGTAAAGGGCCAGCGGAATTAAGAACGTTGTAGATAGGGGTATTGCGCGACACCCAGTTGGCCTTCATCGCCTGAATGCGGGCAATGGCATCCTGGCGGAGGGGTGTCAGCGCCTCGCCCGAGGCCAGACTCTGGATGGCCAGCAGGAGGACATCCTGCATGCGGCCGAAATCAGGGGATTGCTGCAGCTCCGAAGTGTCACCATGGGTGAGGGCGGCGATGGCACGCACAGAGGGGTCTTCACTGGACAAGCCGGCTGCAGCAGCGATGTTTTCCGCGCAGATCGTGATCAGGCGACTACGGAAAGGGGACGGGCCGATTCGGGACATGCTTCCCGGAATCTCCCGATAGACGAGCAGAATCTCATCAAGGTTCGCGACTGCACCTATCCGAGAAAGTCGGGACCACAGCTCATAGTCTTCCGGTGGCTGGCGTGCAGGGTCTGTCGTATAGCCACCGACCTGCTGCAAAGCGGAACGTCGCAGGAGAACAGAGCTATGGACAAACGGGTTGTTGAACAACAATTGATAGCGCAACGTTGGCTCATCAACAGGATGGCGGTGAAACCGTTCCACGAGACGATCCACCTCCATGATTTGGGCCCATGAACCCACCAGAACACAGTCTTGATGTGCATCCATGTAGGCCACCTGCAAGGCGAGGCGATCGGGATGAGATAGGTCATCTTGGTCTTGGCGGGCAACGTATGTACCGCGGGCCACTGAAATGCCCCTGTTTAGAGTCGCCGCTAAGCCAATATTATCTTGGCGAATCAAGCGGATTCGCGAGTCGGACAGGGTGCTCAAGACCGAAGAAGATCCGTCTGTGGAGCCATCGTCAAGAATGATAAGCTCGTAGTCGAAGTAAGTCTGCGAGAGCACGCTTTCAACAGCAGCCTTAAGGAATGAAATGCCGTTATAAACGGGAAGCAAGATTGAGACCCTTGGAGCTCGTGTCATCTTGGATAACGTCAAATAGACCCAGAGCTGGAGGGGGCCCAAAAGTCACGCTGGACAAAAATGGTATTTATATTGGTGTCAGCATACACAAAGTAGCCAAGCCCTGTCATCAAATCAAAGATGTCTGTCTGCTTCAATCCCCTTCCGACAGTTGAGTAGGAGATTGTTTCTACGCAGACTACTTTTGGCAGGAGTTCAAGCCGCTTAAACTGCTCCAAAATCATCAAGTCATGACCCTCAACATCTAAACTCAAGAAGTCGGGACCTTTTGAGTAAGAATACTCATGAAGAAGTGCGTCGAGGGTAAGGCAGCGCACAGCCACAACTCGCACATCGTCACCAGGGTTGAGATGCCTAGGCTCAACAGTTGAAAGGGTCGAGGAAGAAGCCGGAATCAAAAGATCAATGCTTCCACAATAGCTAGTAATGGCAATCTGAAGATTCACGTCTTCAGGCCTATGCATGTAGAATTCGCCAATCAGATCGGGATTGGGCTCTACGTTGATGCCTCGACATCCAGTGGCATAAAGCATAGCAGTATTGCTCAAGGCCAATGGATGATGAGCTCCAATATCTAAATATGTAGGGCGAGAGACTCCCCGATTCGAAAAGATATATTTGACAATGCTATCTTCGCCTGATTGAGATGCAGTAGCTTTCAGAATACCCCCAGCAGAGCCTGAAGTAGCAAGAAGCTTGAATGCCCACGGTAGCGCCGGCCCTAACAAGTGAACACCAGCATCCGTCGCACCATCAGATGCTAGCCATTTTGCACAAAGCATCGTCACAGTTGTTTTATCGTGGATAGGAATATCCATCGTTTCAAGCAGCCTAAATAGCCTCCGTAAAAGGCTCAAGACTATGGCTGTCACTTGGGGCTTTCGTGATCGAAGCAAAGCATTCATTCACCAAGCTCCTTCAAAAGGGGATCCCCAACAAGATCGTGCCTAGAGACGTGGAAATAGCCTGGATTGACATATAGATGGTCACCAAATCCTTCCGATACTGACTTGAGTATTAGGACAAAACCGAGCGAACTCAAGAATTCTGAAATGGCTTCAGAGTTAGGTTGGTCTTTATAGATTTGATGATCCGATACCTCTACCCAGATCACACCTGTTCTTCGCAGCAGGCTTTTGGCAGACGAAAATGCCCTAAGCTCAGCTCCTTGAATATCAATATGCATAAAGTCAATATTGTCAATGCGATAAGCCAAGGCAAAATAGTCAAGTGTAATGGTCTGCACTTGAAGATTCCTGGAGAATTTTAGCCAGGGATGGTGCCGGAACATCAATGCTGCTGGAGGTAGAAGCGAACTAGACTTATTGCCATAGTCCCAGCCTGTAGATTCAGACGCTTCTGGAGGTTGCCCAGAGGATATACTCAGGGTTGCCATTCCATTGGCATCGGAAACAGCTGCTTCAATTAGTTTAAATCTTGGATGATAGTCACTTCCGATTAACTTCTTGATCCTACTAATATTTTTGGGATATGGTTCAAATGCATGAACTACAGCCAGTGGAAACTCTCGAAGATAGCGCAGAGAATCTTCTCCTTCACAACAGCCAATATCAAGAATGGACCTAAGGGGGACATCCTTAAAAAGGAAGCGGAGGATCGCTAGATGTGGGGGTACGTCCCTCAAGTACTGGTTGAGATCCATCACTAAACTGAATCTGATTGGATAGCGTGTGAAACAAAGAGATGAATCACGAAGCCTATGAATATGAAAGAACTATCAACGAGTCTGACCACCAAGCCACATCTCAGCATCACATTCACTTGAGCCCTTGACTTCCACCCATTGGAATAATACTTCATCAAGAGCCGACCACCGACAGCCCAGGGATCATCGTCGCTCCGCCAGGAAACAATCGCCATTCTCGCTGACTGATGGGTTGATGATCGAGGAATCCTTTCGCGACTTGCGCGATTTTACATATTGCCACAAGTCGCTTAGGAAGGAAGGGGCAAAGGTTCATCAGTAATCGCAACGTATCCTATTCCGCAAACCAAGGCAATATGCACAAAAGGGTGCCATTAAGTAAGCCACGAAAGCGATTACCCTAGAACGAAGGCGGCAGGGTAGAGCGTCATCAAAGAGTACTTGGAAGATTCTACCGAGACTATGCAGACGAAGGTCCTGACCCAAACGAACAGTAATCTCAAACCCATCGTACATCGCATACTTATCGTAGATATACATTGTTTCACGCAGCTTCAAAGACTGGTCGTTCTCAACAGCAGTTGTGATCTGGGTGGAAGCTCCAAAAGTCACATTGACTAGCGGCTTCGGCAAGTACACGAGTCCTCCAGCTTGAATCAGCCCGATGTACGCTTCCACGTCAACGAGCCATACTAGGTGCTGGTCAAATCCCTTCATGGCAACGCGCCGAAAAAGCGTCACACTCGGGCAACCAATCCGATTTGCAAATAGCATCTGGTACACATGCTGCCGATCGAGCAGAACAGATCCTCTGTGTTCTCCAAAGGGAGCATGGGTGAACTCATAATCAGTGCCACCTCGATAGGCATGGCAGCTACTAAATATCAATGGACTACCGCTGGCTTCTAGCGCAGCCTCGGCAAAATACGAAAGGCTAGACGAAGTCGCAAACCAGTCATCATGATGCATCATTTTTATCCAATCGCCCTGGGATAGAGACAGGCAGTAATTCCAGTTCGCTGGCGATCCGAGTCGATTGGCGTTATGTAGATACTGGAATCCAGGAAGATGTGAAAAAGGAGCAACAACTGACTTGAGTACAGCGCTGGGTGTATCGTCGGCAATAATGAGCTCATAGTCAAGGAAGTCTTGATCGGCAATTGATACCAACAACCTCTCCAGACTGACTTGGTTTCGATATGTCGGGACACAGATTGAAATCAGTGGCATCACTTAGAAGTTGATACGACTTCTAAGAGAATAGTATTTTCGCAAAAGCCTCCGATCGACATCTATCCACTTCTCCGTCATCTCGCTTAAGCCGGTCTTTGACTGAACTCTGCATATAGCCAGGAATTGGTATGTAAATGCCAAGGGATCAGCTTTCATCTGCAAGAGTGTAAGCATATTTAAAGGGTAGTCCTGCAGCTTCTTTTCCATGCAAAAAGGACTGCGTCCTAAATGATATATCGTTTCAATTTCAAGGCCTGCATCGGAAATGAGTCGCTTCAGGCTAGCCTTTGTGAAGAATCTCAGATGACTCCTCTCCAAAATGCCCCAGTCTGAATAAGTCCAGCTCCCATGAAGTAGCTCAGCACGAATGGGCGCGAAAGCAACATTAGGGAGACTAATCCAAATGCGTCCATCAGCTCCAAGTAAAGCACTAGCCAAAGAAAGCGTTTCACTTGGGTCCACAGTATGCTCAATCACATCTGCGAGAACAACATGATCATAAGTAGTGGGCGATAAATGCTCCATCACTTCAGCCAGAGCGCCATGATGAAGATGCCGATAGTGACATGACGCGAGACTCACAGCATCAGCCGAGGGTTCAACACCATCAATACAGAGTGAAATACCTCTTGCCAAGAAGAGCTGAGCCAAGACACCGTTACCGGCACCTACGTCTAATACAGTAGTTCCACTCTTGATGCCTTCGCTTATCAAGCAAAGAGGGTTGGCAGGATCAAGCAATATTCGTCCGACTGATTCGGAGTCCATGCCATAAGTAGCTACTGGACGACGAAACATACTGCCGCCTGTCATGACCCTGCCAGCTTCAATGCGTCCTCCTCTCCAGTGCCCTTCCTCCAAAAAATGCCAATTCCATCAATTTCTTGAATTGGCTCAAGAATAGAATGCTCTTTACGGAAGTCTGCTACGGCTTGAGCACACGAGCGAATACAGTAGTCATCAATGATGATGTAGCCAAGGTGACTAAGCTTATGATACAGGGACTCCAATGCGACAATGGTGGATTCATACATGTCTCCGTCAAGTCTCAATACAGAAATAGACTGAATAGGGAGACTAGGCAGGGTATCTTTAAACCATCCCTTAACAAAGCAGACTTGATCATCCAAGAGATCATACTTAGAAAAGTTAGCTTTTACATCCTCGAGACCTACCTTTAAGAAATCAAGTTTATAGTGCTCATCATTGGCATCTTCCGGATAGTCGTCAGGGTTTGGCTTAGGCAGTCCTTCAAACGAATCCGCAACCCAAACGCGACGCGAATGCTGGCCCAAGACATTAAAGACACCCTTGGCAAAGATACTGGCTCCTCCTCGCCATACCCCTGTTTCAATAAAATCGCCAGGGACATCATCTCTAATCACCTGTGAGAGACATTCATAAAGATTATTCATCCGTTTGACTCCAATCATCGAGTGGGCTACTGCCGGCCAATCAAGACCGCCCTGCCTCTTCTCAACGTCAAAATGCTCAATTCTGAACACTTGCGTTTCATCCCCCAAAAGACGCTTCACCAATCGGCTCTTCCACCGTGGCATGGCGACCTGTTGAATAATTGGATCTTCGTATATGGTGTTGAGCAGTGTCTTTTTTAAGAGTTCTATATACGCAATGACGGCATGGTCATGCAGAGACGATTCATCTGCCATCTAGGAAGTCCGCGGAGGCAATGGATTGCAATTGTAGCCCACGCAGGAAAAGCGTACTGGACCCCAGCTAGGGTCGGAAATCTGAAAATGCTGCTGCTCTGAAGGGGGCACACGAAATGAGGCACATTTCTGAACGGAGTCCAGCGTTTCCCCACGATTGATTAAAGAAACGTCCAGATAGTACTTTCCTGGAACAAGTGAAAGGGTGCTTATCAAGAAAGAATAACTAAAACAGCCATCAACGATTTGGATAGGCTCATCTGACTGGGAAGCCAGATATGTTCCAATTCTAGCTCCAGATTCTTGATTAACTCCAATAGCAAGTGTCAAATACTTGCTACTTGCAACTGCACTAAGAGGCAGGATGCCCTCGATGAAGATTTCAACCGACCCATTAGATTGCGGCTTAGGCATGCTATTTGGGACATAACGGCTTTCGACCCGTCGTAAAGTAGACGGGAATGTCCCACCTCTTTCAATGTACTCGAGATCTCCTTTTTTCTGTTGAGAAAGAAGTTGAAAATAAGTGTCGGCGGCCTCACTTGCTGAGCCATCAAAGAAGATCCGTCCAGATTCAAAGATAATAGCTCGATCACATAGTGTAGTAACCGCATCCATATTATGGCTAACAAAGATAACCGTTCTTCCCTTCTCTCCCAACGACTGCATACGCCCTAAGCATTTTTTCTGGAACTCGGCATCACCAACGGAAAGGACCTCATCAATAATCAATACCTCCGGCTCCAGATTGGCGGCGACAGCAAAGGCAAGCCTTACGTACATTCCACTGGAGTAGCGCTTAACAGGGGTGTCGATGAAGCGATCAACTTCAGCAAAGGCAACAATTTCATCAAAAATATCATCGATTTGACGTCGTCGCATACCCAATAGAGTTCCATTTAAATATATATTTTCACGGCCAGTCAACTCAGGGTGAAAGCCTGTACCGACTTCTAGCAAAGAACCCACGCGCCCACTAATTTCAGCAAGACCTGTTGTTGGTTCAGTGATTCGCGAAAGTATTTTCAGAAATGTACTCTTACCAGCTCCATTACGACCAATCACCCCAAGAACTTGACCACGAGGTACATCGAAACTTACATCTCGCAATGCCCAAAAGGTCTCATGTCTGAGCTTTTGTGGTGACCTGATCCAAGGCCAACGCTTTGAGCGTCTATGACTATCATCGTCATCCGGCTGACTGCGCAGATGATTAATTTGATATGACTTACTTATGGAATGAACCTGGATGGCTAAATCTGACGGTTTGTCATTGAAAGAGCTCATACAATATCCGCGAATCCTCTTTCAATTCTTTGAAACACCATCATGCCACTAGCTAGAGAGACTCCAACACCTACGATCATACTGACCAACATAGTAGAGTTCAAGGATTGAGTTCCCAAAATTGACCAACGAAAACCTTCCACAAGCCCAACCGTAGGGTTAAGCGAATACAAAAAGATCCATCTCTTTGGAATCAACTCCGAAGAATACACCACAGGAGTCAAGTAGTTCCATGCTTGCAAAACGAAAGGAACGGCATATCCAAAATCACGGCTATAGACGTTCAGGGAAGATACAACCAGCGTGACTCCTAGGCCCATCATAAATGCTGAAAGAATGAATAATGGGGCAAAAAGCAGGTGCCAGCCAATTACGGTACCAAAAATGGCCATAAGAACTGCTAGTACAACCATCCCAACCATGCAATCAACCACCACCGAGGAAATAGCCGCTAAAGGAATGATGATTCTTGGAAAGTAGATTTTGGACATGAGGTTGGCGTTGCCAACTAGGCTGACACCTGCACGACCGACAATGTTATTGAAAAGACTCCAAGGGACCAAACCGGTGAAAACCACTAGCAGATATGGCTGCCCATCACTGGGAAGACGGGCGAAGTTGCCGAACAGCACGGCGAAGATAATGGCCGGCACCAGCGGCTGCAGGATCACCCAGACCACACCCAGACTCGTCTGCTTGTAACGCAGCTTGATGTCGCGCAGAGACAAGAAATACAGGAGATCGCGATACTCAAAGATCTCCTTCCACTCAAAGAATGAAAAGCGACGCTTGGGCTGAATGCGAGTGACGCTCATACAGCGAGGCTAGGGCGGTCTGGGCAGGCTGTCATGCCGCCACCCTGTCGACCTCAGACCACCAGCAGGCTCATGCCCCAGTTCACCAGCACCAGGGCCACCCAGGCGGCACCGCCGATCAGGATCAGGCGGTTGGAGCGGCCGCTGTCCTCGGTGCTCGCGTACAGCACCGGCACCGCCACGATCAGGGCGAAGGACATCACCACCAGGGCCAGAACGGTGAGGGTATTGAGGATCTGCATGGGGCAGGAAGGCTCGAGGCCGGATCGGCAGCGTGGGTGATCCTGCCATGCAGAGCGGGACCCGGCCCGTCGCCGGAGCCATCCGTCACACGTTGTCGGGCGCGAACAGATCCCCGGCCGCCGCCAGGGCCCCGAGGCTGGGGGCGGCGGCGTCCTTGGGGGCCAGCAGGGGTTGGTGCGGGTCCGGCAGCTCCCCCAGGGGCCAGTCGATGCCGATCGCCGGGTCGTTCCAGGCCAGGGAGCGCTCGCACTCCCGGCTCCAGTAGCCGGCGGTCTTGTACTGCACCTCGGCCACCGCGCTGAGGGTGAGGAAGCCATGGGCGAAGCCCACCGGCACCCACAACTGGTGCTGGTTCTCGGCGCTGAGCCGCTCGCCCACCCAGTGGCCCAGGGTGGCGGAGTCCTGGCGCAGGTCGACGGCCACATCGAACACCTCCCCGAGCGTGCAGCGCACGAGCTTGCCCTGGGCGTGAGGCTGCCGCTGGAAATGCAGGCCCCGCAACACCCCCTGCAGGGAGCGGGAGTGGTTGTCCTGCACGAACTCCGGGGCGTCGGCGTCCGCCTTTCCGAGGGCATCGGCGAAGCGGCGCCGGTTCCAGCTCTCGCTGAACCAGCCGCGCTCATCGGCGTACACCGCCGGGGTGAGCAGCAGGGGGCCTTCGATGGGCAGGAACTGCACGTTCATCGCTGGGGCTCCAGGGCCAGGTGGTCGCTGGCGGCCTCCTGCAGCAGGCGCAGCAGGTAGTCGCCGTAGCCGGATTTCTTCAAGGGCAGGGCCAGGCGCTCCAGCTGGCCGTGGTCGATCCAGCCCAGGCGCCAGGCCACCTCCTCGGGGCAGCCCACCTTGAGGCCCTGGCGTTTTTCCAGGGTGCGGATGTAGCTGGCGGCCTCGTGCAGGGAATCGGGGGTGCCGGTGTCCAGCCAGGCCATGCCGCGACCCATCAGCTCCACCCGCAGCAGGCCCTCATCGAGGTAGAGCTGGTTGAGGTCGGTGATCTCCAGTTCGCCCCGCGGCGACGGGCGCACCTGGCGGGCCCGCTCCACCACCGTGTGGTCGTAGAAGTACAGGCCCGTCACGGCGTAGCGGCTGCGCGGCTGGGCTGGCTTCTCCTCGATGCTCAGCACCCGGCCCTCGCCGCTGAACTCCACCACCCCGTAGCGCTCCGGGTCGCTCACCGGGTAGGCAAACACCGTCGCCCCCGGCCACTCGCCGTTAGCCCCCTGCAGCTGGGGGATCAGGTCGTGGCCATGGA
Source organism: Synechococcus sp. CS-1332 (assembly GCF_025127995.1). Lineage (GTDB taxonomy): Bacteria > Cyanobacteriota > Cyanobacteriia > PCC-6307 > Cyanobiaceae > Cyanobium. The sequence goes on along the minus strand of NZ_JAHLYP010000056.1, from coordinate 88,630 downwards.
ACAGGTTGTCGCCCAGAACCAGGGCCGCCGGGGCGCCAGCGAGGAAATCGGCACCGATCAGGAACGCCTGGGCCAGGCCGTCGGGGCTGGGCTGAACCGCGTAGCGGATCACCATGCCCCAGGCCGAGCCGTCCCCCAGCAAGCGCTCGAAGGCGGGCTGGTCGGTGGGGGTGGTGATCACCAGCACCTCGCGGATGCCCGCCAGCATCAACGTGCTGAGCGGGTAGTAGACCATCGGCTTGTCATACACCGGCACCAGCTGCTTGCTGACGGCGGTGGTGAGGGGGGCCAGGCGCGTGCCGCTGCCCCCCGCCAGGATGAGTCCCTTGCGGTTCATGGCTGTTGCTTGGGCAGGGCCGCCATCAGGCTGCCCATCTCCAGGGCCTGGAGGCCGTAGCTCCAGCCCAGGTTGCTCTTGATGCCGGCCCGCTCCAGGGCCTGTTGCAGGGTGTCGGTGGTGAGCACCCCGAAGATCACCGGAACACCGGTGTCGCGGGCCACGGCGGCCACGCCCTTACTCACCTCGGCCACAACCACGTCGAAGTGGGGCGTGTCGCCGCGGATCACCGCCCCCAGGGTGATCACCACCTGGTAGCGGCCGCTGGCGGCCAGCCGCTGGGCCACAAGGGGGATCTCGAAACTGCCCGGCACCCAGGCCACGTCGAGCTGGCTGCTCCCGGGGCTCACATCAATGCCATGGCGGGAAAGGGAATCGAGGCAGCCGCTCAGCAGCTTGCCGGTCACCAGATCGTTGAAGCGGGCGATCACCAGGCCGATCCGCAGATCGGCGACATCGGTGAAGCGGCCTTCGAAAACCGTCAAGGGATCAGACCACGCAGAAGCTCACGACCCAGTTGAGCAGCATCAGGGCCTCCTCCGCCAGCGTCGGGGCGTCTCCAGGGGGATCTCCCTGGCAGGCCCCCTACGATCGGGGCGCTCCAGGCGGCGGGCCCATGGCCAGGGAAGTGCAGCAGCAGCTCCCGCTCGCGGACGACTCCGGACTGCAGGGCGACCTGTTCGGGGGTGACGTGGCTCCGGCGCCCGAAGGCGAGGGCGAAGGTGGCTTGGATGACCAGACCCTGCTCGCCGATGCCAGCGCCCGGCCCCGGGCTCGGCGGCGGCCGGCGACCCCGAAGCCGGAACCGGAGCCCGCCAAGGGCGGCAGCCCGGAGCCTGAGGACGACCTGCCCCGCTGGCACCACCATTCCCTGGTGGACCCGGCGGCGCTCACCCCGGTGCTGCGCCACTACGTGGAGCTGAAGGCGGCCCATCCGGATCGGGTGTTGCTCTACCGCCTCGGCGACTTCTTCGAATTCTTCTTCGAGGACGCGATCCTGCTCTCGCGCCTGCTGGAGCTCACCCTCACGGGCAAGGACGCCGGCAAGGCCCTGGGCCGGGTGCCGATGGCGGGCATCCCCCACCACGCTGCCGAGCGCTACTGCGCCGACCTGGTGCGCCGCGGCCTCAGCGTGGCGCTGTGCGACCAGCTGGAGGCCACCCCCGCCAAGGGGGCCCTGCTGCGCCGGGGCATCACCCGGGTGCTGACCCCCGGCACGGTGCTGGAGGAGGGGATGCTGGCGGCCCGCCGCAACAACTGGCTCTGCGCCGTGGTGCTCGACGGGGACGGCAGCCACGCCGGCCGCTGGGGCCTGGCCGTCGCCGATGTCAGCACCGGTGAGTTCCGGCTGACCGAACGGGACGGCAGCGGCAGCCTGCACCAGGAGCTGCTGCAGCTGGAGCCGGCCGAGGTGGTCTGGCCCGGCCAGGGGGAGGCGCGCCCCTGGTGCCCTGAGGGTTTGCGGCTCACCCCCCTGGCCCGCACCCCCTTTGAAACCACCGAAGCCGCCGCCCTGCTGCGCCGCCGTTTCCGACTGGCCAGCCTCGATGGCCTGGGGCTGGGGGAAGCGCCCCTGGCGCTGCGGGCCGCCGGGGGCCTGCTGGCCTACCTGGACACGACCCAACCGGTAGCTGATCCGTCTCCATCGGCGGAGGTGGCCGGCACCGCGATCCCCCTGGAGAGGCCCCGGCTCTGGCACGCCGGCGACCAGCTGGTGCTCGACGCCCAGACCCGCCGCAACCTGGAACTCACCCGCACCCAGCTGGGCGGCTCCCTGCAGGGCTCCCTGCTCTGGGCCCTCGACCGCACCGCCACCGCCATGGGCGGCCGCTGCCTGCGGCGCTGGATCGAAGCCCCCCTGGTGGACCTGCCGGCGATCCTGGAGCGCCAGGAGGCGGTAAGCGAGCTGGTGGAGCAGCGGCCCCTGCGGCTGGGTCTGCGCCGGCTGCTGCGGCCCATGGGAGATCTGGAGCGCCTGGCGGGCCGGGCCGGCGCCGGCAGTGCCTCCGCCCGCGACCTGGTGGCCCTCGCCGATGGCCTCGAGCGCCTGCCCCGCCTGGCGGCCCTAGTGGCCTCCTGCCGCAGCGGCCCCCTGGCGGCCCTCAAGGGTCCCTGGCCCGAGCTGGCCGTCCTGGCCGAGCAGGTGCGCCACCACCTGGTGGAGATGCCGCCCCTGTCGCTGAGCGAGGGCGGCCTGCTCCATGACGGCGTCGACCCGGTGCTCGACGGCCTGCGCAACCAGCTCGACGACCAGGAGGCCTGGCTCTCCCGGCAGGAGGCGATCGAACGGCGGGCCAGCGGCAACCCCAACCTGCGCCTCCAGTACCACCGCAGCTTCGGCTACTTCCTGGCCGTGAGCCGGGCCCGGGCCGCCGCGGTGCCAGAGCACTGGATCCGCCGCCAGACCCTGGCCAACGAAGAACGCTTCGTCACCCCCGAGCTCAAGGGCCGCGAAGGCCGGATCCTGCAGCTGCGCGCCCGCACCTGCCAGCGGGAGTACGACCTGTTCTGCGAGCTGCGCCGCAGCGTTGGGGAAGCGGCAGAGCCCGTGCGGGCGGCCGCCCGGCGGGTGGCGGAACTCGATGCCCTGGCCTCCCTGGCGGAGGTGGCGGCCACCGGCGGCTACTGCCGGCCCGAGCTCAGCCAGGGGCGCGAGCTCGTGATCGAGGCGGGGCGGCATCCGGTGGTGGAGCAGCTGCTGGTCGACGCGTCCTTCACCCCCAACGACCTGCAACTGGGCGACCCGGCACCGGATCTGATCGTGCTCACCGGGCCGAATGCCAGCGGCAAGAGCTGCTATCTGCGCCAGAGCGGACTGCTGCAGCTGATGGCCCAGATCGGCAGCTGGATCCCGGCACGCTCCGCCCGGCTCGGCATCGCCGACCGCATCTTCACCCGAGTGGGAGCCGTGGACGACCTGGCCAGCGGCCAGTCCACCTTCATGGTGGAGATGGCCGAAACGGCCAACATCCTTCACCACGCCAGCCCCCGGTCCCTGGTGCTGCTCGATGAGATCGGCCGGGGCACGGCCACCTTCGACGGCCTCTCGATCGCCTGGGCCGTCGCCGAGCACCTGGCCGACGGCATCGGCGCACGCACCATCTTCGCCACCCATTACCACGAGCTCAACGAGCTCGCCGAGCTGCTGCCCAACGTGGGCAATGCCCAGGTCCTGGTGGAGGAAACCGGCAACGACCTGGTCTTCCTGCACCGGGTCTGCCGGGGCGGTGCCAGCCGCAGCTACGGCATCGAAGCGGCCCGGCTCGCCGGGGTGCCCGCCTCGGTGGTGCTGCGGGCCCGCCAGGTGCTGGGCCGCATCGAGGCCAACAGCCATGTGGCGGTGGGTCTTCAGGGGGGATCGAGAGCCGCCTGATCCTGGGCCGCCTGATCCAGCCAGGCCCGGCGCAACAAGGCATTGGCGGCGGCGCCCACCAGGCCGGCACCGCCCTTGCTGCCCTCCAGCCGGATCTGGGGGAGGGCGCTGGCGGCCAGATGGCGCTTGCTCTCGGCCACCCCCACGAACCCCACCGGCATGCCGATCACCAGGGCCGGGGCGACGATGGTTCCGGCCTCGACCAGCTCCAGCAGACGCTCCAGGGCCGTGGGGGCACTGCCCACCAGCACCACCGCCCCCGGGTGCTCCAGCAGCGCCCGCTCCATGCCCGCCGCCGCCCGGGTGCCACCGGCGGGAGCCACGGCCGGCGCCCAGGTCAGCACCGAATGCACCGGATTGTCGAAGGTGCGCCGGGCCATGGGGGCCACGGCCGCCGCGGCCATCGCCGTGTCGGTGAGGATCGGCGCGCCGGCCGCCAGGGCTTTGAGGCCGGCGGCGCAAGCCCCGGGGCCGAGGCGCAGATCCGGCGCCAGGCCCAGGTCGCCGCTGCTGTGCACCAGGCGCTCCAGAACCTCCTGCTCCACCCCCTCCAGCCCTGTCGAGCCCAGCCAGGCCCGGATGCGCCGCACGCTCTCCTGGAAGATCGGGTGATCCAGCGAGGCCTCGACGCTGTTGCTCGCCTGGCTCGCCATGTGGGTACCCGGAGGGGATGCGGGGAGGCTACGGGACGCCGCACCCTGGCAAGAGGTGGTGTCCTTACAGGCCCATTTGAGGCCTGTACATTGTGTACAGAACTTGATTTCGGCCGCAAACACCATGGACACCCTCGGCGTCCTCGAGGCCAGGAAGCGCTTCCCCGAGCTGCTCGATCGGGCCCATGGGGGCGAGGAGACCCTGATCTCGCGCCACGGCCACCCGGTGGCGGCCCTGGTGCCGCTCTGGCGGCGCCACCGTCCCCAGCGACAGGCCCTGATCGCCCTCAAGGGCAGCGGCCGCGCCTGCTGGACGGACCCGCTCCCGCCGAGCCAACCTTCGCCGATCCAGCCCCTGGACAGCGCCGCCAACCTGACCCTCGGCTCGGCTGTGGCCGTCGACGCCACGGTGCTGATCCCTTATCTGCGCGGCGACGCCTCCAGCCGCCACTCGGAGCCCCTGATCGCCTCGATCGCGGCCGGCCGCTGGCGGGGCGTGCTCAGCATGGCCACCTTGATGACGCTCATGGAAGGCCCCCTGCGCCTGGGGGACGAAGCGCTTGCGGCCCGCTACGAAGCGGTGTTCAGCGACCCGGCGGCCTGGACCCTGGTGAGTCTCACGCCCCAGGTCGCCCTGGCGGCGGCGCGCCTACAGCGCGCGATGGCGCCCGAGGTGGCTCTGGAGCTGGCCTCGGCCCTGCAGGGGGGCGCCACGGCGATGATCAGCCGGGACCTCCGCCTGCTCGCCGCCCTGCCCCTGCCTGCGCCACCCCTGCCCTGATGCCGATTCACCTCTACTGGGGCGACGATGAAGCCGCCCGCCAGCGGGCCCTGGCGGCCCAGATCGAAGCCCTGGTGGATCCGGCCTGGGCCACGATCAATCTGAGCCGCCTCGATGGCGGCGATCCCGGCCAGGCGGCCCAAGCCCTGGAGGAGGCCCGCACGGCCCCCTTCGGCGCCGGGGCCCGGGTGGTGGTGGTGCAGCGCAGTCCCTTCTGCCAGGCCTGTCCGGCGGAGCTGGCCGCCCAGCTGGAGGCCGCCCTCGAGCTGATCCCCGCCGATGGCCACCTGTTCCTGGTGAGCGAGGGCAAGCCCGACGCCCGGCTGCGCACCACCAAGCGACTGCGGGCCGTGGCGGAGGAGCGGTCCTTCCCCCTGCCCCCCATCTGGGACGGGGCCGGCCAGATCGAGCGGGTGGAGAGCGCCGCCCGGGACCGGGGCCTGGCCCTGGCCCCGGGGGCGGCCGAAGCCCTGGCCGAAGCGATTGGCAGCGACGGCCTGCGGCTCGCCAGCGAGCTGGAGAAGCTGGCCCTCCACGCCGGCAGCGCCGCGGGCCCAATCACGGCCGAGGCGGTGGCTGCCTTGATCGACGGTCAGGTCACCAGCAGCCTGGCCGTGGGGGATGCCCTGCTGGCCCAGCACCCCGCCGAGGCGATCGCCCTGGCAGAAGCGCTGCTGGAGGCCAACGAACCCGCCCTGCGTATCGTGGCGGCCCTGGCCAGTCAGATCCGGGGCTGGCTGTGGGTGTGCCTGCTGGAGCGCAGCGGCGAGCAGGACGTGGCCGTGATCGCCAAGGCGGCGGGGATCGGCAATCCCAAGCGGATCTACGTCATGCGCAAACAGATCCGCGGCCGCAGCCCCGAGCAGTTGCTGGCCCTGTTGCGCCGCCTGCTCGACGTCGAGGCCGCCCTCAAGCGCGGGGCCGACCCCGGCGACGCCTTCCGGGACGGCTTCCTGCTGGCCGCCCTGGCACAGCCCGGCAACGCCCCACGTCGATAATCGAGCCCGACGCGCCGGCGACGAGCCCATGGGCCTGCTGATACAGAAGTTCGGGGGGACGTCGGTGGCCGACACCGAGCGGATCCGGGCGGTGGCCCGCCGCATCGCCGCCAGCCGCGAGGAGGGCCACGAACTGGTGATCGTGGTGTCGGCCATGGGGCACACCACCGACCAGCTCACGGGCATGGCCGCCAGCCTCTGCAGCGACCCGCCGCGGCGGGAGATGGACATGCTGCTGGCCACGGGCGAGCAGGTGTCGATCGCCCTGCTGGCGATGGCCCTGCATGCCGAAGGTGTCCCCGCCGTCTCGATGACCGGTACCCAGGCGGGGATCATCACCGAATCGGCCCATGGCCGGGCCCGGATCCTGGAGGTGCGGACCGAACGGCTGCGCCGTCTGCTGGCGGATGGCCACGTGGTGGTGGTGGCCGGATTCCAGGGCACCAGCAGTGGCCATGCCGGCACCCCGGAGATCACCACCCTGGGGCGGGGCGGCTCCGACACCTCGGCGGTGGCGCTGGCGGCCGCCCTCGGCGCCGACGGCTGCGAGATCTACACCGACGTGCCCGGGGTGCTGACCACCGATCCCCGCAAGGTGAGCGATGCCCAGCTGATGGCGAGCGTCAGCTGCGACGAGATGCTGGAGCTGGCCAGCCTCGGGGCCGCGGTGCTCCACCCCCGGGCCGTGGAGATCGCCCGCAACTACGGGGTGCCCCTGACGGTGCGCTCCAGCTGGAGCCAGGCCCCCGGCACCCGTCTCACCAGTGGCCCGGCCCGGCCGATCGGCAGTGAGGGGCTGGAGCTGGGCCGGCCCGTGGACGGCGCCGAACTGGAGGCCGACCAGGCGGTGCTGGCCCTGTCCCACGTCCCCGACAGACCGGGCGTGGCCGCCACCCTGTTCGAGGCCCTCGGCACCGCCGGGCTGAACGTGGACCTGATCGTGCAGGCGATCCACGAGGGGGCCAGCAACGACATCGCCTTCACCCTGGCGGCGTCGGAAATGGAATCGGCCCGGCGGGTCTGCCAGGAGGTGCTGGCCGCCATGGGGGCCGATGGGGCCCAGCTCACGGCCGAAGCGGGCATGGCCAAGCTGAGCATCGCCGGCGCCGGCATCCTGGGCCGCCCCGGCGTGGCGGCCCGCCTGTTCGACACCATGGCCCGCCTCGGCATCAACCTGCGCCTGATCGCCACCAGCGAGGTGAAGGTGAGCTGTGTGGTGGATGGCCAGCTGGGGTCCCGGGCCCTGCGGGCAGCCGGGGAGGCTTTCGAACTCGCCGACCAGCAGCTGCGCCACGATCCGCCCCCCTGCCACCTGGGCGCTCCGGCGGTGCGGGGGGTGGCCCTCGACCGCGACCAGGTGCAGGTGTCGGTGCGCCAGGTGCCCGATCGCCCGGGAGCCGCTGCAGCCATCTGCCGGGCCCTGGCCGACGCCGGCATCAGCCTCGACGCGATCGTGCAGTCGGAGCGTACCCACGGCGGCCCCGAGGACCGGCGCCGGGACATGAGTTTCATCCTGCGGCGCGACGACCGGCCGGGGGCCGAACGGGCCCTGGTCCCGGTCCTGCGGCAGTGGGACGGCGCCTGCTTCGAGGAGGGCCCAGCCATCGCCAGGGTCAGCGCCGTTGGCGCCGGAATGGCCTGCACCGCAGGCACGGCGGCGCGGATGTTCCGATCCCTGGCCGATGCCGGCATCAACATCTCCCTGATCGCCACCAGCGAGATCCGCACCAGTTGCGTGGTGGCGGAGGCCGATGGGGTGCGGGCCCTGCAGGCGGTGCACCAGGCCTTCAGCCTCGGCGGCACGACCCACCACGCCGCCGAGGGAACGGAAGCACCAACAGCCGGAACAGCCTGCCCTTCCTAGGGTTGGGCCGGCTTCAGGGTGTCGGCATGTTGGTTCGGTTCTGGGGAACCCGCGGTTCGATCGCCAAACCCGGTCCCGAAACCTTCCGCTTCGGAGGCAACACCTCCTGTGTAGAGATCCGCTCGGGCGCCGGCACCCTGCTGGTGATCGACTGCGGCACCGGCGCCCATGGCCTCGGGCAGGCCCTCATGCAGGAGCGCCCCGACGGCATGGAGGGGTCCCTGCTGATCAGCCACACCCACTGGGACCACATCCAGGGTTTTCCCTTCTTCGCCCCCTTCTTCGCCCCTGGTCACGCCTGGGACGTCTACGGACCCAGCGGCCTCTCGGGCAGCCTGCGCAGCGTGCTCTCCGGCCAGATGCAGCACGCCTACTTCCCGGTCACCCTCGACCAGTTCGCGGCCACGATCCGCTACCACGATCTGGGCGTCGGCACCTTCCGCCTCGGGGACGTGGCGGTGACGACCCACCTCCTCAACCATCCTGCCCTCACCCTGGCCTATCGGCTCCAGGCCGATGGGGCCACCGTCGTCTACTGCTGCGACCACGAACCCCATACGGCCGAGCTCGCCAGCGGCCTCGGCCCGCTGTCCGGCCAGGACCTGCACTACGCGGAGTTCATCGAGGGGGCCGACCTGGTGATCCACGACGCCCAGTACACGGCCCTGGAGTTCCCGGCCAAGCTCGGCTGGGGCCACAGCTCGGTGGAATATGCCGTGCGCCTCTGCGAGGAGGCGGGAGTGGCCCGGCTGGTGCTCACCCACCACGATCCCCTGCGCAACGATGCGGCCATCGACCTGATCCTGGCCCGGGTGCACGCCGATCTGGCCGACCGGGGCTCCCCCCTGGAAGTGATGGCGGCCTCGGAGGGGCTGGTGCTGCGCACCTCCCCCGCCCCGGCGCAGGGGAAACCGAAGGCTGGCGCCGCCGGCATGGTCCCGGCGGAGACTCCCAGCGGCCCGCCGGCCCTGGTCTGGGTGGCGGACAGGGATCTGGAGGCGGCCCTCACCACGGCCCTGCGCCTGGAAGGCTTGCCCTGCCGGGCGGCCAGCGGTGAATCAGATCTGATACAGGCTCTCGAGCAGCAGGAGGCCTCGGTGCTGCTGCTCGAGCCGGCGCCCGGAGCAGAAGGCCCTGGCCTGTCCCACCGCCTGCGGGAGTTCCTGGGCAGGGGGGTGGCCGACACCCCCGTCCTGATGCTGGCCGCCGAGGAGAGCCTGACCCGGCGGGACGACCCCCTGGTCAGCGAGTGGCTGGTGCAGCCCATGTCAGAGAGCTTCCTGCGCGCCAGGCTCCGGGCCTGGAGCCTCGGCAGCCCCTGCCGCTGGCAGCGGGCCCAGCCGCCGGGTGACGAGCAGCGGCGCCTGCGACGCCTCGACGAGCTCGGCCTGCTGGACACGGAGCGGGAGGAACGCTTCGACCGCCTGACCCGGATCGCCGCCGCCGCCTTCGACGTGCCCATCGCCCTGATCAGCCTGATCGATGCGGAGCGGCAGTGGTTCAAGTCGTGCCACGGCCTGGCCACATGCCAGACCTCCCGTGATCTGGCCTTCTGCGCCCATGCGGTTGAGCAGAAGTCGGATCTGCTGGTGGCGGACACCTGGCTCGACGACCGCTTCGCGGACAACCCACTGGTGCTGGGTGAGCCACGGATCCGCTTCTACGCGGGCTCGCCCCTGATCCTCGACGATGGAACCTGCCTGGGCACCCTGTGTCTGATCGACACCCGGCCGCGCCAGCTCAGCAGCACCGAGCTGGACCTGCTCCACGACCTGCGCGACCTGGTGCTGCTGGAGATCTCCCCGACGCCATGGCCCCCTCGCCATGAAGTAAGAAAGTGCAGCCTTCACGAACGATCTTCATGGCCCGGCGCGGCACCGCCTCCTTCCTGAGCGACTTCAAGGATTTCATCAACAAGGGCAACGTGGTCGATCTGGCGGTGGCCGTGGTGATCGGCTCGGCCTTCGCCAAGGTGGTCGATGCCATCGTCAGCCTGGTGATGACCAACGCGCTGGAGCCGGCCCTGAAGGCGGCGCGGGTGGATTCGATCAGCGCCTGGCCCGCCGGCACGGTGATCGTGGCCCTGATCAACTTCCTGGTGATCGCCTTCGTGGTGTTCCTGATTGTGCGGGCGATCGAAGGGATGCGGCGCCAGGAAGAGGCCAAAACCATCGATGCCGGGCCCGACCCCCAGGCCGAACTGGCCGCCGCCGCCAACCGCCTGGCCGAAGCTCTCGATCGCCGCGCGCTCTAGGCGGCGGGCCGGCCCACCAGCTTCTGGCGCAGGTGCTTGATGCGATCGCGCAGGTTGGCGGCCTCTTCGAATTCCAGACCCTTCGCCGCCGCCTTCATCTTCTCCTCCAGCTGCCTGATCAGCTCGGGCAGGGCATCGAGGGAAACCTCGTTGTGCTCGGCCTGGTCGGCTGCCACCTCGAGCTGATCGTCGGTGAGCCGGCGTGAGAGCTCGAGGAAGGTGAGAATCGAGTTGCCTGCCCGCTTGCCGGCCGGGGTGGGGGTGATGCCATGGCGCTCGTTGTAGGCGTGCTGGATGACTCGCCGCCGCTCCGTCTCGGAAATCGCCTTGGCCATCGAATCGGTGAGGTTGTCGGCGTAAAGAAGCGCCATCCCATCGATGTGGCGTGCCGCCCGGCCGATGGTCTGGATCAGGGAGCGTTCTGCCCGCAGGAAGCCTTCCTTGTCAGCGTCAAGAATCGCCACCAGGGACACCTCGGGCAGGTCGAGGCCCTCCCGCAGCAGGTTGACCCCCACGAGCACGTCATAGGCGCCGTTGCGCAGATCCTGAATGATCTCGATCCGTTCAATCGAATGGATCTCCGAGTGCAGATAGCGCACCCGCACCCCGTTCTCGGCCAGGTAGTCGGTGAGGTCCTCCGCCATGCGCTTGGTGAGGGTGGTGACCAGCACCCGCTCCTGGCGATCGGCCCGCACGCGGATCTCACCGAGCAGATCATCGATCTGGCCCTCGGAGGGGCGCACCTCCACGATCGGATCGAGAACGCCGGTGGGGCGGATCACCTGCTGCACCACTTGGCCATGGCTCTGGGCCAGCTCCCAGGCTCCGGGGGTTGCCGAGACGAAGATGGTCTGCCGCGCCTTGGCCCAGAACTCGTCCCCCTTGAGGGGTCGGTTATCGGCGGCGCTGGGCAGGCGGAAGCCGTGCTCGATCAGCACCTGCTTGCGACTCTGGTCGCCGTTGTACATGGCCTGCAGCTGGGAGCAGGTCACGTGGCTTTCATCCACCACCAGCAGCCAGTCGTCGGGGAAGTAATCGATCAGGCATTCGGGCGGCGTTCCGGCCTCCCGGCCCGCCAGGTGCCGGGCGTAGTTCTCGACCCCGTTGCAGTAGCCCACCTGCTCGAGCATCTCCAGGTCGTAGGTGGTGCGCTGCTCCAGGCGCTGGGCCTCCAGCAGCCGACCCTGGCCATTGAGCACGTCCAGGCGTTCGCGCAGCTCAGCACGGATCGCCTGAATCGCCCCCTGCAGCCGCTCCTTGGGGGTCACGAAGTGCTTGGCCGGGTAGATGTTGATCGTCTCCAGACTCTGGAGGATTTCGCCGGTGGTGGGATCCACATAGCGGATCGCTTCCACCTCATCACCGAACAGCTCGATCCTCACCAGCCGGTCTTCGTAGGCGGGTCCGATCTCGAGCACATCGCCCCGCACCCGGAAGCGACCGCGGCTGATCTCGATGTCGTTGCGGGAGTACTGGTTGTTGACCAGATCCCGGAGTGAACCGCGCAGATCGAGCTTGTCGCCCACCTCGAACTTGACGGCGGCCTTGAGGTATTCCGAAGGGATGCCCAGGCCGTAGATGCAGCTGATCGAGGCCACCACGATCACATCCCGCCGCTCGAACAGCGAACGGGTGGCCGAGTGCCGCAGCATGTCGATCTCCTCGTTGATCGAGGCGGTCTTGGCGATGTAGGTGTCCGAGACCGCAACGTAGGCCTCGGGCTGGTAGTAGTCGTAATAGGAGATGAAGTATTCGACGGCATTGTTCGGGAAGAATTCCCTCAGCTCGTTGCAGAGCTGGGCCGCCAGCGTCTTGTTGTGGGCCAGCACCAGGGTCGGACGTCCCGTGCGGGCGATCACATTGGCGATCGAGAAGGTCTTACCGGTGCCGGTGGCTCCCAGCAGCGTCTGAAAGCGTTCCCCGCCATCCACGCCCTTGACCATCGCTTCGATGGCGGTGGGTTGGTCACCCTTGGGGACGTAGGGGGCGTGCAGCTGAAATGGCATCGGGCCATTCTGGCGTTCACCGCCAGGGAACGGCTCGGCGGGGAAAACCGATCAGCCCAGGCCGGTGGTGGCCGCCATCGCCCGGGTGAAGGGAATCTCCAGGCCGAGCCAGCGCAGCACGACGGTGCTCAGAACGCTGTAGGCCAAGGCCCCGAGGATGGCGCTGACCAGACCGTTCTTGAGCCGGAAACCCTGGATCAGCCAGGCGGCCAGGCCGAACAGGATGATCGTGATCAGCCAGTTGAACAGGAACGACACCGGGCTGATGATGCCCCCCAGGGAGGTGACAGCCCAGATCGGCCCGAGGATCAGCTTCAGCGGCCAGATCAGCAGCGTGCCCAGCAGACCGATGACGACGGACGACAGCAGGGCGACAGGGAAGCTGGCCATCTCCACCCCCAGGGGCAAGCGCGCCACCAGGAGCAGAATGAGGGCCCGGATCGGCCATTGCAGAAGCCAGGCAAGCGAGCCCATGGGAGGCGAAGCAGCGACCCGATCAGCTTACTGAGGCCGTTCGCCATGAACCACCGCCGCCATCGGCATCGCTTCCCGCAGGGCACGCACCACGGCCACCATGGCGAGTTCGTCATCGAGGCGATTGACGGCGGAGCCGACCCCGACACCGGCGGCACCGGCGGCCAGGGCCATCGGCACCGTGACAGCCGAAAGGCCAGAGGCGCACAGCACCGGCACGGCCACCGCCCGGCTGATGGCATGGGCGGCCGCCAGGGTCGGGGCGGCCTTTTCGATCAGGCCCAGGGCACCGGCACTGAGGGGACGGGCGCTGGTTCCGCCCTCGGTCTGGATCAGATCAGCGCCAGCAGCCACCAGCTCCACCGCCAGCCGCTCCTGCGCATCAAGGGGAAGGGTGTGGGGCACAGTGACCGAGAGCACCGTTTCGGGGAGCAGCTCACGGGTGCGGCGGGTGAGCGCCAGCACCTCCTCAGCACCGAAGACACGCCCCTGGGGATAGAAGCTGTCGTAGTTGCCGATCTCCACCATCGCCGCGCCGGCGTCCACAGCGGGGGGGAACAGGGCAGGATCCACCGCCGAGACGCAGATCGGCAGCTGGGGCGCCAGCTTGTGGGCAAGGCGAACCAGGGCCGGGTCACAGGCCAGATCCACCACGTCGGCCCCACCGGCAGCGGCGGCCCTGACCACCTGCTGCACGCGCGCCGCATCAAAGTTGTCCAGTCCGGCGATGACCTTCAGCGTGCGCCCCTGGCGGATCGCCTGCTGCAGGGCGGTGGGCAAGCTGGAGAGGCGGGACATCGGCGAGCGGACGGAAGCGTGACGTGATTCTCCCACCTGACCCAAGCCACCTGCGGCGGCCCTGGGGGAGGGACCAGGCGCGGCTGCACCGCCATCTGCTGCGGCGCCCCTCCCTGTTGCCGGCGGAGGGCTCGCTGCTGCTGGCCGTCTCCGGCGGGCAGGATTCCATGGCCCTGACCACCCTCCTGCTCGACCTGCAACCCCTGCATGGCTGGCAACTGCAGCTTTGGCACGGGGACCACGGCTGGCGCCCCGACGCCGCCCACCAGTCCGGCGAACTGCTCCAGTGGGCCCGGAGTCAGGGACTGGACCTGCAGTTCGATCGGGCCGATCCAGTCCCAGCCAGCGAAGCCAAGGCCCGGGACTGGCGCTACGGCTGCCTGGCCGAGGTGGCGCACCGCCTGGGCTGCACCCATCTGGTCACGGGTCACACCGCCAGCGACCGGGCCGAAACGGTGCTGCTCAACCTGGCCCGCGGCAGCCACCTGCGGGGCCTCGCCAGCCTGGGGGCCAGCCGCCCCCTCGGCCCGGAGGCCGGCCCCCTGCGGCTGGCACGCCCCCTGCTGGTCTTCGACCGCGCCGACACCGGCCGTCTCTGCCAGGAACGACATCTGCCCGTCTGGGAGGACAGCAGCAACGCGGATCTGCGCTTCGCCCGCAACCGGCTGCGCGCCGACGTGATGCCGGTGCTCGAAGCCCTCCATCCTGGAGCCAGCCGGCGGATCAGTGCCCAGGCGGAGCGGCTGGAGCAACAGCTCGAGGTGGAAGCGGAACTGCTGGGCCTGGCCCTGGGGGCCCTGGAGGCGGAAGACGCGCCTGAGCAACTGCAACGCCGACGGCTGGTCAGCCTCGCCCCAGCAAGCCAGCGCCGGCTGCTGCAGCACTGGCTGCACCGACAGCTGGGAAGCGCCCCGGACGCCAGAAGCCTCGACGCTCTGGTGAGCCGGCTGGCCCGGGGGGGGGATCCGGGCCGACTGGATCTGGCCAGAGGATGGCAACTGCACTGGGATCGCAGCACACTGTGGGTCCGAACATCTGACGCGCTCCATGGCTGAGACGACCGCCAACGAAGCCGCCCAGCGCTACGCGGTGATCGAGCAGGCCTACTCAAAGGAGAACTGGGCCACGGTGCTGCAGGAGGGGGAGGGACTGCTGCTGCAGCTGCGGCAGTCGGACAACCCCCAGCTGTTGGGACTGCAGATGCGTTTGCAGCTGCTGCTGGGCCATACCCAGCTCTACGGCTATGGCAACAAGGTCGCCGCCGCCGCCTACTACGGGACTGTGGCGGAGAAGAGCGGCGAAGCCGCCCTCACCAAGATCGCCACACAGGGAATCAACCAGTGCGCAATCGAAGAACCTGCCGCCGAGACGGCCCCGACCGAGGCCCCGACTGAGGCCCCAGAAGAGGCCGTGACGACGGTCGTCGCCCCCACCGCTGACGTTTCAGGGCCGGCGGCCCCCTGGCTCACGGCCGCAACAGCCGCCGATACAGCAACGGCGCCCACCATGGATATCGAAACGGCGCCCCTGGAGGAAGCGGCGGCTTCAACGGCAGCCGCCCCATGGAGCGAGCCATCGCTGATCCCGGAGGTGGTCGAAGAGCCGGAGCTGATCGAGCTGCACCAAGCCAACCCTTCCCTGGCCGAGGACGTGGAGCTTGCCTGGAAGGAGCCGGCCTCAGCCACGGCAACATCGGACAAGGCGGACGAGGACCTGGTCAGCGGCCTGATGCTGGTCCGGATCGGCTGAGGCTCAAGGAGAACCCCAGCCGAGTGGCTTGATCGATCAGCCCGCGGCTGCGGAGCGACGGCGGCGAACACGACCGCTGGGTTCCGGCTCCTCTGCGGGGGCCTTGGAGACAGCCGGTTCAGGTGCCGGAGCCGGCGCCGCGATGGTGGCCGCCGGAGCCGCAGCGGCGGCGGCCGTCACCAGCTGGCGCTGGGGTACGGCGGCGGCCGCCTGGCGGGCACCCCCGTCCCTGCGTCCGCCACGGGGCGCCGGACGGGTGTCGGGCTCGGCATCGGCCCGGCCCTTGTAGGCCGGGGTGCCGGCCGGAGCGGGCTGCACCAGGCAGATGATCAGCGGATCCACCTGCAGCTCGCGGCGCAGGCGGCGCTGCAGGCCCAGCTCCACCTCCCGCTGCACACCCACCCAGTCGACGTCCGGGGCCTTGCCACCGGTGTTGCGGGCGAGCTGGTTCCAGCGGTTCTCCAGCACCCAGGTGATCTCCCGTTCCGCCCAGACCGAGAGCTTGCGGGCATCGGCGGCGGTGACCACGCCGCGCAGATTCACCCGCGGCGGTGCCGCCATCACGCCGTCGGTGGTGATCACCGCCAGCAGGGTGATCACACCGTCCTCGGCCAGCTGCTGGCGTTCCTTGAGCACCCGTGCATCGACGATGCCATTGCGCGAGGCATCCAGCAGTTCGATGCCGGCCTTGACCGGCTCGCCCTTGTTGATGGTGTCGGGGGTGAGTTCCACCACGTCACCGTTGTCGATGATCAGAATGTGATCGGCCGGCACACCCATCGACTGTGCCGTCTTGGAATGGCAGACGAGCATGCGGTGCTCGCCGTGTACGGGCACGAAGAATTTCGGCTTGGCCAGCGCCAGCATCAGCTTGTGGTCCTCCTGGCAGCCGTGCCCGGAGACGTGGATGCCCTCGCCCTTGCCATAGACAACCTTGGCCCCCATCATCATCAGCCGGTCGATGGTGTTCACCACCGAGATGGTGTTGCCGGGGATCGGGCTGGCCGAGAAGATGATCGTGTCGGAGGACTTCACCTGTACCTGGGGATGTTCACCACGGGAGATGCGGCTGAGGGCCGCCAGCGGTTCGCCCTGGCTGCCGGTCATCAGCAGCAGGGTCTCCCGGTCGGGCAGGTCACGAATCTGCTTGATCGGCACGAACAGATCATCGGGGGCACGCATGTAGCCGAGCTCCCGTGCCTTGGCGATCACGTTGAGCATCGAGCGGCCCAGCAGACCCACCTTGCGGCCATTCTTCATCGCCAGTTCGAGAATCATCGAAACACGATGAATCGAGCTGGCGAAGGTGGTGATGATCACCCGGCCTTCCGCCTGGCTGATGTGGCGATCCAGGTTCGGGAACACGGACCGCTCCGGCGGAGTGAAACCGGGGATCTCGGCGTTGGTGGAATCGCTGAACAGACACAGCACACCCTGCTCGCCGTAATGGGCCAGTCGCTGGATGTCGAAGGTCTCGCCGTCGACAGGGGTGTGGTCGAATTTGAAATCGCCGGTGAAGACGATCACGCCGACGGGCGTGGTGATGGCCAGCGTGAAGCTGTCCGCCATCGAGTGGGTGTTGCGGATGAACTCCACCTTGAAGTGCTGACCGACGTGCACCACATCCCGCGGACCGACCGTCTGGATCGTGGTGCGGTCAGTGACCCCCGCCTCCTCCATCTTCCCCTGCAGCATCGACATCGCCAGCCTGGGGCCGTAGATGATGGGGATGTTGAAGTTCTTGAGGTGGTGAGGAATACCGCCGATGTGATCTTCGTGGCCGTGGGTGACCACCATGCCGCGGATGCGCTTCTGGTTCTCGCGCAGATAGCTGGTGTCGGGCATCACCACGTTGACGCCGTGCATGCCGTCGCTGGGAAACGCGAGGCCGGCATCGACGAGCATCAGCTCATCGCCGTATTCGAAGACGCAGGTGTTCTTGCCGATCTCGTGCAGGCCGCCCAGCGGAATGACGCGCAGGCCTTGGTGCTTGGGTTTGGCGCCGTTACCGGAGCGGACGATGGGATTGACGTTCTGACTGGACATGTAGGAAAAGAAGGGTTGGCAGTGGGAAGGAACGGGAAGCGGAAGCAGATGTGACTCTGGAAATCAGCCTTGGCGTCAGGTGGGACGCAGGGCGGCCAGGATCGAGGAAAGTCGTTGTCGCACGTCGGTATCGGCGGAAAGAAGGGGAAGTCGGGGAGCACCCACCGGCCAGCCGCTGATCTCAAGGGCGGCTTTGACGGGGATGGGATTGGTGGTGCAGAACAGGGCCCGGCACAGGGGCAGCAGTTGCTGGTGCTCGTTGAGAGCTGCGGCGACATCGCCGCTCAGGTGGGCCAGGAGCATCGCCCGGATCCTGGGGCCGACCAGATGGCTGGCCACGCTCACCACTCCCACCGCGCCCACGGCCAGCATCGGCAGGGTGAGGGCGTCGTCGCCGCTGTAGATCGCCAGACGATTGCCGCAGAGCTCCCGCAGCCGGCTGACCTCCTCAGTGGTGCCGCTGGCGGCCTTGAAGCCCACCACATTGGCCTGATCCAGCAGGCGGGCGGTGGTATCCGGCGCCAGGCTGCAGCCGGTGCGGCCAGGGATGTTGTAAAGCATCAGCGGCAGTTCCGGTGCCGCCTGGGCCACGGCCCGGAAATGGGCTTCCAGGCCCTCCTGGGGCGGCTTGTTGTAGTACGGCACCACCACCAGGGCGCCATCGGCTCCAAGGGCGGCCGCCTCACCGGTGGCTTCCACGGCCTCGGCGGTGCAGTTGCTGCCGCTACCCGCCAGCAGGCTGGCGCGCGTCCCCACCGCTCCCTTCACAGCGGCGAACAACTCGTGCTGCTCCTGCCATGTGAGGGTGGGCGATTCGCCGGTGGTGCCGCACAGCACCAGGCCATCGGAACCGTTGCTGACCAGATGGTCCGCCAGCCGTGCCGCCAGGTCGAGATCGACGGCACCATCCGCTCGGAACGGGGTCACCATGGCGGTGAGCAACCGGCCGAAGGGGGCCTCGGGCGAAGGGGCCGTGCTTGGCGCCAGCAGGGTGGCCGTGCTCAAGCGGCACCTCCTGGGCCCATAGCCACCGCGGCGGGTTCGCGCAGCAGTTCAGCGATCTGGATGGCGTTCAGGGCCGCGCCTTTGCGGATCTGGTCACCGCAGAGCCACAGCTCCAGGGCCCGGGGATCGCTGAGGTCCTGGCGGATGCGGCCCACGGCGACCGCATCCCGGCCGGTGACGTCGGTGGGCATGGGGAAGCGGTTGGTTTCGAAGTTCTCGATCAGCTCGACCCCGGGGGCGGCCGCCAGCAGGGCGCGGGCCTCCTCCACGGGAAAGGGCTCCTCAAATTCGATGTTGACGGCTTCGGAATGGGCCCGCAGGACGGGCACCCTCACGCAGGTGGCCGTGAGGCGAAGCTGCGGCAGACCCATGATCTTGCGGGTTTCGTGCAGCATCTTGAGCTCCTCCTCGCAGTAGCCACTGGGCTCCAGGGGCGAGTTGTGCAGGAAGAGGTTGAAGGCCAGCGAATGGGGCAGCACCTCGCTCACCGGCTCGCCGCCATCCAGCACGGTGCGGCTCAGCTGGCGCAGCTCCTCCATGGCGCGGGCGCCGGCGCCGCTGGCCGACTGGTACGTGCTGAGCACCACGCGGCGAATCGGGCGCCGGGCCGCAAGGGGAGCCAGGGCCAGCGTCAGAAGAATCGTGGTGCAGTTGGGGTTGGCGATGATCCCGGCATGGGCGAAGGCGGCCTGGGGATTCACCTCAGGCACCACCAGGGGCACGGCCGGATCCATCCGGAAGGCACTGGAGTTGTCGATCACCACAGCACCAGCAGCCACGGCGACTGGAGCCCACTGCCTGGAGACGGAGCCGCCGGCGGAGGCCAGCACCAGATCGACGCCCTCGAAGGCCCCCGGCCCGACAGGCTGCACCCGAATCCGTTCGCCCTGCCAGTCGAGGTCCTGTCCGGCGGAGCGGGAGGAGGCCAGCGGCACCAGTTCAGCGACCGGAAAGCCACGTTCCTGCAACAGGGTCAGGAGCTCCTGGCCCACGGCTCCGGTGGCGCCGAGGACGGCGATGCGCAACGGCCTTGAGGGCAGGTGGCGCGGAGGGGAAGACAGGGTCGCTGAGACGGTCAACGGGGGGAAAGGAACAGGTGGCTGGGCGGGGGTCGGAAAAGAGACTGCGGAAACGGAACCCTGAAACAAAACTGCCGACCTCTGGCCGGAAAGGAGTGTTCAGTTGGGGATATGGGCGCGCCGTTGCGTCGATCGCACAATACGTGGCGGAGGCCCGAAACGGCCAGTTTCTAGGATGGGGGGCTGCCCTGAGCGAACCCGTTTCATGAGCCCTGCCGCCAGCACCGAAGCCAACCTCCGGGTGACCACCTCCCCGCGTCCCGGAAGCCGCCTGGCCGTGGAGGTCGCCGTGCCCGCAGGGCGCAGCCAGAAGAGCTACGACGCCGCTCTGGAGAAGCTGAGCCGCAGCGTCAAGCTGCCCGGCTTCCGCAAGGGCCGGGTGCCCCGGCCGGTACTGCTGCAGCAGATCGGACCGCTGCGGATCCGCGCCACAGCGCTTGAAGACCTCGTGGACGCGGTCGTGCGGGAGGCGATGCAGCAGGAGGCCATCGAGGCCATCGGCCGCCCCGAACTCAACGAGGCTTTCGAACTGGTCCTGCAGCGCTTCACCCCGGGCGAGGAGCTCACCATCACCTTGGAGATGGACGTGGAGCCCATCCCCACCCTGCGCAGCACGAAGGGCTTCACGGCCGAGGCGGAACCGGTGCCCTTCGACCCCGCCAGGGTCGACGAGCTGATCGAGCAGTCGCGTCGCCAGCTGGCCACCCTGGTGCCGGTGGAGGACCGGGCCGCTGCCGGCGGTGACGTGGCCCAGATCGCCTTCAGCGGCAGCTTCGTCGACAGCGGCGAGGCCATCGAGGGTGGCAGCAGCGAAGGGATGGAAGTGGAGCTGGAAGAGGGCCGCATGATCCCCGGCTTCGTGGCCGGCATCGTCGGAATGGCCGTCGGGGACAGCCGCGAGGTGACCTGCCGCTTCCCCGACAGCTATCCCCAGGAGCAGGCGGCGGGCCGCGACGCCCTGTTCGCGATCACCCTGCTGGAACTCAAGACCCGGGAGCTCCCCGCCCTCGACGATGCCTTCGCCCAGCAGGCCAGCGACAAACCGACCCTGGCCGAGCTCCGCGCCGACCTGGAGCAGCGCCTGCGGGAGGACGCCGAGCGCCGCCATCGGTCCAACCGCCATGAAGCCCTGCTCACGGTGCTGGTGGAGCAGCTGGAGGTGGAACTGCCCGAAACCCTCATCCAGCAGGAGGTGCGCAACCTGATCGAGCAGACCGCCGGCCAGATCTCCCAGCAGGGCATGGATGTGAAAAAGCTGTTCACCCCCGATCTGGTGCGCAGCCTGATGGACACCTCACGTCCAGAAGCCGAGCAGCGGCTGCGGCGCACCCTGGCGCTCAAGGCGCTGGCCGCCGCCGAGACGATCGAGGTCGCTGCCGCTGACCTGGAGGCCAAACTCATCGAGATCCGCCAGGGCCTGAGCGACAGCGCCGCCATCGACCAGAACCGGTTGCGGCTGGCCGTGGCCGAGGATCTGCTCAAGGAGAAGTTGCTGGAATGGCTGGAGGCCAACAGCACGATCACCGACAAGGTCCCAGCGGCCGAGGAGGCGTCGGACGCAGGCGACGCGGAGCAGCCCGCCACCGGGACGTCGCCGAAAGCGGCGAAGCCGAAGAAGGGAGCCGCCGGTGCCGAGGGCAGCAAGGCTCAGGGGGAAGCTGCCCAGCCATAGATTGAGGCCACTCCCCCCCGTCCGCCAGCGAATCCGCGTGATCGACGCCCCCCAGCCCCTGATCCCCGACTGGCTGCCTGCCGCCCTGGCCGGCCCGGTGGGGACACGGCCCCACCCCGTGAACAACCTGTGGCAGGGGCCGCTCCCCTGGAATGGCGTGGGAGCCCATGGGCCCTCGTCCGCTCCAGGGATCCTGCCCACGGTGGTGGAGCAGTCCGGTCGCGGCGACCGGGCCTTCGACATTTATTCCCGGCTGCTGAGGGAGCGGATCATCTTTCTCGGCACCGGCATCGACGACCAGGTGGCCGATTCCCTGGTGGCCCAGCTGCTGTTCCTCGAGGCCGAGGATCCCGAGAAAGACATTCAGATTTATATCAACTCACCGGGCGGTTCGGTGACCTCCGGCCTGGCCATCTACGACACCATGCAGCAGGTGGCGCCGGACGTGGTGACCATCTGTTACGGCCTTGCCGCCAGCATGGGGGCCTTCCTGCTCACGGGCGGGGCCCCCGGCAAACGGATGGCCCTGCCGAATGCCCGGATCATGATCCACCAGCCCCTCGGAGGCGCCCAGGGACAGGCCGTCGACATCGAGATCCAGGCCCGCGAGATCCTTTTCCTCAAGGACACACTCAACGGACTGATGGCCGAGCACACCGGTCAGCCGCTGGACAAGATCGCTGAAGATACCGACAGGGACTACTTCCTTTCCCCGGCGGAAGCGGTTGAATATGGGCTCATCGACCGGGTGGTCGATGACGCTCCAGTCCCTTCCGTCCCCTAGGACGTCGCCCCACCACCGGTCCGAAGCTCAGGAACGACTGACAAAACGACAGCCGGGGTCGATCCTGGGGACAGGGCTTCCACCAACCCCGCCCCTGGGCGACCAACGCCGCTCCCGCCGCCCCCTCGCCGATGGCCAAGTTCGACGCCCATCTGAAGTGCTCCTTCTGCGGCAAGTCCCAGGAACAGGTGCGCAAACTGATCGCCGGGCCTGGCGTCTACATCTGCGACGAGTGCATTGATCTCTGCAACGAGATCCTCGATGAGGAACTCGTCGAGCATCACGGCCATAGCCCCCAGGGCCGTCCCGTGGCCGACGGCGGCCGTAAATCCCCGGCGAAGAAATCAGCCAAGCCGGCCCCCACCCTGGCCACGATCCCCAGGCCCCAGGAGATCAAGACCTTCCTCGACCAGCAGGTCGTGGGCCAGGAGGAGGCCAAGAAGGTGCTAGCGGTGGCCGTCTACAACCATTACAAGCGGCTGGCCTGGCAGGGAGACGGCAAGGGCGAGACGGACCAGACCGCCACCCGACTGCACAAGTCGAACATCCTGCTGATCGGGCCCACCGGCTGCGGCAAGACGCTCCTGGCCCAGTCCCTGGCGGAGATGCTCGACGTGCCCTTCGCGGTGGCCGATGCCACCACCCTCACCGAAGCCGGCTACGTGGGCGAGGACGTGGAGAACATCCTGCTGCGCCTGCTCCAGAAGGCCGACCTGGACGTCGAACAGGCCCAGCGCGGCATCATCTACATCGACGAGATCGACAAGATCGCGCGCAAGAGCGAAAACCCCTCGATCACCCGCGACGTGTCCGGTGAGGGGGTGCAGCAGGCCCTGCTCAAGATGCTGGAGGGCACCGTGGCCAACGTGCCCCCCCAGGGGGGTCGCAAGCACCCCTACCAGGACTGCATCCAGATCGACACCAGCCAGGTGCTGTTCATCTGTGGTGGCGCCTTCGTGGGTCTGGACGACCTGGTCCAGAAGCGGATGGGCCGCAATGCGATCGGCTTCCTGCCCGCCGATGGCCGCAGCCGGGTGCGGTCCGGCAAGGACAAGCAGGCCAGCGAAGTGATGCGCCACCTCGAACCGGAGGATCTGGTGCGCTACGGCCTGATTCCCGAATTCATCGGCCGGCTGCCGGTGAGCGCGGTGCTCGAACCCCTCGACACCAACGCCCTCGAGGCCATTCTCACCGAGCCGCGGGACGCCCTGGTGAAGCAGTTCCAGACCCTGCTCAGCATGGACAACGTGCGACTTGAGTTCGAGCAGGGTGCCGTCGAGGCCATTGCCGCTGAGGCCCATCGCCGCAAGACCGGCGCCAGGGCCCTGCGAGGCATCGTTGAGGAACTGATGCTCGACGTCATGTACGACCTGCCCTCCCGCCGCGACGTGCAGACCTTCACCGTCACCCGGGAACTGGTGGAGCAACGCAGCAAGGCCAAGGTGCTGCCGATCAGTGCGGCCGCCGACCTCGATGGCCACCGGGGCGAACAGGCCACGGCCTGAGCTGAGGGCGCCACCTGCTGAGGTGCCACGGAGCGGCCATCCGTACCCGGCACCATCCCGGAGGGGCAGCCCGACGGCGCGAAGCTGAAGGATCCGTTGTTACCTCGCCTTGGCCGCCGCCGATCACCTGCAGGCCCGCCGCCAGCACGGCCTGTTCCTGCACCACGGCATCGACCTGGGGGACGGGACGGTGGCCCACTACCTGGAGGGCCGGGAGATCCTGCGCAGCCCACCGGCTGACTTCAGCCGCGGCGAGCTGATCAGCACCGTCGACTACCCCGAAGGGAGCAGTTCAGCGGTGGGTGTCACTCTGCGCCGGGCCATGGGCCGCATCGGCGAGCAGCGCTACAACCTGCTGTTCAACAACTGCGAGCACTTCGCCCACTGGTGCAAGACCGGTCGGCACCGCAGCGCCCAGGTGGAGGACTGGCTGCACACCGGCAGCCTCGGCGCCCTCGCCCTGGGCCAGTTCGTGCCTGCCGCCGTGCTGACCGGGGCCCGGGTGCTGCTGCGCCAGGGCCAGTCCCTCGCCGAGACCCTGGCCACCGCACTCGACCCCGAGCAACTGGACCGAGGCCGGGACCTCGCCCGGCGCAGCCTTGAGCAGCTCGACAGCCTGCGGCACTGGCTGCAGCTGCGCCTCGAGGAGGAGCTGGCCCGGGCCGAACGGCGCTGGGGGGAAGGGAATGGGGCGATCGGCACCGGTCCCGACGGCTTCGATCGACTGCGCCTCGCCGGGCAGAGCCTGGCCGACCAACTGGCCGCAGTGGAGGAGATGGAAGACAGGTTGCAGCGGCTCCTGGAGCCTGGGACAGCCGAGCTGGGAGCGGATCAGTCGTAACCCTTCTTCGGCGCTACAGACATCCGCCCATCCAGGAGCATGTCCAGGCGACCTACCGCTGATCGGCCGACGGCAGCCCGCCTTAGGCTCTCCATTCGGTCAGGGCAGCGTGCATGGTCCAGGCCTACGAGCCCCTTCATCACAAGTACCGCCCCCAGCGTTTCGACCAGCTGGTGGGTCAGAAGGCTGTCGCCGACACCCTCAGCCAGGCCCTGCTCCAGAACCGCATCGCCCCGGCCTATCTGTTCAGCGGCCCGCGGGGTACGGGCAAGACCTCAAGCGCCCGGATCCTGGCCCGTTCGCTCAACTGCCTGGCCAGCCCGGCCCCGACCCCGGAACCCTGCGGCCGCTGCCAGCTGTGCAGGGATATTGCCACCGGCAACGCCCTCGATGTGATCGAGATCGACGCCGCCTCCAACACCGGCGTCGACAACATCCGCGAACTGATCGAACGGTCCCGCTTTGCTCCGGTCCAGGCCCGCTGGAAGGTCTACGTGGTGGATGAGTGCCACATGCTCTCCACTGCCGCCTTCAACGCCCTGCTCAAGACGCTGGAGGAACCCCCGCCGCGGGTGGTGTTCGTGCTCGCCACCACCGATCCCCAGCGGGTGCTGCCCACCATCTTGAGCCGCTGCCAGCGCTTCGATTTCCGTCGCATCCCCCTGGAGGCCCTGGAGGGGCATCTGCACTGGATCGCCGCCGAGGAGTCCATCGGCATCACCCCGGAGGCCCTGCATCTGGTGGCCCAGCGCTCCCAGGGAGGCCTGCGGGATGCCGAAAGCCTGCTGGACCAGCTCAGCCTGCTGCCGGCGCCGATCGCGGCAGAGGCGGTGTGGGATCTGCTGGGAGCGGTGCCGGATCAGGAGCTGCTGCGGCTGGCTGGCGCCATGGCCGCGACCGATCCCCTGCAGGTGGTCGAGGGCTGCCGCGAACTGCTGGATCGGGGGCGGGAACCTGCCGCCGTGCTTCAGGGCCTGGTCAGCCTGCTGCGGGACCTGCTGCTGGCGGGGGTGGCCCCGGACCGGCTGGACCTCACCAGCGTGTCTCCGGAGCTGCGGCCGCAGTTGCCCGAGGTCGCCCGTGGGATCGGCAAGGCCCGCCTGCTGCGGTGGCAGTCCCAGCTGAAGGGCAGTGAGCAACAGCTGCGCCACAGCGTCCAACCGCGGCTGTGGCTGGAGGTACTGCTGCTGGGCCTTCTCGCCGAACCGGCCCCCGTCGCCCCTACCCCGGCAGCCCCCGTTCAGGGCGGCGCGGAGGTCCATCAGCCAGGCCGCAGCGTCGAGCGGCCCTTGCCGACGGCAGCGGCGGCGCCAGCGGTCACCCCAGAGGCGGGGTCCACAGAGGCGTCCCCAGAGGCGGCAGCACCCGCCAGCGAGAACCTGGCGGAGCTGTGGCAGCAGATCCTGGCCAGCTTGGAACTGCCCTCCACCCGGATGCTTCTATCCCAGCAGGCCGAGCTCCTGCGGCTGGACGAGCGTCGGGCGGTGGTGCGGGTGGCTGGCACCTGGATGGCCATGGTTCAGAGCCGCCTTCCCCTGCTGGAGAAAGCGGTGGCCAGTGCCCTGGGAAGCCCACGACAGCTCTCACTCGAGGCTGGGGTGGCAGAAGCAACCCCACAGCCACTGCCCAGTCCTCCAATCACCATGGACAGGCGTGAGTTCACACCCTCTGAGCAAAGAAGTGGTCCGCAGCCGATAAGCAGATCTCTTCCCTCACTTCCTCAGGCTGGCAGCACTCCACCCCTCAAAACAACTCTCCCAACGCAACCATATGATTGCGCTTCAAGTGAGCCAGTGGAACAAGAAATCAAGGGCACATCGCCCATGCGCGCACACCCCCAATCGCCCCTTAACGAGAAAGCTCGAACTCTTGCAGACTTCTTCGGAGGTGAAGTGATTGAAGATTTTGAAGATAGTCCTTGATCACTCAATAGACAGCTGCCACTAAGCTCGTGATTCTCTCGCAGCAGGGCTCCAACATTTTCGAATGACTTTTGCCCCTCCAATGACGAACCAAACAACAAGGTTCTTTCGAACTCCCGACGATTTGCCTGCCAGTTCCATCGGATCCCATAGGTACTCCACTAAAAGTAGGCGTATCGTTTCCAAAAGAGAAAACAAGACGCGAAGTGCATGAATACCTGATTCAGAGCGTGCCAAAAGAACGAGCTTGTACTCGAGCAATGCATAGAGGTGCCGAAGCTTGCCTTTGACCATCGATGATGTCGCCGAATGACCATGAACCCGGTAGCCAACAAGAGGCTGATCTAGATAGATAAAGTATCCCTTTGCAGCCAGAAGCGACCAGCACAACCAGTCCTCATACTGAGCCAACTGGACATAAGAAAATGGAATCCCCTTTAGTGCCGACGAGCGAACCACCACAGAGGAGTTACAGATGTTGTTCCTGATCAAATAATCTCGCTGACGGCGCAGTCTATAGGGATGGGTGGGGTTGCGAGAAAAGATGGATTCAAAGAAAGCCGCCTTATCCACATCCCCGATGACATGAACACCAGCATGACACAGCACAACATCAGGATGTTGATCCATTGTTTTAACCTGAATATCAATCTTGTCAAGCATAAAGATATCGTCTGCATCTAGAAATGCTAAGTAACGGCCAGTGGAAGCATGGAATCCCAGGCACCTTGATGAGCTGGCCCCAAAGTTGACATGTCCTGGATGAGAAAGGATCTTCAGGAATGGAAATTCGGCTTCACGCAGCCGATTCAACTCTTCCAAGGACCCATCAGTCGATCCGTCATCGACAACAATCACCTCAATCGACAGTCCGTGCGAAGAATGCACGGATCTGATCGCCTCTCCTACATAATCCCTTGAGTTAAAGCACGGGATGACGACAGAAACATCAACACTGGGCACCATGGCTCCTCTCATAGATCTAGCCCAGGCAAGAAAACCGTTCGATCCAAAGATGAAATCGCCTCACCATGATGAGTCAGGAAGTCATCCCGTTCATCATTGAAGCTCATGGATTCATGCAAGCAGGCTATTGGCATTCTTGCGAATCACAGAACCACAGATTTCATGAGTCTTGCAATGCCCATGCGGTTGTCGTCGGTCGGCTCAGCCAGGCTCGGAGAGCAGTTCCGAGTGGCCTTCTGGGTCTTCAGTAGAACTTCCATCAGCCGTGGCGAGATCACATTGGTCGCCGCCAAGGTGAAGCGTCTTGACCCAGACCAGCTTCTTGGGCAGCAGGGCCATCTTCAACGTCACCCAGGGAATCACCACGAACCAGTGGACCAGATAGAGGATGCCCAGCCCCGCACTGAAGGGGTTCATCGCCGGCAGGGGCGGCCCCTCCGATGGCCGCCGGCAGCCCGTGGCGATCGCCATGCCCGAGAGGGCCAGGGCCACGATCGAGAACGGCCACATGGTGGGCGCCGTACGGGTGAGCACGGTGCCGATCAGATCGGCGCTGGCCACCACGGGCAGCACGTACTGCAGCAGGAAAAAGCAGGTGAGATCCAGCTTCTGGCTGAAACCGAGACGGTTGGAGACCAGGCCGGGGCCGTAGTCGAAGAAGCGCTGCAGCCCGCCTTCCGCCCAGCGCTGGCGCTGGCGCCACAGGGCCGGCAATGTCAGCACCGCCTCCTCCTGCACCGGGGGATCCCAGAGCACGCCGATCGGCAGGCCCGCGAGCAGGAAGCGGAAGCTGAGGTCGAGGTCGTCGGTCACGGTGTCCTCGTTGAAGCCGCCGACCTTCAGCAGCGCCTCCCGTGAGAGCAGCTGGCCATTGCCACGCAATTCAGCCACCCCGCCGTTGGCAAGACGACCCTCCTGAATCATGGCGTCGAAGGCCATCTCCATCGCCTGGGCGGTGGTGAGCAGGTTGGTCTGGGCATTGGCCACCGCCTTGCGCAGCTGCACCGCCGCCCAGCCACCCGCCTCGGCCCACGGCACGAGGCGCTCGAGCACATCGGACTCCAGATCGGCATCCGCATCGAGCACCAGCATCCAGCGGCCACCCAGCTGCTGCAGCACCAGATTCAGGGCGCCTGACTTGCCGCCCCCCGCATCCCGGGGGCGGCGCAACACCCGCAGGAAGGGATGGCGCCCCTGGAGCTCGGCCAGCAGCTCGGGGGTGCGATCGTCACTGCCGTCATCCACCACCCAGAGGGTCAGCTGGCCCTCGGGCCAGCTCAGGGCAGCGATGCGCTCCACCAGGCGGGCAATCACCGCCTGCTCGTCGCGGGCGGCCACCACCACGTCAACCGCTGACGCAGGCGCCGACGACAGAAGGGCAGCAGCCGAAAGATCCTCCGAGGGCTCCTCACTGCGGCTGCGGCGGAAGGCCTGAAGCAGAACGGTTCGCAGGCTGTACCCGCCCAGCAGGGTGGCCAGGGTGATCGCCGGCACAAGACTGCGGCCGGGGGGCAGCCAGTGGGGGGCGATGCCGACCAAGCCACAGCAGGCGAGGAACAGGGCCGCCTTGGCACGGCGGCGATCGCTGTCACTGCCGCCGGCAGCCATGGTGCTCCTCATCCAGGCCGTGACTCTAAGGGGAATCGCCACCGGCACCGAGCGGTTGCAGCGTGGTGCCGGGGTAGTAGTGCGCCAGGATCCGGCGCGTGCTCCAGCCTCGGCCGGCCAGATCGATGGCTCCAGCCTGGGAGAGACCGGCCCCGTGGCCAAACCCCCCGCCGACCAGCCGCCACACCCCCGCTCCCGCCGGCTGCAGCGTGAACAGGGTGCTGGGCAGGCTGCGCAGGGTGCGGCGGATGGCATCCAGCCGCAACACGGTGCGGCCTTCGCTTCCCTGCACCTCGAGGGCCAGCACCCGGCCGCTGGGGCCACGGGCCAGCACCTTCAAGGCGGTGGGCTGCCCCACCCCCCGCTCCGGCCCCAGGGCGGCGGCGATCTGGGCGGCCGTGAGCTGCCGCTGCCAGCGGAAGACGGGATGGTCAGCCCCCCAGGCCGCTTGCCCGTCCCGCAGCAACGTCGGCAGGGCCGTGGCGGCCAGGGGCACGGGGAACCGGGCCTGGAAGGGGGCGGGCCCGTCGGGGAAGGGGGTCAGGTAGGGGACCGGCGCGCCGTTCCAGGCCTCCGGATAAGCGGCGCTGACACCACCGTTGCTGGCGTGGTAGACGGCGTGGATGGGTCCATCGGCGCCCATCAGCACGGCCAGCCGGGTGGCGGCAATGGCCTGGCGCACGGCGGCGCCGGCGTGGCGCGGGTCGCTGTACACCTGGCACTGGGTGTCGGCGCAGAGGTGGTAGCCATCCACCACGAAGCGGTGCTGGTTGCGCACTGCCCAGGTGCGCGCCAGCACGGCCTGGGCCTCGAGGGCCGCGGCCGGAACCCCGGCACCGATCTCGTGGGGCACCACTCCCTCCAGATAGCGCTCCAGGGGCACCTGCTCCACCAGGCTCCAGCCCCCGTGGGCATCGGCCAGCAGCTGGAAGGGGCCGGCGTAGGCCCCCTGCTTCCAGAGCAGGCCCCCGGGGGCCCCGATCCGGATCGGGGAGGCCAGGGCCACCACCCCCTGGGCCCGGCGCAACTCCAGCCCGACCCGCTCGGCAACCACCCGCTGCAAGCCCGTCAGCCGCACGCCGTCGGGAAGGGGGGCAGGATCGGGCGCCCCGGCCGGGGCCCACACCTCCCAGTCCCGGGGCCTGGCGATCGCGGCCTCCACCCCCACGGCGCGCCAGAGCCCAGCCGCCTGCTCAGCGCTCTCGAAGCTGGCAAACGGCCCCAGCACGCGGCGCCGCAGCGTCGTGGGCTGGGCCAGAACCTCGCGGCGCCAGTGCAGCACCAGCTCGGGGGCCTGGAAGCGCAGCCCGTTCGCATCCATCAGGGTCAGCAGACCGCTGCTGCTGCGCAGTCGCAGGGGCTGGGCCGTCGGGACCTCCCCCGGAGCCGGACCCAGCCGTGCCGCCAGGGCCACCCACAGGACCGGGTTGGCCGCCGTCAACGGGGCCGGCCGGGCCACCGGCCAGTGCATCAAGGTGGCTGGCCCAGGGGCAGAAGCGTCCGAGGCGGGAGGCGGTGGCGGGGGGAGTGGCGACTGATCGGCCCTGCAGCCAGTCGGGAACAGGAGAGCCATCACCAGCAGCAGCCTGGCCAGAACAGGGGGACGCAGCGACATCGACACGGCAGGGGTTGGAGGGGGGTACACCCGCGTCGTAGTGTGCTTGTTTGTGCCTGCGCCTACCGAGATGCCGAAGCTCAAGACCCGCAAAGCGGCCGCGAAGCGGTTCAAGGCCACCGGCACCGGCAAGTTCATGCGCCGGCGTGCCTTCCTCAACCACCTGCTCGACCACAAGAGCCCCAAGCGCAAGCGCTATCTGGGGACCATGGCGGTGGTTGACGATCGCGACCACGACAACGTGGCCCGGATGCTGCCCTACGCCGGCTGAGTCCGGCCGAGCTCCCTCCGGAGCTTCCGCTTTCCTTTTTTTCCACCCAGAGATCACCTCCCATGGCCCGCGTCAAGAGGGGCAACGTCGCCCGCAAACGCCGCAACAAAATTCTTCGCCTCGCCCGCGGCTTCCAGGGGAGCAACGGCAGCCTGTTCCGTACCGCCAATCAGCGGGTCATGAAGGCCCTCTGCAACGCCTACCGCGACCGTCGCCGCCGCAAGCGTGATTTCCGCCGCCTCTGGATCGCCAGGATCAACGCCGCCGCCCGCATGAACGGCCTCAGCTACAGCAAGCTGATCGGTGGTCTCAAGCGCGCCGATGTGCGCCTCAATCGCAAGATGCTGGCCCAGCTGGCCGTCGCTGATCCCTCCAGCTTCACCGCCGTGGCCACCGCGGCAGGCCACTGACGCCGTCCCCCCAGCCCCGACCGTCCGGCCGGCCCCGATGAACGACCTGCTGCCCCAGGCCTACCTGCTTGGCCTGATCGCCCTTCTGGGCGTGGCGGCCTTCGTGGTCGCTCGCCAGATCCTTCGGGTCCGGAGTGACGAACTCGCCATGGCCCGGCTGGGGGGCAACGACAAGGCCACTGGCGCCACCAGGGATGTCTCCACCCTGTACGAGCTGGCGTCTGTTCAGCTCCGCAAGCGCCTTTACGTCGAAGCCCAGGCCAATCTCAAGCAGGCCCTGAAGCTGGCTCACGCCGAGAACGCTCCCGCTGAGGCGAGGGCCCTGATGGAGAACGCCCTCGGCTTCACCCTGGCGGCCCAGAGCAATTACTCAGCGGCCGTGCGCCACTACCGGGCCGCCCTACGGGCCAAGGCCGACTATCCGGTGGCGATCAATAATCTGGCTTTCGCCCTGGAGAAACAGTCGAAGCCTGACGAAGCCAGGACCCTCTATGAGCGGGTGCTGCAGTTGGAGGCCACCAACAAGACAGCCCGTAAACGCCTCTCGATCCTTGAGCGCCGCAGTGGTCAGGAGACCAGCGGCAACGGCAAGTCCTTCTGAGGCCCTGGGGTCAGGTTCACCAAAGGCCACGCACCGCAGGCTGACCGGGCGCAGGTTTGGATGTGGCGGTCGTTTCCGGGATCAACTGCAGGCGCCCCCCCGGGGTGGTCAGGCGCGGCGCGCGCCAGCCGCTCAGGGACAGGCCCTGCACGCTCTGAAAGGCGCCACCGGGCTCCAGGGCGCCGCCGAGGGGATCTCCCAGCAGCAGCAGATCAAGTTGGTCCGACTTGGCATTGAGGTTGCCCTGCACCGGCGATTCGACGCCTCCAATCGCCATCGCACCGCGCAGATCCACCATCTGACCCATCGGCGTGGCCCCATCGATCCGCAGCTGGACGGGCACGGTCGGACCGCCGCTGAACGACTGGTACCGGCCGCTCCAGCGACGGGGCAGCTGCTCGGCGATCAGGCGGGCCCGTGCGATCGGATCGAAGGTCTCGACCTCGCCGCTGGCGCCACCGTCCAGGACGGTCGCCTGGATCTCCGGGGCGGTGAAGGGCACAAAGCCGCCAGCCGGCAGGGGGCTGGCGGCAAGCACCGGGCTGGCGGCGAGCATCAGGGGCAGGGCGGCCAGAGGCACCGGCATGACGTGGGTCTGGTTGGCAAAGGGCAGACTAATCGGGATGCGCCCGTCCGCCGCAGGCCTCCGACCTTGACCGCCATCACCACCCCGAGCTCCCACGACGATCTGGTGATCGCCGGCCGACACTTCCGCAGCCGTCTGATGACCGGCACCGGCAAGTACCCAAGCCTGGAGGCCATGCAGGCCAGCCTTGAGGCCAGCGGCTGCGAGATCGTCACGGTGGCTGTCCGGCGGGTCCAGAGCGGAGCACCCGGCCACGGCGGCCTGATGGAGGCGATCGACTGGAGCCGGATCTGGATGCTGCCCAACACGGCCGGCTGCGCCACCGCCGAGGAGGCGGTGCGGGTGGCCCGGCTGGGCCGGGAGCTGGCGCGGCTGGCGGGCCAGGAGGACAACAACTTCGTGAAGCTGGAGGTGATCCCCGATTCCCGCCACCTGCTCCCCGACCCCTTCGGCACCCTTGAAGCGGCCGAACAGCTGGTGAAGGAAGGCTTCGCCGTGCTGCCCTACATCAACGCCGATCCCCTGCTGGCCAAGCGGCTGGAGGAGGCCGGCTGCGTCACGGTGATGCCGCTGGGGTCGCCGATCGGCTCGGGCCAGGGCCTCCGCAACGCCGCCAACATCGCCCTGATCATCGAAAGCGCCGGCATCCCGGTGGTGGTGGATGCGGGCCTCGGGGTGCCCAGCGAAGCCGCCCAGGCGATGGAGATGGGCGCTGACGCCCTGTTGATCAACAGCGCCATCGCCCTGGCGGGGGATCCGGCGGCCATGGCGAGGGCCATGGCCCTGGCCACCGAAGCCGGCCGCACCGCCCTGCTGGCGGGCCGACTGCCGCAGCGGGCCGACGCCAGACCCAGCTCACCGATGGAAGGACGTGTGACGAACCATTGACGATCAAACCGATCCAGGCAGCCCTCCATAGGGTTTGGCGCACACCGATCCCCCAGCCATGCAGGTCACCGAAGAAGACGGCGGCAAGCTGAACGCCTTCGCCAAGGAGCCCCGCATGGTGCTGCAGGAGGAGGGGGAGACCAGCGGCGCCAACCGGATGCTGCTGATCGGCGGCCTCGTGCTGGTGGCCGTGATGGTGGCGGTGGCGGCCGGCATCAGCTGAGGCCCGGGGGCCATCTGAGGCCTGTAGTAGCTTGCCCGTCTGAGCAACTGCTCGTTCAGGAGTCTGGGGTGAAGGTTCTCGTTCTCGGCGGCGACGGCTTCTGTGGTTGGCCCTGTGCCGTGAACCTGGCCGAAGCCGGACATGACGTCGTCGTCGTCGACAACCTCAGTCGGCGCAAGATCGATATCGACCTGGGCGTCGAGTCGCTCACGCCGATCGCCACCATCCAGGACCGCCTGCGGGCCTGGGACCAGGTGGGCGGCCGCACGATGCGCTTCGTGCACCTCGACATCGCCCGGGAGTACGACCGGCTGCTCGAGCTGCTGCGCAGCGAGCGCCCCTCGGCCATCGTCCACTTCGCCGAGCAACGGGCCGCCCCCTACTCGATGAAGAGCAGCGCCACCAAGCGCTACACCGTCGACAACAACGTCAACGGCACCCACAACCTGCTGGCGGCCATCGTCGACAGCGGCCTTGACGTCCACATCGTGCACCTCGGCACCATGGGCGTCTACGGCTACGGGTCGCACCGCGGCGCCACGATCCCGGAGGGCTACCTCACGGTGGAAGTGCCCCAGCCCGACGGCACCTGCTTCACCGAGAAGATCCTGCACCCCACGGATCCAGGCAGCGTCTATCACATGACCAAGACGCTGGATCAACTGTTGTTCTTCTACTACAACAAGAACGACGCCATCCGGGTCACCGACCTGCACCAGGGCATCGTCTGGGGGACCAACACCGACCTCACCCAGCGGGATCCGCGACTCACCAACCGCTTCGACTACGACGGCGACTACGGCACGGTGCTGAACCGCTTCCTGATGCAGGCGGCGATCGGCTATCCCCTCACCGTGCACGGCACCGGCGGCCAGACCCGGGCCTTCATCCACATCCGCGATTCGGTGCGCTGCGTCCAACTGGCCCTGGAACACCCCCCCGAGCCCGGCGAGAAGGTGAAGATCTTCAACCAGATGACCGAGAGCCACCAGGTGGGTGAACTGGCCCGCAAGGTGGCCGCCCTGACCGACGCCGAGATCAACTACCTGCCCAACCCGCGTAAGGAGGCGATCGAAAACGATCTGATCGTCGACAACCGCTGCTTCATCGAGCTGGGCCTCAAGCCCACCACCCTCGATGACGGTCTCCTGGCCGAGGTGGTGGACGTGGCCCGCCGCTGGGCCGACCGCTGCGACCGCTCCAAGATCCCCTGCCTCTCGGCCTGGACCCAGCGCCAGGCCGAAGCGATCAAGGCCTTCGCCTGATCACCAGCCTGTGAAGATCGCCTTTTTCACCGAAACCTTCCTGCCGAAGGTGGATGGCATCGTCACGCGACTCACCAAGACGGTGCAGCAACTGGTGGCGGCCGGCGATGAGGTGCTGATCTTCTGCCCTGAAGGGGCCCCAGAGTCGTACATGGGTGCCCGGGTTGTGGGGGTGCCGGCGATGCCGCTGCCCCTCTACCCGGAACTGAAGCTGGCCCTGCCGCGGCCGGCGGTCTCCGAGGCCCTCGATCGCTTCGGACCCGATCTGGTCCACGTGGTGAACCCCGCCGTGCTCGGCCTGGGGGGGATCTGGCTGGCCCGCAGCCGCGGTCTGCCGCTGGTGGCCAGCTACCACACCCACCTGCCCAAGTACCTGGAGCACTACGGCATGGGAATGCTGGAGCCCCTGCTGTGGGAACTGCTCAAGGCCGCCCACAACCAGGCCCAGCTCAATCTCTGCACCTCCACAGCCATGGTGGAGGAGCTGGCCTCCAGGGGCATCCAGCACACGGCCCTGTGGCAGCGCGGCGTCGATACCGACCTGTTCCGCCCTGAACTGGCCTCCGCCGCCATGCGTCAGCGGCTGCATGGCGGGCACGACGACACAGGCCATCTCCTGCTCTACATCGGCCGGCTCTCAGCGGAGAAGCAGATCGACCGGATCCGGCCGGTGCTCGAAGCCATGCCCCAGACCCGCCTGGCCCTGGTGGGGGACGGTCCCCACCGCCAGCAGCTGGAGCGCCATTTCGAAGGCACCGCCACCACCTTCGTGGGCTACCTGGCCGGCGAGGAGCTGGCCTCGGCCTATGCCAGCGGCGATGCGTTCCTGTTCCCGTCCAGCACCGAAACCCTTGGCCTGGTGCTGCTCGAGGCCATGGCCGCCGGCTGCCCGGTGGTGGGGGCCAACCGGGGTGGCATCCCCGACATCGTCAGTGACGGCGTCAACGGCTGCCTCTACGACCCCGACCAGCCCGCCAGCCTGCCCACCGCCGTCGAACGGCTGCTGGGGGATCCGGCCGCCCGCCGCCAGCTGCGTCTGGCCGCCCGCGAGGAGGCCGAACGCTGGGGCTGGCCCAGCGCCACCGCCCAGCTGCAGGGCTATTACCGCCAGGTGCTCATCCCGGCTTGAGCGCCGCTGGCGGTTTCACGCCCCGGAACCAGACGCTCATCAGGGCCTTCACCATCGGCGCCGCCACCGTGCCGCCGTACCCCCCGGAGTTCTCGCCAAAGGCGACGATCACCAGGGTGGGCTTGCCGGTGGCCGGGGCGTAGCCGCCGAACCAGGCGTGGTCGGGACGGGGGGGGTCCTCAGCGGTGCCGGTCTTGCCGGCCACGGGCGGCAGGCTGGGGTCGTTGAGGATGGTGGCCGTGCCGGAGGTGACCGCCTGGCGCAGGCCGGCATGCAGCACCCTCAGGGTGGCCGGCTTCAGCCCCAGCCATTTCCGGGGGTAATCGCGCTCCACCAGGTGGGGGGTCACCAGCCAGCCGCCGTTGGCCACGGCCGCGTAGAGACGGGCCATCTGCAGCGGTGTCACGGTCACCGCGCCCTGGCCGATCGAGGAGGTGATCGTGTCGACCGGGGTCCAGGGTTCGCCCAGCACCTCCTTCTTCCAGGCCGGATCCCCCAGCAGTCCAGGGGATTCCTCAGCGGCCAATTCGCTGCCGGTGCGGCTGCCGTAGCCCATGCGGCGGGCGGCCTTGAACAGCTCGTCAGGACCGACCATCAGCCCCACCTTGTAGAAGAAGCTGTTGCTGCTCACCCCAAGGGCGAAGGGGAAGCCAATGCTGCCGAAGGAGCCATGGTCGGCATAGCACTGGCCGTAGTAGCAGAAGGAGCCCACCGTCGGCACGGTGGAGGTCTCGTTGAGCTTGCCGGACTCGATGCCGGCGATCGTGGTGACGATCTTGAAGGTGCTGGCGGGCGGGAAGCCCTGGAAAGCCCGGTTCAGCATCGGCGCCTCCGGCCGGTTGAGGCTGTTCCACTGGGCCGTGGTGGGGCCGTCGGAGAAAATGTTGGGATCGAAGTTGGGCCGGCTGGCCATGGCCCGCACGGCACCGGTCTGGGGGTCCATGGCCACGATCGCCCCCTTGCGCACCCCGTCGAGGGCCCTCTCCGCCGCGCGCTGCAGGTCGAGATCGAGGGTGAGGCGCAGATCCTTGCCGGCCTTGGCGGGCTTGTCCCCCAGCACGCGCTGCACCTGGCCCTCGGCATTCACCTCCAGCTGCTGGCCGCCCCACTCGCCACGCAGGTGGGTTTCGTAGACCTTCTCCAGCCCGCTGCGGCCGATGCGGTCGCTGATGCGGTAGCCGTGGTCCTTGAGGGCGGCGTACTCCTCCTCGGTGATGCTGCTGGTGTAGCCCATCACATGGGCCCCCAGGCTGCCGTCGGGGTAGGCGCGGAGCACGTCCTCGGACACCTCCGCCCCCTGCAGGGAGCCGGCCTGCTCCCGGAAGCGCAGTACCTGCACGGGGGTGAGCGAGAGAGCCAGGGGGATGCGGAAACCCTCGGCGTTGGCGCCGCTCTTGCGCTGGGCCTCAAGCCGGTCGGTGGAGAGCCCCAGCAGGGTGGCCAGCCGGTCGCGCAGCTCGGGCCAACGGCGGTCATCGACCTGGAGGGGCTGGAGATAAAGGTTGTAGGTGAGGCGATTGGTGGCCAGCACCCGGCCCTTGCGATCCAGCAGGCGCCCGCGCACCGGGTTCCGCGGCAACAGGCGGATCCGGTTCTCGTCGGCCATGGCCCGGTTCTCGGCCCCATGCAGCAGCTGGAGCCAGGCCAGCCGCCCGAGCATGGCGGCCAGCACCAGCAGCATGAAGGTGAGCAGGAGGGCGGCCTGGTGCCCCGCCCCGCTGTGGCGGGTGGAGGAGGGACCGAGCCCGCCGCCGGCAGCGCGCACCATCAGGCCAGCCGGCTCTGGAGCAGGGCCAGCCGCTCCTCAATACGCCCCAGGGCCGCCAGCAGTTCAGCCGGATCGGCGGGGGTGGGCGGCGGCGGGGCCTCCCAGGCGGGGGTAGGCGCTTCGGGGCCACCCACGGCGTCCCCAGCCTCGGCGGCGACGTCGCGCACCTCCACCTTCATCACCGGGTTGCCCAGACCGGGCTGGAAGCGGTCGAGGTTCTCACGCACCTGGCTGGCTGCGGGTTCTCCCTCCTGGCGCAGCTGGCTGAGGGGGTCAGCACTGCTGCCGTTGAAGGCGGCGATCACCTCGGCCGGCCCCCCCTTGCGGGCCCGCTCCACCACCGCCAGTCCGACTGGAAGCACGTCCTGCATCAGGGCCAGACGCAGGGAATCAAGAGGGTCGGCAGCCATGACGTCGCCAAAGGGGCCAGGCTGTCCAGTCTGACGTGCGGAACGGCCCGCTTCAGGGTGCGGGACGCTGAACGCCGGGATCGACGATCACCTGGCTGCAGAAGCGGGTGCTGCCGAGCCACCAGCCGCCGGCGACGGCCAGCACCAGCAGGACGCTGAAGGGCAGCAGGGCCTGGCGGGTGCCCTCGAGGGAGAGCCACTCCATCCAGCCCCGCAGCAGGCGGTCGCGATCGAAGCGGCGCCGCTCCCGCAGGCTTTCCTTGCCGCGACGGTCGAGGGCCCGGGCCACCCAGCGCTCGAAGGCCTTCTTCTTGGTGACAGCCATCTTGCGCTCCACCTCCAGCAGGTGGCCGGCGCTGAGGTCGGGGTTGAAGGTGCTGATCAGCTCCAGGCTCTTGAGGAACATCTCCACTGCCCCCTCCTTCACCGCCAGGTCGGCCGGATCCAGCCCCTCCCAGTCGAGTTCGGGATAGAAGCGCAGGCGGTTGCTGCGGATCTGCTCCTCCGGCAGCTGGCCGGGTTCCCGCAGCCAGCGGTCGGTGTTGGCATCAAAACGACGCCAGTAGAGGAAGGGATTGAGGAAGACGGTCTTGCCGGCCAGCAGGATGCTGTCCTGCTGCAGACGCCGGTGCATCTGGGGGTCGTGCTCAGCCCCGGCAGGGCTGCCAGCGACGACGGGGGAGACGGAAGGCACGGAGCAAAGGCCGGGCGCCGACGTTATCGAAGTTGGCCCCCGGGGGCCAGCCTGGGGACCCGCCTACTCCCACTCGATCGTGCCGGGGGGCTTGCTGGTGATGTCGAGCACCACCCGGTTCACCCCTCGCACCTCATTGACAATGCGGTTGGAGATCAGCTCCAACAGGTCGTAGGGCAGGCGCGACCAGTCGGCGGTCATGCCGTCCTCGGAGGAGACGCAGCGCAGCACGATCGGATAGGCGTAGGTGCGCTTGTCACCCATCACACCGACGCTGCGCACCGGCAGCAGCACGGCGAAGGCCTGCCAGATCTCGTTGTAGAGGCCGGCGTCGCGCACCTCCTCGCGCACGATCAGATCGGCATCCCGCAGGATGTCGAGCTTGTCATCGTTGACCTCCCCCAGGATGCGGATCGCCAGGCCGGGGCCCGGAAACGGGTGGCGCCCGACGATTTCCTGGGGCAGACCCAGGCTGCGGCCCACCTTGCGCACCTCGTCTTTGAACAGGCGACGCAGCGGTTCGACCAGCTTGAACTGCAGATCCTTCGGCAGGCCGCCCACGTTGTGGTGGCTCTTGATCTTCACCGCCACCCGCTCGCCGGTCTTGGGGTCCACGTTGGTGCCGGCCGATTCGATCACATCCGGATAGAGCGTGCCCTGGGCCAGGTAGTCGAAGGGGCCGAGGCGACGGCTTTCCTCCTCGAACACCCGGATGAACTCGGTGCCGATGATCTTGCGCTTCTCCTCGGGGTCGGTGATGCCGGCGAGCTTGGAGATGAAGCGCTCACGGGCATTGATGTATTCCACGTTGATGTGGAACTGGTGATCGAAGAACTCCATCAGGAACTCCGGCTCACCTTTGCGCATGAAGCCCTGGTCGATGAACATGCAGGTGAGGCGATCGCCGATCGCCTGGTGCAGCAGAAAGGCCAGGGTGGAGGAATCGACTCCGCCCGAGAGGGCCAGCAGCACCCTTTTCTCGCCCACCTGGGCACGCACCTCGCCGATGGCCTCGTCGATGAAGGCGGCGGTGGTCCAGTCGGGGGTGCAGCCGCAGATGTGATAAACGAAATTACGGATCATCACCATGCCGCCGGTGGAGTGCACCACCTCCGGGTGGAACTGCACCCCGTACAGGCGGCGGGCATGGTCGGCCACCGCGGCCTCGGGGGTGTTGTCGGTGTGGGCGAGCCGCACGAAGCCGTCCGGCAGGGCCTCCACCGAATCACCGTGGCTCATCCACATCGTCGAGCCACTGGCGACGTTGGTGAGCAGATCGACCGGGTCGTCGACATGCAGCGGTGCCTTGCCGTACTCAGCCCGGCCGGCCGCCACCACCGATCCGCCCAGCTGCTGCACCATCAGCTGCATGCCGTAGCAGACCCCCAGCACCGGGATGCCCAGGTCCCAGAGGCCGGGGTCGCAGGAAGGGGCCCCCTCCTCGTAGACGGAACTGGGACCGCCGCTGAGGATGATGCCCTTCGGGGCCATGGCCTTCAGTTCCGCGGCGGTGGTGGCATACCCCATCACCAGGGAGAAGACCTCCGTCTCCCGCACCCGGCGGGCGATCAGTTCGGAGTACTGGGAACCGAAATCCAGGATGACGATGGCCGGAGGACGGCTGGAACCGCTGGCATGGTCCCGTTCCGAACCCGGTGGAGCGGTCTGCGGCGTTTGGGACATCGGCTCGAAGGCGGCCAGGGCCGGGGCCCGGTATCGGTGCCAGCACCCTAAGTCGCGCCCCTGAAACGCTCCATCAGCCCCGCCCCCACCGGACCGCAGACCCTCACCTGGCGAGCGCGATCGAACAGGGCTGCCCCCACGGCGATCGGCGGGGCACCGTGGCTGGCCAGGTAGGCCTGGCAACGGCTTTCGATGGTGGCGGCGATGCGGGCCCGCAGGCGCCCGGCCAGGTCCGGATCGGCCTGCTCCAGGCCAGCCAGGGCGGCCTCCACCGTGGCGGCCCCGTGGAGGGCGGCGAGGGTGGCGCCGGTGGCCCCCTCCAGGGCGGCGAGGGCGGTGAGCACCTCGGCGCGGCCATCGGCCAGGTGGTGATGGGTGTGAAAGATGCCGCCGGCCAGCTTGATCAGCTTGCCCTGGTAGCCGAACAGCAGCAGCCGTTCCACCCCCGCTTCGGCAGCCGCCACCAGCACCGGCCCAAGCCAGTTGCCCGCCTTGAGCAGCAGCTCCGGCGGCAGTCCCAGCCGCGGGGCCAAATCGAGGCCGTTCTCGCCGATCACCAGCACAAGGTCGCCGTTGAATCCCGGCGCGGCAACCCGGCCGGCCAGATCCGCCAGGGTGTGGGCGAGCTGGTCCGGGTCCGCGCCCGCCTGCACCTCGGCCTGGGTGCCGATCAGGGCCAGCCCGTCCACCACGCCGAAGGCCGCATTGCTGGTGCGCTCCGCCAGACGGCGGCCGTCGGGAAGCACCAGGGTGAGCCCCAGACGGCCGCCGGCCGGCACCAGGGGCCGCAGGTTGGTCTCCAGCAGCTGCTGGGCATAGGCAGACAGACAGGCCTCGCCGCTGGCCTCGTGCACCCCCACCCCCTCGCCTGGCTCCAACTGCAGCCAGGGCCCGTCGCCTGGAAGCCACCGCGCCAGCACCCACACCACCAGGCCGCGGGTGAGGTCGAGCCCCTCGCCCGGATCACAGCAGCTTTCCCCCAGGGCCAGCCCCTCCCCCAGCCGCGCGGCGGCCCGCACCGGAATCGGCACCACCCCCTGCGGCTGCAGGAGTTCCAGGGGCACGGCGGCGTTGAAGGGCTCCCCTTGCAGGGCCCCGAGGGCGGCGCGGGCCGCGGCCGCCAGCCACACCGGCAGGGTGAATCCCCGCTGGGGCGCAGGGGGGGGGCGCAGGGAATCGATGGCCGACGGGAACGCTGTTTTTTATGGTGGTCGATCGCCTTGCCTCCGCCGGGCCGCGCTCCTTCGTTCCCCACCGCTCATGCAGGACAAGCTCACACTGATGATCCCCGGCCCCACCCCGGTGCCGGAGACCGTCCTGCAGGCCATGGCCCGCCATCCGATCGGCCACCGCAGCGGCGATTTCCAGAAGATCGTGCGCCGCACCACCGAGCAGCTGCAGTGGCTGCACCAGACCAAGGGCCACGTGCTGGTGCTCACCGGCAGCGGCACCGCGGCGATGGAGGCGGCGATCGTCAACACCCTCAGCCGCGGCGACAAGGTGCTCTGCGGCGACAACGGCAAGTTCGGCGAACGCTGGGTGAAGGTGGCGAAGGCCTACGGGCTCAACGTGGAAGTGATCAAGGCGGACTGGGGCCAGCCCCTCGATCCGGAGGCCTTCCGCGCCGCCCTCGAGGCCGACACCGCCAAAGAGATCCGGGGCGTGATCCTCACCCACTCGGAAACCTCCACCGGGGTGATCAACGACCTGCAGGCCATCTCCGGATACGTGAAGGCCCACGGCACGGCGCTCACCATCGCCGACTGCGTCACCAGCCTGGGGGCCTGCGACGTGCCCATGGATGCCTGGGGCGTGGACGTGGTCGGCTCCGGCTCCCAGAAGGGCTACATGATGCCGCCGGGCCTGAGCTTCGTCGCCATGAGCGAGCGAGCCTGGACGGCGTACGAGCGCTCCGACCTGCCCAAGTTCTATCTGGATCTGGGCAAGTACCGCAAGGCGGCCGATGACGACAGCAACCCCTTCACCCCGGCGATCAACCTCTACTTCGCCCTTGAAGCCGCCCTGGGCATGATGCAGAAGGAGGGCCTGGAGGCCATCTTCGCCCGCCACGATCGTCATCGGCGCGCCACCCAGGCGGCGATGAAGGCGATTGGTCTGCCGCTCTACGCGGCCGAGGGCCATGGCAGCCCGGCCATCACCGCGGTGGCCCCGGAGGGCATCGATGCCGAGCTTCTGCGCAAGCACGTCAAGGAGCGTTTCGACATCCTGCTGGCCGGCGGCCAGGACCACCTCAAGGGCAAGGTGTTCCGCATCGGCCACCTGGGCTTCGTCTGCGACCGCGATGTGCTCACGGCCGTGGCAGCCATCGAGGCCACCCTGCAGGCCCTGGGCCTGGCCAAGGCGCCCACCGGCGCGGGCGTGGCGGCGGCGGCGGCGGCCCTGGCCGGCTGAGTGGCTGAACAGCCGCGTGGCGGGGTGGCGGGGTGGCAAGGGGCGAATTAGGTTCATGGTGGACGCTTTTGACGCCATGACCCTTGCTGCCCTGCGACGCCTTCCCCTCGCCGCCGCCCTCAGCCTGAGCCTCGCGGCCGCCGGCTGCCAGCGCGCCGACCTCCCCCAGCAGACCAAGAAGACCGAAGCCAGGATCTGCACCGAGCTGACCACGGTGAACCAGGCCCTGGAGCAGGTGGCTGCCCTGTCGCCCTCCTCTACCGTGGGTGAAGCCAAG
This sequence comes from Synechococcus sp. CS-1332, assembly GCF_025127995.1. GTDB lineage: Bacteria > Cyanobacteriota > Cyanobacteriia > PCC-6307 > Cyanobiaceae > Cyanobium. The sequence goes on along the minus strand of NZ_JAHLYP010000056.1, from coordinate 45,683 downwards.
GCGGCCCAGCAGAAGCTGGAGCAGTCGATCGCGGCCCTGCAGACCTCGGAGAACCAGCTGCAGAAGCTGCGGGTGGAGGCCTTCCGCAAGCTGCTTGATGGCTTCCGCGGGGAAGTGGCCAAAGCCTCCGCCAACAAGACACAGACGCTTGAACAGGCCGCCAATGAGCTGAAGCCAAAGGCCCTGGCAGTGATCGCCGCCCGCAGGGCGCTCTCCGCCGCCGTGCAGTGCGAGGAGCCGGCTCCGGCGGCCCCCAGCAAGCCCTGACGGGCGGCGCAGTGGCTCTGGGCGCCCGAATGGCGCCCAGAGCCTTGCTAGTGTAATGCGATGCGGGTGTAATTCAGTGGTAGAATGTCAGCTTCCCAAGCTGAACGTCGCCGGTTCGAATCCGGTCACCCGCTTGATGAAGAATCCAAACGAAAACGAGCAGGAGATATCTTTTAAGAACTGACCTATTTTTTTATTCTCAGGGCAGATGGCCACTTCGTTGTATAGGTTATTCTGCGCCATTTCGCACCATGCGTTCCCATCAATCTGGGAGGCTCGGAACATGACTGGCGCGGGCAGCCCAGCACAGAGGTTCTCCGTGTCTGCACCCTGAAGACAATGGCGGCCTCAGAACCTGCCTCTAGCCGCGCGTCGTCTTCCACGCCCGGAGGTTGAGCAGGGCTACTTGCTCAGGCCCGGGGCTTGATCAACTGGAGCACCTGCAGACCCAGGCCGCCAGCGCGACGTTCGCAATCAAGGGCCTCGAGAATCGCCCGGGCCGAAGCGTCAAGATCACCCTCAGTGGCCGCCATCCGAGCCTGTTCGTTGAGGGTGGACGCCTGGAGCAGTAGGCGTTGGCGGGCAGTGGTGTCGGACAGCGGTGAGACGCTGGACCTTGGACGTGCGGACGATTCCAACGTCAAGGTGACGGGAGCAGACGGGCTAGAGACAATCATGACCGGCGAGAGTTTCGCAGTATCTGAAGACATTCACAACGGGTCCGTTGGCATTCAACAGACCCTTCGTTTTAAAATCTTACTCCACACCATATCCAGGGCCTCCAGTTGGAGGAAATTGACCGTCAAACGAGAGGTTGGGGTGTGATCGCGCGGACTTGCTGCTCAGGTGCCCGGTTCTTCCTGATTGCCACCCAGGGCAGCGATCTGGGAGCGCAGCTGGTCGGAGCGCTGCTGGTCGCCCCGGGTGAGGGCAACGGCGAGAGCGAACTCGAGCTTTTCCAGCTGGTGGTCGCCTTCCTCCTGGGAATGGCTTCGTAACTGGCAGTGGGGGGCAGGGTTGGCCGCGCGTGAGGAGGCGTTCTGCCCGTGAAGGGCGCTGGAGGATGACTGGTAAGGGGATGTGGGGAAGGCCATGACCCGCTTTCTTTTCATTTTGACACCCTTGACCAGGGGGGTGCGTGGACTCAGGCGGCAGAGGGGTAAGGGACGTCGTCGTGGCTTTCGTCGACAGGGGACGCGTCGGAGCTGACGCCGATCTCCAGCAGATGGCGGCAGTCCTGCAGCAGACGCTCGACGTTGTCGAGGCTGGCCAGTTCTTCCGGCTCCGGACGGGCCTGGTTCGACGCCTGCAGTTCCACCGCGGCCAGGCGCTGCTCCAGCGTCACCAGGCGCTGGGAGAGGGCATGGATGGTTTCGGCGAGATCTTCGGCATTGCGGCTGATGCGGAATGACACCGAGGTGGGGGCCATGTCGGGAAGAGCAACTGTTCTGAGTCGCATGACAACACACCCCGGCGACGCTCTCAAGCACCCACAGCAGTGATCTCCCAGAGTGGGCTCTGTTGATCAAGCTCGGCGGCGGATGAACCATTCCTGGCATCTCTTGCTTTACGTGATGGCGGGACTCACCGGCGGCCTGCTGGCCCTGCGCACCGGTATCCCTGCGGCACCCCTGGCCGGGGCCCTGCTGGGGGCCGCCGTGGTCAGCGTGACGGGCCGACTCGAGGTGGCCCAATGGCCGGTCGGTTCCCGCACCCTGCTGGAAATCGGCATCGGCACGGTGATCGGCACCGGCCTCACCGGCGCAGCCTTGGTGGAACTCCGCCAGCTGTGGCGACCCGCCTTGCTGATCACGGTCACCCTGGTGCTCACCGGCCTGGTAGTCGGTCTGGGCTGCAGCCGACTGATGGGCGTCGACCCGGTGGTGGCCCTGTTGGGGGCGGCCCCGGGGGGCATCAGCGGCATGAGTCTGGTCGGCGCGGAGTTCGGCGTGGGGGCCGCTGTGGCCACCCTGCACGCGGTGCGACTGATCACCGTGCTCGTGATCCTGCCGCTGGTGGTGAAGCTGGTGCTCCCCGCCACCGCCGCCCCACCGGGCGGCTGACCACCCTGGACAGGAGCGCAGGGGTCGATACGTTGGGCCACCTTGTTCGTTCTGTCCGGTCCGATGGCCACACGCCACTTTCTCCTTCGCCGACTGGGCCCCCTCGTCCTGGCGGCGGCAGCCGGCCTGCTGGCCACCGCCGGCACAGCGCCGAGCGCCCGCGCCGGCAACGACATCGACGGACCCGGGGGCAAGGGCGCCCAGGTGTATTGCTTCATGCGCAACAACGGCAACGTCCATGAGGTCAGCTGGACGGCCTCGTATGCCCTGATCAAGCGCCAGAGCGCCGGTCTGTTCAAGACCTCCCCTGAGCATGCCGCCGTGATGATCACCGAGGCGGTGGTCCAGAACCCCGGCACCTTCCCCGATTGCGGCCGGTTCCTGGGCGATCTGTACGCGCCGCGCTCCTCCGGCAGCACCGCGACCAGCACCGAACCCAGCCCCACCGCCATCTCGGTCGTCGGCGGTGGTAAGGCTGGTGACAGCGGCATGACCCGGAGTGAGCGTTACAACTGAGCAGGCTGGCCAGCATGCCCTCACCGCGCACCAGCGACGGCCGCCTCTGGTGCTGCTGCTGGCCCTCTTGCTTGGCGGCTGCGTGGAGCAGCCCCTGCCCCAGCGACCGATCACCCGCGAGGATTGCCTGCGCAACGTGACGCTGGAGCACCTCCCCAGCGCACTGCAGCAGTGCGACAAGGTGGTGGCGGCCTTCCCGCAGGATCCCGGCCCCCTGAACGAGCGGTTCCTGCTGCACACCCTGGCCGGGAACACCGTCGCCGCCTGCAGGGACATCGCCAGGGCCACCACCCTCGCGGCCGGGGTGCCCAAGACCAAGCTGGATCCGATCCTGCGCCAGGACCTGGAGGTGCGGCAGCGCAGCTGCAGCCAGGACGGACCGTGACGCTGCCCTAGCCGCCCTCGAGCCACTGGCGCACCAGCGCCGGCAGCGCCTGCTGGCGGCGCAGGGTGTCATGGCCCTGGAGCAGCAGGGAAATCCGCTCGGCCTTGCTGGCGATCAGGTCGTCCACCAGCTGGTCAGCAACGCCCAGCTGCAGCCAGTGGCTGGTGAGAGCGGCGCCCATGCCGATCCGGTGGCAGCGGTCTTCGGCCTGCTCGGCGTCGCCAGGGGTCCAGGGCCGCTCGACCAGCACCACGTGCCGGGCCCGGTGCAGGGTGAAGCCCAGGCCCCCGGTGCCGTAGGTGGCGATCAGCACGGGGCAGCGGCCCGACTGGAAGGCGTCCACCAGCTGCTGCCGTCGGGCCGGGGGCACGGCGCCGACCAGGGGGCCGCCGTCGTCCCCCTGGCCCAGCTGGCGGTGCAGGGCCAGGGCGGTGGCCACAAAGGCCGTGAACACCACCACCGCTTCGCCGCGGCCCTGCAGCTCTGCCACCAGCTCGGTGGTAGCGGCCAACTTGTGGCGCGAAGCGATCTGGCGGAGGGCCGTGAACACGGCCAGGGCTTCGGCATCGCGGCGCACCTCGCCGGCCCAGGCCCGGCGGCGGTAATCGACGATCCGCTCCTGCAGGGCCTGCTCAAAGGCTTCAGCGGCGACGGCATCGAGGCTCACGGGCCGCTCCAGCCGCTGCTTGGGCGGCAGGTCGAGGCACTGCCCTTTGCGCCGGTGCAGCACCAGGGGCCGCACCAACCGCTGCAGCTCCACCAGCTGGCTGGCGCCGCTGGCCTGCCAGATCCGCCGCCCCCCCCGTTCCCGCCAGTGCCCCTGGCAGTAGCGCTCCTCGAAGTGACGCTGGTCCGTCCCCAGGGGATGGCCGATGGCCGCCAGCAGGGGAAACAGCTGGACCGGCCGGCCGTTCTTCATCGGCGTGCCCGAGAGCAGCCAGATCGCCCGCAAACGTGGGTGGCGGGCCAACCGCAGGAACGCCTGGGTGCGGGCGGCGTGGATCGTCTGGGCGAAGTGGGCCTCATCGGCGATCAGCACCGTGCCGGCGGCCGGCAGCTCGGCGGGCAGCCTGGCCCAGCTGTGCAGCTCCAGGTGCAGACCCAGACCCGCCGCCTCCTGCCGCCAATGGTGGTGCAGCCCCGCCGGGGCCACCACCACCAGCCGGCAGTCGGCGAGGCGCACCAGGGCACGACCGGCCACCAGGGCGCTGAGGGTCTTGCCGAGACCCATCGCATCGGCCAGCACGGCCCCGCGTCGGGCCAGCAACCAGCGCACGGCCTGCCGCTGGTGCCGGAACAGCTGGCGGCCATCGGGCAACGGATCGTCGGCGGCCGCCGCCGCCACCAGGGCCCGGTGGGGGGGCAGGGGCGGCAGGGGCTGCCGCAGCCAGGCGAACCACTGGTCGAGCTCAGGGGTGAGCGGAATGCGGCCGGCGCACTGCGCCTGCAGCGCCGCGGCTGCCTCAAGGGGAAACTGCCAGCAGCCACGGCGGCTGAGCCACTGCCCGCGGGGGCGGATGGCCCGGAGCTGCGCCTGGGTCACCGCATCGAAGGGACTGACGACTTCGATCAGACCCGAGGCGCCCAGGCGCATCTGCACCAGGGGGGTGGCCAATGCGGCAAAAAGCAATCACGAACACATTGACACCCGGTGCGCTGAGGGCAAACTTCCGGCAACCGAGGCGCGCTGATGCAGGCCAGGGATGGAGTCTTTCTTGAAGATCTCTGCCCCAAGCTGCGAGCGCGACGATGGCGACAGTCGCTGCACCGGATGACCGGTCGTCGCTGCCTCTATTGCGGCGAGGCCTCCGAATCCATCGACCACGTGCATCCGCTGAGCCGCGGCGGCCAGAGCATCACCGAAAACTGTGTGCCGGCCTGCCTGGGCTGCAACGGCCGCAAGGGGGACAGCGATGCCTTCACCTGGTATCGGAGCCAGCCCTTCTACGACCCGCGCCGGGCGATGGCCCTGCGGGCCTGGACCGATGGCGACCTGCGCCTGGCGCTGCGGCTGCTGCAGTGGGTGGCGCCCGTTGAAGCGGAGACAGCCACGGCGGCCGAGGCCGAAGTGACTCACCAGACCCGGCAGGCTTCCACGCCGTTGTGGCGATGGCAAATGGCCTCCTGATCAAGGGGCTGCTCCGGCGCCAGCAGCACGGCCCCCAGCAACAGCCCCACGGCCAGCAGCAGGGGGGTGGTAGCCCGCGACCCGGGGGGCACCGAGGCCAGGCTGCGGCTGCCGCTGGCGAGGGGGCTGCCGCTGGGGAGGGGGCGGCTGGCGGGGAGCGTTGTCGCGAGGCCGACAGGGAGACTGGCTCCGAATGAGGAGGTGGTCACGGGATGGGGAACAGACAGTGATACAGATGTACTGATGTCGGCGCCATCTGTCAACCCGGTGCCAGCTCCCGAGCGGATTGCACACCCGGCGCTGCCCGCCGCCGCCACCGCCATCGGGCGGATGCTGGTGCTCGGCGGGGGCTACACCGGCCGTCGTGTGGCCCTGGCGCTGGAGGCGGCCGGTGTACCGGTGCTGCTCACCCACCGTCAGCCCTCCCCCGGCGGTCCCGACCCGGACTGGCTGCATTTCGATCCCGACCAGGGGGCCCTGCCCACCCAGGCGGACCTGGCCGGAGTCAGCCATGTGCTGGTGACGATCCCGCCCAATGCCGGCGGCCGGGATCCGGTGCTGGAGTCGCTTGCGGCCCAGTTGCATCATCTGGATCCTGCCTGGGTGGGCTACCTCTCCACCACCGGGGTCTACGGCGACACCGGCGGCGCCTGGGTGGACGAGACGAGTCCTACCCGGCCCCTGCTGGAGCGGAGCCAGGCCCGGCTGGCCTGCGAGCAGGCCTGGCGCCGCAGCAGCTTGCCGGTGCAGCTGCTGCGGCTGCCGGCCATCTACGGCCCAGGCCGCAATCCGATGCTGAACCTGCGCAACGGGACGGCACGGCTGATCCACAAGCCGGGCCAGGTGTTCTCAAGGGTGCACGTCGACGACATCGTCGGCGCCGTGCTGCACAGCATCGCCCTGGCGCCCCAGGACCGCCCGGACACCTTGATCCTGGCGGACACCTGCCCCTGTCCCTCCAGCGAGATCTTGGGCCTGGCCGCCCATCTGCTGGGCTGCCGGCTGCCGGAGGTGCAGCGCTACGCGGACGTGGCGCCAACGATGGGACCCATGGCCCGCAGCTTCTGGAGCGAGAATCGACGGGCCAGCAGCCGCCGGCTTCGGGACGACCTCGGTTATCGCTTGCTCTATCCCACCTACCGGGAGGGCTTGTCGTCCTGCACCGGGGACTTCTTCTGAGCGCCAAAGATCGAAGGGTCGATCAGGTTGGAGACACCCGTGTCTTTCCCCATTTTCTGCCAATCCACCACCACCCATTCGTTGCGGAAGGCGACCCCACCACCCAGCAACAGCGCACCCAGCAGCAGCAAGCGGAACATGGACCGACCCCGACAGCGCCCGATGGCATGAAAACTACAGCGGATCGCCTTGTCATCGCCCTGGGGGATCCGGCCGGCATCGGCGCCGAGGTGACCCTCAAGGCCCTTGCCCAGCCGCGTCCCGCCGGCCAGGACGTGGTGCTGGTGGGCTGCGGCCGCTGGCTGCGGGACTGCCACCACCAGTTGCTGGCCTGCAGCAACGCTCCCCTGGCCGACCCCGACGACTTCGCCTTGGAGGACGTCCCCCTGGAGCTGCCGGTTGTCCCGGGGGTGAGCAGCCGCGCCGCCGGCGCGGCCAGCTTCGCCTGGCTGACGCGTGCCGTGGCGCTGGTGGGCGCCGGCGGCGGCCGGGCCCTGGTGACCGCCCCGATCGCCAAGGCCAGCTGGCAGGCGGCCGGCCATGCCTATCCCGGCCAGACGGAGCGGCTGGCGGAACTCACCGGCAGCGCCGATGCCGGCATGTTGTTCACCGCCCTGGCCCCCGGCGGCGGCTGGCGGCTCAACACCCTCCTGGCCACCACCCACATCCCCCTGGCCGAGGTGAGCAGCCGGCTCACTCCGGAGCTGGTGGTCCGTCGGCTGGAGGCCCTGCTGGCCTTCTGCCAGCGGTTCCAAAACCGGCCGCGGCTGGTGGTGGCGGGCCTCAACCCCCATGCCGGGGAAGGGGGCCATCTGGGCAGGGAGGAGCAGGACTGGCTGATTGCCACCTTGAGGCAGTGGCAGGACCTGCATCCGGAGGTGCGGCTGGAGGGGCCCATGCCACCGGACACCTGCTGGCTGGAGGCGGCGGCCGCCTGGAAGGGGGAAGCAGACGGCGCCGACGGCTATCTGGCCCTCTATCACGACCAGGGGCTGATCCCGGTGAAGCTGCTGGCCTTCGACGCCGCCGTCAACACCACCCTGGGTCTGCCTTTCCTGCGCACCTCCCCCGACCACGGCACCGCCTTCGGAATCGCCGGCCGGGGCGTGGCGCGGGCCGACAGCATGGCGGCGGCGATCCGCACCGCCTGGGACCTGGGTTAGCTCGCCTTGATCCGCATCAGCACCTGGCCGAATTCCACCGGGGTGCCGTTCTCCACCAGGATCTCCACCACTTCGCCGCTGAATTCACACTCCAGCTCGTTCATCAGCTTCATCGCCTCAAGAATGCAGACCGGCTGGCCGGCGCTGATCCGGCTGCCCACCTCCACGAAGGCGGCTTCGCCCGGTGCCGAGGAGCGGTAGAAGGTGCCCACCATCGGGGCGGTGACGGCCTGCAGGTCGCTGCGCACCGAGGCGGCCGGCGGCGGCGGCGCCGAGGGGCCGGGGGGGGCGCCGACCGGGGCAGTGGGCCCAGGGGCCAGCGGTGGCAGGCCGGCCGGTGCCTGCAACATGGTGACCGTGGCCGGTGCCGGGGAAGGCAGGTTGCGGCGCACCTCCAGACGGAAATCGTCGCCCTCGAGCTTGAGCTCCTGAATATCGCTGTCCCCGAGCAGGGCCAGCAACTGGCGCAATTGGTCGTGATCGAGCTGCATGGCGATCAGGACTCCCGACCCAAGTAACTGTCGGTGCGGGTGTCGACCTTGATCTTCTCGCCAATGGTGATGAACAGGGGCACCATCACCTGGGCCCCAGTCTCGACGATGGCGGGCTTGGTGCCACCGGTCGCGGTGTCACCCTTGACGCCCGGATCAGTCTGGGTGACTTCGAGCACCACCGAATTGGGCAGCTCAACCTCCAGGGGCTTGCCGTTCCAGGAGACCACGCTCACCTCCATCCCTTCCTTGAGGTATTTGCGGCCGTCACCGATCTGCTTGGCGGTCAGACGGGTCTCCTCGTAGGAGGCCATGTCCATGAAGACGTAATCGTCTCCCTCCATGTAGGTGTGCTGGAGGGTCGCCTTCTCCAGCTGGGCCTGGGGCATGGTCTCCCCGGCGCGGAAGGTCTTCTCCACCACGTTGCCGCTCTGGACGCCCTTGAGCTTGGTGCGCACGAAGGCCGAGCCTTTGCCGGGCTTGACATGCAGGAACTCGACAACGCGCCAGACCTGGCCATCCAGTTCGATCGTTGTGCCGGTACGAAAGTCGTTGCTGGAGATCATTCCGGCGGATCGGATCGGGGGATTGTACGTCTGGCTACAGGCACGCCTGCGAGCCGCCGCGGGGGAAGCCAGGGCCGGTTGTGCCAAAGTCCAGGCAGTCACAAGGGATGCATGGACCGGCGACGCAGGCCCATCGGGTTGACCACCACGCTGGGAGCCACCGTGACCCTTCTGTTGACCCTGCTGCTTGCGGTCCCCGCCGCCTGGGCCTATCTGCCCCAGGGCAACGCCGTCAGTGATCCCACCGCCCTGCTGCGCAACGCCCTGCCCATCGACCAGAGCGATCTTCAGAAGCTGCAGCACCGTCTCGAAGACACCAGCGACGACCTGCGGGCCAAGCGCTGGACCAGCCTGACCGGCTCCGTACGCCGGGCCGAATCCCAGCTCGGCAGTAGCCGGGAGCGGATCCTGGCCAGCTTTGATCCCACCGATCGAGCCACCGCCGAGGCCCTGCTCACCGACGCCGGCGTGCATCTGCAGGAGCTGGCGGCTGCCGGCGAGGCCCAGGATCGGGACCGTTTCCTGGCGGCCCGCCGGGAAGCCCTCGCCGACGTCGGCCGTGCCGAAGGCCTGCTGGTGGGGCCCTTCCCCTTCGCGATTCCGCCTGAATTCGATGCGCTGCCGCGGCTGCTCGGCCGCGCCACCGTGCGGCTGACCACCACCAAGGGCGACCTGATCACCGTTGTGGACGGGTACAACGCGCCCCTGACCGCCGGCGCCTTCGTGGATCTGGCGCAACGCGGCTTCTACGACGACCTGCCCTTCAACCGCGCCGAAGACTTCTACGTGCTCCAGACCGGTGATCCCGCCGGCCCGCTGACGGGCTACGTGGATCCAGCCACCAAACAGGAACGCCAGGTGCCCCTGGAAATCAAGGTGCCCGGCGAAGAGGCCCCCTTCTACAACCAGACCTTTGAGGATCTGGGTCTGTTCAAGGCCGAACCGGTGCTGCCCTTCGCCAGCAAGGGCACCCTGGGATGGGCCCACTCCGACGAGGGCCTGGGGGACGGTTCCTCCCAGTTCTTCCTGTTCCTGTTCGAGCCGGAACTCACCCCCGCCGGCCTGAACCTGATTGACGGGCGCTACGCCGCCTTCGGCTACGTGGTGGAGGGTCTGGAGGTGCTTGAGGAGCTCACCGCCGATGACGGCATCGTCAAGGCGACGGTGATCGAAGGGGCCGACAACCTGCACCCCCATGCCTGAGGGGCCCACCCTGGCGGAGCTGGGGGAAACGGAGCTGATCCGGCGCCTCGGTTCCTTCGCCCCCCGGGGCCAGTTCGGCGATGACGCCGCCCTGCTGGGCCCGGCCCTGCTCAGCCCGAACGGTGGGGGCGGTCTCCAGTTGGTGCTGAACACCGACGTGCTGGTGGAGGACGTTCATTTCAGTGCCGCCACCATGGACGCCAGGGACGTGGGCTGGAGGGCCGCCGCCGCCAACCTCTCCGACCTGGCGGCGATGGGCTGCGTCGACGCCGTCGGGATCACCGTGGGCCTGGTGGCCCCGGGACACACCCCCTGGGCCTGGGTGGAGGGGGCCTATGCCGGCCTGACGGAGCTGCTGGGCGCCCATGGGGGCGTGCTGCTGGGGGGAGATTGCAGCGGCGGCCGACAGCGGCTCCTGGCAATCACCGCCCTCGGCCGGCTCCAGGAGGGCCGCGGCGGGCCGATCCGCCGGGGGGATGGGCAACCGGGCGACCAGCTGGTCTGCACGGGCGCCCATGGGCTGAGCCGGCTGGGCCTGGCCCTGCTCCGGGGCGAGGCCTTACCGGCTTTGGCACCGGCCGAACAGGAGCGAGCCATCAACGCCCACCGGCGACCCGTACCCCGCTTCGATGCGGTGGCGGCCCTGGGCGCCAGCCAGCCAGGGGCCCTGAGCTGGCGGGTGGCCGGCTGCGACAGCAGCGACGGACTGGCGGCCGCGGCCGCCTGTCTGGCGGTCGCCAGCGGCTGCACGGCCCTGTTGGAGCGCGAGTCGCTGCCGCTGGCTCCGGAACTGGAGGGACTGGCCGTCTCCGAGGACTGGTGCCTCTGGGGAGGAGAAGATTTCGAACTGGTGCTGGCCCTGGAGCCGGCCTGGGCGGCCGCCCTGGAGGAGAGGCTGCCCGGTGCCCGTTGCATCGGCCACCTGGACGCCCTCCAAGCGGAAGGTCCCCTGATCTGGTCGGGCGGGGGAGGAGCGATACCCCCCCCGTCAGCCGGCTTCCAGCATTTCAGCTGATCCCAGCCCTGCAGCTCACTTCCAGTTTCGCGCCACCACTTCAGCCAGATCGACGACGCGCTGGCTGTAGCCCCACTCGTTGTCGTACCAGGCAATCACCTTGACCATGTTCTCGCCCATCACCAGGGTGAGGTCGGCATCCACGATGGTGGATTCATCGGTGCCGGCGTGGTCGGTGGAGACCAGGGGGAGATCGCAGTACTTGATGATCCCCTTCATCCCGTTCCTTGAGGACTCCTCGAGAACGGCATTCACTTCTTCCTTGGTGGTGCCGCGGCTCACTTCAAGGACGAGGTCGACCACCGAAACGTTGGGGGTCGGCACGCGCATGGCAATGCCGCTCAGCTTGCCCTTCATCGGCGGGTAGACAAGAGCCACGGCCGTGGCTGCACCGGTGGAGGTGGGAACGATGTTGACGGCGGCGGCACGGGCACGGCGCAGATCGCGATGGCTGGCATCGAGGATCCGCTGGTCACCGGTATAGCTGTGGGTGGTGGTCATCATGCCCTTGACGATCCCGAAGCTCTGATCGAGCACCTTGACGATCGGCGCCATGCAATTGGTGGTGCAGCTGGCGTTGCTGATGATGTCGAAATCTTCGTGGCGATACTGGTCGGCGTTCACACCCACCACGAAGGTGCCCACGCCTTCGCCTTTGCCTGGAGCCGTGATCAGGACCTTGCTGGCGCCGGCCTCGATGTGCTTCCCGGCCCCCTTCTGATCGATGAAGACACCGGTGGCCTCGATCACAAGATCCACGCCCCATTCCTTCCAGGGAAGGTTGAGGGGATTGCGATCGGAAAAACATTTGATCGGCCTGCCGTTCACGACGATGGTGTCGTCGGTGTAGCTCACTTCCGCATTGCGGATGTGGCCGAGCATCGTGTCGTACTGGAGCAGGTGGGCGTTGGTCTTCGGGTCGGACGTGTCGTTCAGGCCCACCACTTCGATGCCGGTGTTCTCACCGCGGCTGAGCCAGCAGCGCATGAAGTTCCGACCGATTCGGCCAAATCCATTGATCGCTACGCGCAAGGTCATGGCAGAAAGCGGTGGAACCCGCTAGCAAGGGGGGATTTTGGCTGCCGATCATACAGAAATGGGGTCCTGCTCATACTCTCAGCCACAGGCCCCGGATCGGACGGTCGGCAAAGCGCAGTATCCCGCAAAGGAGGGGAGGGGGATCTGCCGTTATTTTCGGCGAGGCCTGGAGTTCCCCTTGATCCCAAAGCTTGATCGCCGTCAGCCGCTCCATTTCATTGGAGCCGGTGGGATCGGCATGTCCGCCCTGGCAGGGATCCTGGCGGAACGGGGCTTCCTGGTGAGCGGCTCCGATCCCCGCCCAAGCCCGGTGCTGGAGAGGCTGCGAACCGCCGGGGTACGGGTCTTCCAGGAGCAGACCGCCGCCACCATCGCCGCGGTGATCGCAGGGCTGGAAGGGCCCGAGCGCGGAGCCGCGGAAACCCTTCTCGTGGTCATCAGCTCGGCGGTGCCCGCCGCCAACGAGGAGCTGGCCGAGGCGCGGCGGCGCGGGCTGTCGGTTCTGCACCGCTCCGACGTGCTGGCGGCCCTGATCAATGACCAGCCCTCCATCGCCGTGGCCGGCAGCCACGGCAAAACCACCACCAGCACCCTGATCGCCACGCTGCTGGAGGCCGTCGGTGAAGACCCCACCGCCGTGATCGGCGGCATCGTGCCGGCCTTCGGCAGCAACGGCCGCCATGGCCAGGGGCGCTTGCTGGTGGCGGAAGCCGACGAATCAGATGGCTCCCTGGTCAAGTTCAACCCCCGGCTCGGGCTGCTCACCAACCTCGAACTCGACCACACCGACCACTACCCCGACCTGGCCGCCCTGGTGGCCACCCTGCAACGCTTCGCCAGCGGCTGCACGACCCTGCTGGCCAACCGGGACTGCCCGGTTCTGCTCGAGCACTTCCAGGCCGCCAGCTGGTGGTCCACCCGCAGCAGCGAGGCGGTGGACTTCGCCGCCATCCCTCTGGAGGAGCGGGGCGATGGCACTCTGGCGACCTGGTACGAGCAGGGGGTGGACCTGGGCACCCTGGAGGTGCCCCTGCCAGGCCGCCACAACCTGAGCAACACCGTGGCGGCAATGGCGGCCTGCCGCCTTGAAGGCGTGCCCTTCGACGCCCTGCGAAAGGCGGTGGCGGGCCTGCGCCCCCCCGGGCGCCGCTTTGACTGCCGCGGCCTGTGGCAGGACCGGGCGATCGTCGACGACTACGCCCACCACCCCAGCGAAGTGGCGGCCACCCTGGCCATGGCCCGGCTGATGGTGGAGAGCGGTCGCAGCCCGCTGCCACTGGTGCCGCGCCGGCTGGTGGCGGTGTTCCAGCCCCATCGCTACACCCGCACCGCCCAGTTCCTGGAGGACTTCGCCGCCGCCCTGACCCACGCCGATGTGGTGCTGCTGGCGCCGCTCTATGCCGCCGGCGAGGCCCCGATCGCAGGGATCTCTAGCCAGGCCCTCGCCGAGGCCGTGCGGGCCCTAGCCCCCAACCTCCCGGTGGCGGTGGCAGACAGCATGGAGACTCTGGCGGACCTGGTGGCCAGTCGCACCCGCCCGGGCGACCTGGTGCTGGCCATGGGAGCCGGCGACGTCAACGGCCTCTGGGAGCGCCTGGAAGCCCTCGACGAGCACGAACGACCCTCCGCGCTGGTGGCCTGAGGGGATGGTCACGGCGCCGTTCAGCCAGCCCCGTCAGACGGTCTCCCTGCGGGAATTCACCACCTGGAAGGTGGGCGGGCCGGCCGCCTGGTTCGCCGAACCCGCCGACCAGGAGGCCCTGATCGCCCACGCCGCCTGGGCAGCGGCCGCAGGCCTTCCCTTCCGCTGCATCGGCGCCGGCTCCAACCTGCTGATCGCCGACGGAGGCCTCGACGGCCTCACCCTCTGCAACCGCCGTCTGCAGGGCAGCCGCCTGGATCCGGGGGAGGGCTGGGTGGAGGCGGAGGCGGGGGAACCGATCCCCACCCTGGCCCGCAAGGCCGCCAGAAGCGGCCTGCGGGGGCTGGAGTGGGCCGTGGGCATCCCCGGCACGGTGGGTGGGGCCGTGGTGATGAACGCGGGCGCCCAGGGGGGCTGCACGGCTGAGTGGCTCGCCTCGGTATGGGTGCTGGATCCCCGCAGACCCGAAGCCCCCTTCCGCCTGGAGGCCGCCGATCTGGCCTTCGCCTACCGCCACAGCCGTCTGCAGGACGAACCGCTGCTGGTGCTCTCGGCCCGGTTCCGGCTGGAGCCTGGCCACGACCCGGCCACGCTCACGGCCCGCACCAGCGCCAACCTGCAGAGCCGCACCAGCACCCAGCCCTACCAGCAACCCAGCTGCGGCAGCGTCTTCCGCAATCCCGAGCCGCTCAAGGCGGGCCAGCTGATCGAATCCCTCGGCCTCAAGGGACTGAGCGTCGGGGATGCCCAGGTGTCACCGATCCACGCCAATTTCATCGTCAACACAGGCTCCGCCACCGCCGCCGACATCGACGCCCTGATCCGGCTGGTGCAGCAAAGGGTGCTGGAGGGCTGCGGCGTACCGCTGCACCCGGAAGTCAAACGGCTGGGGTTCTAGCCTGGGTTCCTACGTTGACCTCCTGGCATGGCCGGCTTCGGACTTCCCAACTTCGGACAGCTGACCGAGGCCTTCCGCAAGGCCCAGCAGATTCAGCAGGACGCCCAGAAGCTCCAGGAGGAGCTCGATGCGATGGAACTGCAGGGCAGCGATCCCGAGGGCCGGGCCAGCGTCTGGCTCACCGGCAACCAGCAGCCCCTTCGGGTCGCGCTGAGCCCCGAACTGCTCAGCGAACCCGCCGAAGCTGTCGAGGCGGCCGTGCTGGCAGCCCTCTGCAACGCCTACGAGCTCTCCACCACCACCATGCGCGAGCGGATGGAAACCCTCACCGGCGGGCTGGATCTCAATCTTCCCGGTCTGGGGAACTGAGGTCCTCCTCCAGCGCCTGACGCCGGGTGCTACGGGAGGAACGGCGCAGCTGGGGATCAAGCAGGGGCTCGAGGCGGTCGCCCCGCTGGCGCATGCCGCTGTCCCCCTGGCGCCCGTGGCCCCCGCGCGCTCTGGCCCGCGCCAGGGCCTCCAGCTCCTCCAGGCAGCGGCCGTAGATCACATAGCGGTCCCAGTTGTCCCCAACGGCACAGCCGGGATCTCCCTGGTGGCGGCAGTTGGCGAAACGGCAGGGGTCGGCCCTGAGCCGCGCCAGCAGCTCCGGGAAGGCCGCCGCGAGGGTCTGGGGGTCGCAGGGCAGGGCAGGGGTGTTGAAGCCCGGTGAATCGGCCACGAGGGCCTCTGGAGCCAGCGCAAACAGTTCGACATGCCGGGTGGTGTGACGACCCCGGCGCAGCCGTCCGGATACGGCGGCGACACGAAGTTCAAGGGCAGGGGCCAGGGCATTCAGCAGGCTGCTCTTGCCCACGCCGGAGGGGCCACAGAGCACGGCGATTCCCGGCTGCTCCAGGTGGCTCCGCAACGCCGCCAGGCCCACGCCGGTGCGGGTAGAAACGGCCACCGTGGGATAACCCCAGTCCTCCAGCCGGCGGCACCAGGCCTCCACCGCGGCCGTTGGCAGCAGGTCGGCCTTGCTCAGCACCACCTGCACGGGCTGGCCAGTGGCTTCGGCGGTGATCAGGAACCGGGTGAGCTGCAGAGGATCGAGGCCCGGCTCCACCAGAGCCACCACCACCACCACCCGGCTGACGTTGGCGACAGCCGGACGCTGCAGCAGGTTGTGCCGGGGCTCGAGGCCCACCACCGCGCCCCGCCGCGCCCGCCAGTCGACAGAAGCGACGCTCACCCGATCACCGACGCACACCTGCAGGCCGCTCTTGTCGAGGCGGGTGCGGCGGGTACACAGCAGGCGGCCGCCAATGCCGAGCTCAGAGGGGCCATCGAGGGCCACCAGGCAGTAGTTGGCCTGCAGGGCAACCACCCGACCCGGCAGCGGCTCAGCCCCCATCCCGCTGCACCAGGAGCCTCACCCCCTCGCCGCAGGCTGGGACCAGCTGCACGCCATGCCCCTCGGAGCGCAGCCCTTCGGCCACCATCTGTTCCGGTTCTCCCCCATCCAGATCGATCTGGAGCCAGCCACCCGGCGGCAGCGTCTCGAGCGCCAGGCGGGCCCGAATGAAGTTGACCGGACAGGCGGTTCCCCGCAGATCGAGGGCCAGCGGATCGTTCAACCGAAGAGGCCGCCGAACAGACCGCTCTTGTGGTGGTGGCGCTGCCCCTTGCTGGTGTGGTGTCCGGCCAGCTGCTCAAGCAGCTTCCGCTCTTCACCGTTGAGCTTGGTGGGGAGCTGCACCTTGATGGTGAACTGATGGTTGCCGCGGGCCACCGGATTGCCCAGGCGCGGAATTCCCTTGCCCTGCAATGTGATCACAGCCCCGGGCTGGGTGCCGGGGGGAATCTCCAACGGCTCCTGACCGTCGACCGTCTCCACCTCGATCGTGTCCCCCAGGATCGCCTGGAGGTAGTTGAGGGACACCTCTGAGTGGATCGTGACACCATCCCGGCGCAGGTGGGGGTGGGGCTGGACGGTGAGAAACACGTAGAGATCGCCCGCCGGGCCGCCACGCTGGCCGGCGTTGCCCTCCTGGCCGACCCGCAGCCGGGTCCCCGAGTCGACACCGGCGGGAATGTTGATGCGCAGCTTCTTGCGCACCTGCTGCAGGCCCTGGCCGCCGCAGGCGGAGCAGGGATCGGCGATCACCTGGCCGGTGCCCTCGCAGGTGGGGCAGGGCGCCACCTGGGTGAAGCTGCCGAAGGGGGTGCGGGTGGCCCGGCGCACCTGGCCGGCACCACCGCAGGTCCCGCAGCCGGTGGGGCCGCTGCCCGCCTTGGCTCCCGAGCCGCTGCAGGTGGTGCAGGTCTCGAGGTGCCGGATCTGGACGTCCTTCTCGCTGCCGAAGACAGCTTCGCTGAAGCTGATGGTGAGATCGAGGCGCAGGTCGTCGCCCTGGCGAGGTCCGCGTCGGCGTGCACCCCCGGGGGGACCGCCACCGGCCCCACCGAAGCCGCTGAAGAAGGTTTCGAACAGGTCGGCGAAGCCACCCATGTCGCCCATGTCGGGCATGCCGCCGCCACCACCCAGGCCGGCCTCGCCGAATTGGTCGTAGCGGGCCCGTGCCTGGGGATCGCTGAGCACCTCATAGGCCCGACCAATCTCCTTGAAGCGATCTTCTGCGGCCGGGTCCTTGTTGACATCCGGGTGGTACTGGCGGGCCAGTCGCCGATAGGCCTTCTTGAGGCTGTCGGCATCCACGTCCCGGCTGACACCGAGCAGCTCGTAGTAGTCCGCCATCAGTCGGATGGCCCCTCACTGGGAGGCGCCGAGACTTCTCCGGGGCTCGCGCCACCAGCCGGTCCGGGGCCCATGGAGACCTTGACCAGGGCGTGCCTGAGCACACGGCCATCAAGGTGATAGCCCCGCTGCAGCTCCTCGATCACCACATCCTCCGGGTGTTCCTGACTCGGTTCCCGCATCACAGCTTCGTGAAGGGTGGGATCAAAGGGTTCGCCTTCCACCCGCATCGGCGAAACCCCCAGCTGCTTGAACACATCGACCAGCTGTTTATAGAGGTTCTGGTAGCTGCGATGCAGGGTCTGGGCCTCTTCGCTCTGCGGGTTGAGCTGCTGGCGGGCGCGGTCGAAGTTGTCGACCACCGGCAGGATCTCGGTGAGGGTGGTGCAGGTGATGTGCAGGCGCTGGTCCTCCTTGTCCCGGCTCTGGCGCTTGCGGAAGTTGTCGAAGTCGGCGGCGATGCGCATGTACTGGCCCCGCAGCGACTCGTTTTCACTGCGCAGGGCGGCCAGTTCGGCCTCAAGCTGGCCGAGGGGCTCTCCTGGCTCCTCGACGGGGGACGGGGAGGCCTGGGGGCCCTGATCGCCGGGGATGGCGTTCGCTTCGCTGTCGGCAGTGGCCTGGAGGGTCTCGAGGAGCTCCTCCACCCGGGCCGCGTCGACCGCGCCCTCCCGGGGATCGATCCGTTCCTCATGGGGGGGAGTGTTGTCGCCGGTCATGCGTTCTGGCAGGGATGTCAGATCCCGTTATGTTGAATGTCGAGGAGCACCTTCCACAAGCGGTGGAACCCCGCACCTCGGCCCCAGGCTTCGCTCCCGATCATTCCCGTCGATGCCATCAGAAGGTCTCACCCAGCGTCCTCAGGTCACCGGAGCGGAGCACACCTCGCTGTTCCGCGACCTTGACCTGGGTCAAGCCGCCAATCCGCAGGGGCAGATCGCACCGGAAACGGAGGACCTCGAAGCCAGCAGCACCGGAGATGGAATCTCGCCGGTGATGAGCCTGGTGGACCGGATCCTGATCGAGTCGCTCACCACCGGCGCCAGCGACATCCATGTCGAACCCCAGGAGGACGGCCTGCTGGTCCGGTTCCGCCAGGATGGTGTCCTGCGCAGCATCGACAAGCTTCCCCGCACCCTGATCCCGGCGGTGACCTCCCGCTTCAAGATCATGGCCGACCTGGACATCGCCGAGCGGCGGATGCCCCAGGACGGAAGGATCCGCCGCAACTTCCGCGGTCGCACCATGGACTTCCGCGTCAGCACCCTGCCTGGCCGTTACGGCGAGAAGGTGGTGCTGCGGCTGCTCGACAGCGGCGCCACCCAACTGGGCCTGGACAGCCTGATCACCGACGATGAAGCCAGGGGCACCCTGCGGGACATCGGCTCCAAGCCCTTCGGCATGATCCTGGTCACCGGACCCACCGGTTCCGGCAAATCCACCACCCTCTACGCCCTGCTCTCGGAGCGCAACGACCCCTCGATCAACATCTCCACCGTCGAGGATCCGATCGAGTACACCCTCCAGGGCATCACCCAGACCCAGGTGAACCGGGAAAAGGGCTACGACTTCAGTTCCGCCCTGCGCGCCTTCATGCGGCAGGACCCGGACGTGCTGCTGGTGGGCGAGACCCGTGACCTGGAAACCGCCCGCACCGCCATTGAGGCGGCCCTGACCGGCCACCTGGTGCTCACCACCCTGCACTGCAACGACGCCGCCAGCGCCTTCGCCCGGCTCGATGAGATGGGCATGGAGCCCTTCCTGGTAAGCGCCTCCCTGCTGGGAGTGGTGTCCCAGCGGCTGCTGCGTCGTCTGTGCAGCGAGTGCCGGATTTCTTACCATCCAAACCATGTCGAACTGGCTCGGTTCGGCCTGGTGGCGTCCGATGAAAGCGAGATTTCCTTTTATCGCGCCAACACGGTGTCGCCCGGCTCGGAGGCCTGCTGCAGCGCCTGCCAGGGCCGGGGCTACAAAGGCCGGGTGGGGGTCTACGAGATCCTGCGCATGAACGAGACCCTCTCCGCTGCCGTGGCCAAGCGGGCAACGACCGAGGAGCTCCGGCGCCTGGCCCTGGAAAGCGGCATGAAAACCCTGCTTGGCTACGGCCTCGACCTGGTGCGGCAGGGCCTGACCACCCTCGAGGAGGTGGAGCGGATGCTGCTCACCGACACGGGCCTGGAATCGGAACGGCGGGCCCGGGCCCTGAGCACCCTCACCTGCCGCAGCTGCGGGGCCGGCCTGGAGGACGAATGGTTGGAATGTCCCTACTGTCTGAGCGTTAGGAGCTGAGCGGAATGGACCTTCTGATTGAGGACCTGATGCAGGAACTGGTCAAGGCCGGAGGCAGCGACCTTCACCTGTCCGCAGGCAATCCGCCCTACGGCCGCTTCAGCGGCCAGCTGAGGCCGATCATCCAGGACACGACACTCAGCGAGGAGAGCTGCAACCGACTGATCTTCTCCCTGCTCAACAACGCCCAGCGCAAGAATCTGGAGCAGAACTGGGAGCTGGACTGCTCCTACGGCCTCAAGGGAGTCGCCCGTTTCCGCATCAACGTCTACCGCCAGAGGGGCACCTACGCTGCCTGCCTGCGGGCACTCGGCAACTCCATTCCCAGCCTGGAGAAGCTCGGGCTGCCGCCCATCGTCGAGGAGATCAGCAACAAGCCCAAGGGTCTGGTGCTGGTCACCGGGCCCACCGGTTCCGGTAAGACCACCACCCTCGCCGCGCTGATCGAGCACATCAACGCCACCCGCTCGGAGCACATTCTCACCATTGAGGATCCGATCGAATTCACCTACAAGAACGTCAAGTCGATCATTCACCAGAGGGAGCTCAACGAGGACACCCGCAGCTTCTCGAATGCCCTGAGGGCCGCCCTGCGGGAAGATCCCGATGTGATCCTGGTGGGGGAACTCCGCGACCTGGAGACAATCCAGCTGGCGATCACCGCCGCCGAAACCGGCCACCTCGTCTTCGGCACCCTGCACACCAGTTCCGCCTCCCAGACTGTGGATCGGATGGTGGACGTGTTCCCGGCCGGCCAGCAGACCCAGATCCGGGTGCAGCTGAGCGGCAGTCTTCTGGCGGTCTTCTCCCAGACCCTCTGCAGGAGCGCCGTGCCTACTTCCAGCGGGGCCTTCGGCCGGGTGATGGCGCAGGAGATCATGATCAACACCCCCGCGATCGCCAACCTGATCCGGGAGGGCAAGAGCTCCCAGCTCTATTCCCAGATTCAGACCGGTGCCAGCATGGGGATGCAGACCCTCGAGCGTTGCCTGGCCAATCTCGTGGAGGACGGCAAGGTCACCCGCGACGAGGCCCTGCTGAAAACCACCAAACCGGATGAGCTGGTCAGGCTTCTCGACCGATAATGACCTCCTGATCCCCTTCCCCCCGGACGCCGATCCTCGTTTCACCCGAGCGCCGCCATGACCGCCTTCGTCGTCACCTACACCACCAAGTCCGGCCAGCGCCGGGAAATGACCCTGACGGCGGATAACCCTTCGGTGGCCCGGCGGGAACTTCGTCGCCGCGGCATCCTGCCGAACACCCTGGTGCGCAAGGAGGCGCCGAAGATTCCCCAGGGGGGCGCCAAGAAAACGAACTCCTCCTTCAGCGGCCTGGCCGACCTGCTGGAGGGTCCGGTGACGATCCGGGACAAGGCCCTTTTCGCCAACAAGCTCTCTGCCCTGGTGGACGCCGGCGTGCCCATCCTGCGCAGCCTCGACCTGATGCGGATGCAGCAGCGCTCGAAAAAGATGCGCATGGCCCTGGCAGGCATGACCCAGGACGTGAACCAGGGCGACAGCCTCGGCAATTCGATGCGCCGCTGGCCGAAGGTGTTTGACAACCTCAGCATCGCCCTGGTGGAGGCGGGGGAAGCCGGCGGCGTCCTCGACGACACCCTCAAGCGCCTGGCCAAGCTGCTGGAGGACAACGCCAAGCTCCAGAATCAGATCAAGGGGGCCATGAGCTATCCGGTCACCGTGCTGGTGATCGCGATCGCGGTGTTCCTGGGCATGACCATCTTCCTGATCCCGACCTTCTCCAGCGTCTTCGATCAGCTGGGTGCGGAGTTGCCCCTGTTCACCCAGATGATGCTGAACCTCAGTGAGTTTCTGCGCTCCTGGAAGGCCCTGATCCTGCTCGGTGGTCTGGTGGGCTTTGCGTTCTGGGTGGTCGCCACCTACAACACGCCGATCGGCCGACGGCAGATCGATGGGTTGCTGCTCAAGCTTCCCCTGTTCGGGGAGCTGCTCGTGAAAACGGCCAGTGCGCAGTTCTGCCGCACCCTGAGTTCCCTATCCAAGGCGGGTGTTCCGATTCTTCTTTCGCTCGAGATCGTGAGGGAAACAGCCACCAATTCGGTGATTTCCGATGCCATCATCTCCTGCAAGAACGAAGTGAGCGAAGGGATGCCGCTCAGCGCCGCCCTGCGATTGAAGAATGTGTTTCCGGAGATGTGCGTGAACATGCTTGCCATCGGTGAGGAAACCGGCGAGATGGACGCCATGCTCTCCAAGGTCGCCGATTTCTATGAAGACGAGGTCACCACCATGGTGAAGGCCATGACCTCCATGCTCGAGCCGGCCATGATCGTGCTGGTGGGCATCATCGTCGGATCGGTGCTGCTGGCGATGTACCTGCCGATGTTCTCCATCTATGAGCACGTGCGCTGAGCCGCCAGGGCCTGCCCCGCCAGCCAGCCCGAAGTCCAGCAGTGCTGGAAGTTGAAGCCACCCGTCACCCCATCCACATCCAGCAGCTCCCCCACCAGGAACAGACCCGGCTGAACACGGCTCTCCATCGTGGCCAGGTTGACTTCCGCCAGGGGGATACCCCCGGCGGTCACGAACTCCTCGCCGAAGGGCCCCCGGCCTGAGATCTGGTAGCGGCTGTCCCGCAGGGCGGTGACCAGGGCCTGTTCACTGCGGCGGGGAAGATCGGCCCAGCGCAGGCTGGCGTCGATGCCGCCCAGGGTCAGCAGGTGCAGCCAGAGGCGGCGGCTGAGGTCGGGCCAGGGGCGCCAGTTGCCGAGCTGACGGCGGGCCTGTTCGCGGCGGGCATCAACGAACCACCCCTCCAGCTCCGCCGGCTTGCGGCCACCGGTCCAGTCGACCCGGAGCTCGGCCCGGTAGCGACGCTCCCGCAGGGCGCGGGCGGCGAAGGCCGTGAGCCGCAGGGTGGCCGGACCGCTGAGGCCCCAGTGGGTGATCAGCACCGGCCCCCGTTGCCGTTGGGGCTTGGTGGCGCCGGCGGAGGCGGCTCCCGGCAGGGGGGGCAGCAGGAGCTCCAGCTGCACCGGATCCATCGCCACCCCGGCCAGGTCCAGCAGGGGGTGGTCGGCCAGGGTGAGGGTGAACAGGGAGGGCACCGGCGCCACCAGGCCATGGCCCAGGGAGGCGGCGATGCGCTGGCCGCTGGGGTGGCTGCCTGTGGCCAGCACCAGGTGTTCGGCCTCCACCTCGGCCCCCGAGCGCAACCGCAGCCGGAAGCCGCCCCCGGGGAGGGCCTCGGCCACCTGGCCCGCCTGGGCCGTGTGCAGCTCCACCCCGGCGGCGATGGCCGCCCGGCGCAGGGTGTCGACCACCGAACTGGAACGGTTGGAGCGTGGGAACAGGCGGCCGTCGGGCTCCTCCACCAGCTGCAGGCCATGGGCCTGGAACCAGGCCACCGTGTCGCCGGTGGCGAAGCGCGAGAAGGGCCCCCGCAGGGCCTTGCCGCCACGGGGGTAATGATCCACCAGCACGCGCGGATCCCAGCAGGCATGGGTGACATTGCAGCGACCACCACCGCTGATCAGCACCTTGTGCAGCGGCTCGGGGGTGGACTCCAGCAACAGCACCCCCCCAGGAACGCTGCCGCCGGCCGCTTCAGCGGCCGCGATGGCGGCCATGAAGCCCGCCGGGCCACCTCCCACCACCACAACGGAGGCACGGCTGGGCAGCATGGGGCGATGGAGCACAACTACCGCTTCAGTGTGGCGCCCATGCTGGACTGCACGGATCGGCACTTCCGGGTGCTGATGCGGCAGGTCAGCCGGCACTGCCTGCTCTACTCCGAGATGGTGGTGGCCCGGGCGCTGCATCACATCGCCCAGGACGGCTCCGCCTCCCGGATGGGGGAGCGGCAGCAGCGGCTGGAACGGCTGCTGGGCTTCGATCCGATCGAGCACCCGCTGGTGCTGCAGCTGGGGGGCGACGACCCGGAGCTGCTGGCGGAGGCCGCCAGGATGGGGGCCGCCTGGGGCTACGACGAGATCAACCTGAACCTGGGCTGCCCCAGCGAAAAGGTGCAGCAGGGCCGCTTCGGAGCCTGCCTGATGGCGGAGCCGGAGCAGGTGGCCCGCTGTGTGGCGGCAATGGCGGCGGCCACGCCCCTGCCGGTGACGGTCAAGCACCGCATCGGCATCGACGAGCGCGACTCTTACGCCGAACTGCTGGCCTTCGTGGACACCCTGGCCGCAGCCGGCGCCGCCCGCTTCGCCGTCCATGCCCGCAAGGCCTGGCTGAACGGCCTCGATCCGAAGCAGAACCGGACCGTCCCCCCCCTGCGCTGGGATCTGGTGCACCGTCTCAAACGGGAGCGCCCGGCGCTGCGAATCGAACTGAACGGCGGTCTTGAGGAGCTTGAGCCCTGCCGGGAGCAGCTGGCTTGGGTGGACGGGGTGATGGTGGGCAGGGCCGCCTACGCCCACCCCCTGCGCTGGGCGAGGGTGGATGGGCAGATCTTCGGGGATGCGGGCGCCCAGGAAGCCCGGGCCTCGACGGTGCTCCGGGGAGTGCTGCCCCACGCCGAGCGCTGGTGCGCCGCGGGCGGGCGGCTGTGGCCGATCGCCCGGCACCTGGTGCAGGTGGTGGAGGGGGTCAGCGGGGCGCGCGGCTGGCGCGGCTGGCTGACCCGGGAGGCCGGCCAGGCCGGTGCCGGCCCCGACGTGCTGGACGCTGCCGCCAGTCAGCTGGAGGAACGGGGCCTGTGACGCGGATCAGCCCACGGCCTGGCGCGCTTCAGACTTCGGCTCCGCCGTAATCACCGCCACCGCCACCACCGCCGTACTCACCACCACCGCCACCGGTGCGGCGCCGGCGGGAGCGGCCTGCTTCAAAGGCATCAGGGGCGGCGCCACCACCACTGCCTGCACCAGCACCGCCGTAGCTGCGGTCCTCCCAGCCCTTGGCACCGGATCCCCGATCGCCGCCGCCTCCATAGCCGCCGCCACCACCGCCATACCCACCGCCGCCGCCGCCATAACCGCCGCCACCACCACCGCCGTAGCCGCCGCCACGGCGCGGGGCGCCACCACCGCCGCCACCGCCACCGCTGCGGGGTTCGGCCTTGTTGATGCGCAGGGGTCGGCCCATCAGCTCAGCGCCCTGGAGCGCATCGATGGCCCGGGTCTCGGTGTCCGCATCGGCCATCTCGACGAAGGCGAAGCCCCGCTTGCGGCCGGTGTCGCGCTCCAGCGGCAGGGAGCAGTTGACCACCTCTCCGAAGGGAGCGAACAACTCAGCCACGTCCTCCTGCTCAGCGCGGAAGGGAAGATTGCCGACGAAAATACTCACTGACCGATGAGGGGGAACCGATGGGGCGCGCAGGCGCCTGAGACCCTTCAACGTTAGACGGAGACGCGGGATTCGGAAGCGCGTCAAATGGTGCATCCGATCGGTATCAGGGGGTCTGGTCCAGGCGCTCCCGGGCCTGGCGCAGCTGCTCGGCCACCCTCTCGAATCCGGTGCCGCCCTCGCTGCGCCGGGCCGCCACAACCTGGCGCGGCGCGATCACCAGATGGATGTCTGCCTCGAAGGAGGGATGCAGCTCCTGCCAGCGCTCCAGGGGCAGATCGGCCAGCAACCGTTGCTCCACCAGGCAGGCCTTCACCAGCCCACCGACCAACTGATAAGCCTCCCGGAACGGCACGCCCCGGGCCACCAGATAGTCGGCCACATCAGTGGCGTTGGAATAATCGGCGGCCACGGCGGCCTCCAGCCGGGCGGGGCGGAACGCGAGCCCCTCCTCGAACAGCACGGCCATCGCTTCCAGGCAATCGAGGCAGGTGCGCACCCCATCGAACAGGGCTTCCTTGTCTTCCTGGAAGTCCTTGTTGTAGGCGAGGGGCAGACCCTTGATCATCGTCAGCAGCCCCATCAGGTGGCCGAAGACGCGGCCGCTCTTGCCGCGCACCAGTTCGGGCACATCGGGGTTCTTCTTCTGGGGCATCAGGCTGCTGCCGGTGGCGCAGCGGTCGGTGAGCCCCACGAAGCCGAACTCCTCGCTGGCCCAGAGGATCACCTCTTCCGCCAGGCGGCTGAGGTGGGCCATCACCAAAGACAGCGCCGCCATCGTCTCGACGGCGAAATCACGATCACTCACCGCATCGAGGCTGTTGGCGTAGATCGCCTCGAAGCCCAGTTCGGCGGCGGTCTGGCGGCGGTCGATCGGCACCGACGTCCCCGCCAGGGCCGCCGCCCCGAGGGGGCAGATGTTGACGCGGCGGCGCACGTCAGCCAGGCGCTGGCGGTCGCGTTCGGCCATCTCCACGTAGGCGAGCAGGTGGTGGGCCAGGCAGACCGGCTGGGCCCGCTGCAGATGGGTGTAACCGGGGATGAGGGTGTCGGGGTGGGCTTCGGCCTGGGCCAGCAGGGCCCGCTCGAAGCGCACCAGGGCGCCATCGATGCTGTCGATGCGGCGCCGCAGCCACAGGCGCAGGTCGGTGCCCACCTGGTCGTTGCGGCTGCGGCCGGTGTGCAGCTTCTTGCCGAGGGAGCCGAGGATTTCGATCAGGCGCCGTTCCACGGCGAAATGCACGTCCTCCGCCTCGAGGCCCGGCGTGAAGCTGCCGGCGGCCGCTTCGGCCCGGATGGCTTCGAGCCCCTCGATCAGGCGCTCGGCTTCCTCCAAGGTGATCACGCCGCAGCGGCCCAGCATGCGGGCATGGGCGATGGATCCGTCGAGATCCTCCTGCAGCAGGGCGATGTCAAAACCGATCGAGGCGTTGAACCGCTCGATCGCCGGATGCAGACCCTGCTCGAAGCGATCGCTCCAGGTGGTGGGGGAGGAGTCAGCGGCCATCACGGGGTTCCGGGCAGCCCTTCAGCTTGCCATTCGTCTCAGGTTGGGGGGAGGGTCGGCAGCACCACCCCGTCCCGCACCTTCAGCACCACCATCGAGGCATCGTCCTCCAGGCGACGGTCGCTGCCGACGAAACGGTCGAGGCGCTCAAACAACCGATCCAGGATCGTCTGGGCCTCATGGGCCGCCCGGCAGGCGCCATGGAAGGCCCGCACCAGCCGCTCCTCATCGAAGCGCTCACCGCTGAAGCCGCTGGCTTCGGTGACGCCATCGGTGTAATAGAGGATCACATCACCCGGCTCCAGCTGCAGTTCACCGCAGCCGTACTCCGCCTCGCTCTGCAGACCGATCAGCAGGCCGGGGGTGTCGAGCCGCTCCACACGGCCGGCGTGGCGCCGCCACACCAGGGGCGGGTTGTGGGCGGCGTTGGCGTAGCGCAGCAGGCGGGTGCGGGGGTCGTAGTCGGAATAGAAGAGGGTGACGAAACGGTGCGAGTGGGCCAGGTCCTCCTGGGCCAGCTGATTGAGGTCGTGGAGGATGCGATCCGGGGGCAGGCCGCTGAGCACCTCGGCCCGCAGCATGCCCCGCAGCAGGGTCATCAGCAGGCCGGCCGGCACCCCCTTGCCCATCACATCCCCCATCACCAGTGCCCAGGGGGCCTGCTCACGCCGGTGGCCGGTGAGCTGGGGCTGGGTGGGGATGAAGTCGTAGTAGTCGCCGCCCACCTGGAAGGCCGGACGGCAGAGGGCCGCCAGCTCGACGCCGTCGATCACCGGGCAGTGGTCGGGGAGCAGCTGGGACTGGACCTCGGCGCCGATGCTCAGCTGGCGGTCGAGCCGTTCGTGGCGGCGGCGGTCCTGCTGCAGCACCTCGTTCTCCAGGGCCACGCCGGTGAGGTCGGCCACCAGCTGGAGGTGGCGGCGGCGCACGTCGCTCCAGCTGTAGCCGCGCCGGCCACTGAACACGTACAACCGGCCCCGCTGGCGGCTGCGGGCCACCACGGAGGTGGCGACCACCTGCTGGGCACCGAGCAGGCGCTGAACCAGGGGGTCGAGCAGCAACGCGACGGCCTCATCGCCGTCCTGGTTATGCAGCTGGCCATCGGGCAGGGCGGCCAGCTGGCGCAGCACCTCGGCGCTGCGTTCGCCGGCGGTGGCCTGCAGCTGCTCGCGCCAGAGCCGGCCATCGGCATGGAACACCACCAGCAGGCTGCCTTCGGCCTCCACCAGCCGCGCGGCCACCAGGGGCACCAACTCGAGGAAACGCTTGAGGTTGGTGTAGCTGCGCAGGGCGAACGACAGCGACGCCAGCAGCTCCTGGTTGCGGCGCTGTTCCCGGCCGAGGCTGTCGAGCAGCTGGCGCAGCGAAGCCGTGACCGACGGCCCCCGATCGGGAGCAGGGGACGCCGCGGACGTGGAGAGGGGCTGCGGAGGCGGCAGGCTGCTCACCGAGCGGCCGCAAAGGACACGCAAGGTAGCAGCGGCAGGCGGGACTCAGGAGGCCAGCAGCGCTTCGACGAACTCGAAGCTGTTGAAGGGCCGCAGGTCGCGGATGCCCTCGCCGGCTCCGATGAAGCGGATCGGCAGCCCCGCCTCAGAGGCCACCGCCAGGGCGACGCCGCCGCGGGCACTGCCGTCGAGCTTGGTGAGCACAACCCCAGTGAGGCCGGCGGCACTGGCGAAGGCCATGGCCTGGCGCAGGCCGTTCTGGCCCTGGCTGGCATCGAGCACCAGCAGCGACTCCACCACTGCCTCCGGCGCCAGCTTGGTGATGGTGCGCCGCACCTTGCCCAGTTCCTCCATCAGGTTGTGCTTGGTCTGCAGCCGGCCGGCCGTGTCCACCAGCACCAGCTCGGTGCCCTTGGAGCGGGCGGCGCCGATGGCGTCGTAGACGACGGCCGCCGGATCGGCATTGGCGCTGGGGTTGGCCACCACCGCCACGCCGCTGCGCTCGCCCCAGACGCTCACCTGCTGCACGGCTGCGGCCCGGAAGGTATCGGCGGCGGCAATCAGGCAGCTGTAGCCGCTGCGCACCGCCAGGTTGGCCAGCTTGCCGAGGGTCGTGGTCTTGCCGACCCCGTTCACCCCGACCAGCAGCCACACGTTGAGCCTGTCGCGCTGGGGTGCCAGCACGGCGGTGTCACCGGCGCGGATGGGGGCATCCAGCAGGCCGCGCAACTGCTCCTTGAGGAAGCGCAGGCCTTCGGCAGGATCCACCACTTCTTCGTTGAGGCGACGGCGCAGGGCTTCGAGCACCTGGTCGGTGGCCTTCACGCCCACATCAGCGCGCAGCAGAGTGGACTCGAGATCGTCGAGCACCGCCGGGGTGAGGGGATCGTCGCCGAGGTTCTCCAGCAGCTGGGTGACGAAGCCCTTGCGGGTTTTCTCGAGGCCTTGGCGCAGCCGGCCCAGCCAGTCGATCTCCTCGAGGGACACCTCCTCAACGCGACGCCCCTGGGCCGCCAGCACGTCCGCCGACCAGGTGAAGGTGGCATCGAAAGCGCCCAGGCTGGGGTCGTCGGCATCGGCGGGGGGAGTGGCCGCGACCGCTGCCGGCACGGGCACGGCGGGGGCAGTGATCTCCTGGAGACGCTGCTGGCGCTGGGCGGCGGCCTGCTCCAGCAGGGACAGGCCCGTGGCCACGGGGGCGGCGGCGGGGGGTTCGGGCTCGGGGGTTGGTGCCGGCTCGGGCTCGGGCTCAGGCTCGGTTTCGACCGCGGCGACCACCGGGCTGGCCGCCTCCTGCTGGGCCTTGAGACGGGCATAGGCCTGGCGCGCCCAGGCCAGGGCGTCCTCATCGACGGCGGCGACGGCGGCGGCGGCGGCGGAAGGGGCAGGGGACGCTGCAGGCGCGGGCGCCGCCACGGGTTCCGCCACAGGTTCTATCGGGGCCACCGGAGCCTCAGCGGGAGCCGCCGCTTCGGGGTCGGGCTCAGCCTGGGGCTCGGGCAGCGGTTCGGGCAGCGGTTCGGACTCCGGGGCGGGCTGGGCCAGCGTCCGTTTGAACCAATCGAAGACCATCGCGTTCCTGCCTACACCCGGGCGGCGGTGAAGCGCCGCAGCACACCGTTGATCATGCGTCGCCCCTGGTCGTCGCTGTAGCGGTTGGCCAGTTCCACCGCCTCGTTGCAGGCCACGGCGGGGGGCGTGGCGAAGTCCTCGAGGTCCACCACCGCCAGCCGCAGGATGTCGCGGTCGACCCGGGGCAGGCGGGTGAGGCGCCAGCCTTCCATCACCGCATCGATGCGGCTGTCGAGGCCCTCCCGGTCACGCAGGACCGCCTTGGCGCGGGCGATGGCATCGAGCCGCACGGCGTCCTGGTCGGCCAGCAGCAGCAGTCGCGGCAGCTCCAGGCTGGCCGAGAGGCGATTGAGGGCCTGCTCGGCATGGCCCAGGCCCTCCTGCAGGTGGCGGCGCACCGTGGGCAGCTGTTTCTCGCCCTGGTCCTGCAGCTCGCTGTCGAGCAGCCGCTGCTGGGCCTGCTGCAGATCCTCGGCGGAACGGTCGAGGGCCTCCCGCACATGCTGGCTGAGGGTGGTGACGGCCTGCTGCAGCAGCACATCGAAAGAGCCGGTGGGGGCCTCGGCTCCGGTGCCGCGATCGCTCACCTGACCCAGCATCAGCAGAGCCAGTTCACGGGCAAGGGTGCGACTCTTCATCAGGAGGTTTGGGGGGCACGCAGCTGGGCCAGGAGGCTGGCGAAGCTGCGGTTGGAGTTGGGTTCCCGCTCGTCGGGGCTGACGATGCCGGCGGAGATGATCGTGCGGAAGGCATCCTCGACGCTCAGCTCCAGATCCTTCACCAGGCGCTCCGGCACCACCGCGTACCAACCCGTGGTGGGGTTGGGGGCAGTGGGAATGAAAACGCTGAGCATCTTTTCCCCGAAATCGGACTGGATGGCGGTGCCCAGCACGCCGGTGACGAAGCCCACGGCGTAGAGCCCTTCGCGGGGGTACTCCACCAGCACCACCCGCCGGAAGCGGCTGGAGTTGCCCTGCAGGAAGGTTTCCAGCAGTTGCTTGAGGGTCTTGTAGACGGAGCCCGCCAGGGGGATGCGCAGCAGGGTGCCCTCACCGAACTCCAGCAGCCACCGGCCGACGATGTTGCGGGCCATCAGACCGATCAACAGGATGCCCAGCAGCGGCACCAGCAGCCCCACCCCCAGGTTGATCAGGTCCTGGAGGAGCGGGTTGAGGGTATTGAACGGGTTGAACTGCTTGGGGATCGAGGTGAGGAACGCCAGCACGAAGCGGCTCACCGTTGTGGCAAGCCAGATCGTGGTGGCCAGCGGAATGACCACCAGCAGGCCGGCGATCAGATCGTTCTTGAGATCCTGCTGCAGCCGGTTGCCCAGGGGCTGGTCGGAACTGGGACTACTGGATGGGACCAATGGGAGAAGGGGTCCGTAGGGGCGAAACCCTAACGGTAACGATCCACGGGGGTCCTACAGGACACTGCCGAGGCAAAGGATGGTGAAAGCGATGATCAGCACCACCGCTCCAAGCGATCCGCCATAGCGACGCTGGCTGAGGGTGACCTTGCCGGTCTGCTCGGTCTGCTTGAACTGGGTTTCAAGCTGATCGAGCTGGCGATCGATGAAGGCCCGGGCCGACTGGGTCTTCTGGGCGTCGGTGGCGCCGGGAGGTACCTGGCCGGTGGCTTCGGCCTGGCGGATCAGCTGCTGGAGCAGGGCGGGGTCCTTGCTCTGCTGGCGGGCCATTTCGAGCTGACCGCGCTTGGCGGCGATCTGCTGGTCGTTCTGCTGCTGCATCTGCTGGTCACCGCCGAAGGTGATCGGCAGCGACGCGGTCAGCAGAACAGCCAGCAGACCACTGATGATGCAGACCGTCCAGAGGACGGGCGTGCGCCCCTCCGACTGGTCTTCCAGGCGGGAGGAGAGGTACATGAGCAGCAGACCGATCAGACCCATGGGGGCCTGGCTGATCAGTCGCTCCACCACCAGCTGGCGGAAGGCCTCCTCCTGCCAGTCCCAGAGGCTGAGGACGGCGACCAGCTGCAGGACGAGCAACACCACCAGGGTGAGGCCCATCCAGCGCAACAGCGGGCTGAAACGGGAGGAGGAAACGGCAGCCACTCAGGGGGGGTCGGATTCGTGGGACTCTACCGGCTGCCCTTGAACGCTCCCAGCTCCCTTAGCGCGCTGGCGGCGGCGCTGCGTGCCCGGGCCGAGGCGCTGGGCTTCGCGCCGGTGGGCCTGGCGGCGGTGCCGGGGGGGCCCCGACTGCCGCTGCGCAGCGCCGCCCTGGAGCGCTGGCTGGCGGCGGGGCACCAGGCGGGGATGGGATGGATGAACGACCCGCGCCGCCAGCGGATCGAGGCGCTGCTGCCGGGGGTGCGGAGCGTGCTGGCCGTGGGCTGGAACTACCACGTGGCCCAGGAGCAGACGCCGGGGAGCCTGCGGGTGGCCCGCTACGGCTGGGGGCGCGACTACCACCGGGTGATCGATGGGCGCCTGCGGCAGCTGGGGCGCTGGCTCGAGGAGGCCGCGCCGGGCACCCGCTGGCGGGCCTGCGTCGACAGTGCGCCCCTGCTCGACAAGGCCTGGGCGGAGGAGGCGGGCCTGGGCTGGATCGGCAAGAACGCCAACCTGATCCATCGCCGCCGTGGCTCCTGGATGCTGCTGGGCCACCTGCTCACCAGCCTCGACCTGCCGCCCGACCGCCCGGCCGAACCCCTTTGCGGCGCCTGCACCGCCTGCATCGACGCCTGCCCCACCGGCGCCATCGACGAGCCGTTCGTGGTGGATGCCCGCCGCTGCCTGGCTTATCACACGATCGAAAACCGCGACGACGCGCTGCCGGCGCCGATCGCCGGGCGGCTGAAGGGCTGGGTGGCCGGCTGCGACATCTGCCAGGAGGTCTGCCCCTGGAACCACCAGGCCCTGCCCGTCGCCAGCGACGTGGACGTGCAGCCGCGCCCGTGGCTGCTGGATCTGCGCGGCGAGGAGGCCCTCGGCTGGAGCGACGGCGACTGGGACGAGCGGCTGCGGGCCTCGGCCCTGAGGCGGATCCGGCCGGCGATGTGGCGGCGCAACATCCGGGCAGCTCTGGCCGGCGGTTGGGGACAACGGGGGACGGCTCCCTAGGCTGGTGAAATTCGGGGTGATTCCTTGGGCCGGCGGTTCTGGCGACTGTTTTCCTCCCTCTGCCTGGCCTTGCCACTGACGGTGCTCCCCACACCGGCCAAGGCGCTGGTGCCTTTCGTGTACCTGCCCAAGGAAAAGGAACTGGAGGGGGCGGGCCTGGGCATCGCCCAGGCGGCGGCACGTCTGCTGCGCCTCGGCCAAGCCGAAGATGCCGCCCGGCTGGCGGAGCTGACCGTGCGACTGCTGCCGGATGACCCCCGCGGCTGGGTGCTGCTGGCGGAGGCGGAGCTGCGCAGCAACCAGATGGACAAGGCCATGGTGGCCCTGACCCGGGCCAAGCAGCTGGATCCCAACAACGCCGGCATCTGGTTCGCCGAAGGTTCCCTGGCCCTGCGCAACGGCAAGCCCCAGGACGCCATCGGCCTGCTGCGCAAAGGGATTGAACTGGACGGCAAAAACGCCGGGGCCTACTTCGACCTGGGCAATGCCCAGATCCTGCTGGGCAACACCGACGCGGCCCTGGGGTCGTTCGAGAAGGCCTCGGGGCTGCGCAAGGACTTCTGGGAGGCGATCAACAACCAGGGGCTGGTGCTGTTCGAGAGCGGCCGCACCGCCGACGCCCTCGGCCGCTGGCAACAGGTGCTGAAGATCAAGCCGGACATCGCCGAAACCTCCCTGGCCCTGGCAGCGGCCCTGTTCGAGCGCGGACCTGCGGAGAGGGCCCAGGCCCTGAAGCTGGCCGAAACCGCCCTGGCGGAGGAACCCAACTACGTCAAGGACAGCTTCCAGAAGGAGCAACTGTGGGGGCCGCGGCTGCGGGCGGTGACCGCCCAGCTGCTGGCCCTGCCGGAGCTGAAGGCCGCGGTGGAGCGGGCCCAGGCCAATGCCACCGCCGGTGACGGCAACGGCAGCAGCGGCGGCGACTCCTGAGCTGGTTGCCACGGGCACCATCTGTAGGCTGAGCGCCCTGAGCCGCAGACCCCCAGGACCGGATGCAGGACGAGCGCGTCCAACCGATCGCCCTGCATCAGGAGATGCAGCGCTCCTACCTCGAGTACGCGATGAGCGTGATCGTGGGACGGGCCCTGCCGGACGTGCGCGACGGGCTCAAGCCGGTGCAGCGCCGCATCCTGTTCGCCATGCACGAGCTGGGGCTGACCCCGGACCGGCCGTACCGCAAGTGCGCCCGGGTGGTGGGCGATGTGCTGGGCAAGTACCACCCCCACGGTGACCAGGCGGTGTATGACGCCCTGGTGCGACTGGTCCAGACCTTCGCCAGCCGCCACCCGCTGCTGGATGGCCACGGCAACTTCGGCTCGGTGGACGACGATCCGCCAGCCGCGATGCGGTACACGGAAACCCGGCTGGCGCCGATCGCCAACGAGGCGATGCTCGATGAGATCGGCAGCGACACGGTCGATTTCGCCTCCAACTTCGATGGCTCCCAGCAGGAGCCGACAGTGCTGCCGGCCCAGCTGCCCTTCCTGCTGCTCAACGGCTGCACCGGCATCGCCGTGGGCATGGCCACCAGCATCCCCCCCCACAACCTGGGCGAGGTGGTGGAGGCCCTGATCGCCCTGATCCGCAAGCCCGACCTGGCGGAGGAGAAGCTGCTGGCGATGGTGCCGGGCCCGGATTTCCCCACTGGCGGGGAGGTGCTGCTCGGCAGCGGGGTGCGCGACACCTACGTCACCGGGCGCGGCAGCATCCCGATGCGGGGCGTGGCCCACATCGAGGAGGTGCAACCGGGCAAGGGGCGCCACCGCCGCGGTGCCGTGGTGGTGACGGAACTGCCGTACCAGCTGAGCAAGGCGGGCTGGATCGAAAAGCTGGCGGAGCAGGTCAACGACGGCAAGATCGGCGGCATCGCCGACATCCGCGACGAGAGCGACCGCGACGGGATGCGGGTGGTGATCGAGCTGCGGCGCGACGCCGAACCCCAGAAGGTGCTGGAGGAATTGCAGCGCCGCACGGCGCTGCAGAGCAATTTCGGCGCCATCCTGCTGACGCTGGTGAACGGTCAGCCCCAGCAGCTGAACCTGCGCCAGCTGCTGCTGCGGTTCCTGGAGTACCGGGAGCTGACGATCCTGCGGCGGACCAACCATGCGCTCAAGCGCTGCGAAGACCGGCTGGAGGTGGTTCAGGGGCTGACCAAGGCCCTCGACGACCTCAAACGGGTGATCGAGATGATCAGCGAGGCACGGGATGCCGCCACGGCCCGGGCGAGCCTGCAGGTGCACCTGGACCTGAGCGAGCGGCAGGCCGATGCGGTGCTGGCCATGCCGCTACGGCGGCTCACGGGCCTGGAGCAGGAGGGGCTGCGCAAGGAGGCGGCGGAGCTGGAGCAGGAACGCACCCGGCTGCGGCACCTGCGCGACGACCGCGACACCCTGCTCGACACGATGGTGAGCGAGCTCAAAGGGCTGAAGAAGCGCTATGCCACGCCCCGCCGCACCCGCCTGGTGGAGGGCGGCGACGCCCTGGTGGCCCAGCGGGCCGCGGCGGTGCGGCCCAACACCGAACTGCAGCGGCAGCAGGCCTTCGGGGCCCTGGCCGGTGACGGCCGGCTGCTGATCCAGACCGACGGCGCCGTGCGGATCGTGACCCCCCAGGTGCTGGGGCGGCTGCACCTCGATGACGCCGCCGAACTGGGGGAGCTGCCGCCGCCGGCCAGGCTGATCCTGCCGGTGGCCGAGCAGCCGGCCCTGCTGGCGTTCAGTGCCGGCGGCAAGGTGGCGCTGCTGCGCTGGGAGTTCGCCGGCCAGCACCCCGGCAAGCTGGAGCGCTTCCTGCCCGACAGCCTGCAGGGGGAGATGGTGGTGCAGGTGTTGCCGTTGCCGCAGCCGGCCAGCGGCAGCCTGGGGCTGCTGAGCACCGATGGACGCTTCAAGCGGCTGCCGATCGGGGATTTCCTGGAGCTGTCGGGCCGGCCCGCCACCGTGCTGAAGCTGAAGGAGGGGGTGGCGCTGCAGCGGGTGGTGCCCTGCCTGGAGGGGGAGGATCTGGTGGTGGCCACCAGCACGGGGCGGGTGCTGCGGCTGGCGATCAACGACGCCAACCTGCCGGTGCTGGGACGCACCGCCCAGGGGCCGATGCTGCTGCGCCTGCTGCCCGGCGAACGGGTGGTGGGGGCGGCCCGGGCCGCAGCAGGCGGCGATGTGCTGCTGGCCAGCCGCCGCGGCCAGGTGAAGCGGCTGCAACTCGAGAGCCTGCGCCCCTGCCAGCGGGGCGCCATGGGCCAGATCGGCCTGCGCTTCCTGGAGCGGGACGACGGCCTGGTGGACCTGCAGGCGGGCGACGCCCGGGTGATCGGCGTGACGCTGGAGGGCAGCGACAGCCGCAGCCTGCGGCTGAAGGCCGACCAGCTGGCGCCGGAGGACTGCGGCGGCTCGGGCACGTTGCTGGCGCTGAAGCCCGGCGATGTGGTGCAGCAGCTGGTGCCGCTGATCGACGCGGGCTGAGCCGCGCGGCGAACGAGGCGAAGGGCGCCGGCCCCGGGAGCGGGCGTCCGGGGGACTCCGAGGCGGCCGTCAGGCCGGAAATTCAGCGGGGATGCCAGCGCTTCATGGCATCGGCGCTGTGACAATAGCGGGGATGATCATGGGCCAGCGCGATG
Source organism: Synechococcus sp. CS-1332 (assembly GCF_025127995.1). Lineage (GTDB taxonomy): Bacteria > Cyanobacteriota > Cyanobacteriia > PCC-6307 > Cyanobiaceae > Cyanobium. The sequence goes on along the minus strand of NZ_JAHLYP010000056.1, from coordinate 9,596 downwards.
TAGCGCGACACGTTGGACTTGTAGCAGCCGATGAAGATCCGGGAGCGGCAGGCGATGTCCACCTCGGCCAGCAGACGTCTGACGGCGATGGTCTTCGCCAGCCCTTCCATGGCATCGAAATCCGTCTGCTCGTAGCCCTGCTCCAGCGGCTGGCAGAGGGAGGAGACCGTGAGACCAGGATCAAGGGCGCGCAGATCGTCGAGGACCTGATGATCGTCGGTCATGACGAACAGGTTCTTCAGCTGCGGCGCCCGGTGGCGGAGGATGGTGAGGTAGTCGGTCAGGGGCACATCCTCCCCCTCGATGCGAAGGTTTCCGCCCAACATGTATCCCTTCACCTTATCTCCGCGTCGCACATGGATGGCGGCATAGGGAGAGGCCAGGGAGGCTGGCTCTGCCTGCGGCACGATGGCTTGGCAGAACTGGCGGGCCAGATGACGCTTGGCGTCGAAAACGTTGGCATGGAAACCGAACGAGCGCGAGAGGAAGAAGCGTCGGTAGCGATGCCAGCGGCCGACCAACCGATGAACCGTCCAGAAGCCGGTGCTTTCCACCCCTATGCTCCGCCAGCGAGGATCGGCGACCTCCTCCGGATCACCGCTCGCCCAAGGCAGATCCGAACGATACAGATCCGACCAGCGCAGGTGGCCGCCGGCGAAGACCGACTCGTCCACGCACAGCCTGCGCCGGGTGACCAATCCGAACAGGATGGCATTCAGTAGTGCATTGATCTCGGAATAGAAGCCGCGGCCTGTCAGGCTAAAAAGAAAGGGATGGGAACGCCGGGCATTGATCTGGAGATAGGTTGCTGGCTCCATCCTTAAGTCGGCCTTCACGCCTGAAGCTAATCCGTTGGCCCCTGCACGATGGGTCCGATCGAGCACCGGAAGGGCGGCTCGAAGCGCAGAGCGGAACGTTCCCTCCCTGCAGCAAGGAGAACCGAGAGCTCAGGAGGGAGAAGGAATGTTTCCGACTGGCGGCAGCGGCGGGAGGCGCCGGGAAAGCGGGCAGCCGAGAACGAGCGGCTCAGCGCTGAGATCGAGGCGGCGTTCCAAGAGCACCGGGCGGGTGCTGCTGCTGCGGCTCGAGAGTCTGCGGCCCTTCCAGCGGGTCGCCATGGGCCCGATCGGCCTGCGCATCTGGAGCACGACGACGCCCTGCTGGACCTGCAGGCGGGCGAGGCCCGGGTGTTCGGCGTGACGCTGGAGCTGAAGGTTGGGGATGCGATGCGGGAACTGCTGCCGCTGCTCACGACGGCGCCGGACGCCTGACGTTCAGAAGGCAACGTCGCTCCAGCCGCGCGACCTGTTCGGCCATGGTGACCGTGCGGTCGTCGCGGCTGATGTCGGCAGCAATGCTTCGGAGATAGGTGGCGGTGACCGTCTCGCTGTAACCGGCCGGGTCGCCGCAGGCAAGGTTGTAAGCCTGGATGCGCTCCCGCATCCGCTGCAGGGCGCCATCCAGGCCCCAGTGGCGAACGTAATAGACCCCGACAGCCAGATGGGCACGATGCGTCCAGTTGGCACGCGGAAGCGTCAGGGCTTCGAAATCGCGGACCAGCCGTTCGATCTCGGCGTCGTCGGTGAGGGGGAACTCCTGTTTCACGCCCCCAGTTCGATCCGCATCTCGACCATGGTCGGGCGCAGTCCGGCGCGCTCAAACAGCTGACGGGCGGCGGCATTGTGCGGCGAGGCACTGAGCATCAGGCTGCTGGAGCCCAGGGCGAGGGCCGCTTCCTTGGCCGCCTCAAGCAGCCGGCGGCCGATCCCGCCGCTCCTGGCCTGGGGATCGACGTAGATGTCGTGAAGCCAGGCTCCAGCACGGCGGATGTCCACCAGGCTCATCGGCTCCATCCGCACGAACGCATAGCCCACGGGTTTGGAGCCGGCCTCAGCGATCAGCAGCACGACCTCCGGGCGTTGGAGCTCCGTTTGAAAGAACGCCGCATAGGCGCCCTCGCCACCCGGCGGCACGGCGAAGCGTTCCCCATCAAAGCCGACATGCAGCCGTGCGAGGGCGAAGCCAAAGCGAGCCAGCACCGTCAGGTCTGTGTCCGTCGCTCGGCGCACCGTCAAGGGCGGTTCGTTCACACAACCTCTCCACAACGGATAGAGATCCAGTGCAACCATGAGCGTAGGCGTCAGATCCCTTGGCAATCGGCGCGCAGGTAGCGCAGGGCGATGCGGGCCTCATTGCGGAGGCGCGTCGCCTCCGGGAAGCGGATCAGCAGGTCGGTGAAGCGCGGATCGGCCCCCAGCGCCCAGAGGGTGCGGGCCGAGAGCGCGTACCCCAAGCACTTGTCGCGCCTGGCCCGATGGGCGGCCACCACCAGCCCATCGCCCCGCACCAGGGCCTCCTGGCAAGTGGCCGCCGTCGGGCTGGCGAAGCAGGCCGCGGCCGCCGCGATCGCCGCCGGGGCGGTGGAGCCGGGGGGCGATGGCCGGGCGCTGGAACCCGAGAGGGCAACGACGGTGGGCGGGGATGCGCTCGGGGCTGGAAGGGGGCCGCAGGCCGATGGCGGGTCCACCTGATCGCGGGCGGCGATCACATCGCGCACCTGTTCGTTCTGCGACGACAGGCCAAGGACTCGGTAGAAGTCGGGCAACTGCTGCCGGATCCAGGCCGACGCCCCGATGCTGCGGCAGCCCCGCTCCGGATCGGGAACCCGCGGACCGCCCTGCTGGCCGGGGCAAACGGCCCTGGTTTCGCAGCGCTGCTCCACGTCCTCTGCAGCGGGGCGGAAGCCCGGGCAATCACAACCCAATCCCGCCAGGCGCTCCCGGCCCCAGCGATCCAGAAACCCCTGGGCGCTGAAGAGGGAGCGAAGACCGGTAGCGGCGGATGCCTTGGCCATCCCCCGTTGCTGGTGGGCCGCACAGCGTTCCTCCATCTGTCGCTGGGCCGCCGTCATCGGCCGACCTTCCACATTCGCCGCCATGGCCAGGGCCATCAGCTGCTCAGGGCTGAGTTCGGAGAAGGCCCGTCCATAGCGCTGCCGTGCCAATCGTTCCAGGGCCTCCTGGACGGGAGCGGAATTGGCGGTGACGATCTGCGAAACCCGCTGGCAATTGACCTCCTCTTCCGCCTCGCTGAGCGCGGCGCGGCCCTCCCTGGGCTGGCTGTGGGAGGGACTGGAAGACCCAAGAGCCGCGAACCAGGAGACGACCAGAACAAGAAACAATGACCCAGGCCGATGCCGACGCCTGATCGTCTTCAACTGAGGCTGGATGGAATCCACTGATGACCAGTGCATGGACCATTCACCAGAAATCTATTCGTTACGGCCTTCATCATCGGATGAGAAGACAGATCAATGCTGGCAGCTAACGCTCAAGATCACCAACGAGTAGTAGCCCAAGGCCTAAGCAGGCGCCGTTGGCCCCGTCCGCTGAATCTTGATGCTAGGCGGCACCTGTCCTACCCTGTGCCTTCTTCCATTCGTCAGTCAGCAACCCTGAGAATCCCCAGTCTTCTTCAGCAATCTCCTGAATGACGACATGCGTGTGTTCGGGCTTCTTCCCTAGGACGGACACAAGAGAGTCAGTAATATCCTTCACGAGTCGTGCCTTTTGATCGCGAGTGGCACCCTTGGTGATCTGCACATTGACATAAGGCATGAACTTTCAGATTATACCTTGGTTGACTGTATGCCGGATTTTCTGGCTGAGGGTTGGGTCCATCAAAGGCTCCACATCAGAAGCGGGCAAGTGCTGCTGGTGATTGGCGAAATCCACAACTCCCACCTTCTGAATCTGGGTGTTAGATGCGGTGATAGGTGCCATGAGCTAGTCCTCAACTGACCTGCTTAGCCTCGACGTGGCGAGCAAACCTGTCTAAAATAGCCTACCAACCCTGCCGCTGTTGCTCACAAGAATTTGTTGATTCAGCATCGAAGCTCTCCCGAACAGTCACCGACTCATTACTCTCAACGAACTCAACTGCTACTTGCCGCTCGTCTTCTAAAGCGAATTCGATGAGTTCGTAGGGGACTATTTTCGTAATGGTACCTTTAAGATCAAAGCCCATGCTGCCGTCTTTGGCCTCCATGCGGTAAGAGAACTTTCCACCGGGGCTCAGGTCGATCTCTGCATTTGGGCAATGCCAGTCATCCGAAGCCGCATTCCACTTTTGAATGTCAGCAGGTGAGGTCCACGCTTTCCACACTTCTTCGATGGGAGCAGCAACGTGGACTTCAATCTTGATTCGCATGATTCTCCTTGGTTGTTACGTACATCTAACGCTGACCCTGAGTGGCAGGCAAGAAGTATTGGACGTGATCAGGGGATTTAGTGGTCTGTTTACTCAAGGAGCTTACTAGCCAGGCCGCCGCTACACATTGCCTGTAGGAGATTCATCAGGTGAATCCGTAGAGAGCGGTGGATTCACGCAGCCGATGGGCGAGTGCTTTGATGATCCCCTGCATGATCTCAGGGTGATCGGTCATCAGGCTCTGCAGGGTTGACTGCTCGATCCGGTAGAGCGTTGTCGGATCGATTGCGCTCACTGAGGCTGAGCGGGGTTCCGGGTCGAGAGCGGCCAGCTCACCCACGATCTCGCCGTCGGCGAGTTCGACCACAGTCTGGTCGCCGATGTGTACCCGTACCAAGCCGGCCACGATCACGTACATAGAGGTGCCGAAATCCCCCTTGGCGAACAGCTGCTGGTTGGGGGCAAGCTGCACTTCTTCCACGGCATCAGCCAGAGCGACCAACACGGTGGTGGGGGTGGAGGCGAAGATACTGGCTCCCCTGAGCCGCTGGATCTTGTCATGTGTGGCCGCGCTGGTCATGGCTCTCTCTTGGAGAAGGATGGCCTGATGACGGAACAGACCGAGGTCAATGGTATCCGGCCTACGCAAAGATTTAAAGTATGTCACCAACAATGAGGGAGGATCACCCACAGTCACCTCAGCGCTCCTCACCCCGAGGCACCCACGAGCTGACACAGCCAAGGTTTTTGGGAACCCGGGCTCAACTGGAGTAATCAAGTCGGAAGCCCGCACATGCGGGATCGTGATCTGTACTCGCTCGAGCCCCTTGCTGGCCTCCAGGCCGTTCCAGATGCACTGCCTTCCATCAAGCCGAGTTTCGTCCGTAAGGACTCTCAATGGCTTCACCAACCGTTCGCGATCCACGGTTCACAGCTGATCGTGCACGACGTGAACAGCATTACATTCAAAGCTGCACCAAACTCTGATTTACTTGAGCAGGCAATCTGTAATCAATGGCGCGACAAGGGGTTGATCAGGTGAGCCATCAGCACATCAGGAGAGGCCACGACGCATGACCGTACCTACCTAACTTCCTGACCTCGAACTGGTTTTAGAGGAACAGATGGATTCCATCCCAGACGATTGGGACTCTAACCATCATCTCCGTTCCTAGTTATCAATGCGTGTTGAGGTGACGTCATCCAGAATCCCGCCGCCTGCAAATTCCTTAGCCGCCTCAAGCAAAGGTCGTGAGATGCGAACTCCTCTTGGGTTTCTAAGTTTGTCTAGCTTCGCCCCTGCTCCCCTCTCCGCGGCCAAAGAAAGCACATTGGGTCCACATCCAAGCCATCTCGCCCAGCCGATTACTGTGGCTAACGCTCAAGATCACCTGCCCGCAAGCATCGCATTGGTAAAACTACTGAGACATTGCTGGCGGGTCAGGTGGATCTTGTTGTTGGGCTTCAGACGAATCGTAAGTCAATGAGAATTTAGACAGCTGGCCCTGAGGATCGCTAACAAACACGCTGCAGGCCCGATCAAGAAGATCAAGTAAAATCCTAATCGAATCAAGCTTTTCAATTATTCTTTTTTGCTGCTCATCCAAGTACTCAATTAGCATTCTATAGCTATCTACTGATGTGCTATCGAGCTCGGCAAGCCTGTGATGTATCAAGTTATTGCGATCTTTTACAAGTTCTAGCAGGGATTTACGGAACTTCCGGCTGCCCTTATCGTCTCCAACTGAAAAAGATAGTGAAATGTGAATGTCGTCTAGATTCTCTGGAATGTGTTCCAGGTTTTCTTGTCCCTTTGCCAGTGAACTACCAAAATGCATCGCAAGTTCCCCAAGGGTCTTCGAGCGATTCTCTTGAATTCTGCGTCGCTTCTTTCTCTTTAGCTCCTTAGGAGTACCAGAGATACACAACGAGAGTAAGATCTTGAGGCCAGACTCGAGTCTTGCAAAGTTGACAACATTGCGACCAACCTTACGCAGTGCCTCAGAACGGATAGTCTCAATATCGACCATACCAGATTGGGCTGGCTCATCTTGTTGCATTACTCCACTGCCCAACATAGATAAGCTGTCAATAGAAATTGCATTATGGATGAGGGTATTGCTGTGGGTCTCTTCACTGCACTGACATTAATGCAAGGTTAGGTTGATTTCAAGTGACAATGTGATCAGTCAATTACCGTAATCCCAACTCTTTATTGGGAGGTTCCGTGAACCACAGAACTTCCTGCGCCCCTTTCCGTGAACCACAGCTGACGCCAGTGAACCATCGGACGAGAATCCTTTCCTGCACAGCAATCTTAGTTGGAAGGCCAAGTCTTTGGCCGTGGTTCACGGGTCCGATAACCACATGTAGCCATGACTACATCATGTCCGCTGGGCTGCAGACACCGAGAGGCCCCCTATTCAGCACATGGGTGTAGATCATGGTGGTGCTCACGTCCTGATGTCCAAGCAGTTCCTGGATCGTTCGGATGTCCTGGCCCCGTTCCAGCAGCTGGGTCGCAAAGGAGTGCCGGAAGGTATGGCAACTGGCCGCCTTCGTGAGTCCCGCCTCGGCCATAGCCCACTTCACGGCCTTCTGCACCACGCTCGGATCGAGGTGGTGGCGGCCTTGGGTTCCTGAGGCCCGGTCTCGCCAGCGGTTTTGTTGGGGAAACACCCACTCCCAGGCCCACTCCCGATCCGCCTTCGGGTATTTCCTCGCCAGGTCGTAGGGCATCACCACCCGGCCCCAGCCCGCCGCCAGATCAGCCTGATGCAGCTGGTGCACCCTAATCTGTACAGACACCATGTACAGACGCCCTCCATGGCGCGCGTCTCCGTGACCCACCTGCGCCAGAACCTGCCGGCCTGGCTCAAGCGCGTGCAGGCCGGGGAAGCCATTCAGGTCACCTCCCACGGCCGGGTGATTGCCCGCATCGAGCCGGAACACGACCCGGCCGAGGAGGCCCGCCGCTGGCTGGAGGGGCTGGGGGGCAGCGTCACCCTGGGGGATGTCGTCGCCCCGATCGCCGATGGCGACGCCGATCTCGAAGGCACCGGTGATGCTGACCATCTGTGACACCCATGTCCTGCTGTTCTGGGCCCATGCGCCCGCCCGGCTGTCACGGCGCGCCGCAGCAGCTCTGGAGCAGGGGCGGGCCCAGGGCCAGCTGGCCATCGCGGACATCAGCCTCTGGGAGCTGACCCTGCTCCACGAACGCGGACGGCTGACCCTCCCGGAAGCCGTGCCCCCGGCCCTCTACCTGCGGCGGCTGCTCGAAGCCCTGCGGCTGGAAGTGCTGCCGATCACCGCCGAGATCGCCCTGCTCTCCCGGGGCCCCCAGTTCCGACGTATTGACCCGGCCGATCGCCTCATCGGCGCCACCGCCCTGCAGGGCCGCCGGCCCCTGATCAGCGCCGACGAGAAGTTCCGCGCCATTCCGGAGCTGGAGACAATCTGGTGAGCACGCCAGACCGGAGCCGCCCCTCCCCCCTAACGATCCGCCCCCTGCAGAGCGCCGACATCCCCACCATCACCGCCTGGGCCCGGCGGGAGGGTTTTGCGCCGGGCGTTGGCGATGTGGCCATCTACCGCCAGACCGACCGCCAGGGGCTGTGGGTGGGCTGGCTCGGCGATGAGCTGGTGGGGTGCATCGCCGGGGTCCGTTACAACGCGTCCTACGGCTTCATCGGCCTGTTCCTGGTGGTGCCGGCCCAGCGGGGCCGGGGCTACGGGGTGCAGCTGTGGCGCCACGCCCTCCAGCACCTGGCCGACGTGCCCTGCATCGGCCTGGAGGCCGCCCCCGACCGGATCGACGACTACGCCGGCTGGGGCTTCGCGCCCGCCTCCCCCACCACCCGCTGGCAGCGGCTCGTCGCCGGGGAAAAACCAGCGCCGCCAACCGCCGCGCCGGAGCCCCCCTGGTGCCTGCTGGAGGGCGGCGCCATTCCGGCGGCCGCCGTGCAGCGCTTCGATGCCGAGCGGGAACCCTCGCCCCGGCCCCACTTCCTGCGCCAGTGGCTGCAGCATCCGGCCGGCACGGTGCTGGCCCTGGTGGATCGGGCCGGCGCCTGCCACGGCTTCGGCCGGGTGCGGCCCTGCCTGCTGCCCGCTGGCGACGGTTGGCGCGTCGGGCCCCTGGTGGCCGACAGCCCTGCCGCCGCCCGGGCCCTGCTGGAAGGCCTGCTGCAGCGCCATCCCGGCACGGTGCTGATTGATGCCCCCGGCGCCAATGCCGCCGCCGCCCCGCTGCTGGCGTCGCTGGGGTTCACCCCGGCCTCCCGCACGTTGCGCATGTACCGGGGCTTGCCGCCGGCGGTGTCGCTGGCGGACGTCTATGGGCTGGCCTGCCTGGAGCTGGGCTGATCGCAACCCACAAGTGGTACTGTTAATCAGTACCACTTGGAATGAAGCGGAAGCACCAGCGCACCCTTGAACTGATCTTTTCCCGCCCTGTGAGCGGCAATGTGCCGTGGAAGGACATGGATGCCCTGTTTCAAGAGCTGGGTGGGGATGTCACGGAGAGAGCGGGCAGCCGCGTCGCGGTCGTTCTGTTTGGTGAAGTCAAGGTCTTTCACAGGCCCCACCCATCACCGGATACAGACAAGGGTGCTGTTGCATCGATCCGTAAATGGCTTGAAGAGCACGGAGTGACACCATGAATCTCATGACAATGGATGGCTACCAAGCCAAGATTGAATACGACGAGGATATGGATCAGTTTCGCGGGGAGATTCTTGGTCTTTCTGGAGGAGCCGACTTCTATGGCTCCACTCCTGATGAGCTTCGCCGTGAGTTCAAGAAGTCTTTGGAGGTTTTCCTTGAGGTCTGCAAGGAGCAGGGAATCGAGCCCCGTAAACACTTTTCAGGCAGGTTCAATCTAAGAATCTCGCCTGATCTTCACAAGAAACTAGCGATGACTGCGGAAGTACAGGGAAAGAGTCTCAATAGGCTCGCCCAGGAAGCCCTTCAGAAAAGTGTGACGACATAGACAAGTGGTCAGCAAGGCATTGGAGTGCACGGTCCATCACCGGTTCCCTGCCTGGAGCTCGGCTGACCCCCAGCGCCGCGATGGGTCCCCTACCTTCGATCCCAGGCCCCCCACCCCGGGGACCACGGCAGCCGTGATGAAGCGCTCGTTCCTCCCGTTCCCCGGCCTGGTGCTGCTGTCGCTGGCCCTGGCGGCGCCGTTGGCGGCCGGGCGTCTGCGGGCGGCGCCGATCCCCCTGATGGAGCCGGCGGGCATGGACCTGCTGGTGGCCAACGGCGCCGCCAGGGCCAGCGACAGCAGCACCAGGCCGGGGAACGGGAGGAACGAGCGCTTCATCACGGCTGCCGTGGTCCCCGGGGTGGGGGGCCTGGGATCGAAGGTAGGGGACCCATCG
>NZ_JAHLYP010000055.1 GCF_025127995.1 Synechococcus sp. CS-1332 | reverse complement strand
GGTGTTGAACCACACGAAGAAGGGCTCGCCGGAGGCCACCGCGTCACGGATGAAGCGCTTGGCCTCGGCCATGAATTCTTCGTCGCAGGTTTCCTGGCGTTTCTTGGTGAGCGGCCCGGTGTTCTCGATCCGCTGGGTGCCGTCGCCATTGGCCCAGCAGTGGAGGACGCCGCGGGGGCCGAAGTTTTTCTTGAAATCAGGAAAGTCCTCGGGCTTGGGATAATCGGGCAGCTCCGGCTCCTCCTCCGCATTGAGGTGGTAAAGGTTGCCGAAGAACTCATCGAAGCCGTGCATCGTCGGCAGATGCTCGTCGCGGTCGCCGAAGTGGTTCTTGCCGAACTGACCGGTGCGGTAGCCCAGGGGCTGAAGCAGCTCGGCGATGGTGGGATCCTCGGGGCGGAAGCCCTGTTCGGCGCCGGGCAAGCCCACCTTGCTGAGGCCGGTGCGGAAGACGCTCTGGCCGGTGATGAAGGCGGCGCGGCCGGCGGTACAGCTCTGCTCGGCGTAGTAATGAATGAACTTGCCGCCCTCCTTGGCGACCCGGTCGATGTTGGGGGTCTGGTACCCCATCAGGCCATCGCTGTAGCAGCTGAGGTTGCTCTGGCCGATGTCGTCGCCCCAGAGGATGAGGATGTTGGGTTGGCCGTTGGGCATGACGGTGGAAGGGGAGCGGGTGCCTGATGGTCACTCTGCCTACAAAGGCCGAATCGGTGCATTCAAAAAGGGCAGTTCTCAATCCAATCCCATGTTGAGCTTTCGGCTGTGTGGAGGAGGTAACCGAAGACCTGAAGGGACTTGGGCTCCCCCTGGAGCTGACCCAGCTGGAACCTGGGCCCGATCCCGTTGTCCGAAGGCAGAGTCCAGGTCATCGGCCAGCGCGCTGGTGGCAGCGCAGCATGGACAGGTGGGGGCTCCAGCCGACGCAAACCCAGGTGGATACCGGAAGTTAGGGTCCGTTGACCGTCGTGACGAAGCAGCGTGGGTCACTCCGAGCCATGGGGGCTTCGCCCACGTGCCCGATGGGCGGGCGTCATCCTGCCCCTGCTGGCCGCTCTGCTGGCGGCCCAGCTGCTGGCTTCGCCCCCCCTTGTCCGGGCGGGAGCCGCCCCGCCCGAGGCCTCTGCCGCTGCCGCTGCCGCTGCCGCTGCCGCTGCCGCTGCCCAGAAGAGCGCTCCGCAGCCGGCCTTCATCGAACTGGATGGCCGCCAGGTGCTGGAGATCCGCGCCGGCGTCGGCGCCCAGACCCCGGCGCAGATGGCGCGGCGGGGCAGCCAAAGGCTGGCCGAGCTGGCCGCCAACTATTCGATCGAGCCAGGGCAGATCGTCGTGCAGGAGGACCCTCCCTACACCACCATCGGCCTGATGCAGGGCGGCGAGTTCGAGCCCAGGATCTCGGTGGATGACCGCAACGCAGCCCGCTTTCAGCTCAGCCGCCAGCAGCTGGCCCAGCGCTACCTGGAGCAGATCCGCGCGGCGATCGTGCGCTACCGCCAAACCCACCGGCGTTCGGATTGGCTGCGGGGCACCGCCCTGGCTCTCCTGGCCCTGGGCTTCTACATCCTCTGGCTGCGGGGCCAGATGGCCCTGAACCGGCGCCTGGAGCGCTGGATCAAGGACCCCGCCAACTGCCGGATCCGGGGACTCCAGGTGGGGGGCAACCAGTGGCTTACCGCGGATCAGGAGCGCAGCCTGCTCGATCCTTTGCGCCGGATCGTGCACGGGGCCGTTCTGCTCCTGGTCAGTTACCTCTCCATCCCCCTGTTCCTGGGGCTGTTCCCCCCCACCCAGGGGCTCTCCGAAAACCTGCGGGGCCAGATCACCGGACTGGTGGTGGGCGGCGCCCAGGCCTTTTTTAGGGCCATCCCCGACCTCATCTCCGTGGTGGTGATCCTGGCCCTCAGCGTGCTGCTGATGCGGGCCAGCAACGCCTGGTTCCGGGCGGTGGAGCTGGGCAATCTGCGTCTGCGCTGGTTCTATCCCGAATGGGCCCGGCCCACGGCCCGGCTGGTGGGGATCGGCATCCTGCTGCTCGGCGTGGTGCTGGCCTACCCCTACATCCCAGGGGCCAACAGCAAGGCCTTCCAGGGGGCCGGTCTGTTCGTGGGGGTGCTGGCGGCCCTGGGCTCGAGTGCCGTGGCCGCCAACCTGATCGGCGGGCTGATGCTCACTTACACCCGCGCGTACCAGGAAGGCGACCGGGTCAGCATCAACGGCACCGTCGGCATCGTTCATGACTGCGCCCTGCTGGTGACACGCCTGCGCACCCCCCGCAATGAGGTGGTGAGCATCCCCAACGCCACCGTGCTGGGGGCCTCGATCGTCAATTACAGCCTGGCCCGCCGGGAGATCGCTGAGCCGGTGGTGATCGCCACCACCGTCACCATCGGCTACGACGTGCCCTGGCGCCAGGTTCACAAGCTGATGCTGGAGGCGGCCGGCGCCACCGCAGGCATCAGTCAGGAGATGCCCCCGTTCGTGCTCCAGACCTCACTGAACGACTTCCACATCAGCTACGAACTCAGCGCCTACGTGGAGGATGTGGACACCTACCGCAGCACCCTCTCCGAGCTGCTGGGGGCCATCCAGGATCAGTTCGCTGGCGCCGGGGTCGAGATCCTTTCGCCGGGTTACCACGCCATGCGTGACGGCAACGGACTCACGGTGCCCCCCTGGCCGCCCGAGACCTTCGGCACCCTGTCCCCCACTCCGCCCGCCGCCGGTTGAAGGCTCGAACCTTCCGCAGCTGGGGGAGGGCCTCGATCTGCAGAGCCAGTCCGAGGGCGAACAGGATCATGAACAGGTTGAGGCCGACACGTGGAGCAGCAGGTTCAGAGCGACAGCCCCCCGTAGGCCAGCATCGCCAGGGCGACGGCGCCGATCAGGGTGAGGCTCACAGCCGTGGCCGTGGCGATCGAGCGCTGCTCGCGATACACGAACGCGTCACTGTTGAGGCGGCGCAGATCACGCCGGTGCTGGACGGTAGCGGCCGCCATCGCCACCATGCCGGTGACCACGAAGGCCATCGACACCAGCCGCACCCCCAGGCCCGCATGGCCCACCGCGCCGTCCTGGCTCCTGATCGCGGCGACGATCTTGTCGAGACCGAAGCCGAAGCTGATCAGGGAGAGACAGGTGCGGATCCAGGCCATCAGGGTGCGCTCGGCCGCGTCCCGGTTGCGCTGCTTGGCCAGTTCGTTGGTGAGATTGACGGTCATGGCAGGTGTGGGAAGGCCTCCTGAGGAGGGCGGTGGCGCCGCAGGTTCAGATCCATGGTTTCACCCATGCTCCCGATGCCGAGCCTCGCTAGCGTTGGTTGAGCCACAGACAAACCATCGATGGCCGTTCTCAACCGCTGCGCGATCGCGGTGGCACCCCGGCAGCCGATGGTGGACTGGACCAGGCCCTTCTGGACCAGGGAAGACATGGAAGGGCTGGGGGACGACCACAGCCTTTACCTGATCCCCACCTACGACAACGAGGTTGAAGCCCAGGACCGCCTTCTGGACAGCTACGGACAGATCTTCGCCGCCGAACTCGAACTCTGGTGCCGCGATCGCAGCCGCTGGCCCCACCCCCGCAGCCTTGAACTCTTCGAGGCCTGGTTCTCGGTGCGCTTCTTCCCCCTTGTCGAGGACCTGGACAGCGAGCCGCTGCACACCTACGTCATCGATGACGACCTGCAGGACGCCCTGCGTGAGGCCCTGGGCTGATCCATGTTCTTCCGAATCCAGCATCGGCTCAGCTACACCTACGACCGGCCCGTCTTCCTGGAGCCCATGACCGTGCGGCTCACCCCCCGCCAGGACGGCACCCAGAGAATCCTCGAGCACCATCTGAGGCTGGTGGATCCGCCGGCGGGCCTGACCCGGGTGCTCGAGCCCGATGGCACCGACGCCATGGTGGCCTGGTTCCAGCAGGAGCGGGACCACCTCACGATCGAAGCGGACATGCTGGTGGAGACCCTGCGCAGCAACCCCTTCGACTGGATCGTGACCCACAGGGAGGCGCAGCATCTGCCGGTGACCTACCCGGAGGCGGAGGTCCGCTCCCTGGCGGGATGCCTGCAGGATCAGACCGATCCCGCCGTGCGTGCCTGGGCCCAGGCCATCGCCGAACGGGTCGACGGATCGGCCACGGCCTTCCTGAGCGCCCTGGCCGATGACATCCACCATGGCTTCCACCATGTCGGTCGGATGGAAGGGGAGCCCACCTCAGCGGCGGAGACACTCGCGACGCTCACCGGGGCCTGCCGGGACACCGCCATGCTCTTCATCGCGGCCTGCCGCAGCCAGGGCCTGGCGGCACGGTTCGTGAGCGGCTACTCGATGCACCATCCCCCCGAAGTGAGCGAACACGAGCTGCACGCCTGGGCTGAGGTGTACCTGCCTGGAGGGGGATGGAGGGCGTTCGATCCCAGCCTGGGGCTGGCGGTGGCCGATGGCCATGTGGTGCTGGCTGCAGCACCGGATCACCATCTGGCAGCGCCGGTCAGCGGCCGCTACCGGGGAACCGGCGTGGGCTCCAACCTCACCTACCTGATCCAGCTGAAGGCCGCCTCCAGCCGTGAGGAGCTGGAGGACAATGCTCAGCCGATGGTCCCGAGCTGAAGCCAGCAGCCCGCCGGGGCCAGCTTTTCGACGATCACCGGTGCCTGGTGGCTCAGAACCAGAGTTCTGGCATAGCGTTCGGCCTCGTCACGATGGTCGAAGAGGGGGCCGAGCACCTCGTTGGGAACGGTGGTCTCGTTCTGGTCGGCGGGTCGGACCCGGTAGCGGCCACGAGGGCTGGGTTCACTCATGCCACCAATCTGCTCCCCACCCCCCGCAAGTCGCCCCAGCAGCAGAGTGTCTTCCAATCCTTCGCGGACTCCCCACAGGTGCGAGACACCCCGCAGGGACCGACCATAAAAAAACCGCCCCGGATCAACCGGGACGGCAAGAGATGAAACAGGGACCTAGGGAAGACCCGGTGACTCAGTAACGGCTGCGGCCGCCGCCACCGCCGCCATAGCCGCCGCCGCCGCCGCCACCACCGCCGTAGCCGCCGCCACCGCCGGAGCGG
>NZ_JAHLYP010000054.1 GCF_025127995.1 Synechococcus sp. CS-1332 | reverse complement strand
GGCCCGCAGCGCAGGGTCCTGGCTGTTGCTGCTCCACGGGGACGTGCGCCTGCCGCTGGGCTGGGCCCCGGCGATCGCTGCCGCGATCGACGCCGGCGACGCCAGAGCCTGGGCCTTCCGGCTGCGCATCGCCGGCGACGACCCGGCCCTGCGCCTGGTGGAGCTGGCGGTGGAGCTGCGCAGCCGCTGGCGCCAGCTGCCCTACGGCGACCAGGGTCTGCTGTTGGCCAGGGCGCTCCACGACGCCGCCGGCGGGATCGCACCACTGCCGCTGATGGAGGACCTGGAGTTCGTGCAGCGCCTCAGGCGCCAGGCCAGGATCGGCACCCTCGGCCTGGCCCTGCGGGCAAACGGCCGGCGCTGGCAGCGGCTGGGAGTGTGGCAGACGGTGCTGGCCAACGCCAGGCTCAGGCGCGCCTGGCGCCGCGGCACCCCGGCGGCGCAGCTCGCCGAGCGCTATTACGCCCCCAGCCCTCAGGGGGCATACCAGAAGGCACAGCGGCGCTGCAGCGGCTCCAGCTCCCAGCCCTGAGCGGCGTAGAACCCCACCACGTCGGGGTCGGCGAACAGGCTGACCCGGTCGATGCCCATGGCCCGCAACTGCTCGAGCACATAATCCATCAGCTCCTTGCCCAGGCCGGCGCCCTGGAAGCGCGGATGGACCGCCACGTCCCAGACTGTGGCCTCCACCACCCCGTCACCGGTGCAGCGGGCGAAGCCCACCAGCCGTGGCAGCCGCGCGTCATGGCGCCAGAGCCCCACCTGTAGGAGGCTGTGCTGGAGAGCCTTGCGCACGCGCCGCATGGGGCGGCGGCTCCAGCCCACCGCGTCGCAGAGCGCCTCCAGCTCGATCAGGTCGATCGGTCGGGTCTGGCTGAGCACCAGTTCCAGATTGGGATTGGGGGTGGTGCAGAGCCGGTGCCCGGACCCATAGAGCTCGGTCATCAGTGGCAGGGTCTCGGGCACGGCGTGGGGGCTACGCGTTCTGAAGATCCTGACGGATGCCGGCCGGACTGCGGCAGGGTGGAGATTCCACTGGGCGACCACCCTGAGCGTCTCCTCCGCCAGCTCCGATGGGCCCCAGGCGCCTCCAGATCCGGAGGCGCCCGTGTCCCCCTTGCTGGTGGGCGTGCATGGCTGGCTGCTGGCGGGCCGGCTGTGGCACCCCCTGAGACGGGAACTGGCACCGCGCTGGTCGTTGTGGTGCCCTGATCTGCCCGGTTTCGGCGGCACGGACCGACCGCGGGGGCTTCAGGCCAGCCTGGCCAGCTACGGCCGCTGGCTGGCCGAAGCCGCCCAACGGAAAGCCGCCGGCAGGCCGGTGGTGTTGCTGGGCCACTCCCTGGGGGGAAGCCTGGCGCTGCACGCGGCGCCCCTGCTGGGGGAGCAACTGCGGGGTCTGGTGCAGATCGCGGTGGGGGGCGGTGTGTACCAGCCCCGCCCCTTCGCCCGGGTCCGGCGGGGAGGGGCTGCGTTCCTGCGCTGGCGACCGGCCTGGGCGGCCCAGCTACCCGGGACAGATGCGATCCGCAGCCCCCTGGTGGCCGATGGCCGCGCTGCGCAGGGACTGCTGGCCTGCAGCACCAACCGGGGCGCCGTTCGCCAGCTGCCCCGGCTGGCCGCCGAACTCCAGGTGCCCAGCCTTTGGATCGCCGGTAGCCGCGACCAGGTGATGCAGCCCCGCTACGTGCGCCACCTGGCCGGCTACAGCCCCGCGCACCAGCTCGTGATCCTCAACGAGCTGGGCCATCTGCCGATGTGCCAGAAACCCCGCGAGCTGGCGGCCCTGATCGACACCTGGCTGGAGGATGCGCTGGGCCTGCCGGCGCAGACCAATGGGCTTCAGAGTGCGGCCAGCCCCTTTTCCTGCAGTTCAGCCAGCTGGGCGTAGAGCCCGCCCACGGCCCGCAGCTCGCGGTGGTTGCCCTCCTCGATCAGACGACCCCGGCGCAGCACCAGGATGCGGTCGGCGGCTTCGACGGTGGCCAGCCGGTGGGCGATGACGATGGCGGTGCGGCCGCTGAGCAGGGTTTCGAGGTCCCGCTGCAGGGTGGCTTCGGTGGAGGGATCCATGAAGGCGGTGGCCTCGTCCATCACCAGGACGGAGGGGTCGCGGATCGCCACCCGCGCCACGGCCAGCAGCTGCCGTTCGCCGGAGGAGAGGTTGCCGCCCCGCTCGCGCAGCTCCGTGGCCAGGCCATCCCCCAGCCGGCCCAGCAGGGGGGTGAGGCCGAGATCGCCGCAGAGGCGCTCGAGATCCGCCTCGCTGATGTCGGCATCGAGGCGCAGGTTGTCGGCCACGTTGCCGCTGAACAGGAAAGTGTCCTGCAGCACCACCCCCAGGCGCCGGCGCAGGGTGGCGATCGGCAGTTCGCGGATGTCCACCCCGTCGAGGCGGATGGTGCCCTGCTGCGGTTCGTAGAGCCGGCAGAGCAGCCGGATCACGGTGGTCTTGCCGGATCCGGTGGGGCCCACGATGGCCACGTGCTCCCCGGGAGCGATGCGGAAGGAAAGATCTGTGAGGATCGGATCGTCGGGGCGGTAGGCGAAGGAGACGTTCTCGAACTCGACCTCGCCGGGGCTGAAGCGTTCGGCACCAGAGCGAACCGCGGCGGGGCTGCGCTCGCTGGCGGGCAGATCGGCGATCTCGATCGGCTGCTCCAGCAGTTCCCCGATGCGCTCAACGGCGGTGAGGCCCCCCTGGATCTGGGTGAAGCGCTCCGCCAGTTGCCGCAGCGGGTCGAACACCCGCTGGGAAAAGAGGATGAAGGTGGTCAAGGTGCCCAGGCCCATCGCCCCGCCAGTGACCATGGCGCCGCCGAGGGCCAGCACCATCGCCACGGCCGCCAGGGCCACCCACTCGATGAAGGCCGAGATGGAGCTGTCGTAGAAGATCGTGCCGGTGACGGCCTGGCGGTAGGCGTCGGTGGTGTGGGAGAAGCGCTCGCCATTGACGGCCTCACGCCGGAACATCTGCACCACCTCCAGCCCCTGGAGGTTTTCCTGCAGGTCGGCGTTGAGCTGGCCCAGTTCCTCCCGCACCCGGTAGTTGGCTTTGCGATAACGGCCCTGCAACCAGAGCACCCCCATGGTCACCGGCACCTGGCTGGCCAGCAGCAGCAGCCCAAGACGCCACTCGATCGACAGCATCGTCAGGCCGATGACCAGCAGGGTGACCAGGTCGGAGAGCACCCCCACCGCACCACTGCCGAAGACTTCGGCCAGGGCATCGACGTCGCTGGTGAGGCGGGTGAGCAGCTTGCCCACCGGCGTGCGGTCATGGAAACGCAGCGACAGGGCCATCGCGTGGCGGAACAGGTCATCGCGGATGCGGGCGGTGAGCCGCTGACCCACCACCTGCACGTTGTAGGTCTGGGTGCCCTGCAGGGAGAGGCGCAGCAGCACCGCCGCCAGCAGCAGCAGCACCAGCAGCCTCAGGGCCACCGGCACGGGCAAAGGGGCCAGCCAGGACAGCACCTCCTCGCCCCGGAGTTTGGAGATCACCTGCCCCACCAGCAACGGCTGCACCGCGGCCGCCAGGGCCAGGGGGATCAGCAGCAGCAGGGACAGCAGCAGCCGCTTGCGATCCCGGCCCAGGTAAGGCAGCAGTCGCCGCAGGCGCTGGCCATCGAGGCTGCTCATCGGACCGGCACCTGGACGGGCCTCTGGACATTCATCTGGACGGTGGCGACCCGCTCGACCAGGCCCTGGAGGGACCCGTCATCGAGGCGCAGGGCCAGAGGATGGCCGATCAACCGGGCCGAGCTGGTAAACAGATCCTCGATCGCCACCAGGCCGTTGTCGCGCAGGGTGCGGCCGGTGGCCACCAGGTCGACGATCGCCTCAGACATGCCCGTGATCGGACCGAGCTCCACCGAACCGGTGAGGTGGATCAGCTCCACCGGCAGATCCAGTTGCTCAAAGAAGGCTTCGGCGCAGCGGGTGAACTTGCTGGCCACGCGGCAGTGGGCCGGCAGATCGGCGGCGCGGCGATAGCCGCTGCTGGCCTTCACCGCCACCGCCATGCGGCAGCCGCCGAAGCCGAGATCCACCAGCTGGGCCACCGGCAGCTGGTGCTCCCGCAGCACGTCGTAGCCCACCACCCCGAGCTGGGCCTGTCCGTAGGCCACGTACACCGGCACATCGGCGTTGCGCACCAGCAGGGCCCTGGCTGTGCCGCAGCGGCTCGGCACCATCAGCAGGCGGTTGTCCTCCTCCAGCAGATCGGAGAAATCCAGACCGGCCGCCTGAAAGCGGCGCACCGAATCCTTCAGCAGGGCACCCTTGGCCAGGGCGACGGTGATCGGAGACCGCTGGTTGGCGGTGATCATGGAAGCCAGCAGCAACCTGGACTGTAACGATGCCGGATCACGCCCAAGCCGGGCCCGCCACCGCGCTGCAGGTGGTGTTGCTGCCGGTGCTGCGGGACAACTACCTGTTCGTGCTCCACGACGGCCGCCAGGCGGCGGTGGTGGACCCTGCCGTGGCGGCCCCGGCGATCGCCTGGCTGAAGCAGCGGGACCTGGAGCTGGTGGCGGTGCTGCAGACCCACCACCACAGTGATCACATCGGCGGCACCCCCGGACTGCTGGCGGAATGGCCCCGGGCGGAGGTGGTGGCGGCCCTGGCCGATCGGGAGCGGATCCCCTTCCAGACCCGGGGGGTGGCGGGTGGTGATCGCTTCAGCCTGCTGGGCCAGCCGGTGGAGGTGCTGGCGGTGCCGGGCCACACCCGTGCCCACCTGGCTTTCCACCTGCCCCTGCAGGGGGAGCTGTTCTGCGGCGACACCCTGTTCGCCGCCGGCTGCGGCCGGCTGTTCGAGGGAAGTCCCGAGCAGATGCATCACTCCCTGGGCCTGCTGGCAGCGCTGCCGGAGACGACCCGGGTGTGGTGCGCCCATGAGTACACCGCCTCGAATCTGCGCTGGGCCGCGGCCCAGCAACCGGGGGATGGGGCCATCGCCGAACGGCTGGCCGCAGTGCTGCTCGCCCGGACCCAGGACAAGCCCACCATCCCCAGCAGCATCGGCGAAGAACGGCGCACCAACCTGTTCCTGCGGGCGACGGATGCCCGGGAACTGGCCGCCCTGCGGCGCAGCAAGAATGACTGGACGGATTGAACGCCGCCGCCGGATTGGGGGCAGGATTGGGGCAGGCTGAGTGTCGTCTTCCACCATGAAGGTGTTGCACAACACAACCCTGCGGCAGTCCATTCTGAGCCTGGCATCAGCCGGGTAATGTCGACTCGTTCAATTCCCAGCGGTCATCATGCAGGCGGCTTCGATCCGATCGGACGATGTCCTGGAGGCCGATGGCTCCATCAAGCTGCGCAAGGTTGTTCTGGCGGGTCGGCTCGACATGCTCGGCATGGAAGAGATTGCCCTGAAGCTCACGTCACTGACGGCCATCAAGCCACTGCCTGTCATTGTCGATCTGCGCGATGTCAGTTTTCTGGCCTCCATCGGCATTCGCAGCATCATTTCCAGTGCCCGCGCCCTCGATCAGAAGGGTGGCCGCATGGTGCTGCTTCTCGGTGACAACGAGCTGGTCAGGGACACATTGGAAACCACCGGCATCGACGACGTGATCCCGATGATCAGCGATGAGGCTGAGGCCGAACGGGAAGCTCTGGCCTGAGATTCGATTGATGGCGCCACCCCAGCCCGACGTGCTCAGCCTTTCGGTGCAGCCCACCCCCCTGGAACTGCGTCGCTGCTCCATCTGGCTCACGGAGAGCTGCCAGACCCAGGCCGTCCCCTCCGGACCTGCCGGCAAACTCGACCTCTGCCTCAACGAGGTGCTGGCCAACCTCATCGACCACGCCGGGGCCGCCGATTTCAGCGCTCCGGTGGATCTGAGCCTGGAGCTGGCCGATTGCGGGGATCGCGGTCTGGCCACCCTCACCATCATCGATACCGGTCCAGCCTTCGATCCCCTGGGCGTCAGCCGCGGGCCCCTGCCCCGCTCCCTTGCCGACGCCGAACCAGGTGGTCTCGGCCTTCTGCTCGTGAGGCGTTTCATGGATGAACGCAGCTACGAGAGGGCCGGGGACAGGAACGTGCTTAAGCTCGGGATCTACTGGCCGAAAGGACCCTGATCTGGAATGTGCGTCGAGCCCTCACTCTCCCTTGACTCCTCGACCACCACTTCCCTTCCCTTCCAAGAGATTCCACTGTTTCGGAATGTCAGGCCGGATCAGTTGATGGCGGCAGTGAATCGCTGTGATCTTCTGACCCTGGCACCAGGCCGTGTACTGCTCACCCCTGGCCAGACCAACAAGGACATCTTCATCATCCTGGCGGGAACAGTCACCGTTCACCTCGGCGCGGAAGGATCCAGGGGAAAGGGCATTGCCATTCCCATCGGGCAATGCATCGGAGAGTTCTCCGCCATCGATGGGATGCCTGCATCGGCCCTGGTGCGGGCGGAAGATGACGCGGTTGTCCTGAGGATTCCCCCGCAGGTGTTCTGGAAGCACCTGGTGCAACTGCCGGGGGTGGCTCGCAACATGATGATTTCCCTGGTGGAGCGCACCCGGCTCACCAATCAGCTCACGCTGGCTGCCCAGCGGGAAGCCCTGGAGCTGTCCCATCTCCGCAAGGAAATGGACCTGGCCCGGGACTTGCAGCTGGGCATGCTGCCACCCCAGGGCTGCCTGTTTGCCGAGCATCCAGACATCGAGATCGCCACGCTCATGGAGCCTGCGACCACGGTGGCAGGAGATTTCTTCGATGCCTTTTTCGTCGAGACGAACAAACTTTTCATCTGTATTGGTGACGTCTCCGGCCATGGTCTCGGAGCGGCACTGTTCATGGCTCGCACTGTTGGGCTGCTGAGGATTCTTGCAAACACAGAAACATCTCCTGACGACGTTCTGCGCCGCCTCAACGACAGCCTCACGGAGGGAAACGAAGCATCCCTTTTTGTCACGATGTTCTGTGGCTATCTGGATGTGGACTCCGGCCTCTTCACCTACTCCAACGGTGGCCACTGCCCGCCACTGCTGCTCCAGAACCGCGAGATCCATCCGATTCCGATGCCAAAGGGCGTGGTGGTTGGTGTGTACCCCGGCCGAACCTATCGAAATCTGAGCCTGCAGCTTGAACCCGGAGACCTGCTGATGGTGTACACCGACGGTGTCACCGAAGCGGAGAACATCCAAGGGGAGCCCTTCGGTGTTAAGGGTTGCCAGCGCCTGCTTGGCGAAGCAGGCCAGGCCCCCCTGAACACGTTGGTCAACGAATTGCGCCACAGATTACGGGGCTTCACCAGCAGCCAGCACCTTGAGGACGATTGCACTTTGCTGTTGCTGAGGCGCCGCCTCGTGTCCGGGGTCAGGGAGGCGAGCTGAGGCTTTCGGAGGCGCGTCCCAGCGGCAGGGTCACCAGGGAACGTCCACCAGGAAACAACAGCGCCGACTCGCCGGCGCGGAACCGCAGCCGGCCCCTGCAGCCATGGGGGTGGTCCGCCGCCAGGGGAGCCCGCCAGCGCAGCCGGTGGTCACCGAGCTGCACCTGGTAGAGCCATTCCCGGCCGAGGAACTCTCGGCCGGTGATCCAGGCCGGACCATCCTCCTCGGGCAGAAACTCCAGGGCCTGGGGACGGACCATCACCTCAAGGGCCTCCGGTTCCTCCGGGCCGTCTGAACCTCTGGTCGCCGGCTCGAGATCCCCGAGCACGGTCTGCAGACGGCGGTCTCGCCAGTGGGCCGGCAACAGATTGGACTGGAGCACGAACTGGCCCACAAAAGCGGTGGCCGGTTGGTCGACCAGCTCGCGGGGCGGCGCGCACTGGTGCAGCACCCCGTCGCGGAGCACGCCCACCCGGTCGCAGATCGCCAGGGCCTCCTCCGGGTCGTGGGTGACCATCAGGCCGCTGGCGCCGCAGCGGGCCAACACGGCCGGAAGCTCGCTGCGCAGCCGCAGCCGCACCTCCACGTCGAGATTGGAGAAGGGTTCATCCAGCAGCACCACCGAGGGCGATGGCGCCAGGGCCCGGGCCATGGCCAGGCGCTGACGCTGGCCGCCGGAGAGTTCGTGGGGATAGCGGCGCTCCAGTCCGCCCAGGCCCAGCAGGTCGAGCAACCAGGCCACCCTGGCGGTGTCCTGGCCGCGGCGCAGGCCGAAACAGGCGTTGCGCCAGGCATCGAGATGGGGAAAGAGGGCATCGTCCTGGAACACCATGCCGACGCCGCGCCGTTCGGGTGGCAACAGCCGCTCCGGACCCGCCACCTGCTGTCCGCCGATGCTGATGCTGCCGCGGCCGGGGCGCTCGAAGCCGGCGATCAGCCGCAGCAGGGTGGTCTTGCCGCAACCGGAAGGGCCCAGCAGACCCACCAGCTCCCCTGCACCGAGAACGAGGTCGATCCCCTTGAGGGTCCAGGACGGGGCGTCGCGGCCCGGATAGCGATACCAGAGATCCTCGATGCACACGTGGTCGCGCGGGGCGAGGCCGGTAATCTCCCCGGTGCTCGAAGCCGTGATAGCTGGCGTGGCGGCTGGCGTGGCGATGGTGGTGGAAGAGGCCATAAGATCCCAGTCCCGCATTGTCACCCGTCATGAGTTCCAGTGCTGGCAGGGGTGACGAAAGGCACAGGCCCTTGTCTCATCCGGTCAACACCCCGGCCGCCCCCGCCCCGGTGGGCCCCTACAACCAGGCCGTGCTCGCCGGTGGCGTCCTCTACTGCTCCGGCCAGATCGCCCTTGATCCGGTGAGCGGCACGCTGGTGGGCGATGGCGATGTGGAGGCCGAGACCGTCCAGGTGCTGGCCAACCTGCAGGCGGTGCTGGCCGCCGCCGGCTGCAGCCCCGATCAGGTGGTCCGCACCACCGTGTATCTGGTGGATCTCAACGACTTCGCCCGGGTCAACAGCCTTTACGCCGGTGTGTTCGGAGCGGGGGTGGCTCCGGCGCGGGCCTGCGTGCAGGTGGCGGCCCTGCCGAAGGGGGCGCGGGTGGAAATCGACGCCATCGCCGTGGTCGCCTGAGGCGGTTCCTGCCCGTTCGCCCAAGACCAGCCGGTAGCTGGGAGAGCCGTGCTGAGGCAACCTGGGTCGATGGAGACCCCCTTCGGCACCTGGTTTCACGAGGTGGTGGTGATGACACCGGCCCGCTTCGAAGAAGCCGTCGATGCGGTGCTGGCGGTGCAGCAGTTCAAGACGGTGGTGCTGCACCTCAGCGCGATGGCGCCGGAGGAGGCCCAGCGCACCATCGACTTCGTCTCGGGCGGCGTCTTCGCCTTGGATGGTCAGTCCGAACGGCTGGGGGACACGGTGTTCCTGTTCGCACCGGCCCTGGTGACGATCAGCCGGGACGGCGATGAACGGGACTGAGGCGTCGAAGGGTGGCAGCCCCGCCCTTGTGGCGCCCTTGCCGGGGCAGTAACACGGGCACTGGTCCCGTGTTGTCCATGAAGCGATCCACCGGCCTGGCCCTGCTGGCCCTTGCCTGGGGCCTGGCCGCGCCCCTGGCTGGTCCTGGTCCCAGGGCCCTGGCGGTGGGGAGCGGCGGCGGGCAGATGGTGCTGGTCCGCACCGAGCGGCGGCTGCCCATCACCGGCGATCCGATCTGGGAGCTGCAGCTCCTGCTCCCCGGACAGCCGCCGCGGGCCTATGAAGCGCTGGTGGGCCGGATGCGGCGCCAGGACGGCGACCGGGGCCGGCTGGGCAGCAAGGCGCCGTTGCCGCGGGGCCGCTATGCCGTCACCGAGATCACGCCCGTGCCCCCGACGGAAGATGCCGAACTGGGCCGGTTTCTCTGGATCGGCCTGGAACCCGACTTCCACACCGCCCGCCGGGGCCTGGGCATCCACCATGATCCCAGCGCTGGCCGGGGGCGCAGCAGTGGCACCGACGGCTGTATCGGGTTGATCCATGGCAACGACCTGCTGGTGCTCGGCGATCTGCTGCGGCGCAGCGGCACCACCGAGTTGCTCGTGCGGGATTGAGCGGCGTTCAGGCGCGGCCGGCCAGGGCCTCCTTCAGCCGCGGCTCCAGTTCCCTGCGCTGGGCCGGATCTCCCACCAGCATCAGGGTTCCGGTCCCGGGCCACCAGTTGAGCCGCAGGTTCGATACGCCGTCCTCGATCACCAGCATCTCGAAGGCCCCCTCGTGGACCCAGTGGCCAACGCAGCCGAGGCCCTCGACCAGGGCCTGGAGCTCCGCCAGGGATCCGTTGAAGGTCACAGGGCCGTTTTCAGGTGAGGCCAGTTTAGGGACAGCGGCGGAATCCATCCGGCCGGCAGACGGGAATCCGGGGCGAATCGCCAGCCTGCAAGCAACGCCTTCCTGCGTCTGTCCGTGCCGAGAATGCCGACTAACCTCCGCACACGGAGGAACGGCCCATGGACAACGCCAACCGCATCCTGGTGCTGTTCGCCCATCCGGCCCTGCACAAGTCCTGGGTGAACCGTCGCCTGATCCGGGCCATCGGCGACCTCGAACACGTCACATTGCACGATCTGTACGAGGCCTATCCCAGCTTCCACATCGACGTGAAAAGGGAGCAGGCCCTGCTGCTTGCCCACGACGTGATCGTGTTCCAGCACCCGTTTTACTGGTACAGCAGCCCGGCGATTCTCAAGGAGTGGCAGGACCTGGTGCTCGAGCACGGCTTCGCCTACGGTGCCGGCGGAACGGCCCTGGCGGGCAAGAAGTTTCTCTCGGCCATCACCACCGGCGGCCAGCAGCAGGCCTACAGCCGCTCCGGCGCCAACCGCTTTGCGATCAGGGAACTGCTGGCACCCTTCGAGCAGACCGCCCGCCTCTGCGGCATGGACTGGCTGCCCCCCTTCGTGATCCACGGCACCCACCTGCTCCGGGAGGCCGGCCAGATCGACCCCTACGTCCGCTCCTACCGGCTCCTGCTCATGGGGCTGCGGGATGACACGGTGCGCTGGGATGGACTCTCAGAAGGGGAGTACCTGTATCACAACCTCGAGCGGGTGCTCGGCCCCTCCCCGGTGACCGACCATGCATGACGAAAGCCTTTTCCTGCAGGCCTTCATCTATCTGGCTGCGGCCGTGGTGGCGGTACCGATCTCCAACCGGCTGGGGCTGGGTTCGGTGCTCGGCTATCTCATCGCCGGGGTGGTGATCGGCCCCTTCGGCCTGCGTCTGGTGGGGCAGGAGGGGGAGGACGTGATGCACTTCGCCGAGTTCGGCGTGGTCATGCTGCTGTTCCTGGTGGGGCTGGAGCTGCAGCCCTCCAGGCTGTGGCGTCTGCGACTGCCGATCCTCGGCATGGGTGGCCTGCAGGTGCTGGCCACCGCCCTGCTGATCGCGGCCCTGGCCATGGGGCTCGGGCTGGCCTGGACGATGGCCCTGGCGGTGGGGCTGATCCTGTCGATGTCATCGACGGCCATCGGCCTGCAGAGCCTGGACGAGAAGGGCCTGGCGAAAACCGACGCGGGCCAGTCGGCCTTCTCGGTGCTGCTCTTCCAGGACATCGCGGTGATCCCCATCCTGGCGTTGCTGCCATTGCTGGCCTACGAGAAGGCCGATCTGGGGGGCCACGGGCCGGCGCTCAATCCCTGGCTGCAGGCTGTGATGGTGCTGGGAATCGTGGCCGGGATCATCGTCGGCGGCCGGTACCTGATGCGGCCCGTGTTCCGCATCGTGGCCGCCACGCGGTTGCGGGAGGTGTTCACCGCCATGGCCCTGCTGCTGGTGATCGGCATTGCCCTCGCCATGCAGCAGGTGGGCCTCTCACCCGCCCTGGGCACCTTCGTGGCCGGGGTGGTGCTGGCCGACAACGAATACCGCCACGAGCTGGAGGGTGACATCGCCCCCTTCAAGGGGCTGCTGCTCGGGCTGTTCTTTCTCACGGTGGGGGCCAGCATCGATTTCGGCCTGCTGATCGAGCGGCCGTGGTTGATCCTGGGCCTGGTAGTAGCCCTGGTGTTCACCAAGCTGGGCGTGCTGGTGGCCCTGGGGCGGGGTTTCCGTCTGGCCTGGAGCCAGACCCTCCTGTTCGGCTTCGCCCTCGCCCAGGGGGGCGAATTCGCCTTCGTCCTGTTCTCCTTCGCCACCAAGGCCAAGGTGCTGCCGGAAAGCCTCACGGCCGTGCTCGTGGCGGTGGTGGCCTTCTCCATGCTGCTCACCCCCCTGCTGCTGATCGCCAACGACCGCTGGCTGCAGCCCCGTTTCGCCAGCCCGGACGAGGAACGGGAGGCCGACGGCATCGACACGAGCGACAGCCCGGTGATCATCGCCGGCTTCGGCCGCTTCGGGCAGGTTGTGGGGCGGCTGCTGCTGGCCCACCGCTGTCGCATCACGGTGCTGGACCACAGCCCCGCCCAGATCGATCTGCTGCGGCGCTTCGGCTGGACAGTGTTCTACGGCGACGCCGGTCGGCTCGATCTGCTGCAGGCGGCCGGGGCCGCCCAGGCCCGGCTGCTGGTGGTGGCGATTGATGATCCCGACAAGGCACTGGAGATCGTGGCCCTGGCCCAGAAGCATTTCCCCCACCTGGCGATCCTGGCCCGAGCCCAGGATCGCCGCCATGCCTACGCCCTGATCCGCCATGGGGTGAGCCTGATCCGTCGGGAAACCTTCGGCTCGGCCCTGGAGATGGGCATCGATGCCCTCAGGCTGCTGGGAGTGCGGGCCCACCGGGCCCATCGAATCGCCCAGACCTTCCGTCAGCACGATGAGGCCGCGCTGCAGGAAATGGCGACGATCGAAGGCGACGACGCGCTGGTGATCGCCCGTTCGCGTCAGCTGACCCATGACCTGGAGCAGTTGCTCCAGGCCGACGGGTACAGCATCAGCGCCGACAACGACCAGGCCTGGGACGTGGTCGCCCGTCGGGGACTGTCTCGGGGTTGAGCCCGGCCGCGTCCCTCAAAGGGCCGTCCCCTCGGATGGCCCCTCCTGCTGCGGCAGCTGCTGCCAGCCCGGTTGCCATGCATCGCGGTCGCGCAGCTCACCCAGGGGCACCAGCAGCCGGACCTGCGGCTCCAGCACCGCCTGAAGCTCCACGGTCCGCTCGCGGCCGCGACCCCGCTGGCCCAGCACCGCGAAGTGGCGATAGCCACCGCTGCGTTCGGCCCAGGCGGGCTGGGCAGTCCAGGCGGCGGGCAGCTTCATCAAGCGGGAGGCGGGGGATAGAACGTCAGTGGATCTGCGCGGAGATGGGCTCTTCGATCACCGGGTTGCGCAGCACACCGATGCCTTCGATCTCCACCTCGACCGTATCGCCCACGCGCAGCCAGCGGGGTGGATCAGCCGCCATGCCCACACCACTGGGGGTGCCGGTGAGGATCACGGTGCCGGCCAGCAGGGTGGTGCTGGCGCTGAGGAATTCGATGATCTCCGCCACTGGAAAGATCATGTCGGCGGTGCTGGCCGCTTGAACCGTTGCGCCGTTGAGGCGGGTCTGCAGGCTGAGGGCCTGGGGATCGGGGATCGCTGCGGCGCTCACCAGGCAGGGGCCCAGGGGCGCGAAGCTGTCGAAGCTCTTGCCGCGGCACCACTGGCCGCCGCCGAGGCGGGGCTGCTTCTGCCAGTCGCGGGCGCTGACGTCATTGGCGCAGGTGTAGCCCAGCACCACCTTGAGGGCCTCGGAGCGCGGCACGTTGCGGCAGGTGCGACCGATCACCACCGCCAGTTCCCCCTCGTAATCCACCTGGTGGCTGGACGCGGTGGTCGGCAGGGTGATGGGGGCGTCCGGGTGCTGCACCGCCCCCGGCGATTTCATGAACAGCACCGGATAGGAGGGGATCGCCGCACCGGTCTCGGCGGCATGGCGGCGGTAGTTCAGACCGATGCAGAGGATGGCCCGGGGCTCCAAAGGGGCCAGGATCCGCTTCGCCACGGCCGGTTCGCCCGTGGGCACCAGTTCACCGAACAGGTCGCCCGCCAAACGCTCCAGGAGCCCGTCGGGATCCAGACGGGCGTGATGGAGGCCACCCGCGCCATCGAGGTACCGCACGATCTTCATGGGGGACGTCACAAGGGCATCAAGCCGAGACCGCAGGTTGCTCAGAGCGGCCACTCTCGCCCAGATTCCCGGGGCGGCGCGGGCAGCGTGATCCCGGCGGCCCATGGATGATGGGGGCGCCAGCGGACCCAGGAGCACGCCGTGGTCGCCGAACCCCGTCGCCAGCGGAGCACGATCCTCCGCGGCGCCGAGCTGCTGAATGACCCCTTGCTCAACAAGGGCACCGCCTTCAGCCGGGCAGAGCGCCAGGCCCTGGGCCTGGAGTCCCTGCTGCCCTGGCAGGTGGAGAGCATCGAGGCCCAGGTGGAGCGCTGCCGCCTGGCCTTCGAGGCGATGGGCAGCGACCTGGAGCGTTACGCCTACCTCCAGACCCTGAGGGAGCGGAACGTGACCCTCTTCCACCGCTTCCTGGCCGATCACATCGAGCTGGCGATGCCGATCGTTTACACCCCCACGGTCGGGCAGGCGATCCAGCATTTCAGCCACACCTACCGCAGCCCCAGCCAGGGGATCTACCTGGCGGCACCGCAGCAGGAGCGTCTCGAGGAGCTGCTGGTTCAGGCCTGCGGCGACCACTCCCCGGACCTGCTGCTGGTCACCGACGCCCAGGGGATCCTCGGCATCGGTGACCAGGGCGTGGGGGGCATCCAGATCTGCCAGGGGAAGCTGGCCGTCTACACCCTCTGCGCCGGGCTCGATCCAGCCAGGGGGCTGCCAGTGATGCTCGATGTGGGCACCGACAGGCCGGAACTGCTCGCCGACCCCTGCTACCCGGGCCTGCGCCAGCCCCGCCTGCAGGGGGAGGCCTACACCGCCTTCCTCGACTGTTTCGTCTCGGCGGTGCAGCGGGTCTGCCCCGGCGCCCTGGTGCACTGGGAGGACTTCGGCGCCACCCATGCCCGCTCCGTGCTGGAGGCCTACCGGCACCGGGTGCCGAGCTTCAACGACGACATCCAGGGCACCAGCAGCGTGGCCGCCGCCGCGATCCTGGCCGGCCTGCGGGGCCTCGGCAAGCAGCTGGTTGATCAGCAGATCGTCATCTTCGGGGCGGGCAGTGCCGGCTGCGGCATCGCCGAGCGGCTCTGGCGTCTGCTGCAGCGCGCGGGGCTCACCGCCTCCGAAGCCGCTGATCGCCTCTGGCTGATCGATCGTGATGGGCTGATCCACGCCGCCACCCCGTCTCTTGCGGGCGGCGCCCGGCCGTTTGCCAAGTCGCAACAGCTCCTGACGGCCCGCTTCGGGGCGGAGGCCGGCGAGAGCAGCCACGGGCCGGGCCTGCTGGCCGTGATCGAAGCGGTGCGGCCGGGGGTGCTGATCGGGACCTCCACGGCGGCCGGGGCCTTCAACCAGGCGGTGGTGGAGGCGCTCTGCGGCGGTGTCGAGCGGCCGATCGTTCTGCCCCTCTCCAATCCCACCCACCTGGCGGAGATCACCCCGGAGCACCTGCTGGACTGGAGCCAGGGCCGGGCGCTGGTGGCCACCGGCAGCCCCTTCCCCCCCGTGGCCTGCACCGGCAGCGCCGGCCAGCCGATCGAACGGGTGATCGGCCAGTGCAACAACTGCTTCGTGTTCCCCGGCCTGGGTTACGGAGCCGTGGCGGTGGGCGCCAGGGAGGTGAGCGACACCATGATTGACGCCAGCATCGAGGCCCTGGCCCGGGTGATTCCTGCCGCCAGCGATCCTGAGGCGCCGCTGATGCCACCCCTTTCAGCCGTGCAGGCGGTGTCCCGGGCCGTGGCCGAAGCCGTGGCGATCGCGGCGGTGCAGGAGGGACTGGCGCGCCAGGCCAGCAGCCTCGAGGCCGCCAGAGCAAGACTCGAAGACTGCCGATGGAGTCCCACTTACGAGAAACTTGAGGCCCTGGATTAGCACTTAATTCGTGATATCATTTGGCCCTAAGCCCTTCCCAGTCGATGTCAGATCGGAAGACAAAGAAGCCCTCAGCCTCTGACATCAACAACCGTTTAGGTTATCTGCTGGCAGGATCATCTTTTCTCTACGTTTGCTTCTCTCTGGTTGTGTATGCCGTTCCTTCGCTTCAGGAATGGCGCGGCCTGGCCTTCGCACCGATCCGGCAGGTCGCGATGGTCACTCCCCCCTTTGCCGACCTTGCCATGCTCACCCACAGCTCCCGCTGTGTCGGCAGCCTGAGCGATCTCTTCGACGGCCGGGTGAACTGCGACCCCTACGGCCGCCTGTTCACCTATCCGCCGATGGCCCTGTGGATGTTCAGTGCCCTTGGTCTCTCCAGTGCCAGCCTCGGGTGGGTGGGCATAGCGCTGGGGGCCGCCGTGGCCCTGCTCACCGGCACCTTTTTCTTCACCCTGATCCCCTCTGCTGCCGTGGCAGGGATTCTGTTGGCCCTGACCTACCTGTCGCTGCCATTCCAACTGGCGCTGGAGCGGGCTAACAACGATCTGATCGTGTTCCTGCTGCTGGCGTTGCTGGCTCTGGCTCTGTCAAGCCAGAGGCCGCGCTTGGCCGTGGCTGCAGCCCCCCTGGCGTTCCTTTCTGTGGCCACCAAGATCCTTCCCCTGTTCGGCCTCATCGCCACTCAATGGCTGCCTGCAGGCTTGAGATCCAAGGCCCAGCTTCCGGTGAGAAACCTCCGTTGGGGTCTGCTCGGTGGGGTGGCCGGCCTGTCCCTGGTCCTGCCCTGGCTCGGCCCGATTCTGCGCAATTCCCCAGCTCCCTCAGGCGGGATCCTGAGCCATGGGCTGATGGATAACCAAGTCTATTTAGACAAGTTGGTCAACTTGTCCGGAGCTCACTCCAGAGTCCTGCTCTTCGGTTGCCTGGGGATCAAGCTCCTTTTCCTTTTGATGGGGTTCGTTGGAGCCTGGCGGCAGGAGATGCGCCACCGTCTGCACTCTTTTCTGGCGTCGCAAGCCAACCGGCTCGATGGACGGCTGATTGCCGTCACCATCAGCCTCTTCTCGGGCACCTGGGTGGGGTCCTACCTGTTCACCAAGTCCTACGACTACAAATTCATCTTCCTGGTGCCCATCCTGGGACTCACGGGCGCCCTGCTGTCCCGAGGGGCCACCGGCGCGGGTCAACGCGCCTGGATCAGCCTGATTCTGGTGCCGATCCTGGCCGCCTGGTTCATCCCATACCTGGCCATCAGCTTCGGCAAATCCATGGGAGTTTCCTTGGAGCTCGTCAATGACTTCGTGCTGATTCCAGTTCTGGCGGGCGCCGTCCTCGCCACTTTGATCGGTTTGCGGTCCGCCCTGCGGGCGATCCCCTGAACCCGAGGGATCAATAAGAGCTGTGTCACCCACTCGCGCAGGCGACGCCCCTCGCCCTAGCACCTTGGGCAATCACCCCCCGCGCGATGGGCTTTTTCGTCCGGCTCACCGACGCCATCGCCGCCCGTCAGTCGCTTCTGGTCACCGGCCTCGATCCCAACCCGGAGATGCTGCAGGCCTGGGCCCACCGCCGCGGCATGGGGGGTCGCTCGTTTCTCTCCCAGGCGCGTTACTGGATCAAGGCGGTGGTGGAAGCCACCGCCGACCACGTCTGCGCCTACAAACCCAGCCTCGGTTTTTACCAGGCCCTCGGCCCCGTCGGACTGGAACTGCTGCGGGAGGTGCGGGAACTGGTGCCCCTCGACATCCCCCTGATCATCGATGCCAAGCACGGGGACCTGAACAGTTCCTCGGCCCTGGCCCATTACCTGTTCCGCGAACTCGGCGCCGATGGCGTCACCCTCTCGCCCCTGGCCGGCCAGGACATCGCCGCCCCCTTCCTGCTGTATCCCGAAAAGGCGGTGGTGATCACCTGCCACAGCGCCAATGCGGCCGCCAGGGTGCTGCAGCATCACCCCGATGAGGACGACCCCCTCTACCTGCGCATCGTGCGGGAAACCCAGCTCTGGGCCACCCCCGACCAGCTGCTGCTGGAAGTGGGCACCAGCGACCCCG
Organism: Synechococcus sp. CS-1332; assembly: GCF_025127995.1. Classification (GTDB taxonomy): domain Bacteria; phylum Cyanobacteriota; class Cyanobacteriia; order PCC-6307; family Cyanobiaceae; genus Cyanobium. Next base: position 48,163 of record NZ_JAHLYP010000054.1, on the reverse strand, counting down.
CCATCCTGGCCCGGGTGCGCCAGGAGGCACCGGAGCGCTTCCTGATCCTGCGCAGCCTCTGGGGAGAGGAGGACCGGCTCGATGCCCTGCTGGAGGCCGGACTGAGTCCGTCGGCCGACGGCCTGTTGATGCCCCTGCCCCAAAACCTGCTGGTGGAGGACGACATCGCCGAGCGCTCGGCCGCCCTCAAGCAACGCATCAGCGAACGGCGGGACCGCTGGCTGGAGCGGCGGGCGCAGGACCAGAGCGATGTCTGCAGCCTGTGGCTGCCGGATCGCCAAAAGCACAGCGGGGCGACAGCCGGCGCCGCGCCGGATGCCGATGGCAGCGAAGACCCATTGGCCAGCCTGATCCTCGACCTGTTCGACATGGGCTGCCTGTTGTTCGGCGACTACGTGCAGGCCTCTGGGGCCGTTTTCAACTACTACGTGGATCTGCGCCAGATCATCTCCGATCCCAACCTCTTCCACCGGGTGCTGCATGCCTACGCCGGCCAGCTCGGTGAGCTGGTCTTCGACCGCATCGCCGGCATTCCCTACGGCTCCCTGCCCACGGCCACCGGGCTGTCCCTGCAGCTGCACAAGCCCCTGCTCTACCCGCGCAAGGAGGTGAAGGCCCACGGGGCCCGCCGCCTGATTGAAGGGGACTTCGAGGAGGGCGACCGGGTGGTGGTGGTGGACGACATCCTGATCACCGGCACCAGCGTGCTTGAGGGCATCGCCAAGCTGGAAAGCTCCGGCCTGGAGGTGGAGGACGTGGTGGTGTTCATCGACCACGGCGGTCAGGCGGACACCAGCGCCCGCCAGCGGCTCGCCAGGTCGGGCTACCGCTGCCATGCCGTGCTCGACATTCCGCGCATCACCGGGGTGCTGCATGCGGCCGGGCGGCTCAGCGATGGACAGGCCGCCACCCTCGGGTACGCCGTTCCGGAGCGGGCTTTGGGCGTCGAGGGGATACTGGCCAGCTCGTAGAGTGGTAAGGCGCCCCTGAAAAACCCGGGTGCCCCCTTCCCCCATGCCCCAGGTCCAGGGTCAGCCCCCCACGATCGGCGAGCTTGAGGCGAAATATTCCCTGTACTGCAAGGCGATGCGGCTGCTGCTCAAGGAGGGACGCACCATGGAGGCGATTCAGAAGACGGTCTGCTGGAGCCGGCTGGAGCAGCTCCACATCTGCCTCCCCAGCCGCTACAAATCTCCCGACTACCTCTACGCCGTGCTGAAACGCGACCTGCGCTGATCACAGCGCAGCGGATCACAGCGCAGCAGATTCCCCTGCCAGGATCACGGAGCGAAAAGGGTCGGTGCCCACCCAGGCGATTCCGTGAAGTCGATCTCCGACCCCTTCCTGCGCCGGCCCGTGCTGACGCTGGTCGTCAGCCTGCTCATCCTGTTGGGGGGCCTGGTGAGCCTGCCTGTGCTGCAGGTGGAAAACCTGCCGCCGATCGCGCCCGGACGGGTCACGGTGCGGGCCAGCTACCCCGGCGCCGGACCGGAGGTGGTGGAGCAGGGTGTCACCGCCCTGCTCGAAAAGCAGTTCAACGGCCTGGAACGTCTCGACACGATCCGTTCCACCAGCTCCGCCAACGGCAGCACGATCACCCTGGGCTTCGAGGGCGGCAACCCGGAGCTCAACCAGATCAACACCCAGAACGAAGCCACCGTGGTGGCCCGTCAGCTCCCCGCGCCGGTGGCCCGGTTCGGGGTCCAGGTACGGCGTAGCTCCGATGATCTGCTGATGGTGCTGAGCTTCAGCGCCAGCCGCGGCACCTATGCCGACACCTTCCTCACCGGCTGGGTGGACCAGGTGGTGCGCGACCGGCTGCGCCGGGTCGCCGGGGTGGGTGATGTCAATCTCTTCGGCGGCAGCAGCCTGGCCTTCCGGCTGTGGCTCGATCCCGACCAGCTCCAGGCCCGCAACCTCACGATCGCCGAGGTGCGCCAGGCCCTGCAGCAGCAGAACGTCCTGGCGGCCCTGGGGCAGACCGGCGAAGCCCCCGTTCCATCCAGCCAGATGACCACCCTGCCCCTGCGGATGGAAGGCCGACTGCGCTCGCCCCAGGAGTTCGAACAACTGGTGGTGGCCCGCACCGGCGACGGCGGGGTCACCCTGCTCAAGGACGTGGGACGGGTGGAGCTCGGCAGCGAGAGCTACGAGACCATCGCCACCAACCTGGCCGGCGAGACGGCCGTGGCGATGGGGATCTTCCAGCGCGACGGCAGCAACGCCCTCGAGGTGCGCCAGGGCGTGGAGAAGGCCCTGGACGCCCTGGCCCCCCGCTTTCCACCCGGGGTGGCGATGGAAGTGATCGTGGATGAGGCCGAGAACGTGCGCGCCAGCATCGATGGCGCCGTGGAGGCCCTGAGGGACGCGGTGCTGCTGGTGTTCCTGGTGCTGCTGCTCGGACTGGGCAACAGCCGCCTGGCCCTGATCACCGCCGGCGCCGTGCCGGTGGCCCTGATCGGCTCGTTCAGCGTGCTCAAGCTCACCGGCAGCTCGATCAACACCCTCACCCTGTTCGGCATGGTGCTGGCCTCCGGGCTGGTGGTGGATGACGCCATCGTCGTGAGTGAAGACATCGGCAGGCGCATCGAGAATGGCCGCCCGCCCGTCCTGGCGGCGCGGGAAGCGATGGCGGAGCTGGGCAGTGCCGTTGTGGCCACCTCCGTGGTGCTGGTGGTGGTGTTCCTGCCGGTGCTGACCATGGAAGGCAGCGTGGGCCGGCTGTACGCCCCGATCGCCATCGCCATCAGCAGCGCGGTGGTCTTCTCCACCATCAACGCCATCAGCTTCACCCCGGTGGCCGCCAGCCGCCTGCTCCACGCCGAACGGCGCGAACCGGCCTGGCTGCGGCGCTGGATCGATCCTCCACGACGGGCCCTTGAAGCCATCGAAGCCCCCTACGGCCGCCTGCTGGACGGGGTGCTCGCCCGGCGCCGTCTGGTGGTGGGGCTGCTGCTGGCGGGCCTCCTGCTCACGATGGTCAGCCTGCAGCAATTCCCCACCGCCTTCATCCCCCAGGAGGACACCGGCCAGCTGCGGGGGGTGGTGATCCTGCCGGACGGGACGGCCCTGCCCCAGACCCAGAAGGTGCTGGAGGAGGTGCGGCGCCTCGCCTCCAAGGAACCGGCGATCACCAGCGCCAACTTCTACGCAGGCCGCTCCTTCGGCGACAGCAGCCCCAACAAGGGGCAATTCTTCCTGCGGCTGCGGCCCATCAAGGAACGCCCCGAGGCCGACCAGACCAGCGTCGCCGTGGCGGAGCGGATGAACGCCCTGCTCACCAAAGGCATCCGCACCGCGGTGGTGCAGCTCAGCGAAGCCCCCAGCGTGCGCGGCTTCAGCAGCGAGGGGGGGCTGGAACTGGAACTGCTCGACACCAGCGGCGGCCTGCTCAGCCTGGCGGCCTTCGAGCAGGAGGCCCGCTCCTTCATCGCCGATGCCCAGGCCAGCGAGATCCAGGGCAGCCCAGCCTTCCAACGGGTGTCCACCCGCTTCAGCGCCGGGGCCCCCCAGATCACCCTGGTGCCCGATCGCCTGCGCATGGCCTCCCTGGGGGTGGATCTGGCGACCGTGGTCGACACCCTGGGGGCCAGTTTCGGCAGCGATTACGTCAACGACACCTTTGAGGGTGACCAGGTCCGCAAGGTGATCGTGCAACTCGACGGACGCTCCCGCGCCGGTACGGAGGACATGCTGGCCCTCCAGGTGCGCAACCGGGAGGGACGGCTGATCCCGATGGCCGAGGTGGTGCAGGTGGAGCAGGGTGCCGGCCCGACCACCATCAACCACACCCGCCTGGTGCGCTCGATCAGCGTCCGGGCCCTGCCGCGCCGTGGGGTCAGCAGCGGCCAGGCGATGGCCCTGCTCGAACAGGTGCATCGCAGCCGCGACTCCGGCGCCGTGGATCTGGAATGGGCCGGGCTGGCCCGGGAGGAGGCCCGCGCCGGTGGCGGCAACGTGCGGGTCTTCGCCCTGGGGATCCTGGTGATGGGCCTGGTGCTGGCGGCCCTCTACGAGAACTTCATCGATCCGCTGATCATCCTAGTCACCGTGCCGCTGGCCATGCTCGGCGCCGTGATGGGCCTGAGCCTGCGGGGCCTGCCCCTTGATGTCTATGGGCAGATGGGACTGCTGGTGCTCTCCAGCCTGGCGGCCAAGAACGGCATCCTGATCGTGGAATTCGCCAATCAACGGCTCAAGGCGGGCCTGCCCCTGGAGGAGGCGATCCACGGGGCCGCCGTCGCCCGTCTGCGACCGATCCTGCTGACGGCGATCTCCTCGCTGGCGGGCTGCATCCCGCTGCTGTTTCCCTTCGGAGCCGGTGCCGCCAGCCGCCTGAGCATCGGCACCGTGGTGTTCAGCGGCCAGCTGGTGTCCACGGTGCTCAGCCTGGCGGTGGTGCCCGCCGTCTACAGGATCGTCAAGGGCTGGGAGCTGCGCTGGCGCAGCGGAGGGCCGAAACCAGACGCCCTGATGCAGGACCCTGGATTCGGGTCCGTTGATCGCTCCGGCGCGGGCTCCTAGGGATCGGGCCGCCAGGCCCCAGCCACGAACCGCTCCGGCTTCAGCCCCTGCGCCCTGAGCAGGGCGATCAGCCCCTGCTCCCCCAGCAGGTGCATCAGACCCACCACCACCAGCGTGTCGTCGGGGCGTCGCAGGAGCTCCCGTACCGGAGCCACCCAGGCCCGGTTGCGCCGGAGCACCAGGCGCTGGTACAGATCGGGGCGCTGACGGTAGTCCCCGAGCAGGAGGGCATCGAGCCCGGCCAGGTCGCCGGCCCGCCAGGCGCCCTCGAGGGCCTCAAGCCTCGGCCCGACGCTGTCCAGTTCCTTCAGGGTGACCTCCAGCAGCTGCACCTGATCCGCCCGGCTCAGCCCATCGAAGAGCTCGAGTTGCTGGGCCGGCGTCTCCAGTCCGTCGATGGGCTTGCGGTCGGCGGCAGCCCTGGCCTGGAGCTGGCCCTCGACGCCGCTGTCCGGGGAGTAGCCCCGCTCCAGGAACTCGGCGGACGCCAGCAGCAGGGCCACGGCCCAGGGCTCGAAGCGATCGATCGCCGCTTCCGGCAGTCCCAGGCCCTTCAGCCGCGGCTGCAGGGCCCGCCAGGACGCCGGCGGCAGGCCGTCGCTCAGGGAGCGGCCCTGGGAATCGATGGCCCGCCCCATCAGCTCGCCGGCCAGGGCCGCCGGGCTGATGGCGTCCATGTCGAGCTCCATCACCAACCGCTCCGCCTCGCCATAGACCTGGCCATAGGACGGGGGCAGGGCGGCCCGGTCACGGCGCAGCTGGTGCAGGGAGCCGGCGATGAACACCGTTCCGGCGCCGTCGCGCAACCGCCAGAGGGTGCCGACCTCGGCAGCCGCCGCGGGAAGGGCGACCAGCCACAGGGCCAGCACAGCCAGGGAGCGGTGCAGCACCCGCGCTCGCATGGGCTGCAGTATCAACAACGTCGCGCGGACGCTAGCGACGCTGCGTCGTGGCTTCGCAAGTTGGTCATGCTGATCGAGGCCCCCGCTGCCGATCCGTGCTTCTCGCCGCATCCCAGCCGATCTGGTCGCTGCCCCTGGAGGAGGTCCACCAGGCCCTGCAGACCTCAGCGCAAGGCCTGAGCAGCGAAGAGGCCGACCGACGCCTGGCTCAGTTCGGCCCCAATCGCCTCCCGCCGGCCAAGCGGCGACCCCTGGCCCTGCGCTTCCTGGACCAGATGGTCCACTTCATGGCCCTGCTGCTGTGGATCGCCGGAGGCCTGGCCTTCGCCGCCGGTACCCCGCAGCTGGGCTGGGCCATCTGGGCGGTGGTGCTGATCAATGGTGTCTTCTCCTTCTGGCAGGAATTCCAGGCCGAGCGAACCCTGGCCGCGCTCACGCGTGCCCTGCCCAGCCAGGTGCAGGTGTGGCGCAACGGGCAACTGGGCTTTCTGCCGGCGGAGGACCTGGTGGCGGGCGATCGGGTTCGGCTCGAGGAGGGGGATCGGGTCCCGGCCGACTGTCGGGTGAGCATCGCCCACGCGCTCTATCTGGATCTGTCCGTGCTCACCGGCGAATCCCTGCCGGTGGCGCGCCGGAGTGACGCCCCTGAAGCCAGCCAACGGCAGGCGAAGGTCAGCACCAGTGAGCGGGCCAACCTGGTGATGGCCGGCAGCACGGTGGCCTCGGGACGGGGGGAGGCGTTCGTCTACGCCACGGGCGCCGAGACGGAATTCGGGCAGGTGGCGCGGCTGGCGGCCGGCACCACCCGCGGCGCCAGCACCCTCGAGGTGCAGGTCAGCAAAATCGTCCACACGATCTGCACCATCGCCGTGACCATGGGCGTGGTCGCCTTCGGCCTCAGCGTCCTGCTGGTCGGGATGACCCCGCTGGAGAGCGTGGTGTTCGCCACGGGGATCATCGTGGCCAACGTCCCTGAAGGGCTGCTGCCCACCGTGACCCTGGCCCTGGCCATGGCGGTGCAGCGCATGGCGAGCCGCAAGGCCCTGGTCCGCCGCCTCTCGGCGGTGGAAGCCCTTGGCTCGGTGAGTGTGATCTGCTCCGACAAGACGGGAACGCTCACCGGAAACCGGATGGCGGTGGAGAGCACCTGGCTGCCCTTGCCCGCAGAGGGGCTGGAACGGCTGTTGTTGCGCACCGCCTCCCTGTGCTCCAACGCCCGTCTCGAGGCGGCGGTGGCCGGCTCTGTCGGAGCCACCGAACCGTGGCTGGGGGTGGGGGATCCCACCGAAACGGCGATGCTGGTGGCCGCCGCTGAAGCTGGGCTGGTGCCGGAGGAGTTGCCGGGCCGGCATCCACGGCTTCGGGAGATCCCCTTCGATTCCCTCCGCCGCCGCATGACGGTGCTGGTGGACTGGAGTGACCAGGCCGACGATCTGCCGATCGTCACGGGGGGCTCCCTGCTGATCACCAAGGGGGCCCCCCTGGAGGTGCTGGCGCACTGCACCAGCTGGCTGTCCTCCGGTGGCGACGCGCCCTTGCCCGGCGAGCTGCGCCAGCAGGTGGTGGCCGCCAACGATGGGCTGGCCGCCCGAGGCTTCCGCGTCATCGCCGTGGCGCTGCGCCGCGGCGATGACCAGTCGACCACGGCGCCGAGCGATGACCTGGAAGGTGGGCAGATGTTCCTCGGCCTGCTGGGTCTGTACGACCCACCACGGCCGGAGGTGCCGGACGCGATCCGGCAGTGCCGCGAAGCCGGCATCAAGGTGACGATGGTCACCGGCGACTACGGCCTCACGGCCCAGGCGATCGCCCAGCAGATCGGTCTGCTCGACCCCCCCCGATCCTCGGGCCGGTCGACAGCCCATCAGCAGGCCAGCGCCGACCCGGTGCGGGTGATCGAGGGCTCCACCCTGGCCCAGATCAGCGACGTGCAGCTGCGCCAACTGCTCAAGTACCGCCGCCGGCTGGTGTTCGCCCGCATGGCACCGGAGCAGAAGCTGCGCCTGGTGCAGGCCTACCGCGCCCTCGGCGAGGTGGTGGCCGTCACCGGCGATGGCGTCAACGATGCGCCGGCCCTGCGCGCCTCGGATGTCGGGCTGGCGATGGGGATCAGCGGCACGGATGTGGCCCGTGAGGCCGCCGACATCGTGCTGCTCGACGACAACTTCGCCACGATCGTGCAGGCGGTCCGCTACGGCCGCTCGGTGGTGACCAACATCGGCCGCTTCATCACCTACGTGCTGGCCTCAAACGTGCCGGAGGTGCTGCCCTTCCTGGCGATGGTGATCGCCGGGATTCCCGCTGCCCTCACGGTGCTGCAGATCCTGGCCGTCGACCTGGGCACCGACCTGCTGCCGGCCCTCGGCCTGGGGGCCGACCCACCCGAGCCGGGGGTGATGCGCCTGCCCCCGCGCCCCAAGGGCTTGCCGCTGCTCAACCGGGCCGTGATGGTGCGCGCCTACCTGGTGCTGGGGCTGGTGGAGGGCCTGGTGGCCATGGCGGGGTACCTGCTGACCTGGCGTGCCAACGGTGTGGGCTGGAGCCAGCTGCGCCTCCTGGCCCCCCAGCTGCTGCACCACACCGCCGACGCCGGCGTGGTGGCGATCCAGCAGCAGGCCACCACCGTCACCTTCTGCCTGATCGTGGCCGGCCAGATGGGCACCCTGCTGGCCTGCCGCAGTGAACGCCGTCCCGCCTGGGCCATGCTCGGCATCCCCAATCCCATGCTCTGGCTGGGCCTGATCAGCGAGCCGCTGCTGGCCAGTGCCCTGGTGCTGGTGGCTCCGGTGGCGGCGGTGTTCGGAATGGTGCCGTTTCCGATGGCCTGGCTGGGGCCGATGGCCCTGGCCCCGGTGTTGGTGATCCTGGTGGATGCCCTCGACAAACGCTGGCGGCACCCTGGGCAGGTGCTGCCAGGGTTCAGCAGATCCGTGGCAGCAGCTCCCCACTGAGGGGAATCAGCACCCGCTCACTGCCGAAGGGGGTGCGCAGCAGCACCCGGCCCCGGGGGGGGCCGACTCCTGAGCCTGCCGCCGCCACCCGGCCGATCCAGGTCCCCCCCGCCGGAGCCAGCACCGCCAGGGCCCGCTGCCGATCAGCCTCGGGCACCACCGCCAGGAAGCGGCCCTCGTTGGCCAGGTGCAGCGGATCGAAGCCCAGCAGCGCGCAGGTGCGCCGCACCGGCTCCGCCACCGGCAGGCACGCTTCCTCGATCCGCAGCTCCAGGGCGTTGGGGGCCGCCAGTTCCTGCAGGGCGCTGGCCAGGCCGCCCCGGGTGAGATCGCGCAGGCAGTGGAGCCGCACCCCTGCGGCCAGCAACGCCTCCACCGCGGGCCACAGGGGCATGCAATCGCTGGCCAGGGGGGGCTGCAGGTCGAGGCCATGGCGGGCGGCCAGGATCGCCACCCCGTGGCGGCCCAGATCACCGCTCACCAGCAGCTGGTCGCCGGGGACGATCGCCAGTGGATCGATCGGATCGTCCACCTGCAGCAGGCCGATGCCGCTGGTGTTGAGGAAAGCCCCATCCCCCTTGCCCCGCTCCACCACCTTGGTGTCGCCGGTGACGATGCTCACCCCGCAGCGCCGGGACGCCTCCACCAGCGACGACACGATCCGGCGCAGCAGGGCGATCTCCAGCCCCTCCTCCAGGATCAGGCCCAGGCTCAGCACCAAAGGCCTGGCACCGGCCATGGCCAGGTCGTTGGCGGTGCCCGTCACCGCCAGGCTGCCGATGTCGCCCCCCTCGAACTCCAGGGGGTGCACCACGTAGCTGTCGGTGGTGAAGGCCAGGCGCCCGTGGGGCAGGGAGAGGCGGGCGGCATCGTGCAGCACCTGGTCGGGATCGGCGTAGAGGCGGCGCAGTTCGCCGTCGATCAGCTGCTGCATCAGGGTGCCGCCACCGCCGTGGGCCAGCTGGATCCGGGGCGTGGCGGGCGGGGCCGGCTCAGCCACGGCGGCCGTAACGGTGGTAGGCCGCGCAGGCCCCCTCCGAGGACACCATCGGCGCCCCCAGCGGATGCTCCGGGGTGCAGGCGCCGCCGAAGGCCGGGCAATCCATGGGCCGGGCTCGCCCCTGCAGGATGGCGCCACTGATGCAGACACCCGCCGGCTCCAGAGCGTCCGCCGGTTCGACTGGCAGGTCGGTGAAGCGAGCGCCGGCCTCCAGGCGGCGGAAGGGCGCCCTCAGTCCCAGGCCACCGCCGGGGATGACGCCGAAGCCCCGCCAGGGCCGGTCCACCGGCTCGAACACCGATTCCAGCAGGGCCCGGGCGGCCGGGTTGCCCTGCTGGCTCACCACCCGGCCGTAGGCATTCGCCACCCGGGCCTCCCCCCGCTCCAGCTGGCGCACGCAGGCCACCAGCCCCCGCATCAGATCCAGGGGCTCAAAGCCGCTCACCACCACCGGCACCCGGTGCCGATCGACCAGCTGCTCCAGCTCCGCGGTACCCATCACGGCGCAGACGTGCCCGGCCGCCAGGAATCCCTGCACCTGGTTGCCCTCCGCCGTGAGGATCGCCGCCATGGCGGGGGGAACCCGGACATGGGCCGCCAGCAGGGAAAGGTTCGCCGCGCCTGAGGCCACGGCCTGGCGCACCAGCAGGGCCGAGGCCGGGGCCGTGGTCTCGAACCCCACCGCCAGAAACACCACCTGGCGATCCAAATGGCGCCGGGCCAGCTCGAGGGCCTCCAACGGGGAGGTGAGCAGGCGCACGTCGCCCCCTTCGGCTCTCACCCCCAGCAGGTCGCCCGGCTCGCCATCGGCGGCGCTTCCCGGCACCCGCAGCATGTCGCCGTAGGAGCAGAGGATCACCTCCGGCCGGCGGGCCAGGGTGCGGGCTGCATCGATCGTGGCGGCGGGGGTGACGCAGACCGGGCAGCCGGGGCCGTGGATCAGCCGCAAGCCGGGGGGGAGCAACTGGTCGAGCCCCCAGCGCACGATGGCGTGGGTCTGGCCGCCGCACACCTCCATCAGCGTCCAGGGGCGGGTGGTGATCGCGGCCAGCTCAGCCGCCAGCTCCCGCACGGCAGCCACCTCCGCCGTCTGCACCGCTGGAGCACTCACCAGGGACCGGGCGCCGCCGTGGCTTCGGCGGGCAGGAAGGTCTGGACGGCGCGCATGTACTGGGAGCGCTCGTACTCGCTGGGATCGGGGCAGCGTTGCTGGCTCATGCAGCCGATAAGTTCCCGGGCGGTGGCGTGCTCGTGCTCCAGCAGCCACTGGCTCAGCTCCTCCTCCAGCCCCGCCAGCCTGCCGGGGCCATGGCGCAGCAGGGCGGCCACCACCTGGGTGATGGCGGCACCGGCCATCAGCAGGCGCACCACGTCGGTGCCGCGGTGCACGCCGCCGGTGGCCGCCAAATCCAGCGGGTGGCGGCCATGCAGCAGGGCGATCCAGCGCAGGGGCAGCCGCAGGTCGTGGGGGGTGCTCAGCAGCAGGTTGGGGCGCACCTCCAGTTCCTCGATGTCGATGTCGGGCTGGTAGAAGCGGTTGAACAGCACCAGGCCATCGGCCCCGACGGCGGCCAGCCGCTTGGCCATGGCACCGAAGTTGGTGAAGAAGGGGCTGAGCTTCACCGCCAGCGGCAGCGTCACCTCGGCGCGCACCTCGGCGACGATCTCCAGCACCTGGTTCTCGATCGCCGCGCTGGAGAGATCGGGGTCGGTGGGGACGGAATAGATGTTCAGCTCCAGGGCGCTGGCGCCGGCGTCCTCCATCCGCCGCGCCACCTGCACCCACTGGCCGGGGTGGGCGCCATTGAGGCTGGCGATCACCGGCACCGACAGGCGGGAGCGGGCCTGCTCGAGGTGGCGCAGGTAGAGGTCGTGGCCCACGTGGAAGATCGAGGGCTCGGGGAAGTAGCTGAGCGCCTCGCCGTAGCTGTCGGCCCCCTGCAGGGTCACCCGGTGCAGCTCCAGCTGGTCGCGCTCGATCTGTTCCTCGAACAGCGAATGCAGAACCACGGCGGCGGCCCCCGCCTCCTCCAGCCGCAGCAACTGGTCGATGTCCTCGCTCAGGGGCGCCGCGGCCCCCACCACCAGCGGGCTGCGCAGCTCCAGGCCCAGGTAGGTGACGGACAGATCGGGACGGGTCATGCCGGTGCCTCTGTCTGGGACTTGGCCGGGGTGCCGGCGAGGGCCTGGTAGATAGCCCAACGGCGGGCCACCTCCAGCTCCGCCTGGCGCGCCAGGGCCCGGGCCCGCTCCGGCTGGCTGAAGGAGAGCATGCGGAAGCGGTTCTCCGTGGCCATCGCCTCGGCCAGGGGCCGCTTCTGGCCCCGACTGTCGATCTGCAGAGGGTGCTCACCCCGTTCGGTGCGGCGCGGGTCGTAGCGGTAGAGCAGCCAGCGGCCGGAGTCCACCGCCGCCTTCTGCTGCTCCATGCCCCGGGCCATGTCGATGCCGTGGGCGATGCAGTGGGAGTAGGCCAGGATCAGCGACGGCCCCGGGTAGCTCTCCGCCTCCAGAAACGCCCGCACCGTGTGCTCGTCACGGGCCCCCATGGCCACGCTGGCCACATAGACGCTTCCGTAGCTCATCATCATCAGCCCGAGATCCTTCTTGGGGGCGGCCTTGCCGCCGGCGGCGTACTTGGCCACCGCCGCCCGGGGCGTGGCCTTCGACATCTGGCCGCCGGTGTTGGAATACACCTCGGTGTCGAGCACCAGGGCGTTGACATCCCGGCCACTGGCCAGCACGTGGTCGAGGCCGCCGAAGCCGATGTCGTAGGCCCAGCCGTCGCCCCCCACCAGCCAGACGCTCTTCTTGACCAGGGCATCGGCCAGATCCAGCAGACGGGCGGCCTGGCCGTCCCGGGGAGTGGCGGCCCGAGGGGCCCCGGGGGCCTCCCCCACCACAGCCTGCAGCAGGCGCTTGAGCTCCTCCACCCGCTTCCGCTGGGCGACGATGCCGGCCTCGTCGTGCTGGTCACCGTCGCGGATCGCCGCCACCAGGGCCTCGGGAAGTGCGAGCCGCTCCAGGAGTTCGAGGGCCATCTGGCGCTGCTGGTCGATGGCCACGCGCATGCCCAGGCCGAACTCGGCGTTGTCCTCGAACAGGGAATTGCTCCAGGCCGGGCCGCGCCCCTCGGCGTTGGTGCTCCAGGGGGTGGTGGGCAGGTTGCCGCCGTAGATGGAGGAGCAGCCCGTGGCATTGGCCACCAGCATGCGGTCGCCGAACAGCTGGCTGGCCAGCTTGAGGTAGGGCGTTTCGCCGCAGCCGCCGCAGGCGCCGGAGAACTCGAACAGGGGCTGCTGCAGCTGCTGCTGGCCGATCTTGTGCAGGTTGAGGTCGCCGCGGGCCATCTCGGGCAGCCCCAGGAAATAGTCCCAGTGGCCCCGGGCCTGCTCCCGCAGGGGGCGCTGGGGCGCCATGTTGATCGCCTTGCGCTTCGGTTCGGTGCGGTCGCGGGCCGGGCAGACCTCCACGCACAGGGCGCAGCCGGTGCAGTCCTCGACGGCCACCTGGATCGTGAAACTGTGGCCCTTGAAGTCGGGGTCGCGGGCCGGGGCCTGACGGAATCCATCCGGTGCACCCGCCAGGGCGTCCGGCGCCACCGCCTTGGCCCGGATCACCGCATGGGGGCAGACCATGACGCACTTGCCGCACTGCACACAGAGGTCGCTCTCCCACACCGGCACCGTCTCGGCGATGTTGCGCTTCTCCCACTGGGCCGTGCCGGTGGGCCAGGTGCCGTCGCAGGGCAGGGCGCTGACCGGCAGGGCATCGCCGCGCCGCTCCAGCAGGGGGGCGATCACCTCGCGCACGAACAGCGGAGCCCCGGCGAGCCGGTCGGCCACAGGCGGCGCCACCGGGAGGTCGTCCTCCGCCGGCAGCCGGCACCAATCGAGCGGCTGCAGGTTGTCGAGGGTGGCGTCGAGGGCGCGCAGGTTCATGGCCACCACCGCCTCCCCCTTGCGGCCGTAGGTCTTGCGCAGGGAGACACGGATCTGCTCGATCGCCTCCTGCCGCGGCAGCACGCCGCTGACGGCGAAGAAGCAGGCCTGCATCACCGTGTTGATGTGGTTCCCCATGCCGGCCTCCCGCGCCACCCGGTAGGCGTTGATCAGCCACACCGACAGCCCCCGCTCGCGGATGCCGCAGCGCAGCGACGCCGGCATCCGCCGCCAGCTCTCCTCGATCGGGAAGGGGCTGTTGAGCAGCAGCACCCCACCGGCGTCCAGGCCGGCCAGGAGGTCGAAGCGATCGACGAAATCCCACTGGTGGCAGGCCACCAGGGTGGGACGCTCGATCAGGTAGGGGGCGCGGATCGGCCTAGGGCCGAAGCGCAGGTGCGACACCGTGACCGAGCCGGATTTCTTGGAGTCGTAGACGAAGTAGGCCTGGGCGAACAGATCGGTCTGCTCCCCGATGATCTTGATCGTGGCCTTGTTGCCCCCCACCGTGCCGTCCGAGCCCAGGCCGTAGAACACGGCGCGCACCTCGTCGGCCCCGTCCACGTGGAAGTCCGCCGCGACGGGCAGGGAGCGGTGGGTGACATCGTCGTCGATGCCGACCGTGAAGTGGTTGCGGGGCTGCGGCAGCTGGAGGTTGTCGAACACCGCCTTGACCATCGCCGGGGTGTACTCCTTGGAGGAGAGGCCGAAGCGGCCGCCCACCACCCGGGGCAGGGGGCGATCGCCGTGGCAGGACTGCCACTCCTCACTGAGGGCCGCCACCGCATCGAGGTAGAGGGGCTCGCCGCCGGCCCCGGGCTCCTTGCAGCGGTCGAGCACCGCCAGCCCCCGCAGCGTGGGCGGCAGGGCGGCGGCGAACAGGGCCGCCACGAAGGGCCGGAACAGGCGCACCTTGAGCACCCCCACCCGCTGGCCGGCGGCGATCAGGGCCAACGCCGTCTCCTCAGCGGTCTCGCAGCCGGAGCCCATCAGCACCACCACCCACGCGGCATCGGTGGCGCCCACGTACTCGTAGGGACCGTAGTGGCGGCCGGTGAGGCCGGCGAACTGCTCCATCGCCTCCACCAGGTGCCCGGGGAGGGCGTCGTAGAAGCGGTTCACCGACTCCCGCGCCTGGAAATACACATCCGGGTTCTGGGCCGTGCCCCGCAGCACCGGGTGGTCGGGGGAGAGGGCCCGATGGCGGTGGTCCGCCACCGCCTGCATCGGCATCAGGGCATGGAGCACCGCGTCGTCGATGGGGTGGATCTTCTGGATTTCGTGGGAGGTGCGGAAGCCGTCGAACATGTGCAGCACCGGCAGCCGCCCCAGCAGGCTCGCCCGGGTGGCGATGGCGGCGAAGTCGCCCGCCTCCTGCACCGAGGCCGAGCAGAGAATCACGCAGCCGGTGCCGCGGCAGGCCATCACGTCGCTGTGGTCGCCGAAGATCGAGAGCCCCTGGGCCGCCAGGGAACGGGCCGCCACGTGCAGCACGGCGGGGGTGAGCTCTCCGGCCAGCTTGTAGAGGTTGGGCACCATCAGCAGCAGACCCTGGGAGGCCGTGAAGGTGGTGGTCAGCACCCCCGCCTGCAGGGCTCCGTGCACGGTGCCGGCGGCGCCGGCCTCGCTCTGCAGCTCCACCACCGCCGGGACCGTGCCCCAGAGGTTGGGTCGGCCTTCGGTGCTCCAGGCATCGGCCCACTCCCCCATCGGCGAGGCGGGGGTGATCGGGTAGATGGCGATGGCCTCGTTGAGGCGGTAGGCCACCAGGGCCACGGCCTCGTTGCCGTCAACGGTGATGGTCATGCGGGATCGTCGTCGACGAGGCTGAGGGCCAGGCCCACGTGCACCAGCACCCGATCGCCCACGGCCGCCTCGGGCAGACAGGCCAGGCTCACCTGCTGACGCACCCCACCGAAATCCACCTCAGCCATGCGCCAGAGGCCGTCATCGGCTGCGGCATCGGCCCCGGCCGGCTCAGGCGCTCCCTGCGGCGGCTGGATCCGGATCGAGAGGATGCGAGCCGGCACGGCCAGGCACATGGGGAGATTTCGGCTCGTGGACACTCCATCCGGTTGTAGGCGCGCCGGCCGGATCTGCCCACGGACCGCCCACCGCCCAGGCCTGCCCCAGGGCCAGCCCGCCGTCACTGCAGGGCACGACCTGCGGCCAGAACGGCTGCAAGCCCCTGGCCCGCAGCGCCGCGATCGCAGCCTCGAGCAGCAGCCGGTTCTGGAAACAGCCGCCGCCCAGGGCCACCGGGACCCCGCCGCTGCTGGCCCTGGCGGGGGGGCACATCCAGGTAACGGCGAGGGCGGCCGTCTCGGCCAGGGACTCGGCCAGGGCGTGATGGAAGCGGGCGGCACACAGCGCCGGCGGCGTGCCGGCAGCGATCGCCGCCAGCAGCGCCGCCAGCAACGGTTGCCAGTCGAGCCAACCCAGGCGCGGCGCGCCGGAGCCATCCGCGACGGCCTCGGGCGGCACCAAGGGGAGGGGCCAGCTCGCAGGCTCACCCGGGGCAGAGGCGGCAGCCCCCTCCAGGAGCAGACCCGCTTCGCCCTCATAGCTCTGCACCTGCACCAGGCCCAGCAGGGAGGCGACCGCATCGAACAGCCGGCCGACGCCGGTGCTCTGGGGGCTGTTGCAGCCGCTGGCGATGGCCTGCAGCAGCAGGCGGCGCTCACCGGCCGTGAAGGCGGCCAGGCTGTGGCGGGCGCCGGGGTGCGCCAGGGCAGCGGGGCCGGAGGCGGCCAGGAGTCCCAGGGCCGCCCGGCGGGGTTCCGCCATGGCCCGCTCACCGCCCGGCAGGGAGAAGGGCCTCATGGCCACCATTCGCTCGCAGGGGGGGGCGCCGGACCCACCCAGCAGCAGCAGCTCCCCGCCCCACAGCTGGGGACCGCCATCGGCGGCAGGGGCCGGGGCGTAACCGAGACCATCCCAGGTGAAGGCCAGCAACGGCAACGGCAGCCCGTGCTCGGCCAGCACAGCCAGGCCATGGGCCCGGTGGTGCTGCACCGTTCGCCGCGGCCACGGCTGGGCGGCGGCGAGCTGATGGCTGAGGTAGCCGGGGTGGGCATCGCAGGCGATCCGCGTCAGACGCTTGCCCCAGCCCCGCTCGATCGCCACCAGACCCTCCGCCAGCCGGGAGAGCAGGCGCCCCTCGGCCAGGTCGCCCAGGTGGGGGGCCAGCCACAGCCGCCCCTCCAGTGCCAGGGCCGGCGCACTCTTGAGATCCCCGCCAAGCGCCACCACGCCATCCGGCGCCCCGCCTGGGGCGACAGCCAGCACCAGGGGCTCGGGGGCATAGCCCCGGGCCCGGCGCAGCAGGGCCGGCCGGCCATCGATCAACTGCAGCACCGAATCATCCAGGGGCCGGGCGATGGCGCGGTCATGCACAAGAAAGACATCGGCGATGGGGCCGCCGGCGCCGCCCCCCAACCGCTCCAGTGCCTCGGCGGGATCGGTGCAGAGCGGTTCACCGCTGGGGTTGCCGCTGGTGGCCACCAGGGGCCGGCCGAAGGCGTGCGCCAGCAGGTGGTGCAACGGCGAAGCCGGCAGCATCGCCCCCAGACATGGGCTGCCCGGGGCCACGCCCGGCAGGGCTTCGGGAACCCCCAGGCGGCGGCGCAGCAGCACGATCGGAGCGGCGGGGTCCGCCAGGGCCCGACGCTCCTCGTCATCAAGTCGGCAGAAGGGGTCCATGGCGGCGGCCTCGGTCACCAGCAAGGCGAAGGGCTTGGCGGGCCGCCGCTTGCGCTGCCGCAGCCGCGCCACCGCCGCGGTGTTGGTGCCATCCACCAGCAGCTGGAAGCCGCCCACCCCCTGCAGGGCCAGGATCTCCCCGGCGGCGAGACGGCCGCAGCAAGAGTTGATCAGGGCGGAGGTGGTGCCGACGTCAGCTCCCACCGGGGGCCGACCTGCGCCATTCCAGAGGGCCAGCCGCGGACCGCACGCCGGGCAGGCGATCGTCTCGGCATGGAAGCGGCGATCGGCCGGATCCTCGAACTCCCTGAGGCAGGCCGGGCAGAGCGGGAAGGGGGCCAGGGTCGTGTGGGCGCGGTCCCAGGGCTCGGCGGTGGCGATGCTGAAGCGGGGACCGCAGTCGCAGCAGCTGATGAAGGGATAGCCGAAGCGGCGATCGGCGGGATCGGCCAGCTCGTCCAGGCAGGTGCGGCAGGGGGCCCGATCGGCCACCAGGGCCAGGGCCACCAGGTCGATGCTGAGGGGCTCCGCGACGCCGGCCTTGATGCGGACGCCGGGGGAAATCCCCCCACCAGCCCCCTCGGGTGCGGGTCGCCAGAGGGGGGCAAGGGCCTCAAGACGGGCCCCGGGGGGCAGCTGCAGCGGCAGGCGCCGCAGGAACCTCTCCAGGGCAGCGCGTTCCCCCTGCAGCTGCAACCGCACCACACCGGGGCCGTTCTCCACCTCCCCGCTGAGGTCGAGGTCGCGTGCCAGCCGGTGCACCAGGGGCCGGAAACCCACCCCCTGGACCACCCCGCGGCACTCCAGCTGCAGCAGGGCGCGACCGGCAACAGGCGGCCTGCTCACCCGGCGACGGGCACCCGCTCCATTGAGAGGGCCGCCAGCAGCTCGGTGATGCCCTCACCGGTGCGGGCGGAGACCGTCACGATCCGGGCCTGGGGGGCCACACGGGCCACATGGCGACGGGCCAAAGGAGCATCAAAGCCGCAGGCCTCGGCCAGATCGCTCTTGCTGATCACCACCACATCGGCGGAGTGGAAGGTGGCCGGATACTTCAGGGGCTTGTCCTCGCCTTCAGTGACCGACAGCAGCACCACCCGCTGGCTTTCGCCCAGGTCAAAGGCGGCCGGGCAGACCAGGTTGCCCACGTTTTCAATCACCAGCACCTCCAGACCAGCCAGGGGATGGCCGAGGTGGTCAAGGTCGTGGAGGGCCCGGTGCACCATCTCCGCCTCCAGGTGACAGGCCTGACCGGTGGTGATCTGCAAGGCCGGCACCCCGGCGGCCCGCAGGCGACGGGCATCGTTGTCGGTGGCCAGATCCCCCACGATCACCGCCATCGGATGGCGCGCCGCCGAGATCGGGGCCAGCTCCAGGGCCAGCCGCTCCAGCAAGGCGGTCTTGCCGGAGCCGGGGGAGGAGAGCAGGTTGATCACCCGAACCCCGGCGGCGGCGAAATGCTCCCGGTTGGCCGCCGCCTGGGCGTCGTTGTGCGCCAGCAGGCGCTGGCCCAGCTCCAGGTGGCGGGGGGCCTCGATAGCGGCTGCGACCGGTTGGCCGCACTTGCAGTCGACACACATCGCAGGATCGACCCCCGGACAGGGAAACAGCACGGAAAAGCCCCGTCGGGGCCCGGCTTTGCCCGAAGGCTAGGCACGGAGCTCCAACGGGGCCGGATGACCACCGGGATCATCCAGAGTGATCACCAGAGGCCACGGATCGGTGCGGGGGCCGGCTCGGGCTGGAAGATCGGCATGGGGGCCGGTGCGGGCTGGATGACGGGTTCCGGCGCCGGTGCGGGAGCAGCAGCCACCGGGCGGGCGCCGAAGCGGTAGCGGAAGCCAATCTTGCCGCCGAAGCTGTTGAAGGCGTCGAAGGTCAGGTTCTCGGAGGAATAGCCACCAGCGCCCTGATAAACGCCCTCAAGGTAGACATCGGAGTTGTAGCTCATGGCGTAGGTGACGCCCACCTTGGCCTGCCAACCGAACAGCCCTTTGTTGACGCTGTTGGTGGGGAAGCCGTTGAGGCTGAAGCTCGGGGTGCTCAGGTTGGTGTACCCGATGCCACCGCCGATGTAAGGCGTCCAGCGGCTGTTGGTCTCGATGTCGTAGTAGAGGCTGGCCAGCACATCATTCTTGTTGATGATGCCGGAGACGTTGTTGGTGAAGGGAACGATGCCGAAGGCACCGAAGCCGATCGGATTGGCGGCACCGACGGCGTTCAGGCTCGCCCGGCTGTAGCCGTAGGTGAGCTCGGTGCGCAGGGCACCGAAGTCGTAACCAACGCCGACGTCACCGGAGAAGCCACCGCCCAGGTCGAGCTTGGTGGAGTTGTTGTTGCCGAAATTGAACAGCAGCGGGGTGAAGAAGGGTGAAACCAGCGTGCCGGTGCTGTTGACCGTCTGGTCACTGGGGGTCTGGGCGCCAGCACCAATGGTGAGATACCAACCCTTGGCGGAATAGGCCTCTTTCACCACCGGCAGGGGGTAGGTCTGGGCGATGAGGGTGGCCTCCGGTGCAACTTGGGGAGCCAGGCTTGCGCTGGGGGCTGGAGCGTCAGTGGGGCTGGCTTCCGTGAGCCCGGGAAGGCTGGCCGACGTTTCCAATGCCACAGGGTTGGTCACTGGCTCGGTGCGCTCGCCAAGGGACCTGACCTCCGCCATGGCGGGGCCACCCAGGAGGAAACCGCCCGTTGCAGCGATTCCAACTCCGCGGAGAAAAGTTCGATTGAATGTCTTTGTGAAATAAGTCATGGGGTTGCGTTCCTCTCACTCATTTACAAATAAACCCACGCCATGCTCCAAATGTCAGGTCATGGACAGCATCAGGCCTGGCACAGAGTGGCAAAAAAAAGAAAACTTGCGCAAGATTTAATTTCATGCCTGAAACTGGCTGCAGCCTGGCCCTAGCGCACGGTAGAGAGTATTTTTTCCACTCCTGATCGGGATAACCGCCTATCTCAGGCCGCGGGGTCGGGGTCCACGTCGGCATGGCGATTCCGGGGGTGCAAGGCAGCCAGGCCCGCACTGCCTCAGTCGAGCTCCAGGGAGGCCAGCTGCAGTTCCCGGCCCCGCAGCAGCTCCCGGCTGATGCGGCCGCAGAGCGGGCAGTCGCAGCAACCATCGAGCGCCGGGAATGGCTGACCGCAGGCGGCACAGAAACACGCCGCGGCCACCGCCTCGATCACGAGCCGGGAACCGGCGGCGATTGTGTCCGCCATCACCACCTCATGGGCCAGGCGCAGGGCCTCGATCTCCACCCCCGCCAGGCTGCCCACCCGCAGGGTGATGGCGGTGATGCGGCGGGCCCCATGCAGGGCGGCCTGCTCCAGGGCCTGCTGCCGCACCGCGTCCATCAGGCTGAGTTCATGCACGGGACTGGACAGCCCCCTGCAACCAGCCCCGCAGCAGCCGGCGCGCCTCGGGCAGCTGGCGCCGCAGCTGCGGCGAGAAGCGATCGCCCCAGGAGAAGTCGAAGGCCGGCACCAGCAACTCGTGGGCCGGTACACAGCAATCGAACAGCTGCTCGGCCAGGGCCAGCAACCGGGAGGGTTGAACCCGGTGCGTGTCCCGCTCCCAGCCGTCCGTGGCCGCCAGGGGCCGCAACAGGCAATGGCTCTGGGGCGGCGCCAACCAGGCGTCGACGATCAGCAGCCGATCGGCCGCCGCCACCGCCTCGGCCAGCTCCGGCGTCAGCTGGTGGCGCTGCAGGCCCAGGCCCTCCACCAGGTGCCAGCCCACCCCGTCATCGCCCCGCAGGGGGTTGCCGATGCCGATCAGCAGCGCGCCTCCGGTGCCGACGCCGCAGCCATTCATCCCCGCAGGCGTTCGGCCAGCACGGTGCCATCGGCGGCCAGCAGCTGCAGCCGCAGCGGCATCTGGCCGGCGGCATGGGTGGAACAGGAGAGGCAGGGGTCGAAGCAGCGGATGCCCGCCTCCACCCGGTTGAGCATCGCCTCGGGGATCTCGGCGCCGGCGGGCACCGGATCGGGGATGTATTCCTGGGCGATCTGGTGCACGGTGCGGTTCATCGCCAGGTTGTTCTGGCCAGTGGCGATGATCAGGTTGACGCTGGTGAGCAGGCCGTCGTCATCCACCTTGTAGTGGTGGAAGAGGGTGCCCCGGGGCGCCTCGCTCACGCCCACCGCCTCGTTGCGGTTGAGGGAGGCGCGCAGACGGATGCGGCCATGCATCAGGTCGGGGTCGCGCACCAGGGCCTCGATCGCTTCGAGGCAGGCCACGATCTCCACCAGCCGCGCGTGGTGATAGGCGAAGCTCGAAGTGGCCGGATGGCCGCTGCGCTGGCGCAGCTCCGCCAGCTCCCGGTCGGCCCAGGGGGTGCCGATGCTGTCGCAGACGTTGAGCCGGGCCAGGGGGCCCACCCGGTAGATGCCGTCCGGGTAACCAAGGGGCTTGTAGTAGGGGAATTTGAGGTAGCTCCAGGGTTCCACCGCCTCGCCGAGAAACTCGGCGTAGTCGTCCTCGCTGAGCTGGTCGGCGACGATCGCCCCGTTCGCATCCCGGAAGCGAAGGCCACCGTCGATGTGCTCCCAGAGCCCCTTGGGGGTCACCAGGCCCATGAACAGGCTGGGGAAGTCGCCGAAGACCCGCTGCTCCTTCTGCAGCGGACCATCGAGCAGCTTTTTGTAGAGCTCCAGCGCCAGGGTCACGGTGGCGCGGGCTTCCGGCAGGCGCTCCAGGATCCAGTCCTTGGCCTCCTGGCTCAGGGGGGTGCGCACGCCCCCGGGCACCGCCCAGGCGGAGTGGATCTTGCGGCCGCCCAGCAGCTCCAGGATCTGCTGGCCGAACTGGCGCAGGCGGATGCCGGCCCGGGCCAGGTCGGGGTCGGCGGCCATCAGGCCGAAGACGTTGCGTTTGGCCGGATCGCTCTCCCAGCCCAGCAGGAAATCAGGGCTGCTGAGGTGAAAGAACGAGAGCGCGTGGGACTGGGTGAGCTGGGCCAGGTTGAGCAGCCGCCGCAGTTTGTCGGCCGCCGGGGGGATCGAAATCGCCAGCAGCTTGTCGCCGGTCCTGGCGGCCGCCAGCAGATGACTCACCGGGCAGATGCCGCAGATGCGGGCCGTGATGCCGGCCATCTCGGTGAAGGGCCGGCCCTCGCAGAACTTTTCGAAGCCCCGGTACTCCACCACGTGGAAGCGGGTGTCGGTGAGGTGGCCAGCCTCGTCGAGGTGGAGGGTGATCTTGGCGTGGCCCTCGATTCGGGTCACCGGATCGATGATGACAGTGCGGGTCATGGCGTTGTCCTCATCCGAACCGCAGCATGGCGGACCCCTCCTGCACGGGCCGCTCACCGGCCAGCAACGGTGTGATCGCCTCGCGGATGCGCTCGGCGGACGGGGGGCAGCCCGGGAGGAAGAGATCCACCGGGATCACCTCATGCAGGGGCAGCACCCGGGGCAGCAGTTCGGGAACGATGCCGGGGGCGAAGGGCAGCTGGCCCGTGGCGTCGGCCAGCTCCAGGTAGCCCCGTTCCAGCACGGCCCTGGCGCTGTCGTGGCCGCCATCGAGCAGGTTGCGCAGGCCGGGCACGTTGGCCGTCACGGCGCAGTCGCCGAAGGAGATCACCAGGGCGGTGCGCTGGCGAAGCTGCAGGGCCAGTTCGAGGTTGTCGACGTTGGCCACCGCCCCCTCCACCAGGGCGATGTCGACGTTCTCGGGGTAGATCTTGACGTCGGTGCCGACCGGCGAGAACACCACATCCACCTTCTCGGCCAGATCGAAGAGGAACTCGTCGAGATCCAGAAAGGACATGTGGCAGCCGGAGCAGCCCGCCAGCCAGACGGTGGCGAGGCGGAGCTTGGCGGCGGGTGGGGTGGGGGTCATGGGGTGGGGGTCACTGGTTGTGCCAGCGGCGCTGCTCGCGGGCGGTGCGCAACAGGGCGGGCAAGGTGGTGTTGGGATGCTTCTCGGCCGTGGTGTCGCTGTTGCGGAACAGGGCGCCGGTGGGGCACACATCGACGCACTTGCCGCAGGAGGTGCAGGCCTGCACCTGGCCCCAGGGCTCATCGAGGCCGGCGACGATGTGGCATTGGCCGCCGCGGCTGCCGATGTCCCACACATGGGCCCCCTCAATCTCATCGCAGACCCGCACGCAACGGGTGCAGAGGATGCAGCGGTTGTGGTCGAGGGTGAACTGGGGGTGGGAAGCATCCACCGACCGCTGGGGGTACTGGTAAGGGAAGCGGGAGTGGTCCATGCCCACGGTCACGGCCATGTCCTGCAGCTCGCAGTGGGTGTTGGCCACGCAGACGGCGCAGACGTGGTTGCCCTCGGCGAAGATCAGCTCCACCGTCATGCGCCGGTACTCCTTGAGCCGGGGGGTGTGGGTGTGCACCACCATGCCCTCGGCGGCGGCGGTGCTGCAGGCGGGAAGCAACTTGCCCGAGCCCTCCACTTCCACCAGGCACAGCCTGCACGCGGACACCGGGGTGAGCCCTTCGAGATGACACAGCGTGGGGACGTTGGCCTCCGCCGCCCGGGTGGCCTCCAGCAGGCTGGCCCCCGCCGGCACCGCCACGTCCTGCCCGTTGACGTTGAGAGTGACGACGCTCATCGCTTCACCGTCCCTGTGGCGAGGCAGGCCGCGGGCTCGCGGCAGGCAGCCTCGTATTCATGGCGGAACCAGCGCAGGGTGCTGAGCACCGGATTGGGGGCCGACTGGCCCAGGCCGCAGAGGCTGGTGACCTTGACCATCTGGCAGAGGGCATCGAGCCGCTCCATGTCGGCGGGGGTGGCCCGGCGTTCCACGAAGCGATCAAGCAACTGGGCCAGCTGCACGGTGCCGGCGCGGCAGGGCACGCACTTGCCGCAGCTCTCGTTGACGCTGAAGCCCATGAAGTGGCGCGCCACCTCGGGCATGGAGGTACCGGATCCCATCACCACCATGCCGCCGGAGCCCATGATCGAGCCGAGCTCCAGCAGGCTTTCGTAGTCGACGGGGGTGTCGAGCCGTTCGGCCGGGATGCACCCGCCTGAGGGGCCCCCCGTCTGCACCGCCTTGATCGGCGAGCCATCGGGCACCCCGCCCCCGATCACCTCCACCACCGTGCGCAGGGGGGTGCCCATCGGCACCTCCACCAGGCCGGTGTTGACCACCGCCCCAGAGAGGGCGAACACCTTGGTGCCCTTGCTGTGCTCGGTGCCGATGGAGGCGTACCAGTCGCCCCCCTGCCGCAGGATCGCCGGCACGGCCGTGAAGGTTTCGACGTTGTTGATCAAGGTGGGGGCCCCCCAGAGACCGGACTGGGCCGGAAAGGGGGGCCGGGGCTGGGGCATGCCGCGCTGGCCCTGGATGGAAAGCAGCAGGGCCGTCTCCTCCCCACACACGTAGGCGCCGGCGCCCACCCGCACCTCCAGGCGCAGGTTGAAGCTGGTGCCGTGGATGTGGTTGCCCAGCAGGTGCCGGCTGCGGGCCTGCTGCAGGGCCAGCCGCAGCCGTTCGATCGCCAGGGGGTACTCCGCCCGTACATAAACGAAGCCCCGCTCGGCGCCGACGGCATAGGCGGCGATCGCCATCCCCTCGATCAGCCGGTGCGGGTCGCTCTCGAGCACGCTGCGGTCCATGAAGGCGCCCGGGTCCCCCTCATCGGCGTTGCAGACCACATAACGGGGGCCGGGGGGCTGCAGGGCCACCGTGTCCCACTTCAGACCCGTGGGGTAGCCGGCGCCGCCGCGACCGCGCAGGCCGCTGCGGCGCACCTCGTCGCGCACCTGCTCGGGGGTGAGGTCCTCAAGCACGCGGCGCAGCTGGCCATAGGCGCCCAGGGAGAGGGCGTCGTCGATGGACTCGGGATTCACCTGCCCGCAGCCCTCGAGAACCACGGACTGCTGCAGGGCGAAGAAGGGGGCCTCCAGATCGAGGCGGTGGGCCGCCAGGGGATCGCCGTTGCCGGGGGCCTGGCTGGTGGGGAGGCCGGCGGCGATCAGGGCCCCGGCGTGCTCCGGTGCCACGCCCCCGAAGAGTTGCGTGGGGCCAGGACCGTCGCAGGCCACCAGGGGGCCGCTGCCGCAGAGGCGCAGGCAACCCACCGGCTTGATCGTCAGCGCATCAGCAGCGAGGCCGGCGGCATCACGGGCGCCCTCCAGGGCGGCGCGCAGGGCCTGGCCACCGGCGGAACGGCAACCACTGGCATCGCAGCAGCGCAGCTGCGGGGGGGCGGGCATGGGGGACCGGGCGTGCCTATTGACTTGTTAGCCAGGAAATGGCCGGGCGGCCGTTCACTCGCCTCTGGCGAGGTCCCGGGCGATGCTGTCCACCGTGGCCGGCAATGGGGTGTTGGCGGGGATCACCCGGTTGGCATAGAGCACCTGACGGATCTTCTCCAGGAGTGGGGGCAGATTGTTCTGAAGCGGGTTCAGCAGCTCATACTGCTCCTGGAGTC
This sequence comes from Synechococcus sp. CS-1332, assembly GCF_025127995.1. Taxonomy (GTDB): domain Bacteria; phylum Cyanobacteriota; class Cyanobacteriia; order PCC-6307; family Cyanobiaceae; genus Cyanobium. The sequence goes on along the minus strand of NZ_JAHLYP010000054.1, from coordinate 22,743 downwards.
CCGGATAACGGATCCCGCTCCCCATCGCTGGCGCCATGGTGGAGCCAAGACCAAGATGGCTCGCCATCTCCTGGCGCACCGTTGCCTGTTGCTGGCTTTCCTCCGCCCGAACCTTCTGCCACCCCTTGACAAGGGCCTGGACCGCCTCGGGATGAACGTGTAGGAACTCGGGTTCCACGGCAAGCACATCCAGGATTTCGTAGGGGAGTTGCCGACTCGTGAACAGGGTTTGCAGCGGCTGGGAGCGCAGCAGCATTTCGCTGCGGGGGGGGTAGCTCACCACCGCCGCCACCCGCCCCTCCCGCAGGGCCGCCGCCCATGAGCTGGCGGGCAGGAAACGCAGCTGAGAAGGCGAGGGGGCAGGCAGGCCCTTGGTCTCAAACGCCCGGGCCAGGAGATACGGCGCCAGGCTGCCGCGTTCGACAGCGATTGGACGACCGACCAGGCCCTCCACACCCTGCACCCCCTTGCGGGCCAGCAGCTGATCAGCACCACGGGACTCATCGATGACGTAGACGATCACCGGACATCTCTCCGGGGCCAGCCCGCAGATGGTGACGACATCGATCGTGGTGGTGGCGATGGCCTGGGCCCTACCCGAGACGTAGGCCTGCATCGACCCCCCCATGTCGGCGAAAATGCGCAGATCGAGGTTGAGCCGGCGGGAATCGTAATGCGCGCCGGCCTTGGCGAGGGCGAAGTAGGAGAACCCCGGCCATGGGTTCACCGCCAGAATCAGCCGCGGAGGCTGGCGCTGACAGCCCATGGCGATCGCCAGCAGCAGTGGCCCCAAAAGGGCGATCCGGGCGAGACGGTACCGCCGATCCCTGGGGGCTCTCCCCGGGGGATGGGCCTCGCTGGCGCCAGGGTCCATGGGTGGGCCATAAGGCATGGAGGAACTAGTGTGAAATACCAACATCGCGCACCATTTTTATTTCCACTGCCCCCACTCTCCGCTCCCTTTCCCCTGCCTTCCACCCCACTGCCAGATGAACAGGACAACCGGGACTGGAGCTCTCTGGGATGCGTTGTGGTGGCCGCCGGAATCCTCGGCACTGGCCTGCTGACCTGGAGCAGCTCCCAACACACCAGGCAGGACCACGACAACAGGGAGCGACCCATGGCCGATCTGGTTGTGATTGCCGTGCGGAGGGAACTGGCCACCACACAATCGGTGCTGAAGGCTCTTGCAGGTCTGCAGCTGGCCTCGGAAGAAGTTACCCCTGCCGAGCTGCAACGGTTCGTCGGAGCCCTCGAGATTGACGGCCGCTCTCTGGAGGGCATCGGCACCCTGGGCTACGCCTCGGCCGAACCCGGAAAGGCCTCGATCCGCTTGATCGCTCCGCTGGATCCCGGCAGCCGCCGGCTGCTGGGGAGCGATCTCTGGCAACTGATCCGGGGCTCCGCCCGCCCCTTCCAGGCCCTGCCCCCAGACCCCACCCCCCCGGAAAGCCTGCTCCTGCCGGGACGTCCCGAGAAGGGGAAGCCGCTGTTCCTGGTGCAGACCCTCCCCTTCGGAAGCAACACCGAAGCGGACTCGGACAAGCCGAAGCCACCAGCACGTTGGGCGTTTGCCACCTTGCCACTTCCTGACATGCTGCGGGCGGCCCTGAACCACCCGTTGATCCAGCTGAGGGAGCCGGTGGATCTGCAGCTGTACTTCGGCGATCGCGCCGACCCGGCCCAGCTTCTCTATGACTCCCGCAACCTCGCCCGGGAGGGGGTGTTACCCCACGCCCAGGCGCGGCCGTTCGAAAGCGGAGGCCAGCGCTGGCTGTTGCTGGTGCAGGCTCCCCAGGGTGTTCCAGGCCTTCCGCTCCCTCATTGGGCGGCGGTGCTCCTGCTTGGCCTGACGACCACCCTCCTGGCGGCCCTGCTGACCCGCCTGTTCCTGCGGCGGAGCCACATGGCCGAGCGGGGGGAGAGATCCATGGAGGCGATGCGCCGCAGCTGGGAGGCAAGCCTCCAGTGGTTCGGCCTCCATCGCCTGGCGTTCTCCCTGATCGGGGAGGGTGTGGTGATCACCGACAGCGGTGGTTCGATCCTGTCCTGCAACGAGGCCTATGCCGCCATCTCGGGCTACGGGGAGGAGGAGCTGGTGGGCCGCAACCCCCGCCTGTTGGGCTCCGGTCATCAGCCCCCCGCGTTCTACAAAGCGCTCCGGGAACAGCTGCTAGACATCGGCCACTGGGAAGGGGAGATCCTGAACCGACGGCCTTCGGGGGAGGTCTACTCCGCCTGGCTACGGATGGGGGTGCTCCGGGACGCGTCCGGAGCACCCAGCCATTTCGTGGCCGCCATGGCCGATCTCACCCGGCTCCGGGAGAAGGATCGGCAGTTGGTGTTTCAGGGTTATCACGACCCCCTCACCAAGCTCCCCAACCTGCAGATGGCCGAACTGCGCCTGGGGGAGATGTGCCAGCGGCCCCAACCCCTGGTAGTGATCTGGATCGAACTGGACGGCATCAAGCGTATCGAGGAAAGCTTCGGCCAGGCCAAGGGGGATCGGCTATTGCAGCTCATTGTCGACCGGCTTGACCGCTTCGTGGGCCCCACGGACGTCCTGGCCCAGGTGGGGAGAAGTGAGTTCCTGATCGTGCATACCCTGGAGCCTGCTGATCCCACTGGCCCGCAGATGGCCAGCAGGATCCTGGCCGGGCTCACCGATCCGACGGGCCCTGCGCAGAAGCTGGAACTGGCCCTTTCGGCCTGCGCCGGATTGAGCTGCTTCCCGAAGGACTCCAGGGAACCGGAAAGCCTGCTTCAGTTCGCCTCCACAGCCCTTGGGCAGGCCCGACAGCAGGGACCGCAGACGATCCTGCCCTACTCGGCCAAGATGACGCTCAGGAGCAGGCACCGCCTGGCGATTGAAGCCCACCTGCAGCGGGCGGTGGACTCGGACCAACTCGAGATTCACTATCAGCCCCAGGTCGATGGCCAGGGAAATCTCCTCGGCGCGGAGGCCCTGCTCCGCTGGCGCAGTCCGAAATTCGGTCTCGTCTCGCCGCTGGAGTTCATCCCCATCGCGGAAGCCAGCGACCTGATCTACAGGATTGGGGAATGGGTGCTGCAGGACGCCTGCCGCCAGTGGCAGGTGTGGGGGCAGGCCGGTTTCAGTCCCGGCCGGCTGGCGGTGAACCTCTCCAACCGACAGTTCCAGGATCCACGACAGACCGTGCCGAATCTGGTGAAGGGGTGCCTGCGCCGCACGGGCCTTGGCGTCGGTCGGCTGGAGCTGGAGATCACCGAGAGTTGCCTGATGCAGTCCATCAGCACGCGCGAACAGCTCCTGGAACTGGAGGCCATGGGAGTGGAACTGGCGATCGACGACTTCGGCACCGGCTTCTCTTCCCTGAGCACGATCCACACGTATCCCATCCAGAAGCTGAAGATCGATCGCTGCTTCGTGAAGGACATTGACACCAATCGCACCTCCCAGGCGATCGTGCACGCCACCCTGGCCATGGCCGTGGGGCTCGGGTTCAGAACCCTGGCGGAGGGAGTGGAGCGTCCAGAGGAACTGGGCTTCCTCCGCCGCTGCGGCTGTCAAGCCTTCCAGGGCTATCTGTTCAGCCGTCCCCTCGCCGCCACAGCGTTCGAAGCTCTACTCAAGAAGGGAGCGGCTGCCGTCCTGGTGCCTGACGGCGAACCGGCGAAGGTCCCCCTGCCATGAGCCGTCCCATCCGACTCCCCCGGGGCCTTACGACCTCTCGCCAGGGTCTTCTCCTCGCCCTGCTCGCCGGCCTGGCCGTCCTCGGCAACGTGGCCACGGTGCCACTGTTCTTCAGCATCCAGATCCTGCTGGGGCCGATCGCCTCCACCCTCACCTTGCTGTGGCTGCGGGGCTGGTGGAGCGTGGCGATCGCCATCATGGCGAGCCTCTACACCTGGAAGCTCTGGGGACATCCCTGGGCCATCCTGATCTTCAGCGCCGAGGCCCTCTGGCTGGCGGTGTTCGTGAATCGCCTCAACGGCCCGCCGGAGAACGACTTCAACGGCCGCATCATCTTTGCCGACATCGCCTACTGGCTTCTGGTCGGGACACCTTTGGTGCTCTTCCTCTACGGCGGTGTCCTTGACATCGACCCGACCAACGTGACAGTCACGGCCGCCAAGCAAGCGGTCAACGGCATGACCAACACGGTGGTGGCCTTCCTCCTGTTCGTGCTGGTGCAGGTGTGGCACAACAGCAGGGGCAGGGGGCTGTTACCCCTGCGGGGCATCGTGTTCTCCCTGGTGCTGGCTTCGATCACGTTGCCGTCGCTGGCTCTCACCCTTCTCTCCGGCAACCTGCTGCAGACCGCCACCCAGGAAGGGGTTCTGGAGAACCTGCGGACCGTCGGCGAAGCCGCCGTCTGGACCGATCCCCGGGCTTTCGGGCCGCGATCCCGCGGGCTTCCGGCCAGCGTCGGGGCGGCGGCTTTCCTTCTCAAGGATCGCGATGGCAACGTGATCAGCTCCAATCCCGCTCTGTTCCTGCGCCTGGCGACTGATTTCCGTCCCGCTCCGCAGGAGCACATCAAGGTGAACGGGCTGCAGATCCTGGTTCCCAGAGGGGAGCGTCCTGCCCTCAGGCTATGGATCCGGGGGTACTGGAGCACAACCATCGACTTCAGGGGTCAGCCGGTGCAGGTCGTGAAACCGGCCCGTCCCGTGGTGCTCAAGCTCCAGGCCCAGAGTGCCGCCATGCTCACCACCCTGATCGGGATGACGCTGTTGGGGGCCCTGCTCAGCGAGCTTGTGGCCACTCTGATTGAGAAACAGCTTCGCCCCCTCGACCAGCCGCTGGCTGACGCCACCGAGCCGCCTGCCCTCTCCGGCCGCCCGGGCGCGGCGAACGTCTCGGGCTATGGCAGTCTCATCGCCGAGATCCACAGCACGGCGCACCGCCTTCAGGAACACAGGCGGGAAGAAGCCCGCCTGCGCCAGAACCTCGCGGCCATGAGCGGGCGACTCGAGCAGTCCATCGAGCAACAGCGACTCCACTGCAGCACCGATTCCCTCACCGGTGCGAGCAACCGCTCCGAGCTCGACAGCAGCCTGCAACGGGTCGCCGAACGGGCCTGTGCCTGCTCCGTCCCGCTGTCCTCCCTGGCCTTCGCAGTGCAGGGTCTACGGCAGATCAATATGCTCCATGGCAGGCAGAAAGGGGACGAGGTCCTGCGCCAGTTGATCGCCGATGTGAAGCAGCTTCTTCACCCCAACGATGAACTGTTCCGCATCGGAGGCAATGAGTTCCTGCTGCTTCTCTGGGATCAGCCGCTCGAATCGGCCCGCACCACGGCCGAGCAGATCCGCAGGGTCGTCAGCGAGGCGGAGCTACCACCCTGCCATGACTCGTCCCCAAGGCTGGAGATCAACGCAGGGCTGAGCCTTCAGAGTGGCTCGGATCCCACCGGGAAGACCATGCTCAGCAGGGTGGAACTGGCCCTGAGCCAATCCAGGGGCCTGGGGACCCATCAGGTGGTGGTGCGCTGAGGCAGGCCGGCTGACTCCAGCCGGGCGTCCAGGTCCTCGGGCGGGTCCACGTGCAGCCGCGTCACCAGCACCCCGTCCACCACCAGCACCGGCGCCTGGCCGCAGGCCCCCAGGCAGCTGACGTGCTGCAGGGCCCAGACGCCATCGCCGGAGGGATCGTCGAGGCGAACCCCCAGCCGCTGCTCGATGCGGGCTGCCACCTGGGCACCTCCCTTCACGTAACAGGCGGTGCCGAGGCAGACGGCGCAGCGATGGGCGGTGGGGGGCTCCAGCCGGAACAGGTGGTAGAAGCTGGCCACGCCATGGACGCGGCTCAACGGCAGCCGCATCCCGGTGGCCACCTCCCGCAGGGACTCCGGCGCCAGGTACCCGTGGAGCTCCTGCACCTGGTGCAGCACCTCAATGAGCGCGTCGGCACCGGCGCCATGGCGGCGGATCACCTGGGCGATGCGCGGGTCGGTGCTGACTGCGGCCGAAGGGGTCATACCGTTGTTCTCCCACCGCCCCTTGCTAGCCACCGCAAGGGCCACGGTCAGCAGACTGCGGCAGGAATGCAGCATCCGGGCGTACAGCGTGGAAGCGAGCAACTACTTATACTTCCTCCGATGAGGCCCCCCTACAGCATGAATCCTGCGTTTCAAGCTCCGTTCCGAGCCGTCGTGTTGAGTTTTGTTCTGTTGTTCAGTTCAGCGGCCATGGCCTGCGAGAAGCACATCAACGGCCACCAGAACAGTTCCGACACCCATTCGGAAAACATCAACAACTAACTGTCTTCACCACCAACGCGGTGAAATGGGCGGCTAATGATTAGCAGTCACATTCGTTAGTCAGAATAATTTGATTCCTTCCCACCCTCGTTACCATCCAAGAGTCGTCGTCTCGGCTGTTGCCCTGATCGGCCTCTTTCTGCTGGATCTGGCCCTCACCAGAAGCCTGGGATTCACGCTGTTTCCTTACTACTGGATCCCCGTGGTGCTGGCGGCCTCGTTCGCCACGCCACGCCAGGTGGGTTGGTTCACGAGCCTGGCGATCGTCCTGACGGTTGTCTGGTCCCTTCAGGCTCCCCAGCCCACAACGCTGGAACTGCTGCTGCGGCTGGTCGGGCTGATCGGGATGGCCTGGGTGTCAATGCAGCTGGCCCGGGAACTGCAGACCAAGGACCGCAGCAACCGGGAACTCAAGCAGCACTACCAGTTGCTGGCCGAAAATGCCCCGGATGTGGTCCTCAGCAGCGACCCGAACGGGCGGATCGCCTGGATCTCCCCGTCGGTGCACCAGTTACTGGGCCATGACTCCCGGCAGCTACAGGGACGCACCATCGATGAACTGCTGCTGGAGGCGGACCGCAAGCAGCTGGATCAGAGCATCGGCCTGGTCCTGCAGGGAAACAGCAGTATCTGCGAGCTTCGCTTCCGGACCGCTGATGGGGGCAGCCGCTGGGTGTCCATGGCCCTGCGGCCGGTGCTCGGGGCCGCTGGGGAGGTGCTGGGGATGGTCGGCAGCTGGCGCGACATCCAGGGGGAAGTCGAGGCGCGCCAGGCGGAGGAGCGCACCAAGGAGGCCCTGGAGGCCTCGGAGGAACGGCTGCGCCTCACGATGGAGAACGCCTCGACCGGCATTGCCCTGCTCGACGCCCAGGGGCATTTCCTCTCCATCAACCCCACTGGCAGCGGGCTGCTCGACCAGGACCACGTTGGCCTGGAGGGCCTCACCTGGCAGGCGTTCTCACCGGCGGCGGACCAGGCCAGCGAAGCCCCGCTGATGGAGGAACTGCTCAGCGGTCGACGCGCCTGCTACCGGCTGCGCAAGCGCATCCTCCAGCGGCCCGACCGCTGCATCTGGGTGGATTGCAGTGTCTCCTGCTCGCGCCATGCCGACGGCACCACGGCCTTCGTGATCGCCCAGTTCAACGACGTCACCGAGATGGTTCAGGCGGAAGCCGCCCTGGCCACCTCGGAGGAGCGCTACCGACTGCTGGCGGAGAACTCCAGCGATGTGGTGCTGCTGATCAAGGACGAGCTGATCAGCTGGATCTCCCCGTCGCTCACCTGCATGCTGGGTTGGCAGCCGGGAGACTGGATCGGCCATCCCCTCAGCCGCTTCATCCCCGCCGAGGAGCAACCGGCCCTGGAGCGCGATCTACACGCCCTCGCCGCCGGTCGGACGGTTGTCAGCAGGCTGCAGGCCCTGGCCCACGACCACAGCCAACGCTGGGTGGAACTGCATGCCAGTCCCTACAGAGATCTCGATGGCCACCTCGACGGCATCGTGGGATCCTTCCGGACCGTGGATCAGGAGGTGGCTGCCGAAAGGGAGCTGGCCCGCCGCGCCTGCACCGACGAACTGACCGGGCTGGTGAACCGCCACGAGGCGTTGGAGCAGATCACCGCCATCGCCGGCCGTGTGGTGCGCCAAGGCCATGCCACGGCCGTGTTGTTCTGCGATCTCGATAACTTCAAGGAGATCAACGACACCTTCGGTCACGTGCCTGGAGATGAATTGCTCAGGGCCGTGGCCACGAGAATCCGCATGGGCCTGCGCAGCGGTGACATGGCCGCCCGCATTGGTGGCGACGAGTTGATGGTGGTGCTGCAGGGGGTGCGAAGCCTGAGCGATGCGGTGACCATCGCCGACAAGCTGCGTCGGGCCGTGGCCGAACCGATCCCCACCAGTGCTGGCTTCCTGTCGATCACCCTGAGCATCGGCGTCACGATGGTCGAACCTGGCGAAGACTCCGACGAGATCATCTCCAGGGCCGACCGTGCCATGTACCGGGCCAAGCAGACCGGGCGCAACCAGGTGCTGGCCTTCAGCGACCAGAGCGATACGTTCGAAAGCCGGAGTGTCAGCTGGCAGCCCGTGCTCTGAACCGCTCAGGAGGAGCGAAAAACTGGAAGAATGGCAAGGGAGGCGATTGCCATGGAGATCATCGGTATCGATCATGTGGTGCTGCGCTGCAGGGATCTGGAGCCCATGGAGCGCTTCTACACCAACGTGCTGGGTTGCGCCGTGACCCGACGTAACGATGCTCTGGGACTGATCCACCTGAAAGCCGGCAACGGCCTGATCGATCTGGCGGCCGTCAACGGAGAGCTGGGTCGCCGGGGAGGTGTGGGACCGGGGGCAGAAGGCCACAACCTGGATCACGTTTGCCTGCGGATCGAACCCTTCGACGAAGAGGCCTTGCGGGCCCATCTCCACCGCCATGGCCTAGAGGCCGGCCCCCTCCATCATTCCTATGGGGCCGAGGGTGTCGGCCCGGCCCTCTACCTGGAAGATCCGGAGGGGAACAGCATCGAACTCAAGGGCCCACCCCAGGGCTGAAACGGCCTCCGGTAAGGGCGGGTTCAGCCACGCCAGGTGGGCTGGCCCCCGCGACCCAGGGTGCCCCGGTGGCGCCAGAGAGCGGCCGGACTCACCTCAATGCCGTGCTGCCTGGCCAGATCGGACGCGGCCTGGGGCGAATCGGATGCTTGCAACGCACCGGAGAACAACGGATCACGCAGGGCTAGATCTTTCACCCGATGCAGAGCTTCTGTGGCATTGGGCTGGGCGGCATTGGGCTGGGCGTAGGTACTTGTGCTGGATAATTCACAGGTAGTCACTGGATTTCTTCCTCTTTTGACTCATCCTAATCAGAAAGAGTCGCCACCAAGATGAGTGGAAACACCTATCCCATCGTTTAACTTCAGTTCACGGTTTTCGGTCACTTTGTCCGGTCACGATGTCCGGAAATAGTCTGCTCCTTTGCCACCGCTGGCGGCAGACCCATAGATCTTCGAGGAAGGGAAATATTCGGCCTCCAGTTGCACCTCGGCGGCCACCTCTTCTCCTGCCGTTTCAGCAATGAATTGCAGGGTGAGATCAATCCCAGACGAGATGCCGGCCGCCGTCCAGATGGCTCCATCCCGGGTGAAGCGCTCTTCCACCACCTCCACATCGCCGAGGGCCCGCAGGCGCTCCAGGGAGGCCCAGTGGGTGGTGGCCCGCTTGCCACTGAGCAGGCCGGCGGCATGCAGCAGGAACGCGCCGGTGCAGACCGAAAGCACCGCCCGGCAACGGGTCGCCTGCTGGCGGATGAAGGCGATCAGCTCGGCATTGTTCACCTGCGTGCGGGTGCCCAGGCCGCCCGGCACCAGCAGCACCTCCAGGGGCGGAGCCGTGGCGAAGCTGGCCTGGGGCAGCAGCACCAGCCCCTTGGCGCAGGTGATCGGAGCCTCGCCCTGGCCGATCATCAGGCACTCCCTGGGGCCTCCGGGCTGACGCGCCCACAGGGCGGCCATCTCCCAGGGTCCGATGGCGTCGAGCTCCTCCACCCCGGGGAACAGCAGGATGCCGAAGCTTCCGACGCCATTGGACGCGGCTGGATCCATCGTCAGCCCTGCCCGCAGGCGCCTAAAAAGCACTCAAGTTTCCCACCAGCAGCGCCTGCACGCTGGCCAGCTTGTCGTCGAGGCTCTGGTCCCGGTCGGTGCGGGTGTTGATGGTCACGGTGGTGAAGATCCGCGGGCAGCCCATGGCATGCACGGCGGCATGGCAGGCCTCGATCGCCGCCATCACCGGCGCCCACTCCCCCTCGATGGCGGTGCCATTGGGGTGCAGCCGGATCGTCAGCCCGGCCTGCTGCAGCACCCGCTCGCAGGTGGCCACGTAGGAGGCCAGGCTCACCCCCACACCGATCGGCACCACACAGAGATCAACGATCACCTTCATGGCGGAAGCGGGCAGGGGCCATGGCGATCCTCACAAGGTGCCGATGCTGAACAGCAACTGCAACAGGGCAAAACCCGCCAGACAGGTGGCGGCCAGCAGCGGAGCGACATGAACCAACTTCGGGATCCCACGATGGCTTCGGTCTAGGCGGGATGGTGCCGCAGGGGAAGACCGTGGAACCGCTGCGTGTGGAGAGCCACAGACACAGTTAGTGATGAACTTTTGTCCTGAGTGCCAGACCAGAGTTCGGGGCCCGAATCTCAGCGATGGGGGCAGGGGGACTTGAACCCCCACAGCCTTGCAGCCTGCGGATTTTAAGTCCGCTGCGTCTACCAATTTCGCCATGCCCCCGCACGGGGATCCTAGATTCGCCCCACTTCGCGCAACCCCGGTGGCCCTGAGCGGACCTCTGAGCAGCCTTTCGCTCGACACCCTGCTGGTGATCGGCGCCTATCTGGCTCTGGCCGGGGCATACCTGGTGGTGGTGCCCCTGGCCCTCTACTGGTGGATGCACAAGCGCTGGACCGTCATGGGCAAGATCGAGCGCACGGCCATCTACGGCCTGGTGTTCCTGTTCTTCCCGGGGCTGATCCTGTTCTCCCCCTTCCTCAACCTGCGCATGGCGGGCCAGGGCGAGGCCTGATCCGTGACCCGCGCACAGGCGATCCTGCTGGGCTTTGTGGTGTTCGGCATTGGCGGGGGCGGCTACTGGGTGTTTCGCTCCAGCGGCCTGGAGGGCTTCTCCCCCGGTATCGCCGCTTCGGCGCTGCTGATGCTCGTGGTGCTGGGGTGGACCGCCAGTTACCTGGTGCGGGTGGTGGGCGGCAAGATGACCTACATGGAGCAGCGGCGCCGCTATCGGGCCGCCTACGACGCCGTCACCGACGAGGAGCTGCAGCGCAAGTTCGACGCCATGAGCCCCGAGGAGCAGGCCAGGCTGCTGGCCGAGGTGGGCCAGCTGCAGGCCGATGCCGACATGTGAGGACGACCCCATAGGCTCAGGGGCACCGTCCTGACTCCGGCCCGATGAGCGTCGCCGCCACCGCCGGCCCTGCCACCACCCCCACGCCGATCCAGCAGCGCTTCGCCGCCCTGCGGGCCAAGGGGCGCTGCGCCCTGATGCCCTTTCTGATGGCAGGGGATCCGGATCTGTCGATCACCGCCGCCAGCCTGCTGGCCCTGCAGGCCGCCGGCGCCGATCTGATCGAACTGGGCATCCCCTACAGCGATCCGCTGGCGGATGGCCCGGTGATCCAGGCCGCCGCCAGCCGGGCCCTGGCCTCCGGCACCACCCCTGGCCGGGTGCTGGCGATGCTGGAGTCCCTGCGGGGCCAGCTGACCCTGCCGGTGGTGCTGTTCACCTACAGCAACCCCCTGCTCAACCGGGGCATGGAGAGCTTCTGCCGCGAGGCCGCCGCCGCCGGTGCCGCCGGCCTGGTGGTGCCGGATCTGCCCCTGGAGGAGGCCCAGAAACTCTCCGGCATCGCAGCCGGCCATGGTCTGGATCTGGTGTTGCTGGTGGCCCCCAACACCCCGGCCGAACGCATGGCCCGCATCCACACCGCCAGCCGCGGCTTCACCTACCTGGTGAGCGTCACCGGGGTGACGGGGGTGCGCACCAGCCTGGAAACGCGGGTGGGACCGCTGGTGCAACAGCTGCGGGAGCTGGGCCCCACACCTGTGGCCGTGGGCTTCGGCATCGCCACCGGCGAGCAGGCTCTGCAGGTGCGCCGCTGGGGCGGCGACGGCGCCATCGTGGGCAGCGCCCTGGTCCGCCGCATGGCCCAGGCCCACCAGAGCGGAGCCGATGTGGCCGCTGATGCCGGTGCCTTCGCCGCCGAGCTGCGCGCCGCCCTCGATCAGCCGCTTTAGCCGAGCTACAGCACAGGGGCGCAGGCGCTCAACGACAGCAGCAGCGCCAGCGCCGCGACCAACGACGCCGGGACAAGCACAGACGTGGCGGTTAGAGATGGAACACCCATGGGACAACCTCGCAAGGTGGGGAGATGATCTCCTCATGATGGGATGGAGCTGGAACTGGAACTGGAACTGCCTTTTTCTCCCGCCTGCCTGCGCAACCAGGAGCCAATCCTGACGCTGCTGCGCCGGTGGATACCCCCGGAAGCCCGGGTGCTGGAGGTGGGGTCGGGCAGCGGCCAGCACGCCATCCACATGGCGCGCCACCTGCCGGGGGTGTGCTGGCAGCCCAGTGAGCGCTCCGAATCCCTGGCTGGATTGGCCGGACGCATCGCCCTGGAGGGCCAGGCGGGGCTGGCCCCGGGGGCCCGGGTGGCGCCGCCGCTGGTGCTGGATGTGACCGAGGCCCACTGGCCAGCCGGGCCCTTCGAGGCTGTGTTCACGGCGAACACGCTGCACATCATGCCGGCGGCCGCCGTGCCCCACCTGCTGGCCGGCAGTGCCCGGGTCCTGACCGCCGATGGCCTGCTGCTGATCTACGGCCCCTTTCGCTACGGCCATGGCCACACCGCCGCGAGCAACGGGGCCTTCGACCTCCACTTGCGCCAGATCGATCCGGCCATGGGGGTGCGTGACGCCGAGGAGCTACAGGTCGAAGCCGCTCAGCTGGGGCTGCATCTGCAGGCCGATGCGGCGATGCCGGCCAACAACCGCCTGCTGGTGTTTCAACAATGCAATGAAGGGCGCGGAGAATGAAAGGCTGAGGGACGTTCACCCCCCACCCTGCGGCCCATGAAATTCGTCCTCTGGGGCACCTACTGCGCCGACGCCCTCGAGCAGCGCACCCCCTACCGCGACGAGCATCTGGCTGGACTGCAACGCCAGAAAGAGGAGGGCGTGCTGCTCACCTTGGGGCCCACGGTCGACGCCAGCCACGTCTTCGGCCTCTACGAAGCCGACGAGCTGGAGACGGTGGAGAACCTCGTCAAAGGGGACATCTACTGGCGCCAGGGCATCTGGACGGCCGTGGAGATCTATCCCTGGATCCAGGCCTTCTGAGCCCCGCCCAGGCGTAGCGGGTGCAGCGACGTCACGTCACGGGATCAGCTTCAGCCGCGGGGCCAGCCCGCCTGGGCCTGCTGCCACACCCAGGCGGCCACCGCCTCGGCCCCGCCATCACCGAGGGCTTCGCCGTAGCCGCCCATCTGGCCGATCCCTGCGGCGGCAATCGTGGCAATCACCGCCGGGTCGGCGGCGCCATTGCGCTCCAGCGCTGCCAGCTTCAATGTCTTGCTGCGGCGAAGGATGTTGCCGCCCTGGACATGGCAGCCGATGCAGTGGGCCTCAAACAGCTCGGCGCCAGTGGTGAGACTTGCGAGCGCGGAATCGCTGGCCTCCAAAGCGAAGCTTGGCCCTGGGAAGCCAAGGGCCGGTGGCGGCAGGATCACGGCCAGCACCAGGAGCAGGGCCACCAGCGCCGACAGCAGCGGGCGCCAGCGAATCAATCCTCTTCGTCGGCGCTGCCGGCGGGGATCAGGCGGATCTGTTTGCGGCCGAGCTTGATCTCGAACTCATCGCCGGGCTTGAGATCAAGCATGGCGGTATAGGCCTTGCCGATCAGCAGATTGCCGTTGCCCTGCACCGTGGCCACATAGCTGAGTTTGCGCCCACCTTTGCCCACCTTGCCGGCCGCACCGAACTCGACGCCTTTGGCCTCAAGCAGGGCCTCGTAGAAGGCGGTGAAGTTCAGGCGCTCGGCGCCATCCTTCTTGGTGGAAACATAGCCACAGGCCCGAACGATCTCGGACTTGCCGACATCGCCGAGTTCCTTGACCTTGGCAAGCAATTCCGATCCAGTCAGCATGGTATGTACGCGGTGTCGTGAGTGAGGTTAGAACTAAAGCATACACCAGCACCATCAGCCTGCTGCCGAAAGCGGCGACAATCCATGCACATTCACGGCCACGATGCTGCCGATCCGTCCACTCCGGCCCGATGATTGCCAGCAGCTGGTCGCTGTCTATCACGAGGCGGTCATCAGCCAGGCCGGCAACCTCTACAGCCCGTCACAGATCGAGGCCTGGTCACAACAGGCGAGCCGCAATGATGGCTTCCGGTCGTCACTGCTACGGGGCCATGGGTTGGTGAGCTGTGCCAACGACGACGACACGATCATCGAAGCGTTTGCCCTTCTCGATCCCATCGACCGGCTCGCCCTGCTCTACTGCCGGGGCCGCGCCAGCCGCCAGGGACGGGCTGGCGCCCTGCTGGAGGCCTTGGAGCAGCACGCCCGCACCCAGGGGGTGAGCCGCCTGCGCACCGAGGCCAGCCAGCTGTCACGGCCGCTGCTGGAGCGGCGGGGCTGGGTGGTGGACGCCGAAGAAACGGTGATCCTGGGCGGCGTCTCCTTCCTGCGCTGGCGGATGGGCAAGGATCTGCTCTGACGCCTGAGCACCTCCCCCATGGCCGAAGCCCAGCTGCAGCAGTTCCTGGAGAAGGTGCGCCAGCTCAATGCCTTCGTGGCCCTGAGCGAGGCCGACCCCGCCCTGCGCCAAGCCCTGCGCGACTGTGGCGATCACCATCAGGTGGTGGCCCTGGCCCGCTCCTGCGGCTTCGAAATCGGCCGCCGCTGGGGCGAGCCACCAGCGGGCGACGGGGCCGAAGCCAGCTCTGGAGGGGCTTCCAGTGCCTCCCTGGTACGGAGCCCGTGCCCCGCCGCTGGGGGGGAAGTCACCACCCTGCTGCTGCAGACCCCGCAGCTGCGGTTGGAGCGGATCCACTCCTGCAGCGCCTCCAGCCCGGAGGGCTTCTGGTACGACCAGACGGAGCACGAGTGGGTGCTGCTGCTGCAGGGCAGTGCCCGGTTGCAGTTCGCCGATGAGGCCGAACCCCGTGCCCTGGCCTGCGGTGAGGCCCTGCTGATCAGTGCGGGCCGTCGGCACCGGCTGCTGGCGAGTGACCCGCTTCCTGGAACGATCTGGCTGGCCCTGTTCTGGCCACCCCATCCCGCTCACTGACGTCCGGCTCACTGACCTGGCGCACCATCCAGAAGGCCGCCGCCAGGCACAGCACGGCCACCCCCAGACCCACCACCAGCAGCGGCTTGTCCTCGGCGTTCGGGGGAAGCACGATCACCTTCCGGGCCACGGCCGTGATGGCGGTGAGCAGCACCAATTCGATCTGCACCACATGGCGACGCAGATAGGAGGTGATGTTCTGCAGCACCTCGATGGCGATCAGCAGGTTGAGCAGATCCCCGAGCACGGCGATGAGGCCTTCGCCCACCCAGCGCCGGGATGGGTCGAGCAACTGCAGGACGACCTCGAAGGAGAACTTCAGGGCCGCCACCGCCAGCACCAGGAACAGCATCACGGCCAGCAACTTGGCCACCAGGCGCTCACCCCGGTCGATCAGGCTGAGAAAGATCGTGTCCTGGAAGATCCCCTTCAGGCGTCGCATCAGTTCTTGAACGGCTGGTAGTTGGGTTTGGCCGGGGTGTCACTGGGGGAATTTTCGATCACCGTGTCGCAGGTGATCGAGCCATCCGGGCTGGTGACGCAGTTGGTGGGCTTGATCTGGGTTTCCGGCCCCACGCTGCTGCCACGCTTGAGCATGAAGGACTCCACCTGGGCCTGGGCCGCACCGGTGAAGCTCAAGCCGACCACCAGGGCAGCGGCGGCCCGCATGGACCAGGGGAAGACGCGGGTTGGGACGGCGGTGGCGTTCATGGTGGTGGGCGTCGGCGCGGGGCCGCAGGATCGGTCAGACCCCACTCTGGTGGCTGGTCGCCTGGCCCGCCAGCACAGCGCGTGCAGTGCGTCAGCTGCCGCTGTCGCCGCGGATTTCCTGCAGCAGCAGGTCGAGCTGGCCCATCGAATCGTCCAGCCGCCCAGCGGTGGCGTCGAAGGCGCCGTCCTCGCCGGGCTCCTCGGCCAGCCACTGGGCCTCAATGGCACAGAGGCGTTCGGCCAGGCCCGCCGCGCCCTGGCGGCTCCAGGTGCGGTGCAGCTCCTCAAGCAGCACGGGCATGCGGATCGAACCGGCCCTCAGGGCCCGACGCAGGTCGGACTGGGTGCGGCCGGTGAGCCGCAACCAGTCCTTGAGAAGGCTCTGGAGCTCGTCGAGCTGCTCCGGGCTGAGGGAGGGGGCGGACGCTGGCATGGCCAGACGCTACCCCTGCTGGCGGTAGAGGGGGAACCAGCGATCCAGCCGGCTCTGGGCCCGGGCGCGGATCGCCGGCGTGCGGTGGGTTCCGCAGAGCCCCAGCAAGGCCGTCAGCGCCACCATGTCATCACTGAAGCCGGCCGCCGGGATGAAATCGGGGATCACATCGAGGGGCAGCAGCAGGTAGGTGAGGGCCGCCAGCACGGTGAGCCGCACCTGGGGAGGGGTGCCGCCATCCAGCAGGAGCTCCACGCACTCGAAGGCGGGGCGGGCGATGGTGCGGCCGGCCCGGCGCAGCAGCCGCACCAGCAGCGCCTCATCAAGCACCGCGCTCTCGAGCACCTCGGCGTCGACGGGGGCTTGATCGGCGGGAGCAACAGCCATGGCGATCTGCTCGGGGGAAGGGACACGCCAACGGGTTGGGCGTCCATTCATTCTGTGGGCCACGCAACCTGATCAACGAGGGGTGGATCCCCCTCCATTCACTCCTCCACCAGGCCGCTTTCGATGCCGGTCTTGCGCAGCTTGCGCAGGGCCCGCTGCACCACCTGGCGGCAGTATTCGCGGCTGCATTCCAGCTGCCGGGCCACCTCGGCCAGGGTGCGCCACTCGCGGCTGCCATCAAGCCCGAAACGCAGCAGCACCACCGTGCGCTCCTTGGGGGTGAGGTTGGACTTCTCCAGCAGCGTCCAGACCGACTCGGTGCGCTCGGCCTGCTCGGCCATCTCCATCGGCGCTGGCTCATGGCTGGGCAGCACGTCCACCAGCTCGGAGGGGTCGGCCTTGGAGCGCACGGCCCCCTGCAGGCTGACCGTGACGCTGCGCAGCTCGCAGCCCAGCAGATCTTCGACCTCGGCCACCGGCAGCCCCATGGCGGTGGCCAGCTCCCCGGCGTTGGGGGAATGGCCGTGGGACTGGAGATGGCGCGCCTTGGCGGCCCGCAGCCGGGTGAGCTTCTCGTTGACGTTGACGGGAATGCGGATCGTGCGGCTCTGGGTGGAGAGAGCCCGGTTCAGACCCTGACGGATCCACCAGTAGGCGTAGGTGCTGAAACGGTGACCACGGGTGGGATCAAACTTTTCGACCGCGCGGGTCAGTCCGATGGTGCCTTCCTGGATCAGATCAAGTAGATCAAGGCCCTTACCTTGGTAACGCTTGGCGAGATTGACGACCAGCCGCAGATTGGCTGTCACCATTTGCTGTTTTGCTCGCTCGCCGGTGCGCAAGGTGCGCTTTTCAAGATCGTTGTACTCGCAGGCCGGACCCGTGCCGCCCGCCTGGGCACAGCGTTCCTGGAGGCTGACCATCGCCTGCACTTTTCGCCCTAGGGTGAGCTCCTGCTCAGGGGTGAGCAGCTGATGGCGGCCGATCTCGCCGAGAAAGGCACTGAGGGAACTCGCCATGGAGCCTCTGAATCGATGAGTTGAACCTACGGTTGTTTCTGGATGTTCCTGAAACAAACAGAAAGCCTTCAGTGTTCCGTTGCGTCTTGCGCATAAAGCCACCTGATTCGCTCTTTTCTCTGCTGATTTCAGACTGGCCTGCACAGCGACCACAGCCTCGGACCCGGGGGCAACGACCCAGCCGCTACCGTCCGGAGCGACCACCTGACACCAGCCGATGGCCGGGCTTCTCTCCATCCCCTCCGAAGTGCTCTCCAGCGCCGGGGTGGCCTACGTGCACTACCTGAGCTTCATGGTCTGCTTCGGCGCCCTGGTGCTGGAGCGGCGCCTGATCCGGCCCGACCCGGATCGCAAGGACGCGATCCTGATGGTGATCACGGACGTGACCTACGGCCTGGCCGCCCTGGGGGTGCTGCTCAGCGGCATTCTGCGGGTGCTGTATTTCGGCCAGGGCACCAGCTTCTACACCGAGAATCCCCTGTTCTGGTGGAAGGTGGGCACCTACCTGGCGGTGGGCGCCCTCTCCCTCTACCCCACCATCACCTACATCCTCTGGGCGATTCCGCTGCGCAAGGGGGAGCTGCCCCAGGTGAGCGAGGCCCTGGCCAACCGCCTGCGCTGGGTGCTCAACATCGAGCTGGTGGGCTTTGCCGCCATCCCCCTGATGGCCTCCCTGATGGCCCGCGGAGTCGGACTGGCGGGCTGATGGGCCGGCCCCACCGCGTGCTGGCGGCCGGCTTGGTGCCGGCGCTGCTGCTGCTGGCGGCGCCGCTGCAGGCCGCCACGCCACCTTGCAGGGCGGCTATGGCCACCCGCGCCATCGCGGAAACGCCGAGCACGCCCGCCGCCACAGCCGCCGCGGCACCAGCCACAGGCGAGGACTACCGCCAACTGCTGCGGCCCACGGGCTTCGGCTGGCCCCGGCTGGATCACTGGTGCGTGTGGGTGGAGCCGGCGGCGACGGGCGGAGCGGGCCAACGCTGGGACGCGCTCTGGCTCGGCGCGGTGGAGCGGGCCCTGGGCCAATGGCAGCAGGACCTGGCGATCACCCGGGTGGAGGATCCGGCGGCGGCCCAGGTGCGGATCCTGCGGCGGCGTCCGCCCCTGCTCAGGGAGCCGAATGGCCGCACCCGGGCCAGCCATGGCCGGGCCCAGCTGGCGTTGGTGGCGGTGGATCGGGGGGCCGGCTGGATCCTGGAGCCCCAGGTGTTGGTGCAGATCAGCCCTGGCCAGCGGCCGGAGGCCACCGAGGCCAACGCCCTGCATGAGCTGGGCCATGCCTTCGGGCTGTGGGGCCACAGCGACGATCCCGCCGACGCCATGGCGGCCGTTCCCGGGGCCCGGCCGGTGCTTGAGCTCAGCGGGCGTGATCGGGCCACCCTGCGCTGGCTTTACCAGCAACCCACCAACTTCGGCCAACCCCTGCCGGCGGCTCCCGCATCCCGCTGAGGGAGCCGTTCAGACCGGCGGGCTTTCCTCGGCGTGGGGGGGCCGGTGGGGTGGGTGGCGGTGGTGGTAGGGAACGAAGCCCGGGCCATAGATCTGGGCCAGCCGGTTGGGGCTGAGGGCGTGGTCGGGGGTGCCGTGGCAGCGCAGGCTGCGGTTCAGGCAGAGCACGCCGTCGCAGGTGCGGCGCACCATCTCCAGATCGTGCGAGACCTGCAGGATCGTCCAGCCCTCGCTGCGCCGCAGCTGGTAGAGGAGGGTGTGGAACTGCTCAGCGGCGCGGGCATCGAGGCCAGCCTGGGCCTCGTCGAGCACCAGCAGACGGCGGGGGCGCACGACACAGAACGCCAGCAGCACCCGCTTGAGCTGGCCGCCGGAAAGTTCGGAGAGCAGGCGGTCGGCCAGGTCGGCGCAGAGGGTCTTGCGCAGGGCGGCGCGGATGGCGCTGCGGCGCTCCTGGCGGCCCAGCCAGGGCAGGGCCAGACCCGGGGGATCCCAGCCCAGGCCAACGAATTCGGCCACCGTGAGCGGGAAGCGGCCCCGGGGACTCAGGGTCTGGGGCAGGTAGGCCAGCTTGGCGCGCAGCTCCCGTGGCAACTGGCCTCGGCTGCCGAGGCTGCAGCCGAGGAAGCGCACCTCGCCGGCCTGGCGGGGAAGGATGCCGAGGATGGCCTGCACCAGGGTGCTCTTGCCGGCCCCGTTCGGACCCACCAGGGCCGTGTCGGATTCGGCCACCAGCTGGAAGCTCACGTCATCCACCGCCGTGACGGCCTCACGCCGCACGCTCAGGTGATTGACTTCGAGAACCATTTCGGCCATGGGTGCAGCCTACCCAGGGGGCCCCTGGCTGGCTGTCGCGATCCAAACCTGCGGGCAACGAGAATGGAGGCCAATGCTTTGGACCCAGACCCCCCATGACCTGCATCGCCGTGAGTGGAGCTTCAGGCAAGACGGGTTGGCGGGTGGTGGAAGAGGCCCTGGGCCGGGGCTGGGGCGTGAAGGCGATCCTGCGGCCGGGCTCAGAGGTGCCGCCCGGGCTGGCTGGTGCTGAGCTGGTACGCCTGGAGCTGGGCGATGGCCAGGCGCTGGCGGCGGCGCTGGCCGGCTGCGACGCCTTGGTGATCGCCACCGGGGCACGGCCGTCGGTGGATCTGGCCGGCCCGTTGAAGGTGGATGCCCTGGCGATCCGCTCCCAGATCGCCGCCTGCCGCGAGGCCGGGCTGAAGCGGGTGGTGCTGGTGAGCTCCCTGTGCAGCGGCCGCTGGCTGCACCCGCTGAACCTGTTCGGGCTGATCCTGGTGTGGAAGGGGGTGGGGGAGCGCTGGCTGGCCGCCAGTGGCCTCGATTGGACGGTGGTGCGCCCGGGGGGGTTGAAGGAAACCGAAGAGGGGCTCGAGGCCGAAGGGATCCGCTTCAGCGGGCCCGACCAGCAGGAGAGCAACAGCATTCCGCGGCGGCTGGTGGCGCGGGTGTGCCTCGATGCGGCAGCGAACCCGGCCGCCAGCGGCCGCATCATCGAGATCACCAGCAGCCCCGAGCTGCCGGCGGTGGGGCTGGACACGTGGCTGGCGAGCAGCGCGGCCTGACGGCGGCTGTAGGGTCGCCGCGGCGGTTGCAGCTGGATGCGAAAACCCACTCTCCTGCTGGGCCTCACGGTGCTGATCGCCGCCGGTGCGAGCTTCGCGGCGGCCAACCTGCTGCTGCGAAACGCCGCGCCGGCCAATTCCGGAGTGGCGGCGGCGCCGCCCCCCCTGCCGGGGGGTGTGGCGCTGGCGGAGCCGGCACCGAAATTCGTGGGGGAAACGCGGGTGCTGGCGATGGAGGCGATCGACGCCACCGCCTGGGCGCCGATGAACCAGGCGCTGGTGCAGCTGGCGCGCCGCTTCCTCGACTATCCCTTCAAGGGGTTCTCCCTTGATGGCGGCCCGAAGGAACAGCTGGTGCTGGATCTCACAAACTTCGACTGTTTGCTGTTCGTGGAGCAGCTGCTGGCGCTGAGCAACAGCCGCAAGGTGGACACCCAGGACGAAGGGGTGGAGCGCTTCACGCAGCACGTGCGGCGGCTGCGCTATGTGGATGGCGAGGTGGACTACTGCCGCCGGCAGCATTACTTCAGCCGCTGGGCCGAGGCGGCCGAGCGCAACGGCTATGTGGTGAACCTCACCCCGTTCCTGCCGGGGGCCAGCCGCCGCACGGTGGCGCTCAACTTCATGAGCAACCACATCAAGAGCTACAAGCCAATGCAGCTGGCCCGCAACAAGCAGTGCATCACGGAGCTGGAGAAGGATCTGGTGCTGAACCAGCCCTACATCCCGCTGGCGGCTCTGCCGGGGGTGCTGCCGTCGCTGCGCAGCGGCGACATCTTCGGACTGGTGACGAAGGTGCCGGGGCTGGATGTGACCCACGTGGGGTTCCTGGAGAAGCGCGACGGGGTGGTGGATGCGATCCACGCGGCGGAGGGAGCGGGGGTGATTCGTAGCGAGAACTTCGAGAAGTACGCGGGGCGGGTGCAGGATGTGATTGGGGTGGCGATCTATCGGCCGAGGCCGAATGATGGGGGGAAAGCTGGTGGGACTAAGCCGGGGGGATCAGGGCCAGCACTTGCGCCTCTCCAAAGGTGACACCGTTGGAAAATCGGAAAGCCTCAACCCTGTATTCATTGGACAGGAAGTAGTTCGAAACAGTCAGCTGATCTTTGGTTGTGAAGTTCATTTCCAAGTGCAAGCCATTCCTCCGTATTGACGAAACATCTGTAGACATCAGGTTCGAGAAGGTGACCGAGTCCCTGTTCAGCAGATTAGGATCGTAGTCGGTGATCCGCTTCAACGATCCACCCCTGACAATCACATAGTTGTCATCACCCTCGCCTCCATCGAGCGTGTCGTTGCCAGCGCCTGCGACGAGGCGGTCCTTGCCACGCCCACCATGGAGAACATCATGGCCTGAACCGCCATCAAGAATGTCGTCACCATCACCACCTTTAAGCGTGTCATTACCGTTCCCGCCGGTGAGGACATCATGCAAAACCCCTCCTTGCAGAAGATCATTTCCGTCGAGGCCCTTGATGCGATTGACCATATCATTGAAGCCGCCAAGGGTATCATTCCCAGCGGTTGCACCAGCCACAACAACGCGATCTCGCAGCTGCTTGTCTTCCCAGAAAATGCCGTTCGAAAATTGAAAAGCTTCGATACGGTAGATCTCAGAAGCAAAGTACTGATCCACTTTCACATGTCCTCCACCGGAGTGACGCAATACCAAGTGATTCCCGTCACGCTCGACCAAGGAGATGTCCTGGGATCTCAAGTTATGGAAACTCACCACATCACGGTTGCCACTCACGTAGTCCGTGTCACTGATCTGCTTGTGATCGCCTCCCATCCCGATCACATACAAATCATCCCCAGCTCCGCCGTTCAGGTTGTCGTTGCCACTGCCGGCGATCAACCAGTCGCGTCCTGAGCCACCTTGCAGCACATCGTTACCGGCTCCACCATCGAGATGGTCATCCCCATCACCACCAACCATCCAGT
The DNA here is from genome assembly GCF_025127995.1 of Synechococcus sp. CS-1332. GTDB lineage: Bacteria > Cyanobacteriota > Cyanobacteriia > PCC-6307 > Cyanobiaceae > Cyanobium. The sequence continues at coordinate 89 of NZ_JAHLYP010000054.1, read as the reverse complement.
CATGGCCATTCCCGCCTTTCAACACATCAGCGAACCCTCCTCCATACACATAATCATCTCCATCTAAGGCATCGACTCGATTCACCATG
>NZ_JAHLYP010000053.1 GCF_025127995.1 Synechococcus sp. CS-1332 | reverse complement strand
GCGCTGGCTGCACTTCTTCATGCTGTTCGTGCCGGTGATGGGTCTGTGGACCAGCAGCATCGGCATCATCGGTCTGGCCCTCAACCTGCGGGCCTATGACTTTGTGAGCCAGGAGATCCGCGCCGCGGAGGATCCTGAATTTGAAACGTTCTACACCAAGAACATCCTGCTCAACGAAGGTCTGCGTGCCTGGATGGCCCCCGCCGACCAGCCGCACGAAAACTTCATCTTCCCTGAAGAGGTTCTGCCCCGCGGCAACGCGCTCTGATCGCAGATCTTTCCTTTCTCACTTCTGAGTACACTTAGTGCCCTTAGCAAGGGCACTTTTTTGTGTTCAATGCGCCTCTGAAGGCTGCGGCCATTTCGCCCGCTCGCTGGGTTTGCCCATGCAGGTGGTCAGTTCATTGTCGTCTTTTTGGATTTTCCTTCAGCGGATGGAAGGTAGGGGGTGCATGGAGGCTGAATCGACCAGCATTTGTCTTTTTTGGGAGAGCGGACCTGAATTCCCTTGGAGTCAGCAGCAGATTCGTGTCTTGAGTGCCAACCATAAAGTTGATTTTTCGAAAGCGACCTGATGGAGTACTGTTCAGGACCGGTCGCCTTGAGAAGCGATCGCTGTAAGCGCACGCTCAGCAATGACATCAGTAGGGTGGATGTCAGCAAGGAAATCAGTGGATAGAAAATCACCAGCTCGGTGAACTCAAAGCCGATCAGAGAGCCAATCCAAGGAAAGAACCGTGGATTGGGAGGTAATGCCAACAGCGCCAGTACCGTCACAGGTAGGAGGCAGGCACTGAGATGCATCAACTTTTGTTCACGAATCTTTCGCCTGCTTGCGATCGTCATTGCAGCGAGGACGAGAAATAGGACCAAGGCGGAAACGATCCAGAACGTCATCAGCTGCCCTCTGGATGTAGATAGAAATCTTGGCAGCCAATCGGATAGCGTCAGATGTTTCGGATACACGCTTGCCGACAGCGATATGTTGTCATCGAAACGAGCATAATTTGTGACCAGTGCACTTCTGATGAACTTGGTTGAGGCCAAGGGAACAGCCTGTTCTCCCCACGGTCCAGTCATGGGAAGGGGGAAGAGAAGATATCCGGACGTGATCAGGTTCGTCGCCAGCATGCCTGCGTAGGCCAACAGGGTGGCGCCTGCCAAGGTGCTTTTCATTTTGAGAGTGCGCAGCGCTAGGCCGACGACGCGAAAGGCTCCTCGCAGGCGATAGTTCTTGATCGCGGGCCTCTGATGCAGCAACTCCAGCAAGAGAATCAGGGCAAGGCCCAAGGCTCCTGAGAGCTTCAGCAGCGGCAGAAAAAGGGAAAGAGCCAGAGCCTGATCACGTCGCAGGCCAGGGCCGCAGAAGTAGACGATGTAGACCAGCATCAGCGTTGTCATTGATACCGCAAAATCCGCATCAAATGACACCAGTGAGTTCAGTGATTGAATCCCAAAGAGGAGGCCTGTGGCAAGATAGAGCAGGGCCCTTGTTGTTGTCTGTCTCGATCCATTTGGTTTCTCTGGCTTTTGAATTGATGCCAGGCTTGAGACGACCGTGAGGATGAAGGCTTCCAGGAAAATGAGGTTGAGTGACGGGGAGAGAATGAATCTTGAAGGGCTCAGATTCTGCAGTGAGACCTGGGCGAACTGCTGCAGGTTGAAAAATCCAAAGCTGAAATGAAAGTTGGCCAGTCCAAGTTCAGGGCCGAAGGCTTGGAAATGAAGTACGGACGGCAAATGATAAAGGCCAGTATCATATTGCAGTCCTAAGTAGGGAACGGAGAGAAGGTAGACGGCTGGCACAAAGAACAGCACACGCAGGCTGGCATCATTGATTGGGTTGATGGCATCGGTCCCGAAGCGTGAGGCCAGAGGCGATGTTATGGAACGCAATGGCTTCGGCACAGGCCAGTGATTGCTTTGCATCAGGGCCAGGAATCCGAGCAGCGCCACCACCAGCACGGCTGCCGTGGAGAGGCCGCTGCAGAATCGATGCAGCATCAGGATCGGCTGTTCGCCCGATCCGGTGAGACGTTCAATCAGCCCTGGCAGGATCAGTAGGATGTTGCAGACCACGCCAAAAGCGATGAGGCCGGCCAGAAGGTCAAGGCCGTCATTGCGCTCCTCTGGGACCTTCCGGCTTTGGCTATTGGTGCTGCCTCTGGCACCCGTCTTCAGCCTTGTTGCTGCGAGCAGTCCAAAACTGAAGAGTATGAAGACAGTAATGACGGCCAGTTGACTGGCCAAGGACGTAAGGGCGGGTGGCATCATCAAAGCCGGGAGACTGGTGGGGCACCCCACGAGATCTGAAACCTACCTGACATGAGTGTCAAAGCTTTGCACTGATGTCTTTCGATTCCTCTGCCATGCCGCCCACCCGTGAAGGCGCAGATGTCGTGGCGTGCCAAGAAGGTACTGATGTACCAGAATTCTCCTACGCAGATCTCTCTGGCCAGGGTGTTGCCAGGCCATCCGAACCTCCCCGCAGGAGTTGCCTGCGGCAAGGTTCAAAAAGTCGTTACAGTCACTGGGTCCTGTCAGCAGTGGCGTGGTGACGGCTCAAGGCTTCGGTTTCGGGGTTTCCCCGAAAACCGTTTCCAAGCCGTCCCGAAGGCGTCGCCGGCTGGCATCCAACCCACAGGAGGAGGTGTCCATGCCCCCAAGTTGTCCCATCCAGGGTCTGCTGATCGCGGAGAATGCCGGCTGATCACGGCTGCTGACTCCTGATCCATCGGTTCCGCGCCAGAGCGGACCCGGCGAGAGCCCCCGAAACCGTTGTCCCCAGGTTCATCTGGAGATTTTGGTTTCGGGGGCATCGTTAATGGACGGTACAAATGGTCGTCACTAACCCGCAGCGTTTATGGCGGGCTTTGCGCTTTCGGCGCCGACGTCAGCACCCGGCGAATCTCCTGGGCGGCGAGCCGCACCGCTGGCTTCGAAGGATGGGAATGCTCGTCCCGGTAGAGAATCGCCCCACCCTTGGAGCGGTAAGTGCAGGCCCCTTCGGGGCAGAAGAGGTCGAACAGATCGACCACCTGCAGCGTTCCCTGGTTATCCAGCTGCGTCAGCAGGTCGTCCAGAGGCTGGCGGCGGCGCAGGGACTCCGTCCGGCCCGGCATCAGACAGGGACCCCCGAAGGGCGAGAACCACTGGGGCAAGGCGCTGGCCGGATGGCAGTTCGCCTCCCGCGCGAAGGGCAGCCCGTTGAGCACCGCGAGGCGCACACCGCGCCGCGCCAGGCTGGCCGAGAAGTCGGTGAGGCCGACCCTGAGGGTCTGCAGGATCAGCCGGTTGCCAGGCCCTTGGCTGGGCGGCGAGAACATCACCATGTCGTTGACCAGGAAGACCCAGTCGCCCGGGGAGAGCCGGTCGACCAGTTCCGGCACCACCCGGTTCCAGTAGGCCCGATTGATGGCGGCGAAAGGGCCACCGCCGCCCACGGTGGCGAAGTTGGCCACCGGCGAGGCGGCCCAGGCCGAGGTGATCGTCACGGCGAAGTTGTCTTTGGCCACCAGGTCGTCGAAGGCTTCGGCGAAGGAGGCCGAGAAGGAATTGCCGACCACCAGCACCCGATGGCGGGCCGTGGCGAAGTCCCCGAGGGTGCAGGCCTCGAGGGGGATGGTTTTGTCCGCATCAGCCTCCTTGGCCAGGACGCAGGGTGCGCCTTGCCAGGTCCCGGCGGCGCCGGCCACCCGATAGGGATCGACCAGCGATTCCACCCCCATGCCCGCCGGGATCGGGTTGCGTCCGGCGTAGAGGCTGAACGGGGGCAGGTTGTCGACCCCGATCAGCAGGCCCGCCCCGGCCGCCAGGCTGCCCACCCCGATGGCGATTGTTCCCCCCCGCCGAGGCGCCCAGGAGGCCTGCCTCAGGGGCTGCTCCACCCAGCGGTAGGAGGCCAGCGAAAGAATCACGATCAGGGCGACCTGGAATGGCAGCGACCACCAGTGCAGGCCGATGGTCCAGCGGCTTAGGGACAGCACGCCCCAGTGCCAGAGGTAGAGGGAATAGGAGATCAGACCTACGGCCACCAGGGCCGGCAGGGTGAACAGGCGATAGGCGGCGGTGCCCTCCCTCAGGCTGCCGATCAGCGCCGTGGTGAAGCCAACGGCGGCGGCCGTGGCCGGGATCGCCCAGCTCAGGGGCAGCAGCATCACGCCCACCAGGCCCAGGGCCGGCGCCAAAGGCGGCACGCGGCCAAGCCCCCGGGCCGCCGCCGGCCAGACGCCGCCGGCGCAGAACAGCATGCAGCCGGCCCCCATCTCCCAGAGCCGTGGCGGCATCAGGAAGTAGGCGGCCGCCTGCTGGCTGGGGTAGAGCTGAACGAAGGTGATCAGAGAAGCGAGCGAAGCCACTCCCATGACGGCGAACAGGTTCCGTTGGCCACCGGCTCCTGGGCGGGCGAAGCCCGTCAGCCAGGCCACAAGGGGGAACAAGAGGTAGACCTGCTCCTCCACCCCCAGCGACCAGGTGTGGGTGAAGGGGTTGAGTTTGGTGGCGGTGCCGAAGTAGTCGGTGGCCTGCCCATGCAGGTAGACGTTGGAGAACCCGAACAGGGCGCTGATCCCCGTGCGCAGGGCCGTATGGGGGCGCGGGATCACCAGGCAGGACAGCACACCCACCACCACCACGAAGAGCAGCAGCGCCGGCACGAGCCGTTTCAGCCGGCGGCTGTAGAAGTCGAGCAGCAGATCGGCCAGGGAGCGGGCCGGGCGGCGGGTCAGGGAGGCGGTGATCACGAAGCCCGAGATCACGAAGAAGACGTCCACCCCCAGATAGCCGCTGGGCAGGAGCCGTTCATCGATGTGGTTGAGGATCACCGCCACCACGGCCAGGGCCCGCAGGCCGTCGATTTCGGGCCGGTAGCCGCTGGGCGAGGCGGGAGCGCGGCCTCTGGCCTTGGAGTCCGGAGAGCGAATCGCCTCGATCAAGCGCCCACCCCCTCGCCACCGTCCCTGTGGCGGGCCAGCACCAGCAATCCCACTGCGGTGGGAAGCAGCACAGTGCACACCCGCAGCACCAGGGTGACCGCCAGCGCCGCCGACCGATCGACACCGAAGGCCACCGCCAGGCCGATGGCCGTGGCCTCTGCAGTGCCGACGCCCGCCGGCAGGAAGGAGAGGACGCCACCGAGGGCCATGGCCGTGCGGATCACGGCAGCCTGGGTGAGGGCCAAGGGATCCCCCAGCGTCAGAAAGAGGCCCATCAGCGCCGCCGCCTCGATCAGCCACACCAGTGCGGCCAGGGCGGTGCCCACCAGCAGCGGCCAGGGCCGCAGCAGCCGGCGCAGCCGGCTCACTGCCCCGAGGGCTTCCCGCAGCAGCCGGGTCAGTCCGCGCCAGCGCCGGTGGGCCGGCAGCCGATCGAGGAACGCCTCCAGGCGCCGCAGGGCCGCCGGGTGGGTTAGCAGCCAGGCGCCGATGGCCAGGGTCCCCCCGCCAGCCAGCAGGGCCGGTAGGACGCGGCCCCCGAGCCCCCAGGCGAGCACCAGCAGGGCCCCGGCCAGGTCCGTCACCCGCTCCGCCAGGGTCACCCCGACGCCGACCTGCATCGGGATGCCGTGGCGCCGCTGCAGCCACAGCCCGCGCAGGGCCTCACCGCTGCGACCTGGCGCGGCCACCAGCGAGAGGCCGGCGGCATAGATCTGGCCGCTGGGACGCCAGGGCAGGGGGTGTCCCAGCTGCCGCAGATAGAACTGCCAGCGCTGGAACAGCAGCAGATAGCCCAGGACCACCAGCGCCGGCACCACGACCCAGCACCACCAGGGCAGCGCCGACAGGGAGCGCATCACGTTGGCGAAGCCGAACCAGAAACTGAGCCCCAGGTAGAGCACCAGGGTCGCCACCAGGCCAAGAAACCAGCGCTTTTTCATCAGCGGCGACGGCGACACCTGTGGTGGCGACGGGGACTTGGGGCGCACTCCTGGGCGCTCACGGCGTGAAACGCAGCTTCTGGGCCGCGTAGAGGCACATCCGCGCCAGGATCAGTCCCTCCTTCACGTGGGCGATGTTGGAGCTGCCGTAACTGCGTTCCTGGTACCGCACCGGCACCTCCACGATTTTGAGGTTCAGCTTGGAGGCACCGAAGAGCAGGTCGAAATCGCCGAAAGGGTCGAAGTCGCCGAAGTAGGCGCGCCCGGCCTTGAGGCGCTCGTAGTCGGCCTTCCAGATCACTTTGGTGCCGCAGAGGGTGTCCTTCAGCCGCTGGCGCAGCAGCCAGGAGAAGGCCGCGGCGAAGAAACGGTTGGCGGCCGTGTTCAGTGGCGGCATGGCGGCGCAGGTGCGGGGATACACCAGTCGGCAGCCGTTGACGAACTCCCCCCGGCCCTCGGCCAGGGCCTTGTAGAACCGCGGCAGGTCTTCGGGACGCACGGTGAGATCCGCATCCAGGATCATCAGCACGTCCCCCTCGGCCTGATCGAAGCCCAACCAGACGGCGTCCGCCTTGCCGCGGCCGCTCTGGCGCAGGGCCCGCAGCTGCAGTGGGCCGCAGTACGCAGCGCAGACCCGCTCGATCTCCGCCCAGGTGTCATCGGAGGAATGACCCTCCACGAACAGCACCTCGGTGGCCGATCCCAGCAGGGGCATGCGGTCGATGGCGGCGGCGATGTTGCCCGCCTCGTTGCGGGCCGGGATCACCACGCTGACGCTGGGCCGGCGCTGGGCCGGGGTGGCGGGACGGGCCACGAGCCAGTGGGTGAGCCCGAACTGTTCGAGCACAGGCAGCTGGCTCAGCCAGCGGTTGGCCAGGGGGCCGAGCACGGGAATCTGGCGCGGCAGCAGGCAGCGGTGCCCCTGCTTGAGCACCTCCCAGCCGGCCAGGTCGAGCAGGTTCTGCACGTCCCTGGGGGTGAGCCAGCTCTCGGGCGGCTGGGGCTGGCGAAGACCCAGGGTTTCCGCCGTCTTCAGCAGGGGCTGCCACAGCCAGTTGTGGAAACTCACTACCAGCCGGGTGCGGTCATGGCAGAACGCCGCCAGCCGCTCGATCACCCCTTGCACGTCTTCGAGGGTGTTGAGGGTGTTGGCCAGCAGGATCACATCGAACGGCTCGCTCTCTCCGATCGCCTCCGGGGTGATGGCCGCCGCTTCGGCGCAGACGATCCGCAGGTTGGGATGGGCCGCCCGGGCGGCGGCGGCGATGGCGGGGTCGCGCTCGATGCCAGCCCCGTGGCTCGGGTGGGTGGCGGCCAGCAGATCGCCCAGGCCGCAACCGATCTCGAGCACCCTTAGGCCCGGTGCGACCAGCAGCTGATGCAGCCGGTTCAGGTCCTCGTAGTAGGCCCGGTTGCGTCGGTGGAACCGTTGCAGGGCCTCGGGCTGAAGAGTGCCGTTCATCGCAGCAGCGCCAGGGTGCCGGCCACATCCAGCCGCAGGCCGCTGGCCACAGCCCGCAGTGTCCGCAGGGTGCGATTGCCGGGGTCCAGCCGGGCGGCGGCATCGAGCGCCACCTGGGCCTGGCCAGGGTGGAAGCGGTAGAGCTGGACGAAGCCGAGGGCCATCAGGGCATGGGGATTGCTGGGTTCGAGGGACACGATGCGCTGCAGGGTGTCGACGGCCCCATCGGCGTGCCGCTGCAGCGCCTGGGCCAGGGCCAGACCATAGAGGTCCTCAAGATCCCCCCCACCGGCGTCGGGGGGAGTCTCCTGGAGCCGGGCCCGCAGCAGCCGCTCCCCCTGGGCCAGGTAGGTCTGCTGGGGATCGCGCTGGTTGATCTGTCCCACCTGCCGGAACAGCAGATCCAGCTCGCCCTCGCGGAGCAGTCTCCCCAGCGCGAGCAGCTGGTCGATGCGGTTCGGGGGCGCCCCACTGTCTCCGCCGCCGCCATCGGCCGCCACCGTCAGCGGGAGCGGTGAACGTCGCAGGGCCAGCGGCTGCCCTTGGCGGTCAAGGGCGCGGGCCCGCAGCTGGTAGGTCCCGTCGGGCAGCCCGGCCGGCACCACCAGGGCCAGGCGTTCGCGGACCTCCAGGCAGGCGGAAGAATCGACGCGCAGCATCCCCTGGCCGATGCCGCGGTCATGGCGCCAGCTCGGCAGGCCAGCGCCGGCGGTTTCCGGTCGCCAGTCGAGCAGCAGCAGGCCGTCCCGCAGCTCGGCCGCCGGCCCCCGCAGGCGGCTCACCAGCACCGCCTCGCTGCCCGGACGCAGGGGGGAGGAGGGTTCGACGCTGAGGTCCAGCTGAAGGCTGGGATCCGCCCCGCAGGCCACCGGGGTCATCTCCAGGCTGAGCTGCCGCCGCTCGAAGAGCTCGGCGCTGCTGCCGTCGGGCAGCGGCCAGCTCCCGGCGGCCTGGAACGCCGGCGAACGGCGCACCATCCCATCGAGGGCGGCCTGGCGGTCGTCGCTCATCACCCCCTGGTCGCCCCCCTTGAGCAGGAACCAGTCGAAGCCGGCCAGGTCCCCGTCAAGCTGGTCAACGGGAGCCACGGTCTGGCGGGCGGCAACGCGAAACTTCTGACGGCGACCTTCGGCGTCGAGGTTGAAGGCGTTGAGCCCCTGGCTGTCGGGCAGCACCGCCAGGGTGGAGAGCTGCTCCGGGCTGCGCTGCCGGATCGTGGAAACGATCGCCTCCAGGGGCCAGGGGGGACCGGCGATGGGGGGCCGCGGCGGGAATCCGGTGGGGTTGGCCGCCAGGGCGAATTGGCTGGCCAGGGCGCCCCACACCCCGATTCCCACCACCGCCAGCCGCCAGCCGGTCGTCCAGCGACCGGCGGCCGAGGCCAAAAGGATCCCCAGGCCGAGGCACAGCTGGGGAACCAGGGGCAGCACGAAGCGGAAGTCCTTGGTGCTCATCAAGGTGGCCAGCAGCAGGCCCCCAAGCGGAAAGCTCAGCCACCAGGCGAGGCGCTGCTTCGGCCACCGGGAGGGTGGCGGGCTGCGGCGGAGCGACCTGCTCAGCAACCCTCCCGCCACCACCACCGCCACCAGGGCGGCCCCGGCCATCGTGGGCAGCAGGCGGGGATAGAACAGCCAGCCCGCCAGGGTGTTGGCCTCCAGCCCGTCCTGATACAGCACCCCCCACTGGCGGGCCTTGTTGACGGTGGAGAGGATCGTCAGCCAGTTCTGGCTCCACCAGGGCCAGGCCACGGCCGTCGCCGCAGCCAGCGCCAGCAGCGACTCGCCCAGGCGGGCCGGTCGGCCCCGCTGGACCAGGGCCGCCAGGGCCATCCAGGCCAGCGCCAGCAGGGGCAGCCACAGCATCACCAGGCCGGTCGGACGGGTCAGAACGACCGCCCCGAGCCCCAGGCCGCCCCCCAGACTCCAGAGCCACGGGTGCCGGGGGCGGGCCAGCACCCGCACGCTCAGCAGCCACCAGGTGGCTGTGAGCACGGCCGTCAGGCTGAAATCGATCAGGTAGTCGCTGCGCTGGTTGAGCAGGGCCGGGGAGACGCCGCAGAGAAAGGCGGCCCAGAGGCCAGCGGCCCGGCTGTGGGCCAGGCGACCCAGGCCGTACAGGCTCCCCAGCAGCAGCGCCTGGAACAGGCTGTTGGAGAGAATCGCACTGCCATAACCGGGCCCGAGCAGGCTGAACACCGGTGCCGTCACCAGATAGGTGAAGGGTCCCCGGTAGGTGGGGGTCTCGGCCCAGAGCCGCTGCCACCAGGAGGGGTCGAAGGGCGCGGCCTCACCCAGCACCTGCCAGACCCCCAGGGCGCGGCTGAGATGTTCCCCCTGGTCCCAGGCCGGCGGCTGGGTGTGGCGCTGCAGCCACAAAACATCCAGGAGAACACCCGCCAACCACAACCCCAGCAGGACCCAACCGTCCCGGTTCCGCGCCAGCCTCATCGGCCCGCTCCTGAGGCTTCGGCCAGCACCCAGGGCTCCAGTTCGGGGGCCTGCAGCCGCACGGGCCATCCGGTCGGCAGCTCCTGGCGCCGGATCCACACCCGCTCCCCTGCGGGGACCCGCTCCGCCGCTCCGATGCGGGGTATCAGGCTGGGGCTGGCCAGGGCCACCAGGATCAGCCCCGCGTGCTCCTCACCGCTGAGGGGGGCGCCGGCCGCGGCGGCGATGGGCCCGGCGGCCAGCGCCATCGCCGCCTCAGGGCGCGCCAGCGCCTGCCGCTGCAGGGGGCTTCTGTCGGTGAACAGGCCGGCCTGCACCAGCAGGACCAGGGCCAGCCAGGGACCGATCAGCAGGGCCCCCAGCCGGCGGGAGCTGGAGCGGCACCAGGGCACCAGGGCCCAGGCCAGGCCCAGGCCTCCCGCCGCCAGGGCGAACTGTTCTGGTGTCGGCGCGAGGCTGGCCACCCCATTGGCGACAAGACGTCCGGCCGGCGCCCCAGGCGAGAGCACCACCGCCGCCGCCAGCAGCAGGACCATTCCCAGGCCACCGAGGCCCAGGCTGGCCCAGCGGGCGCTCCTGTGGCCTCCGCTGCTCCAGGAGCGCAGGCCGGCGGTGGCCGCCAGGGCGACAAAGGGGGTGAGCTGAAGTCCGTAATACGGGGTCTTGGTGCGGAAGGCGCTGAGCAGGAGCAGCATCAGCAGGGGATAGAGGAGCAACAGCAGACGCCTGGATCGGTCCATCGCTGTGCCCAGCCAGCCACGCCAGCCCGCCAGGGCGAACAGACACCACGGAAAGGTATTGGCCGGCAGGTTCCACAGGTAATAGAGCGGACCGGCGCTGTAGACATCGCTCTGCGAGAGGTAGTGCAGCTTCTGCCACAGCCCCGCCACCACCGGCAGGCCAAGCTCCCGCAGGCTCAGGCCCAGCCAGAGCGCCACCGGCAGCCAGCCGAGGGCGAGGCCGAGCCAGAAGGCGGGTCGCCGCAGCACGGGCCGCCGCTCCAGCAGGGCAAAGGGCAGCAGGGCCAGCACGGGAAGCGCCACCATGAAGCCCTTGATCAGGACAGCCGGACCGATCCAGGCGCCAGCCAGTAGCGTCCAGTGCCTTTGTGGGGTGTCGCCGGCCCGCAGCAGCGCCAGCAGGCCCAGCAGCTCCAGGGCCAGCAGCGGCATGTCCTGGCTGGCCAGGTGGGCGTAGTCGAGCCACAGGGGGGTGAGCGCCAGCACGGCCGCGGCGAGCCAGCCGACTCCTTCACCTCCCAGCAGGCGCCTGGCGAGGGCCGCCGTGAGCAGCAGGGAGGCCACGGCGGCGACCAACGACGGCACATGGGCCACCCAGGGGCCCACCCCCAACAGCCGGTAGGCCGCGGCGATCAGCCAGGGCAGGCCGATGGTGCGATCGAACACCACCTGGTCCCACCAAGGGGGAGCCAGCCACTGGCCGCTCTGGGCGATCCAGCGGGCCTGCAGGGCGTAGTAGCCCTCGTCGTGGGCCAGGAAGCTGCGCGGCGCCGCCGTCAGAAGCAGGGGCAGGAAGGGCAACGTTGCCCAAAGGGCCTTCATGGGCGGCACTCTGGCAGCACCTCCGGGTACCGGACGTTGTGTTTTCTGGCACATGGACACTGGATGGACAGGTCTCCCTGGGTGATTCTTCGTTTGGCGCATTGCGCCGCTTCCGTGTGAGGAACCCCATGAAACTCTTCCAGCAACTGCTGGTTGCTCCCGCAGCCCTCGGCCTGCTCGCCCCCGTGGCGGTCCAGGCAGCTGAGCTCAACATCGACGGCGTCAACAAGTACGCCGCCGAGGAGCAAGTCACCAGCATCAACCAGTTTTCCGACGTCAAGCCGACCGACTGGGCCTTCCAGGCCCTCTCGAACCTGATCGAGCGCTACGGCTGCGTCGCCGGCTACCCGAACGGCACCTACAAAGGCGGCCAGGCCATGACCCGCTATGAAGCGGCGGCCCTGCTGAATGCCTGCCTCGACCGGATCACCGAGGTGACCGACGAGCTCAAGCGGCTGATGGCCGAGTTCGAGAAGGAACTCGCCGTGCTGCGCGGCCGCGTGGATGGCCTGGAGGCCAAGGTGGGTGAGCTTGAGGCAACCCAGTTCTCCACCACCACCAAGCTCAAGGGAACCGCCGCTTTCGTGATCGGTGCCAACAGCTTCGGCGGCAACGCTCGGGTGAGCCCCCTGGCGGCAGCCTTCACCACCTTCCCGGCCCTGGTCCCGGGTGCCTTCGGTCCCAATGCAGCCCTTGTGGGCTTTGTGCCCAACACCTGGGCCAACCAGGCTCGCCGCCAGCAGGGCGCCACGGTCTTCAACTACGACCTGCGCATCGACTTCGACACCAGCTTCACCGGCAAGGATCTGCTGCGCACCCGCATGCGCGCCGGCAACTTCGGCAATAGCCCCTTCGGGGGGCCCGTGGTCGGCCTAAACGCCCTGGAAGCTGGATTTGAGAGTCCTGCCGGTCCGAACATGGTCGAGATCAACCGGCTGTTCTACCAGTTCCCGATCGGCTCCGGCTTCACCGCCACCATCGGTCCCCGGGTCCGCCAGGACGACATGCTCGCCGTGTGGCCCAGCGCCTACCCGGCTGACACCATCCTTGACATCTTCACCTACGCCGGTGCCCCCGGCACCTACAGCCTCAACCTCGGTGGTGGTGGTGGTCTGTGGTGGAAGAGCGGAGGCTTCAGCATCAGTGCCAACTACGTGTCGGCCAATGCCGGCAATGGCGCCCCCAGCACCGACTTCGCCACTTGCGGCGGTATTGGCAACGATTGCTCCGCCCAGACCGGCACGGTTCAGGTGGCCTACAGCGGTGCCAACTACGGCATCGCGGCGGCTTACACCTACTCTTCGGGTGGCACGGGTCTCTACACCGGCAACGGCACCCCTCTGGCGACCATCCTCCAGACCAACGCCGATTCCACCAACTCGGTGGGCATCAGCGCCTACTGGTCGCCAACCAACTCCGGTTGGATCCCCTCGATCAGCGGCGGCTGGGGCATCAACACCAGCAACTACAACGGTCTGTTCACCAACGGTGCCACGGATCTGGTCACCACCCCCGGTGTCGGCCTCACCCAGGCCACCAGCCAGTCCTGGTACGTCGGTCTGCAGTGGTCCGATGTGTTCATCAAGGGCAACTCCGCCGGCATGGCGGTCGGTCAGCCCACGTTCCTGACCTCAGTCACCCGTGGCACCCCGCTGCCCGGTATTCTCTCCGCCAACACCATCGCCGATGGCAACTACGCCTGGGAGTGGTGGTACAAGTTCCAGGTCACCGACAACATCAGCGTGACCCCGGCTCTCTACTACCTGAGCGCCCCCCTCGGTCAGATCTCCAAGAACATCGGCGGCCTGCCCAACAGCGGCTCCGAGTTCAACAACTTTGGCGGCCTGATCAAGACCACCTTCAAGTTCTGATCCTTTCGGATCCACCCCTCACAACCTCCTTGTGTCTGCCCGGCTGCTTTGCAGCCGGTTTTTTTGTTGCCTTGAATGTGCACCTTCGCTCATGTCATCTGCGATACCTCCAGATGTGATCGAGACCAGATGACTTGGGATGGGATTCCAATAGTTTTGAGCCACCCCCTTTACGGGGATTCCTCTTTTTGGTGTGAGGACCAATGAAACCCTTCCAGCAACTTCTGCTGGCGCCGGTAGCCCTTGGGCTGCTTTCGCCGCTTGCCGCTTCCGCCAGTGAGATCTCCCCCTCCCAGAGGGCGGAGATCTCCACCTACATGGAGCAGCAGAACATCGACAGCTTCAAGGCCTGGGAAGCCCAGAACCAGGTCACGAGCGTCAACCAGTTTTCCGACGTCAAGCCCACCGATTGGGCCTTCCAGGCGCTCTCCAACCTGGTCGAGCGTTACGGCTGCGTCGCCGGCTATCCGAACGGCACCTTCAAGGGCGGCCAGGCCATGACCCGCTACGAAGCGGCGGCCCTGCTGAACGCCTGCCTCGACCGGATCACCGAGGTGACCGACGAGCTCAAGCGCCTGATGGACGAGTTCGAGAAGGAACTCGCCGTGCTGCGCGGCCGCGTGGATGGCCTGGAGGCCAAGGTGGGTGAGCTGGAAGCCACCCAGTTCTCCACTACCACCAGGCTTCAGGGTGACACGGTCTTCGTGATCGGCGCCAACAGCTTCGGTGGCAACCAGACCCTGCCCAACCCGGCCCTCGGTGTTCCGGCCGCTGCCGCCAACGCCTTCCCCAACAGCAACCGGCGCAACTGGGGCGGCGCTGTCTTCAACTACGACGTCCGCCTCAATTTCCTCACCAGCTTTACTGGCAAGGACCTGCTGTACACCCGCCTGCGCAGCGGCAACTTCAACAACAGCCCCTTTAACGGCCAGCCCTACAACCTGATGGCCCTGGATCGGGCCTTTGCTCCCACCGGTGGCGCCAACGTCGTCAATCTCGATCGTCTTTACTACAAGTTCCCGATCGGCAGGGATCTGACCGTCTTCCTCGGTGCCAGGGTCAGGAACACGGAATCTCTCGCTGTCACGCCCTGGTTCTACAAGCCTGACCTGCTCGACGTATTTTCACTCTGGGGTGCTCCTGGCACCTACAACAAGGCCACCGGTGCCGGTTTCGGCCTGGTCTGGAAGCAGAACGTCAAGAAGGGCAAGCCCTACTTCGCTGCCTCCACCATGTACGTCGCCCCCAATGGCGACAACGGCAACCCGAACCAGGGCGGCCTGTTCACCGAGCGCAGCGCCGGCACCTTCACCACCCAGCTGGCCCTAGTCGGCAAGCAGTGGCGCACGGCCTTCGCCTGGAGCTACCTGCAGTGCAACCAGAACTTCCGCCGTGGCAGTTCTTTTGCCCAGCCAGCGGTCGACTGCTCCAACATCAACAACAACTTCGTTGGTGCAGGCGATTTCAACAGCAGCGCCTCCTACTCGAACAACTTCGCTTTGACGGCCGCCTGGCAGCCGAAGAACAGCGGCTGGATCCCCTCGATCAACCTGGGCTGGGGCTACAACGCCCTCACCCAGCCCAGCCTGAACCCCCTCACCCGGTCGGTTCGTGTAGGCGCCACCACGTTCAACGTCCCCACGGGCTTCGACCAGGTTCCCACCTTCAACCAGTCGACCAACCGGGGCGCCAGCCAGTCCTGGAGCGTCGGACTGCAGTGGTCCGATGTGTTCATCAAGGGCAACCAGGCCGGCATGGCCGTCGGTCAGCCGGTTTTCGCCACCTCGCTGCGCAACGGCGAGACCCCTCAGGACGGCAACTTTGCCTGGGAGTGGTGGTACAACTTCCAGGTCACCGACGCCATCAGCGTGACCCCAACGCTGTTCTTCCTGAGCAAGCCCAACGGCCAGTTCACCACCATCGGCCAGTCCAGCAACGTGTTTGGCGGCTTCGTCTCGACCCGGTTCAAGTTCTGATCCTCCGGGTCCCCTCCAGGTCTCCTGGCCTGGGCGTTCCTTCCTTCTCACCCTTCCTCACCACCCCCCCAGCCCCCCTTCCAAGGGGGGCTTTTTTTTGAGCTCCAGCGGGCTGCTCCATCGGCGATGCTGGTGCCAGACGGCGCTTCCAGCGCATGGCCAGGACCCCAGCCGACCACTACGCCACCCTCGGGGTTCCCCCCGGGGCCACCCTCGCCGAGATCAAGGCCGCCTACCGAGCCCTCGTCAAACGGCACCACCCTGATGCCGGAGGCGATCAATGCACGATCCTGGCCCTCAATGCCGCCTGGGAAGTGCTCCGGGATCGGGACCGTCGCCGCCACTACGACCACGGCGCCGGGCTTGGGGTGGTGGCTCCGCCGCGCCCCGGTGGACATGGTTCAGGCCCGGGCCGGGGCGCAGGGGCGGCCAGCGACGAGGAGCTGCTGGGCTGGCTCCAGCAGGTGTATGTGCCGATCGACCGGTTGATCGGCCAGGTGATCAATCCTTTCCCGGCCCAGTTGCGCTCCCTGGCGGCTGATCCCTACGACGACGACCTGATGGAGGCCTTCTGTTCCTTTCTCGAGCAGAGCCGCTCACGGATGGAGAAGGTGGAGGCCCTCTACCGCTCCCGGGCCTGCCCAGCGGTGGCACGGGGGTTTGGCCTCAGCCTTTACCACTGCCTCAGCCAGGTGCAGGATGCCCTGGTGGAGCTGGAGCGCTACACCATGGGCTACGTGGACAGCTACCTCCATGACGGCAAGGAGATGCTGCGTGAGGCCCGCCAGCGCCGCAGCCGGCTGAAGGAGGAACGGCGCCGGCTGGCGCTCTAGGGAGACTCTGGAAAAGCCACCCCATTCACGAGCCAATGGCCGCGTGAACGCAGGAAACGGCTTGGTTGATGGGGGGTCTCCCGTGGCCACGACCATCGCAGAAGGCTGTGGATGCAATCACTGACCTGCAGGAGGGACCAGGCAATCCAAGTTCGTTTCGTTCCCCTCCGGGCAAATTGTGTGCCAGAACTTGGCCCCGCTGAGAAAGGCCTCGCTGAGGTCGGCCCCACTGAGATTGGCGAAGCTGAGATCGGCCCCACGTAGGTCGGTCCCACGTAGGTCGGTTCCGCGGAGGTCGGCCCCGCTGAGATCGGCCCCGCTGAGATCGGCCCCGCGGAGATCAGCCCCGCTGATGTCGGCCCCACTGAGGTTGGCTCCACTGAGGGAGAAGATCATTCCTGGTGTGCTATTCAGACCTGAATCAAGCAGAAAGTTAATGGCCAGACTTTTCTTTACATTCACGCCAACCCGATCCTGGATGGAGCCTTTTTTGCTGTCAAGCTGCGTCAGAGCAGCAAGCGTCAATGCCCGAGCAATCCCTTGTGACACCGTGCTTGGATTTGAAGCGACTAGGGGTTGTTCCTTATCCAGAAGAAGTGATTTAATACTTTCCACATAAGCCTGCAATACGTTGTTTCTCTGAACATCGCCTGCCATCTCCCGCTGTCTCGTGTTATCCAATGTCGTAATGTACCATCCGCCGGCAGTCAATAGAACTGGAAGCGAGATGCCAGCAAATAATTCCCATCCTGTTTTCTCAGAGATCCCAGTCCATCGCCACAGGGAAACCAGGAATGGAAACGGCCAGGGTCTCGTGAGCTCCCGATTCGCCAGCTCCAAATTCTCCTCAGCCGTTCTCCAGGGGGCAGCCTTGCTCAGCAGATATGCCCGCTCCTTGATCGCGTTAGGCGGCGGAGGGGCTTTTTGCCGTGAAGAGCCAGCGGGTGGCCATGAGCCTCGCAGAAGGCGCCAGCGCCAGGTTGGAATGCGGCCCATCACTGACTCCTGCGATTGACGTCAACCAGCTCAACCACCAAGATTGTGCCCCAACCTGAGGATCAATCCACCGCTTACAGTAATCGACGCTGTACAGCCTAGCTTGACCATCGCCGCCAGATCGGCAGCAGGGAATCATCTTGCCTGGCTGTGATGATTCTGGTAATCCCTTCCATCCAAGCTAACTTCTGTACTGGCTGGCCAAGCAGCCCCTGTTGGTGCCTCTAGACAGATTTGTAGTCTTGGGTGGATGGGGCCGACCAGAGGGAGTGTCGTGAGCTGATAGGAGCCTGGTCAAGAGGCCCCATCACAAGTTCTGGCCGGCTTGCCTGCTGATTTCTCTACTAGGTGTCAATGGCACCACCAACCCTCAGATAGCCCTCCTTCGCTGAACAGAGCGACGTCGTAATAGGTATTGACACCCACAAGGTCCTCCATTTCGCCGTGGCCCTGGTTCCCAACAGCGCCCTGCATGGGGCATGCAGCATTCCTGCAAACGGCCATGGCTACGGCCACCTGTTGGGCTGGAGCCTTGAGATCGGCAGTCCCCTGGTGTTCGCCATCAAGGGCACGGGCTCCTTTGGCTCAGGCCTGTGCCGTGAGCATCGATGCCGAGGCCGCGGCCCAGGCCTTCTTCGCCGGCACCGCCACCATTACCCCCTAAGAGCCTGCTGAAAACCCCCGCCACCTCTGCGAAAACGGGGCAACGGCCCAAGTCATGATGCGAGGTCAGCAGGAGCTCAGTGGCTCCCTGTTCTCCTAGGTGTCGATCGAGGAGCGGATCCCGGCCAGCCACCCGTTGCGGAGGATTCGGAAGTTGGCGAATCAAGCTCTCGATCGACTCAATCCCACCTGTTGTGAGCTGTCTGCCTCAGAAGGCCGCGCATCGGTGCCGCCGGAGCAACTGCTGCAGGCCTCGTTGTTGCAGGCGTTCTACGGGATTCGCTCCGAACGCTTGCTGCTGGAGCAGCTCCACTACACCCTGCTGTTCCTCTGGTTTGTGGGCTTGAGCCCCGAGGATCCGATCTGGCACCCGACCAGGTTCACCAAGAACAGGGATCACCTGCTCAACGAGCAGGTGATGGGCAAGTTCCTGGAGACGCTGCTGATGGGGCACCGGTGGTGAAACCCCTTCTCAGCAATGAGCACTTCTCGGTGGATGGATTTCTACTCCAGGCCTGGGCTTCTCACGCGTTGTTGGAGCGAATCGATGGTCAGGACGACCCATCACCCATTCCGCACGACCCAGCTACCGGGGCCCTGTGCTCATGGACAACCGCCATGACCTGATCGTTGACTGCTGCATCACACCGGCCAATGGCTACGGCGAAAGGGATGCGGCCAAGGCGATGGCCGCTGATCTTGCCGGTGCCCACAGAAGACGATCGGCGCCGACAAGAACGACGACACCAAGGCATTCGTTGCTGAGATGCGCCGGCTCGATGTCACCCCCCACGTGGCGCAGAACACCTCTCGCCCAGGTGGTTCGGCGATCGATGGCCGCATCACCCGGCATGAGGGCGGTGCCCAATCGATCAATGCCCGCCGTGGGATCGAGAAGGTGTTTGGCCTGCACGTGATCGCCTACACCTTGATCCACCTGGGCAACCTGCTCAAGCCCGCCATGGCCCCAGCGTGAACACTCGGTTGCCCAGAGGTGTGGCCAAACGGCACTCGCAAGAGAGCCAAAACAACGCAAAACCATCGGAACCGTGCGATCTGAACCGCTGAAACATCAAAATCCAGCCCGATCCCGGAACGATCAGCTCAATGAGGAGTGTAAAGCGCGGCTTATGAGACGGTTTTTCCGCAAACTCCTAGGCCGCGGGCATCGCTTCGAGTTGGTCGAGCCGCAGCCACACATCGGGTACGGGCCGGCGCCAGCGCAGCTGGGCGTAACTCCCCTGGATGGCGAGGATCTCCCCGGGCCCCTCGAACAGGTAGCTGGGGGCCACCGGATCACTGGCGCCGGCCTCCAGGCTGTTGGTGTAGGCCGTTCTGTTCACCCTCACCAGGGCACCCTTCTTGAGGCTCAAGGCAGCGGCAGGCGCGGAGTCAACCATCGTGCGGAGGAACGGTCGGCCCAGGTTAGGGCCGGCGGAACCTAACCTCGGAACAGGACTGCGATGAACCTGTGGGCATGCGATTGCTTCTGCTCGGATGCACGGGTTTCGTCGGTCGGGAGCTGGTGCCGTTCCTGCTCAACCTCGGCCACCAGCTGACCCTGGTGAGCCGGCGGCCCCGGCCGGACAGCGAGGCGGCCGATCCCAGGATCACCAACCTCTGCCTCGATCTGGCTGATCCGGCCAGCTGGCTCCAGACCCCGTTGCTTGAGGCGTTGGCAGCGGCCGATGGGGTTGTCAACCTGGCCGGTGAGTCGATCGCCGACCAGCGCTGGACGCCCACTTATCGCCAGCGGCTGCTCGACAGCCGGCTGGTCACGACGGCCCAGCTGGTGCGGGCGATGGCGAACCTGGCCAAGCCTCCCTCGGTGCTGGTGAGCGGATCGGCGGTGGGCTACTACGGCACCAGCCTGGAGGGCTGCTTCACGGAGGCCAGCCCGCCGGGCGACGATTTCCTCGGCCGGCTCTGCGCCCGCTGGGAAGCCGCCACCCAGGTCGCCCCCGAAGCCTGCCGCGTTGTGGTGTTGCGGATCGGCATCGTCATCGGCCCCGACGGCGGTGCCCTCGGCAAGATGCTGCCCATCTTCCGGGCCGGGTTCGGCGGGCCGGTGGGCAGCGGCCAGCAATGGATGAGCTGGATCCAGCGCCACGATCTCTGCCGGCTGATCGCCACCGCCCTGGAGGACGCCTCGTACGCCGGCCCCTACAACGCCGTGGCCCCTGAGCCCACCCGCATGGCGATCTTCGCCTCCACCCTCGGCCGCGACCTGGGCCGGCCCAGCCTGCTGCCCGTGCCGGGCCCCCTGTTGCAACTGCTGCTCGGCGATGGCGCCAAGGTGGTGCTCGAAGGGCAACAGGTGAGGCCCGATCGCCTGCTGGCTCAGGGGTTTCACTTCCAGTTCACCGACCTCAGCGCTGCCCTCGCCGCTGCCACCAGCCCAGAGCGCCGCTGAGCAGCGCCGCCGCCATCAGCACGCCAATGGCCGGGGTGAACAGCGGTTGCCACAGCCGCTGGAAGAGCTCCAGGGGGGCGTCCAGCTGCTGGCCATGCAGAACGACCGCCACCGCGAAGAAGAGGGCCCCGGCCAGCACGAGGAACACGTCGGCCACCAGCACCATGTCGAGAACGCGGCGCATTTGGGCGCCAGGGCCCGTGGCGGGAGTGCTCATGCCGTTGGGGTGAGCCGGGAGGGAGCGGGAATCCCGGCTGTGCCCAAACCTAAACTCGACCGGACTTGGTGTCCCGTGTGCCCCTTTCCCCTGCTCCCAGGATCCTGCTGATCAGCAACGGTCATGGGGAGGATCTCAATGGGGGATTGATTGCGGACGGTCTGCGCCAATGTGCGTCAGGGCTCCAACTGGCGGCCCTGCCGATCGTGGGCGCTGGCTCGGCCTACGGACGCCGGGGTCTGCCGCTCCTCTTCCAGGGCAGGACCCTGCCGTCCGGAGGGATGGTGTACCAGGGCCTGAACATCTGGAAGGATCTGGCAGCCGGCTGGCTGCAGCAGAGCCTGGCCCAGCTCTGGACGGCCTGGCGCCAGGGCCGCCATTACGACCTGGTGGTGAGCATCGGCGACCACGTCCCGCTGATCTTCGCCCTGCTCACCGGGCGGCCGACGGTGGTGTTCCTGGTCTCCACCTCGAGCTTTTATGAGGGCAGGCTGCGGCTCTCCGCCTTCACCCGCTGGTGTTGCCGCCGCCGGCGGGTGCGGCTGGTGCTGACCCGTGATGCCTTCACCGCCAGCGACCTCCAGGCCCAGGGCCTGGCCAAGGCCCTGTTCCGCGGCTACCCGATCATGGATCTCCCTCCCCCTGACCCCGGCCAGGTGTCCCGCCAGCAGGGCACCCGAAGCCTGGCCCTGGTGCCCGGCAGTCGCTTCCCGGAGGCGCTCCACAACCTGGTGCTGATGCTGCGGCTCTGCAGCCAGCTGGGGAGCCTGGCCGGGGATGGTCACTGGCGCTTTCTTGTCGCCGTGGTGGAGAGCCCGCACTGGTCGGAGCTGGAATCCCTGGCCGCCTCTGTGGGCTGGCATCTGGCCGATGGGGTGCTCCACTCCGACTCCGGCCACCTGGAGGTGCGCCTGCTGCAGGGGGCCCTTCCGTCGATCTTGGCCGCCAGTGATCTGGTGGTGGGCATGGCTGGGACCGCCGTGGAGCAGGCGGTGGGATTCGGACTGCCGGTGGTGCAGCTCGTGGGACGCGGTCCCCAGTTCAGCTATGCCTTCGCCGAATCCCAGATGCGGCTGCTGGGTCCCACGGTCCACACCGTCGGGCGGCGGCCGGCCGAGAGCGGCGAGCTTCAGGAGGCCGCCGATCTGATCCTGCGCCTGCTGGCCGATGCTGAGCTGCCGGCGCGCTGTGTCCAGGCGGCCCTTGAGCGGGTCGGGCCGCCGGGGGGCTCCCGGCGCATCGCCGAAACCGTGCTTGAAACCCTTGCCCAGGGACGGTCGGGACTCAGCTGAGCCAGGCCTTCACCTTCTCCAGGGCCTGCCAGCCCGGCCGGCGCTGCAGGCCATCGGCGATCGAGCCCTGCAGTTCCCCCGCCAGCTCGGGGGCCATCAGCATCACGCGCTTGACCACGTCGATATGCTCCCGCACCCCCTTGGCCCCCGTCTCCAGCATCGCCACACTCAGGTTGATGCGGGCCTGGGGATCCTGGGGATTGAGTTTGACCGCGTTGCGGGCCGAGGGCAGGGCCGCCTGGGGCTGGTCAAGCAGCAACTGCAACCAGGCCAGGCAGGTCCATCCGGCTGACTGGCGCGGTTCCTGGGCCGTGATCTGCAGGAACTCATCAATCAGGTCTTCGGGCGCAGCCCCCTGCTGGTAGCGGGCGATGGCCTGGTCGAAGCGGGAGTCCTGCTGGGCCGTCATGGCGGCTGGGGGAGGCTGGGTGAGGATCGTCAGACTCCCACGCCACGGGGCCACAACGCCAGCGGCGGCCCGACTTCAGACCGCGAAAGAGCTGCCGCAGCCGCAGGTCTGGGAGGCATTGGGGTTGGTGAAGTTGAAGCCGCCGCCGATCAGGGCCGAGGAGAAATCCAGCTGCATGCCGTAGATGTACAGCAGGCTTTTGGGGTCGCAGATGACCCGGAAACTCGGGGCCCCGGCGGGTTCGTAGGTGTAGGTCTCGTCGTCGCCCAGGATCCCGGTGCCCTCGATGAAATCCATCGTGTAGCTCATGCCGCTGCAGCCGCCGGAGCGCACGCCCACCCGCAGCACCTTGTCTCCCCCTTGGGAGGCCATCAGGGTGCCGAGCTGGCGCATGGCGGGCTCGGTGATCAGGATGCCCTTGCCATCGACACCGGCCGTGGCTGTGACGTTGTCTGTAACGGCGGCTGTGGCGGTGACCGTGGAGCTGGGGGTCTGGACGGGGCTGCTCATCGGGCGCAAGGGGGTCGGATGGGAAGAATCGGGCCGCCGGACGACGCGGTGAGAGCCCACTCTATGGAGATCCATCCGCCGTGGGTAGGCTCCGGTCCATAGAGTCGTGACCTTCGCGGGAATCCAAGGGTGCGGGTTGCCATCGTGGGTGCGGGTCTGGCCGGTCTGAGCGCTGCCGTGGATCTGGTCGACGCCGGTCATGCGGTGGATCTGTATGAATCCCGCCCCTTCATGGGGGGCAAGGTCGGCAGCTGGGAGGACCCGGACGGCAACCACATCGAGATGGGGTTGCACGTCTTCTTCTTCAACTACGCCAACCTCTTCGCCCTGATGCGCAAGGTGGGCGCCATCGACAATCTCCTGCCCAAGGAGCATTGGCACCTGTTCGTCAACCGCGGCGGGGACCTGCGGGCCCTGGATTTCCGCTTTCCCGTGGGGGCTCCGTTCAATGGTCTCAAGGCCTTCTTCACCACGTCCCAGCTCGACTGGATCGACAAGCTGCGCAATGCCCTGGCACTTGGCACCAGCCCGATTGTCCGGGGGCTGATCGATTACGACGGAGCCATGACGGTGATCCGCTCCCTGGATGCGATCAGCTTCCAGAAATGGTTCCTTGGCCATGGGGGCAGCCCCAGGAGCATCCAGAGGATGTGGAACCCGATCGCCTACGCGCTGGGATTCATTGACTGCGAGGCCATCTCGGCCCGCTGCATGCTCACCATCTTCATGATGTTCGCCTCCCGAACCGAGGCCTCCAAGCTCAACCTGCTCAAGGGTTCCCCCCACCGCTGGCTCACCGGTCCGATCCTCGACTACATCCAGGCCCGGGGCGGCCGCCTGCACTTGCGCCACAGGGTGAGCGAGGTCCGCCACGAGGAGCGCAACGGCCGGACTGTCGTCACCTCCCTGGTACTCGGCACTCCGGATGGGGAGAAGCGGGTGGAGGCCGACGCCTACCTGGCCGCCTGCGATGTGCCTGGAGCCCAGCGGCTGCTGCCCCAGGCCTGGCGCCGATTCCCAGAGTTCGCCGCCATCGACCGACTGGAAACGGTGCCGGTGGCCACAGTGCAGCTCCGTTACGACGGCTGGGTGACCGAACTGGGCGATGGGGCCGAACCCCAGGCCCGGCGCGCCGACCTGAGCCGCCCGGCCGGTCTCGACAATCTCCTATATACCGCTGATGCCGATTTCAGCTGCTTTGCTGACCTGGCCCTGGCCAGCCCCGCCGATTACCGGCGGGAGGGACTGGGTTCCCTGCTGCAGTGCGTGCTCACTCCCGGTGACCCCTGGATTCCTTTGAAAACCGAGGAGATCGTCGCCCACACCGATCGCCAGGTGCGTGAATTGTTTCCCTCCGCCGCCGGTTTGCAGCTGGTCTGGAGCAACGTGGTCAAACTGGCCCAGTCCCTTTACCGGGAAGCCCCCGGGATGGAGCCGTTCCGCCCCGACCAGCGCACCCCCGTGGCCAATTTCTTCCTCGCCGGCAGCTACACCCGCCAGGACTACATCGACTCGATGGAGGGGGCCACAATGAGCGGCCGGCTGGCCGCGGCTGCGATCCTGAACCAACCCGTGGCCCTGGCCACCTGCGCGGCGGTGGCCTAGGAGCGGAACCATGGGGAAATGGCTCGAGCACAGCGTCACCACCGAGATCAAGGCCCCGGTGGCCCGAGTCTGGGAGGTGTGGAGCGATCTGGAGGCCATGCCCCGCTGGATGCGCTGGATCGAATCGGTTGTCACCCTCGATGACCCTGACCTCACCGACTGGACCCTGGCGGCCCAAGGCTTCCGTTTCCACTGGAAGGCCCGGATCACCGAGCGTGTCGATTCCCAGAGGCTGCACTGGGAATCGGTGGGTGGCCTGCCCACCAAGGGGGCCGTGCGCTTCTATCCCCTGGGACCCGACCTCACGGCTGTCAAGCTGACGGTGAGCTATGAACTCCCCGGCGCGCTTGCGCCCTTGATGGAACCCACCATCATGGGGGGCATCGTCACCAGAGAATTGCAGGCCAACCTTGACCGATTTCGCGACCTGGTTGAGAAAGGGTAACGGCCGCTTCGGCTTCGCAGCCTTGGCGTCACTGCTGCTTGCTGGATGTGGAGCTGCTCCCACTGTGGAAGCCCCCCCGGCGCCGGCCCCACCCAGGCCAGCCCCCCCCTCCGCAGCCTCTGGGGCAGTGCCAGCAGGCCTGACCCCTCTGCCCACCGCCCAGCAGGTGGTGGCGGCTTTCCCTGTGGGTCGCAAGGATCCTTTCGGTTCCCTCGTGCCAGAGATGGTTCCTGGGGCGGCTGGTCGTGGTGCCACAGCGGTGGCGGCGCTCCCCCCCCGGTCTTTCTGCAGCAGCTGCAGATCTCTGGTGTGATCCAGAGCGGCGGCCAGACCGAGGTGGTGGCGACCTTCAACGGCGAAAGCGGCAGCCTGCGCCGGGGCGATCGCGGCGGCCGCGAAACGAAACTGCTTCCCCCCGGCTGGAGCGTTGCCGCTGTCGATATCCCGAAAGGTCGTCTGATCCTTCAGAGCGGCGATCGCAAGGTCAGCAAGCCGCTGCCACCGCCCTGATACAGGCCGCCACCAGCCCCTCCAGATCGTGGGGATCCGCTTCCCCATCCACCCGACCCAGCCGCTCCCTGCAGCGATGGCTGGTCTGGGGGCCAATGGAGATCACCTGCACCCCCTCCAGCTGCTGGATCCAGGCATCACCGAAGCTGCCGGCCAGCAACTGGGCGGTGTGGTCCACCGTTTTGCCGCTGCTGAAGGTGATGGCATCGAGCCCATGCCTTTCGAGGGCCTGCAGGGCCCCGGTGGGCAGTCCCGCCGGACAGCGGGTCTCGTAGGCGGCCACCTCCACCACCCGGGCGCCGGCGGCGGCGAAGGCTTCCGCCAGCAGCGTGCGCCCGCCGCTCTGCACCCGCGGCAGCAGCAGCCGCTGCCCCCAGCCCGACACCGGGAAATGCTCGATCAGGCTGTCGGCCACGAAGGCCGGGGGCACGAAATCGGCTGGGGCCCCCAGGCCCTCCAGTGACTGGGCGGTCTTGCGGCCCACTGCGGCCAGGCGGACCCCCCTGGGCCTGCGGGCCAGGCCGAATCCCCGCCGCAGCAGCCGCTGCTCCACCGCGTCCACCCCGTTGGCGCTGGAGAAGACGATCCAGTGGAACTGATCCAGTTCCGCCAGGGCATCGTCGAGGGGGCCCCAGAGATCGGGGGGGCCGATCACCAGGGCCGGCAGGTCGATGACGCTGGCGCCGGCCTGCTCGAACAGCTGGCGCGCTGCGCCCAGCTGGGTTTCGGCCCGGGTCACGGCGACCGTGCGGCCGGCCAGTGGCAGCGTCGTATCCATCAGGCGTCCAGCCGGACGAGTGCGCCGGCCCGTCGGGCCAGCTCGGTGGCCTGCTCCTGTTGGCCCTGGCCCTCCAGCAGGGCGATCGCCCGACGGAAACCATCCCTGGCCCCGGGAATGTCGCCTGCCAGGAGCAGGGCGGCCGCCAGGCTGCGCTGGGCGTCGGCCTGCTGCGGTTCCAGAGCCAGGGCCTGGCGGTAGGCGGCGATCGCCTCCAGCAGGCGACCCCGCTGGCGTTCGATCAGGCCCAGGTTGACCCAGGCCAGGGGAAGCTCCGGGCAGAGGCGGGTCACAGCCGCCGTCTGGGCCGCCGCCTCCTCCAGGGCTCCCTGGCGCAACAACAGGGCCCCGAGGTTGAGCCGGGCCCCCAGGGTCAGTCGCTCCTCCAGGGGCAGCTCCAGGGCCTGGCGGTAGAGGGCGGCGGCGGCGGCGGGTTCCCCAGGGCTGCGGGCGATCGCAAGATGGAGCAGCAGTTCGTAGCGCACGGCGAGAGAGGTCGTTTCGGCCTGGGCCAACCCCTCCTCCAGCAGGGCGATACCCCTGGCGTGATGGCCCTGGCTCACCTCCAGGGCGCCGAGCTTGGCGCAGGTGTAGGGATCCCCGGGCCTGGCGGCCAGCTCCGCTTCCATGGCTTCGCGCAGGCGCGCGGCCTTGTCCGAGGCCGCCAGCAGGTCCGGGCGGTAGCCCTCGTGCACCAGGGCCGGCTCCCCGCAGGCCACCACCTGCCAGTGGGGCTCCTGCTCCAGCAGGGTGGCCACGCTGTCGTCGACCATCGCGTGATAGCGGCGGCTCCAGCGGATCGCTGGATGGCGCCGGAACAGGCGGCTGACGCTGGAGTAGGGGGACTGGGCAGCCCCCACTTCCTGGCGCAGCAGGTTGATCAGCAGCAGCTGCGGCTGCGCCATCAGGACGCTCAGCGGTGCGCGGGATTCGGGCCGCAGCCACTCGTCTGCATCCAGCACCAGCACCCAGTCGCCGGTCACCAGATCCAGGGCGTGGTTGCGGGCTGGGGCGAAGTCCCCTGGCCAGGCCAGATGGTGCACGCTGGCGCCGCAGCTGGCGGCGATCGCTGCCGTGCCGTCGTCGGAGCCGGTGTCCACCACCACCATCTCGTCGACGAAGCCGGCCACCGAAAGCAGGCAGCGCTCCAGCCGCTCCGCCTCGTTGCGCACGATCATCGACAGGCTCAGCATCGGACGCTGCGGGGCAGGACGGTCGTGCCAGGAGGCTAGGCGCCGGTGAGGGATCAGTCGGTGAAGTCCACCTCAGCTGCTGCGCCAGGGGCGCTGCCGCCGCTTGCCTTCAGCCCGAAGCCGAGGTGGCCCAGCAGTTGGCTCTGGGCCAGGGCCATCTGCCCCGGTGACCAGGCGGCCGGAACGCCTGGCTCCAGCAGCGGCTTCAGGGCCTGCCAGGCATAGGGGCTGCCGTACACGGCCAGGCCCGCCAGTCGACCGGCGGCCTGCAGCTGGCGGATCACCGCAGGCCAGGGATCCGGGCCGTCGGCCCGGCCGCGGAACGGGTTGCCGCGCACGAACAGCTGCAGCAGCAACGGACCCTCGCCCAGCCGCTCCAGGGCCAGGGGGGCCTCCCCATCCCCGCTCCAGGGGGAGGGCCCCTGGCCGTCGATCAGGCAGACCCGCCATCCCGCGGCCGCCGGCAGGGCCAGGGCCGGAGCGGTCGCCGCCAGGAAGGGGCAGCCCAGGCTGTTGTCGAGCCGGATCAGGTTCACCCCGGGGTCCCGCACCGGTCCCTGTCCCTGTAGCTCCAGGCTGCGTTGCACCAGCTCCAGGGCCAGGGCCTGGTCGGAGGGGGAGGGGCCATTGCTGAGCTGGCCCAGGGGGGTGGCGGCGCTGTGGGCGTCGCCGGCGGGGCAGCGCCCCAGGGCCAGGCGCCGCCTGTCCAGGCTGGCCTGCAGCCGCTCCAGGGGCAGCCTGCCGCTGTGGACTGCCGCGACGATGGCGTCGATCGCCCCGTCCGCATCGCTGGGCATCAGCACCAGGTCGGCCCCCGCCTCCAGGGCCAGCACGGCAGCTTCCGAGGCTCCGTAGCGGCCGGCGATCGCCTCCATCACCAGGGCGTCGGTGACGATCAGCCCCTCGAAACCGAGCTCCTGGCGCAGCAGCCCGGTGAGCACTGGCCGCGACAGGGTGGCCGGGTGCTCGGCGTCGAGGGCCGGCAGCAGCAGGTGGGCCGTCATCACCGCCGCCACCTCGGCCGCGATGGCGTGCCGGAACGGCGGCAGCTCCACGGCCTCCAGACGGGCGCGGCTGTGGGGCAGCAGGGGCAGCTCCAGGTGGGAGTCGCTGGCGGTGTCGCCGTGCCCGGGGAAGTGCTTGGCGCAGGTGAGCACCCCTTCGGCCTGGGCGCCAAGGCAGAAGGCGGCCGCCAGGGCACCGGCCGTGGCCGGATCCTCCCCCCAGGCCCGCACGTTGATCACCGGGTTGGCCGGGTTGTTGTTGACGTCGCAGACCGGGGCGAGCACCCAGTTGAGCCCGAGCTGGCGGGCCTCCCGGCCCGTGCAGGCCCCGTAACGCCGGGCCAGATCCAGGGCCAAGGCGGGGTCGGCGGCGTGGATCCGGGCCAGGGCCAGGGGCGGCACCAGCCAGCTGGCCCCCTCGAAGCGCTGGCCCACCCCCTCCTCCACATCGGCGCAGAGCAGCAGGGGTTCGCTGGCCCAGGCCGCCAGCTGGCGGGTGCGCAGCCGCAGTTCAGCGGCGCTCCCCCCCAGCAGGATCACCCCGCCCACCCCGCGCTTCAACAGGCGCTGCAGGCTGGCGTTGTCCAGCTCCCAGCGGGGATAGCGCCGCTGGCCATCGGCCGGATGGCCGCTGCAGCGGACCACCAGCAGGGCGGCGACGGTGCGGTCCAGGGCCTGCTGCTGGTCGATGGATGGCGCCATGGGGCGAGTCAGGCTTCTGAGTCTGAGTCGGAGTCGGAGTCGGTGGCGCCCGCCGGATCTGCGGGATCCGCCGGGCCTTCCCCGTCACCGCGCTCGCGCCGCTCCGTCTCCAGGCGCTGCAGCAGTCCCAGCACGGTGTTGCCCTTCTCCAGCCCCCGGTCGAGGACGAAGGCCACCTCCGGTGTGCGGCGCATCTTGAGGCGGCGGCCCAATTCCCCTTTCACGTAGACGGAGGCTGCCTGCAGGCCGGCCATCGCCACCTCCTGATCCTCGGCGCTGCCGAAGATGCTCACGAAGATCTTGCAGTGCTGCAGATCGCCGGCCACCTCGACGCTGGTGACACTCACCATGCCGTGCTGGACCCGCTCGTCCTTGATGCCGCTGATCAGCAGCTCGCTCACTTCGCGGCGGATCAGGGCCGCCACCCGCTCCACCCGACGGCTCTGTGCCATGACTACGAAACCGGCCCGGTCTGCACCATGGCACGCAGCACCAGGGTGAGGCTGACCATGCCGCTGATCAGGGCGCCCACCAGGGCCACCGCCGTGACCGGGTTGCTGCGCCGCCGGGCCAGGGGTTCGAACACCGAGTTGAACACCCCCAGGCTGAAGGCGATCAGATAGCGCGGATAGCGGGTCACATTGACGAAAAACTCTTTCATGGCCTCGGCGGCGGTCCTGGTCGGATGCTGGCTACTCTGCCGCCCAGGGCCACGCACAGCCGTCATCGAGGGTCCATGGAGCTGCATCAGTTCAGACATTCCGCCTTCTGCGAGAAGGTGCGCCTGCTGCTGGCCCGCAAGGGTCTGGACGCCACGATCGTCGAAGTGACCCCCGGCCTGGGCCAGCTGGAGCTGTTCCGTCTCTCCGGCCAGCGGCAGGTGCCGGTGCTGGTGGAGGGCGGTGAGGTGATCCCCGATTCCACGGCCATTGCCCTGCACCTGGAGGGCACCCACCCGCAGCCACCCCTGCTGCCGGCCGATCCGATCGCCCGCGCCAGGGTGCTGCTTCTGGAGGACTGGGCTGACACCGCCCTGGCTCGGGGTGCCCGTCTGGCCCTGCTCCAGGCGGCGGCCAGCGACCCGGTGCTGCGCACGGCTCTGTTGCCTGAGGCCACCCCGGGCCCCCTGCGCGATCTGGTGGCAGCCCTGCCCGGTGGCCTGATTGGCTCCGCCACCGAGGCGATGCGCGACCTCCTGGGGCCCTGCGAGGTGCGGCAACTGCACCGCAGCCTCGAGCAGCTCGCCCTGCTGGTGGCCCAGCGCCCCTACCTGGAGGGAGATGGCCTCAGCCTGGCCGACCTCGCCGTGGTGGCCCAGCTGTACCTGCTGAAGTTCCCCACCTGTGCCGGCGCCCCCCTGGCCGGGCGGGGTGTGGAAGGCATCGCTGATAACCCCGTGCTTGAGCCCCTGTTCGCCTGGCGGGACCGGGTGCTGGCCGAGGTGGGACGGGCCTGAGGCTGCCCATCCGCCAGGCCCCCCACCCGCCAGGATGGGATCCACCGCTGTCCTGGCCTTGTCCGATCCGCTGCTGCGGGAGCTCGAGCATTACGTGGTGCTGGAGCCCGGCCAGGGAGAATGCATCCTCACGGCGGCCGAAACCCTGCTCTGGCTGGCCTCCCATGTGGAGGCCCTGGGCGAGCCTCCCGCCGACCTGGCCGATCTGGCCGATCCGGAAGCCCGTGCCGGCCGGCTGCTCGACACCGCCTGCGAGCTGGAGCTGGCGCCAGGTTGCTCGATCCAATGGTTCGCCGTGCGGCTGGAGCCCCCCGGCTGAGCACCTGGGCACCGCTCAGTCCGGGAGGCCCGGGGGCTGGCGGGGGTCGCGCAGCACCGAGGGCAGCGCGTCCAGCACCTGCCGGGCCACCTCGGCAGGAAGGCCCGCGTCCTGCACGACGGTCAGGTCGGCCTGGGCATAGAGCGGCCGCCGTTCGTGCAGCAGGGCCTCCAGGCGGGCGGCGGGATCGGGCGCGTCGAGCAGGGGCCGGTGGGTGGGATCGGCGCTCAGACGCCGCAGCAGCTCCGCCTCGGGGGCATCCAGCCACACCACGACCCCCTGGTGCATGTGACCCCAGTTCTCAGGCCGGGTGACCGCACCACCGCCGGTGGCCACCACAAGGGAATGCCAGCTGGCGATGCCATTGAGCACGCTGGTCTCCAGTGCACGGAAGGTCTCCTCCCCATCGCTGCTGAAGATCTCGGCGATCGGCCGACCGGCGGCTTCCGCCAGGGTGACGTCGGCATCGATGAAGCGGTAGCCGAGGGCCTCGGCCAGCGGCCGCCCCACGGCGCTCTTGCCTGCCCCCATCATCCCCACCAGGTAGATGTTGAGGCCATCGAGGCGGCGGGCCAGGGCCCGGTGGCTGGGGGAAGCGGTGGCGTCAGGGGCCATGCGGGCGCGGTCGGCGGCGATCCTGACCCCGTTTCTAGGATGGGCGTCCCCTGGGCCTCGGCGATGACCGCAACCCGGTTGACCGCCTTTCCTGCGGCACCTTCCCCCACCAGCACCGCCCACGGGCGCGGCCGGCCCTGCGTGATCACGCGCCGGGCCACCTTCAGCGCCAGCCACCTCTACCGGCTGCCGGAGCTGGACGAGGCCGAGAACGCCCGCCGCTTCGGCCGCTGCAGCCTGGCTCCGGGCCACGGCCACAACTACGAGCTCACCGTGGCGATGGGCGGTCCCCTCGACGGCGACGGCATGGTGCTCAACCTCTCGGACGTCAAGCACGCCATCCGCCGGGAAGTCAGTGACCCCCTCGACTTCCGCTTTCTCAACGAGGTCTGGCCCGAGTTCGACCTTTCCCGGCCCGAGGGGCGGCTGCCCACCACCGAAGCCCTGCTGCTGGCCATCCGCGAGCGGTTGGCGCCCCATCTGCCGCTGGTGGCCCTGCGGCTCCACGAACAAACCAACCTCTGGGCCGACGTGCTCTGCGGTCCCACCATCGATCCCATGGAAGCCTTTCTCTCGATCCGCACCCACTTCGCTGCGGCCCACCGCCTGGCCCGACCCGAGCTCAGCCAGAGCGAAAACGAGGCCATCTACGGCAAGTGCGCTCGCCCCCACGGCCACGGCCACAACTACCTGCTCGATGTCACCGTGCGGGGGCCGATCGATGCGCGCACCGGCATGGTCTGCGACCTGGCGGAGTTGCAGCGGCTGGTGGCCGATCTGGTGGTGGAGCCCTTCGACCACACCTTTCTGAACAAGGACGTGGAGCACTTCGCCGGCTGCGTTCCCACGGCCGAGAACATCGCGCTCCACATCGCCGACCTGCTCAGCGCCCCGATCGCCACCACCGGCGCCCGGCTGCACAAGGTGCGTCTGCAGGAGAGCCCCAACAATGCCGCCGAGGTCTTCGCTGAGACGCCCCAGCTGGAGATGCTGCCGGCGGCCCTCGAAGCCCTCGCGGCCGTTTGAGTCCGGCAGCGGTAGCCGCGCCCCAGGGGCCCGGCCCCCGGCCCGAGCTGCGGCTTGTCCTGGCGGTGAGCCTCGACGGTCGCCTCGCCCCGGCGGAAGGTGGTGCCGCCCAGCTGGGTGGCACCGGTGACCGGCAGGTGCTGGAGGAGGCCCTGGCCTGGGCCGATGCCGCCCTGGTGGGGGCCGAGACCCTGCGGCGCCACGGCAGCACCTGCCTGATCCACCGGCCTGAGCTGGTTGAGGCTCGTCGCCGCCAGGAACGCTCCGCCCAGCCGATCGCGATCGCCGTCAGCCGCAGCGGCCGGTTGCCCGCAGATCTGCCCTTCTTCCGCCAGCCCTTGGCCCGCTGGCTGCTCCAGGACCCTCCCGGCACCCAGGGTGCACCGCACGAGGGCTTCGAGCGCCACCTGCCCCTGCAGAGCTGGCGCCAGGCCCTGGGCGCCCTGGCGGGCCTGGGTCAGCGGCGGCTGGTGGTGCTGGGGGGGGCGCAGCTGGCGGCCTCCCTGGCCGCCGAGGACCTGCTTGATGAACTCCAGCTCACGGTCTGCCCCCGCCTGCTCGGTGGTGTCCATGGCTGGTTGCCGGCCGAGGCCCTGGTGGCCCCGGAGGCCCAAACGGGCTGGCGGCTGGTGGAGCACCGGGCGCTGCAGGGGGACGAACTGCTGCTGCGCTGGCGGCGACCTGAGGCTCAGGGCGTGACCTCCTCCTGAAGCTTGAAACTGCCGAAACGTTTGCCGAGTTCCCGCAGCGGCATGTCCCGCAGGCTGTCGGTGGGGAGGCCGAACATCCTGGCCAGGCAGCGTTTCACCACCACTTCGCTGTCATCGCCGAAGCGGCCGCTCACCATCTCGGTGAGCACCCCCAGACTGCGGCCGCTGTTGTCGGTCTCCTCGATCAGGCATTTGCTGGTGGGCACCGCCAGCTTGCGGCAGGGATCCTGCAGGCTCTTCTCCAGATCTGCCCTGCCGGCGGAGGCCGTTTCCATGCAGACCCGCGTCAACTGGTTTTCCAGCTGGGGACGCAGCATCATCAGCACCGGTCGCAGCAGCCCAGCCCTGGCCGGCGCCGCCGGCAGGACCAGGGCCGTGCCGGCCGCCAGGAGCATCAGGATCCGCAGGGGCTTGGCCATGGCGGGAGAAAGACGCTCGGTCGCAGGGAATCAACGGTTAGTTTTGCGCCTGCCCCGTCCCCCTGTGTCGCGACCGGCCATGGCCGAGCTGCAAGTCCGCTGGCACCAGGCAACGCAGGAGATCCCTGAAGACCAGTGGCAGGGGCTGGTGGGGGGCGACGGCGGGGCGCCGGGAGAGGCCGTGGATCGCCCCTTCTACGGCTGGCGCTGGTTGCACCACCTGGAGGCCAGCGGCAGCATCGTGCCCCGCCAGGGCTGGCAGCCCTGCCATCTGGGGCTCTGGCGCCAGGGGCAACTGGTGGCCCTTGCCCCTCTGTATCTCAAGGGCCACAGCTACGGAGAATTCGTCTTCGACCAATCCTTCGCCCAGCTGGCCGGCCAGCTGGGCCTGCGGTACTACCCCAAACTCGTCGGCATGAGCCCGGTGAGTCCGGTGCAGGGCTACCGCTTCCATGTGGCCCCCGGCGAGGACGCCGCCGCCCTGACGGCGTTGATGCTGGCGGAGATCGACAGCTTCTGCCGGCAGCAGCGCATTCTCAGCTGCAACTTCCTCTATGTGGATCCGGCCTGGCAGCCCCTGGCGGAGGCCGCAGGCTGCGCGCTGTGGATCAATCAGCAAAGCGAATGGCGCAATCCTGGCCATGGGGATTTCGAGGCCTACCTGGCCAGCTTCAATGCCAACCAGCGGCGCAACATCCGCCGCGAGCGTCGCTCGGTGGCGGAGGCAGGGCTGACGGTCACGCCCCTGGCCGGGGAGGACATCCCGCCGCCGCTGCTGGAGCGCATGCACGGGTTCTATGAGCAGCACTGCAGCCGCTGGGGTCCCTGGGGCAGCAAGTACCTCACCGAGTCGTTCTTCCAGGCGGCCGCCTCCGACCTGCGCCAGCACCTGGTGCTGTTCAGTGCCCATCGGGGCGAGCCGATGCAGCCCCTGGCGATGTCGCTCTGCGTGCACGATGCCACCGGCCTCTGGGGCCGCTACTGGGGCAGTGACATCGAGCTCGACAACCTGCACTTCGAGGTCTGCTACTACGCCCCGATCGCCTGGGCCATCGCCCGGGGCCTGGAGAGCTTCGATCCCGGCGCCGGTGGCAGCCACAAGCGGCGACGGGGCTTCGTGGCCCAGCCCAGGGCCAGCCTGCACCGCTGGTACGACCCCCGCTTCGACGCCATCCTGCGGGAGTGGCTGCCAGGTGCCAACCAGGAGATGCACCAGGCGATCGCGGCGATGAACGCGGAACTCCCCTTCACCGCTGCTTACGATCCCCCCCATGCACCGCGACCCGTGCCCACGCCTGAGCCTGGATGAGGCGCTTTCCCAGCGTTTCATCGCCCTCGACCCGTCGGGCTACTTCCTGATCAAAGTGGATGCCGCTGCCGGTGAGCTGGTGGCCGAGCACTACGCCAACGGCATCGATGAACGGGGGCTGGCCACCGACCCCGACACCGGTGAGGTGCTCAGCTGCCGGAGCAGCGACCCGAGAGCGCCCCTGGCCACCTACCGGGGCCGGACAGCCAAGGAACTCGGGATCGCCCTCACCGAGGCGGAGGGCCCCCATCCTCTGTCACGTCTCGACCATGCCCTCTACCTGGGCCGGGAGCTGCAGAAGGCCGAGCTCTGCCTGGCACAGAGCCTGCCCTACGTGCAGGACTAGGGGGGATCGGCCGCGGAGCGACGTCAGCTGGACGCGATCAGACGGCAGCGACCATCCATCATCAGGTCCCCGCGCCCACCGCCTTTCTGCATGGCGTTTTCCTGGAAGGTGAGGGCCCGACGGTCAATCGTGGTGTGGTGCTCCACGTCGTGGCCGTGGTCGGGATGGATCACCATCGGGGGCTTCACCGCCGCGATGCCGGGAAGCTGCTCCTGGGTCGGGGCGTGGCCCAGGGCAACCTCATCACCGTCATTGTCGGAGAGGTGGAAGTTGTTGGACTCCTTCTCCAGAAAGGTGATCTGATCACGGGAGGTTTTCACCGGCAGGGTCTGGCCGTCAGCAAAGCGGACCCGGTCATCGCCCTGGCCCACATCCACCCTGAAATCGATCTGTCCTGTGGGGTCATCGCGATGGCGACAGATCATCGACTGGGGACCGATGGTGTCCCAGCGACTCAACGCCAGCACCAGCACGCCCAAGCCGCCGATGATCGCCAGGACAAAAAACTTGGTGAGCCCAGCGTTGGTGACTTGTGATTGCCGCATCACTGCGCCTCATAGGCAGCAGATCAAACGTACTCCGACCTAGGCAGGCTGAAGCTCGCGGCTGGTGGCGCGGGACCCTTCCGGCGGCTCCGGGGGCAGGGCGGCGAGCTGGTCCTGGATTTCCCTGGTCACCACACCCCTGTACTCCTGGAAGTGCTCGTTGTGGGCGAGGGTCACCAGGAACTGCTCCAGGTTGTTGGGATTCTTGCGGGCGATGGTGAGCAGGGAGCGCCAGAAACGGCCGCGGGTGTCGCGCTTAAGGCCCTGACGCCAGATCACGATCAGCAGGGCGCGGACATCGGTCCAGGTGGGCAGGCTGGCCTTGCCGAAGGCCGCCGCCGGGACGAACTGCTGCCAGCGGGGCTGGCCCATCTTCAGGTAGTAGTGGGTGACCCGATCGATGTAGGCGTTGGGCTCATAGAGGCGGCAGAAGGCATCCACGTACTCGTTGGCGATCTGGCGGATCGGCCGGGTGGGCACGAAGTTGAGCAGGTTGGTCTGGTTGACACCCTTGGCGTCGGTTTTTTCCTGCACCAGACGGCCCTCTTTCTCCAGCCGATGCCAGAGGCCCGTGTTGGGCAACGCCTGCAGCATGCCCATCATCGCGGCGGGGATGCCGGTGCGGCTCACAAATTCCACGATCCGGTCGCCGGCGCCCTGCTTCTCGCCATCGAAGCCGATGATGAACCCCGCCATCACCCTGATGCCATAGGCGGTGATCCGGTCGACCGATTCCTCCAGCGAGCTGCGGGTGTTCTGCAGCTTGCGGGCGGTCTCGAGGCTGGCCTCATCGG
Source organism: Synechococcus sp. CS-1332 (assembly GCF_025127995.1). Lineage (GTDB taxonomy): Bacteria > Cyanobacteriota > Cyanobacteriia > PCC-6307 > Cyanobiaceae > Cyanobium. Next base: position 14,370 of record NZ_JAHLYP010000053.1, on the reverse strand, counting down.
GGGTCTCGATGCCGAGGAAAACGCTGTCGAAGCGGGCCTCCGCCATCATCTCCAGCATTTCCTCGTCGGCGGCGAGATCCACCGAGGCCTCGGTGGCAAAGCTGAAGGGGTAGCCGTGGGCGATCTGCCAGCGCTTGATCTCGGGCAGCAGCAGCTTGGCGTTGCGCTTGTTGCCGATGAAGTTGTCGTCAACCAGGAAGATGGAGCGGCGCCAGCCCAGGTCGTACAGATATTGAAGTTCGGCCACCAGCTGATCAGGGGCCTTGGTGCGCGGTTTGCGGCCATACAACACGATGATGTCGCAGAACTCGCACTGAAACGGGCAGCCCCGCGAGAACTGGACCGACATGGAGTCGTAGGCATCCAGTTCGAGCAGATCGAAGCGGGGGATGGGGGTGCCGGTGACGTCGGGCTTTTCGCCATCAGCACTGAAACGACCCTGGCTGTCGCCGCGCTCGATGGCCTCGATGAACATCGGCAGGGTGATTTCCCCCTCGTCGAGCACCTTGAAGTCGGCCAGTTGAAGTTCCGGGGCGTCCGGGGTGGAACTGGCGAAAGGGCCGCCCACTGCCACCGGCAGTCCCCGCTGCTTGGCCCTGGCGATCTGGGCGGCCATGTCGGCCTTCTGAACGATCATCCCCGAGATCACCACCAGTTCCGCCCAGTTCCATTCCGCTTCCGTCACCTCCCGGACGTTGCGATCCACCAGCTTCATCTCCCAGGTCTGGGGCAGCAGGGCCGCCACGGTGACCATTCCGAGTGGCGGAAGCAGCACCTTGCGGTTCACCAGCTCGAGAATCTTTTCGTAACTCCAGAACGTCTTCGGGAATTCGGGATAGATGAAAAGGGTGCGCATGCTGCAGGAGCGTTGTGGAAGGGCCGTGGGCGATTGCGCGGCAACGGGAAGGGGGTCTTGAGCAGGTCCCGCTGCGCCGCAACCCTAGGAGGTTTCGGGAAATATCAGGCCGTTCTACCTCCTCTCCCCCTGCTGTGGGGGAGAGAGGGGGCGGATCCTCTGCTGTAATGATCCGGTTCCTCGCAGTTGCGGCCGTGGGTGTGGTGATTTATCTGGCGCTCGTCGGTGGCGGGCTCACCGCCGCCTTCCTGGCCACTGTCGTGCTCAAGGGCGTCAGGCTGATCTGAGCCTGAGGGCTCCGTTGCGCCCCAGTTCCAGCACACCCACCACCAGCCCCAGGCCGCCGAGCAGGGCGAAGGTGGCCTGAAGTCCCAGGGTCATCGCCAGGGCAGCGGCCACCAGTCCGCTCACCCCGCCGCCGCCCAGGAAGGCGATCTGCCCCAGACCGGCCATGCGGCCGCGCAAGGCCATGGGTGCCCCCACCTGGAGGATCAGGCTCGATCCCGCCAGCAGGCCCGCCGTGCCGGCTCCGATCAACAGGGCCATCGCCAGGGCGGCCGTGCCCCTGGTGGCCGCCGCCATGCCCAGCTGGGCCAGGGCCACCAGCACGGCGCAGCCCCCCAGCAGCAGCACCGGCCGTTCGCTCAGGGCCAGGCTGTTGCGCTGCAGCACCACGCCGCCGGCGATGCTGCCAGCCGCCAGCACGCTGGTGAACAGTCCGAGGGCCTGCGGCGAGGGCCCGATCACTTCGGCGGCGATCAGGGGGGCCAGGCCTGGGTGAAAGAAGCCCACCAGGCAGGCCACGGTGGTGAAGCGCAGCACGTGGCGCAGGGTGGAGCCGCAATCCCGCCAGGCGGCGCCGAGGCTGGCCCCTTCACCGCCGGCACTGCGCTGCTCCAGCTCCCTGTGGGGTCGCAGCAGCCAGATCACGGTGGCGATCGGCAGCAGGTACGACGCCGCATCGATCGCCAGGGCCATGGCGGGCCCGGAGAGGGCCACGAGCCACCCCCCGAGCGGAGGGCCCACCAGCTTGCCGACGTTGAACACGACAGAGAAACTGGCCAGATAGGGCGCCACCTGCTCCGGCTGGTCCACCAGGAGGGAGCAGTACTTGCTGCGCGCTGTGAGCTCGAAGGAGCTGGATACGCCCACCACCAGGGTGCTCAGCAGCAGCAGGACCACCTGCCCCGTCCCCTGCAGCAGGGGGATGGCCAAGGCCCCCAGGGCCGCCCCGCCGAACAGACCCCACTGGGAGCGGATGAGCATGGTTTCGCAGCCCAGCCGATCCGTGAGCACCCCCGCCCGGCCGCTGACCAGCAGGCTGGGCAGGGCCAGGGCCGCGAAGTGCAGGGCCAGCAGCAGCGGGTTGCCGGTGCCGGCCATCAGGATCCAGCCCTTGGCGGTCAGCCCGGCGAAGGATCCGGAGGTGCTCAGGCCGGAAGCGACCAGGAAAAGGGGGCGCTGGTGCCGTTGCAGCCAACCGTCTCTGCTGCCGGGGCTCAAGCCCGGCTCCGCGTGGCGGCCTGGGCCTCACGCACCATGGCGCCCGCCCCCACCACCACGCCGCGCAGGTCGTAGGTGTCGGCCGCGGTGATCCGCACCGGCACCATCGTCCCGGGTGCGGCGCAGAGTCCACCCTCACCGGGGCTGACATGCACCTCGCCATCGACCTCAGGGGCGAAGCGGGCGCAGCGGCCCAGCATCTCGCCGCTGGAGGGGTTCTCCTGCTCGATCAGCACATCCACAATCCGGTCCACCCAGGCGCCGTTGCGATCGGCGGCGATCGGCTGCTGCAGGGCCATCAGCCTGTCCCGCCGCTCCTTGGCGATCTCCGGTGGCACGGGGTCGCTCAGTTCGGCGGCGGCGGTGCCCTCCTCGGGGGAGAAGGTGAAGACGCCCACGTGATCGAAACGCTGCTCGGCCACGAAGGCCAGCAGATGCTCGAAGTGCTCCTCCGTCTCACCGGGGAAGCCGACGATGAAGGTGGTGCGGAGCACGGCGTCGGGCAGCTGTGCGCGGATGCGTTGCAGCAGGGCGCCGTTGACGCCGCTCTGCCAGGGACGGTTCATGGCCCTGAGCACCTCCGGATGGCTGTGCTGCAAAGGGAGGTCCAGGTAGGGCAGAACATTGGGGACATCCCGGTAGGCGGCAAGCACGCTCTCGGTGAGGCCGGTGGGATAGGCGTAGTGGACCCGGATCCAGGGAATCTCCACGTCCCCGAGGGCCCGCAGCAGGTCGTCCAGCCGCGGTTTGCCATAGAGATCCAGCCCGTAGTTGGTGGTGATCTGGCTGATCAGGATCAGCTCCTTGACGCCCTGGGCGGCCAGCTGGTGGGCTTCGGCCACGATCGATTCGATCGTGCGGGAACGCTGGTCGCCGCGCAGCCTGGGGATGATGCAGAAGGCGCAGCGGTAGTCGCAGCCTTCGGCCACCTTCAGGTAGGCCACCGCCTCGGAGGTGGTGCGATAGCGGGGCAGGTGTTCATCGCCTACGAAGGTGGGCACCGGGCTGACCCTGTTGACCCGCTCCCCGGCCTCGACCCGCTCCAGCACCTCCACGATGTGCTGGTAATCGCCGGTGCCGACGATCGCCCGCGCCTCCGGCAGGGATTCGAGCAGTTCCTGCTGGAAATGCTGGGCCAGGCAGCCGGCGATGATCAGCTCCTTGCCCTGTTCGGCCAGTTCCACCAGGGTTCGCACCGATTCGGCGCGGGCCTCCTGGATGAAGCTGCAGGTGTTGACCACCACCACCCTTGCCTCGCTTTCGTCGGCGCTGACGCCGTAGCCGGCCTCAGCCAGCAGGCCGAGCATGTGCTCGGTGTCCACCCTGTTCTTCTCGCATCCCAGGTGGGTGAAGGCCACGGTGGGCCGTTCTCGACTGGGCTGGGGGGACATGCTGCTGCGGGTGGAGGGGGAACGGGCCGGGACGCCGGCACCAAGGGAGTGGGCGCCAACGCCAATGTCCACCCTATGCAAGCCCCCGCGGCTGCGAGAATCCCTCCACGACGCGTCCGTGCCTGTGACTTCCACCCGCCTCGCCAGCCGCCTCACCAATCGCCGCCGACCCGAGCCGGGTCGCCGCTGGGCGCGGGTGGTGATGGCCGTGCTGGCCACCATCGGCGTGATCGACACCGGATCGATCACGTTGAACCGCTGGGGCGTGATCGGCAGCCTCACCTGTCCTGGAGGGGCCGAGGGCTGCGACAAGGTGCTCAACAGCCCCTGGGGGAGTGTCTTCGGCCAGCCCCTGTCCCTTTTCGGTCTGTTGGCCTACGGGGCGGTGTTGGTGATGGCGTTGCTGCCGCTGGTGCTCAAGGGCGAGGCCCGCACCAGCATCAACGGGCTCAGCTGGTGGGGCCTGTTCCTGCTCAGCGCCGGCATGGCGATCTTCAGCCTGGTGCTGGTAGGGGTGATGGCCTTCCAGATCAAGGCCTTCTGCACCTTCTGCCTGATGTCGGCACTCATCAGTGTGTCGTTGTTCGTGTTGAGCCTGATCGGCGGGGAATGGGAGGACACCGGCGCCTTGATCTTCCGCGGCGTGCTCACCGCTCTGGCTGTCGGTCTGATCGGACTCGGCTGGGCGACCTCCCTCAACCGCCCCGAGGCGACCACCGGCCCTGGAATGCCCAGGCCGGTGGTCGCCGCCAGCACCCCAGCCACCCTGGCCCTCGCCGAGCACCTCACCGCCACAGGCGCGGTGATGTATTCGGCCTACTGGTGCCCCCATTGCCACGACCAGAAGGAGCTCTTCGGCAAGGAGGCCACGGCCAAGCTCAAGATCATTGAGTGCGCGCCCGATGGCCGCAACAGCCAGGCGGCGCTCTGCACCAGCAAGAACATCCAGGGCTTCCCCACCTGGGAAATCAAGGGCCAGCTGGATTCCGGCCAGAAGAGCCTCGCCCAGCTCGCCGCCCTGAGTGGCTTCAAGGACCCTGCAGCCCCCGCCAACTGAGGCGCTCCCCTCAGCTCTGGCCCACCGGACCTGTGAAGGGAGATCGGCTCAGCCGCTGAAGTGTGTGACGCCGCCAGAACGGCTGGGGGGTCGGGGCATCGGTGCGGTGATGGCCGCCCCGGCTCTCCACCCTGAAAGCGGCGGCCTCCATCAGCAGTTCAGCCAGCACCAGCCGCTGGCGCAGATCCTGCAGCAGCAACAGGTGCTGGCTCTGCTCCGACGTCAATGGAAGCTCCTGACCGGGCGGCAGGTCGTGGGCCCGGCGCAGCAGGGGAGCCCGTTCATGGGCGGAGCGTTCACGGCGGACCTGATGCAGGGCGCCTTCGAGATCCACGCCGCGCCGCTCCACCCCCGCCACCTGCCAGCACAACCGGCGCAGGTCGCCGATCGCCGCGATCAGGGTGGCTTCGTCCGGGCTCGCCTGCACCTCAGCTCGGCTGAGCCCCGGTGCCGCCACTGGGGTGCCGGGAGTTGCAGGGGGAAGGGGCTGGGGGCGCAGGTGGCGCAGCCGGCGGGCGAAGACCAGGCATTCCATCAGGGAGTTGCTGGCCAGGCGGTTGGCCCCGTGCACGCCTGTGCTGGCCACTTCCCCCACCGCATAGAGGCCGCCCAGACTGGTGGCGCCCTGCAGATCGGTGCCGACCCCCCCCATCCAGTAGTGGGCGGCCGGGGCCACGGGAATCGGGGCGTCGCAGGGCGACAGCCCCAGCTCACGGCAGCGGCGCAGGATGGTCGGGAACTGGCGTTCCAGCCGCTCGCGGCCCACAGGCCGCAGGTCGAGCCATAGATGGGTCACCCCCTGCTCCGCCATGCAGCGGGCCAGGGCGCGGCTCACTTGGTCGCGGGGGGCCAGATCGCCTCCCTCCAGCTGAGCCACCGGAGAGCGGCCGGCGGCGTCGAACAGCCGCGCCCCTTCGCCGCGCACGGCTTCACTGATCAGGAAATGGGGCGCACCTGGCAGCATCAGTGCCGTGGGGTGGAACTGCACGAACTCCAGGTCCCGCACCCTGGCCCCGGCGCTCCAGGCCATGGCCACGCCATCGCCGCTGGCCTGGGTCGGGTTGGTGGTGTGGGCAAAAAGATGGCCGCCGCCCCCACTGGCCAGCACCACCGCACCGGCCCTCAGCCAGCGCAGGCGGTCACCCTCGAGCACCTGCAGCCCGACGCAGCGGCCGTTCTCCACCCACAGCTGCAGGGCGGGGATGCCCTTGCGTTGCTCCAGCCCTGGCCTGCGCTGCACCTCCCGCTCCAGGGCATCCACCAGGGCGCCGCCGGTGCGGTCCTGGGCGTGCAGCACCCGGCGGTGGCTGTGGGCCGCTTCAAGCGTGGTGCTCAGGCCCTGGGCGGTGCGGTCGAAGTCCATGCCCAGTTGCACGAGCCGCTCAACGCAGGCCGGCGCTTCCCGCACCAGCACGTCCACCGCCTCCGGATCGCAAAGGCCGGCACCGGCCCTGAGGGTGTCGGCGATGTGGCTGGCGAAACTGTCGTCGGCTCCGGTCACGGCGGCGATACCGCCCTGGGCCCATCGGCTGGCAGATGGTGGACTGCTGGATTTGCTCAGCAGCAGCACCCGCAGCTGGGGTGGCAACTCCAGGCAGGTCATCAGTCCTGCGGCGCCACTGCCCACCACCACCACGTCCCAGTGGGAGGCCATGCGTGGATTCGGCTCATCCAAGTGGCTGCTTCACCCCTTTACACCGTGCCTTGTGCTGGAGAGCCTATGGCCAGGGCGGCGGCAGGCCTGCCATCAAAAAACCGCCGGGGTGACGGCGGTTCATAGACGGCGGTTCGTAGATGGTGGTCCAGGCAAAGCCGGGAATGGCCCGCCGGGTTGCCGATGGGCTCAGCGGTAGACGCCGTCGTTGATGCGATCGAAGCCTTCGTTCAGGGCGATCGCAGGCGGGGTCACGGTGAAGTTGCCCTTGTACTTGTTGAACAGCTCCTTCTGGCGGTCGGTGAGATCCAGCGCCAGCACGTCGTCGACGCTGTCGTAAGGACCACCGAGGACGATCTTGCCGGCCAGGGTCGGATACATCCCGGGGTACTGCTGGAAACGGCGAACCGAGGCGTTGTTGAGGTCCACCTTGCCGCCGCTCTCGGCGATCTTGTCGTCAATCTCGTTACGGCGCTCCGCGGCGAGGGCGGCACCGGGCAGAACCAGGGTCATGAGCAGACCGGCCAGGACCACACCACTCATCAACCAGGCAAGCAGCCGCTTCATCACGACACTCCTTTGGGGGATAGAACCAGGGGACCCTGGCAGTAACAGGGCGGTGATCAGCAGACCACCGGTGCAACGTTACAGAAAGCCCCCTGGTCTTCCCCGGCGGGCGGCTCTGCTTTTGCAGATCTTCAGATCAGGCCACTCAGATGAGGGGCCACCAGGGCAGCACCCAGGAACAGGGCGTCGACGGCCAGGGTGGTGCCAAGGGCTGAGGCGGCAACCCGCCAGGCCCCCCCCAGGATCCAGAGCCGGCGGCAGATCAGCACCAGCAGGCTCGCGGTCAGGCCAACGAGGGCCAGGGGCCAGGGCTGCAGCACCTGGATGGCGGCCCCTTGCAGCAGCAGCGGTGCCTCGGCCAGCGGTGCATTGAGAACCTGGGGCCAGAGGTCCATGAGTCCGGCGGCCGCGATCACCCCGTCGGTGCTGGCGGTGCCGAGCAGGGAGCTCAGATAGAAAGCCCCCGCCAGGCGCCAGCGGCCCCCGAGACCCGCCAACGCGAGAGGCAGGGCGAAAGCCTCGATCGGCAGATGCAAGACCGGGTGGAGCCGGAGCCAACCCCAGAACAGACAGCCCCCCAGCCAGCTGCCGCAGAAGCCAACCAGGAGCACACCCAACTGCTGCCACTGCCCCTGGCCCCGGCGCTCCAGCAGCAGGGCCACGGCCATCAGGGGGATGGTGAACAGGGCCGCCGCCATCGGCGCGGCCCGCACCCAGGGAGCCTGGAGGAACACCGGCACGGTGACCAACAAGGCGGCTGCCAGGGGCAGGATCGCCGCGGCTGGGATGGCAGCCGGCGTCGCCACGATCGGAAGCCTCGGCAGGGCCGTGGCGCGAGTCGAAAGGGTGGGTGGGACCCCGAGCACCTGGTTGTGAAGAAAGTTGACCAACCTTAAAGGGCGGGGTGGGTGCTTCCGTGACCCGTCCGGCCATAGGGTCAGCCGCAGTATCGGCTTTCCCCATGCCGCTGGTCGCCACGGCCGCCACCCTGCCCCTGGTCGAGGCCTGCTGGCACGCCCTCGTTCTGGGGATCGTTCAAGGGTTAACGGAGTTCCTGCCGATCAGCAGCACGGCCCACCTCAAGGTGGTACCGGTGCTCCTGGGCTGGGGAGATCCTGGAGTGGCGTTCACGGCCGTGATCCAGCTGGGCAGCATTGCCGCCGTGCTCGGCTACTTCCGCAAGGATCTGGCTGAGGTGGGCGCCGGCGTGGCCCGCGCTTTCCGCCACGGCCAGTGGAACGACCCGCCGGCCCGGCTGGGGGTCGCCATCGCCCTCGGCACCGTGCCGATCGTGCTGGCGGGCCTGGCCATCAAAGTGCTGGTGCCCGGCTACGAGACATCCCCCCTGCGCAGCTTGACGTCGATCGCCATCGTCTCGATCGTGATGGCGCTGCTGCTGGCGGTGGCCGAACTGGTGGGCCGCCGCCGCCGCCTGCTCGAGGCCGTCACCCCCCGGGACGGCCTGCTGGTGGGCCTGGCCCAGGCCCTGGCCCTGATCCCCGGGGTGTCGCGCTCGGGCAGCACCCTGACAGCGTCGCTTTTTGATGGCTGGCAGCGGGCGGACGCGGCACGCTTCTCGTTCCTGCTGGGCATACCCGCCATCACCCTGGCCGGGCTGGTGGAACTCAAGTCGGCCTTCGGCTCGGTCGAGAACGGCGGTGTGATTCCGATGCTGGTGGGCATTGCCGCGGCGGCGGTGGTCTCCTGGCTGGCGATCGCCTGGTTGCTTCGCTTCCTGCAGCAGAACAGCACCTGGATCTTCGTGATCTACCGGCTGCTGTTCGGTCTGGTGATCCTGCTGGGGTTCCGGGGGCTGGAGGGTGTCACCCCCTGAGGGGGCAGGGCCGCCACACTGGAGCGATATCCCTGTCGCCTTTGCCGTCACCCCCGTGTGGAAGGAGCCCTCCTCTGCCCTCGCCGGGCCCGTCACCCAACCCTTGCCCGCGCTGGTGGCCTCGGTGGAGCCTGGCTCGATCGCCGAGGAGCTGGGCTTTCAGCCCGGTGACCGCCTGCGCAGCATCAACGGAGTGCGCCCGCGGGATCTGATCGATCTCCAGGTGCTGCAGGGGGAGGAGGAGCTGGTACTGGAGGTGGAAGACCCCGATGGAACCCTCCACGTGGTGGAGCTGGAGAAGGACCTGGACGAAGGGCTGGGGCTGGGCTTCAGCGAAGCCCTGTTCGATGGCCTGCGTCAGTGCAACAACCACTGCCCCTTCTGCTTCATCGATCAGCAACCGCCAGGGCGCCGCGGGAGCCTCTACCTCAAGGATGACGACTACCGGCTCAGCTTCCTCTACGGCTCCTACCTCACCCTCACCAATCTCACGGCGGCCGACTGGGTCCGGATCGAGGAGCAGCGCCTCTCCCCCCTCTTCGTCTCGGTCCATGCCACTGACCCTGAGCTGCGCAGCCGCCTGCTGGTGAACCCGCGGGCCGGCCTGCTGCTGGAGCAGCTGGACTGGTTCGCCGAGCGGCGCCTGCAGATCCACGCCCAGGTGGTGGTGTGTCCGGGGCTGAACGATGGCGAGGCCCTGGAGCGGACCCTCACCGACCTGGCGCGCTTCGCCACCGGACCCTGGCCCGCTGTGCTGTCCACCGCCGTCGTGCCGGTGGGTCTGACGCGGTTCCGGCCGGATGGTGATGCCCTGCGTCCGGTCGACCGTGACGGGGCCCTGGAGGTGATCGCTCGGGTCGAGCGGCTGCAGCGGATCTTCCAGGCCAGCACTGGCAGCCGTTTCGCCTGGCTCTCCGATGAGTGGTTTCTGATCGCCGGCCAGCCCCTGCCGCCCAGGGCCAGCTACGAGGACCTGCCCCAGCAGGAGAACGGCGTCGGCAGCATCCGCGCCTTCCTGGAGGAGCTGGAGGGGGTCACCCGGGACCTGCCGAGCAGGATCGCTACCGTCCGCCGTTGCAGCTGGGTGGTCGGCCGCCTGGTGGCCGAGGCGCTGCAACCGGTGGTGGAGCGCCTGAACCGGGTCGAGGGGCTGGAGCTGCTGCTCCATGGCCTGCCCAGTCCTTACTGGGGCCAGGAGCAGGTGGTCACTGGGCTGCTCACGGGCTCCGACCTGATCGAGGGGCTCAGCGGCCGTGACCTGGGTGAGGAACTGCTGCTGCCCAGGGTGATGCTGCGGGATGTGGAGGAGGTGTTTCTGGACGACACCACACTCGCCGACCTGCGCAGCCGGCTGCCCGTCCCGGTCCGTTTGCTGGGGGGTGCGGACGATCTGGTGGCCGCCTGCCTCGGCACCCCACGGGGAGATGCTTAAGCTCGGGCGGAAGCGAACGGTCCAACGTGAGGCGCCAACCACTCCTGCTCGCGGCACTGGTGGTGCTCCCCTCGGTTGGCTTCCAGTCGCTGCCGGTGGGGGCCCAGCCGGCTCCAGCCCCCGCCATCCAGACCCTTCCGGCTCCCCAGCCCCTGCCCCTGGCGCCGGAGGTCAAGGGATCCAGGCCGAAGTCGAACCCCAGCGTGCTGGCTCCCGCCGCCAAGGAGCTGCCCCCGGCGCTCCAGGACCTTCGGGCTCCCAATCCCCTGGCCTTGCCGATCAAGCCCTCCCAGGTGCGCATCCGGGAACTGCGGCCCCTGGCTCTGGCCGATGTGGAAACCCTGGTCGAAGTCAATAACCCCGAGCTCAAGGCGATCGCCAGCCAGGTCGAGCAGGCCCAGTCGGCCCTACGCGCCCAGATCGCCCTCTGGTACCCGACGATCCAGCTCAATGCCAACAGCCTGCCCACCTACACCGGTGGACAGCAGTTCAGCAGCGCGTTCACTGGCACCGGCCAGCAGCCCGGCAACACGATCACCAGCATCTGGCGGATGACGGCGGTGCTGCAGGCCAGCTGGGGCCTGATCAACCCCACGCGCACGCCGCAGATCGCTGCGGCCCGTGACCGGTTTGAGCAGGCCAAGAACCAGTACCTGATCGGCCTGCGGGCAAGGCGTCTGGAGGCGGCCGAGGCCTTTTTCAATCTCCAGGTTTCCGACGAAACGGTCCGCATCGGTCAGGAATCGGTCCGCTCCTCCCTGGTGAGCCTGCGCGATGCCAAGGCCCGTTTCCAGGCTGGGGTGGCCACGAAGCTGGAGGTGCTGGAAGCGGAAACCCAGCTGGCCCGCGATCAGCAGGTTCTCACCCAGGGTCTGTCTGATCAGGCCATCGCCCGCCGCGCCCTCGCCGCCCTGCTTGATCTTCCCCAGGACGTGACGCCCACCTCCAAGGAGCCCTCCCGGGTGGTGGGGTCCTGGCTGCCCTCGCTGCAGGAAAGCATTGTTGCCGCCTACGCCTTCCGCGAGGAGCTCGACAACGTCCTGCTCAACATTTCCATCGCCAACAGTGAGGCGAACACCGCACTGGGCCGGGTCCAACCCTTCCTGAACATCGCCTATGGACTGACCGGTGGTCGCACCAGGGGTGTTCAGTTCGCCAACCGCAGCACCCCGGGCGTCAACTTCGGCAACGAGGGCTGGTCGGTGGAGAACACGGTGGGTCTGAACCTCAACTGGACCCTCTTCGATGGTGGTGCCGCCCGGGCCAATTACCGCCGCCAGAAGCAGGTTGCTGAACAGAACACGTATCAGTTCGCCCAGCAGCGCGACGCGATCCGCCAGCAGGTCGAGACCAACTTCTACGAGCTCGAAAAGAACAACCGCAATATCACCACCACCTCCCGCGAGGTGATCTCGACCAGGGAATCCCTGCGTCTGGCCCGTCTCCGCTTCCAGGCCGGAGTCACCACCCAGCGGGAGGTGGTGGATACCCAGCGTGACCTCACCCAGGCCGAAGTGCGCTGGTCGACGGCCATCTCCGACTACAACAAGGCCCTGGCCCGGTTGCGGCGTTTCACCGGCCTCGACCAGGTCGGCCTTTGCCAGCGTCAGTCCCTGCCAGCCACCAGTCCGAGGCCAGCGGGATCGACCTTGATTCCAGTGGAGCCCCAGCCCCTGATTCCCGCCTGTCGGGCGGGCAGCCCGATCGGGCCCGAGGCCATGCCGCCGGGGTCCTGAGGCCCGTTGTCATCCCACCTTCGCCCCGGCCTGACCCTCCCCGCCACCGTGCGCCTCGGTCTCTTCCAGGGTTGCCTGGGCTGCCTGGCGGTGATTTTTTCCGGACTGCTCAACCGGATCATGCTCAGTGAGCTGGGCTTCCCCGGACTGCTGGTGGGCGGAGCGTTGGCCTTCGAGCAGTTCGTGGCCCCGTCGCGGGTGCTGTTCGGTCAGATCTCCGATGCCCACCCCCTGGCCTCCCGTCACCGGGTTCCCTACGTCCTGATCGGCACAGCGGCGTTCTGCCTGCTGGCGGTGCTGTCGGTACCGCTGATTTTCCAGGTCGGACGCCTTCTGCAGGACGGCAGTCAGCCTGGCCTCGCCCTTGGCATCGCGGCCCTCTGCGGCCTGTTTGCTCTCTACGGCCTGGCTATTTCTCTGGCTACCACCCCTTACCTGGCTCTGGTGATCGACCGCACCAGCGAACAGGAACGCCCCCGGGCAGTGAGTGTCATCTGGTGCATGCTCACGGTCGGTATCGTCGTCGGCGCCGTGGCTATCGGAGTAAGCCTGCGCTCCCTGGATGGGGTCAGCGATCCTGTGGTGCTCCAGGCGACCCTCTCCCGCTTCATGACGATCGTGGCCGCCGTCGTGATGCTCCTCACCGTGGTGGCCACCTGGGGGATGGAGTCGCCCCTGCGTGAAGGCCCCGATGGGACGGCGACCAGGCGGGAGGATGCGATCGGTCTGCACCAGTCCTGGACCCTGATCACCTCCAGTCGCCAGGTGCTGATCTTCTTTTCCTTCCTGATCCTGTTCACCCTCGCCCTGTTCCTGCAGGATCCGGTGCTCGAGAGCTATGGCGCCCAGGTCTTCGCCATGCCGATTGCCGCCACGGCCCAGCTCAACGCCTTCTGGGGCGTCGGCACCCTGGTGGGCCTGCTGCTGGCAGGGCTCTGGGTGGTGCCGCGGCTAGGGAAGATGGCCACCGCGCGCCTCGGCTGCCAGCTGATCGCCCTGTCCCTTTTGCTGCTGATTGTGGCGGGCCTGACGGCCAGAATCCCCTTTCTGCAGGCTGTGATGGTGCTGTTCGGCCTGGCGGCCGGCATCGGCACCAACAGCGCCCTTTGCCTGATGCTCGACCTCACCCTGCCCCAGGCGGCCGGCACCTTCGTCGGCGTCTGGGGACTGGCCCAGGCCCTGTCCCGGGCGATCGGCAAGCTGCTTGGTGGTGGCTTGTACGACATCGGCCGCTCGCTGCCGCTGGGTCAGGGTCCCTACGGCCCCTTCGCCCTGGTGCTGGGGGTGGAATTGCTGGTGGCCCTGGCGGCCCTGGTGCTGCTGTCCCGTGTCAATGTGCGCCAGTTCCGGGAGGACACCTCCCGCAGCCTCAGCCAGGTTCTGGAGCTGGAACTCGGATGACGGACCATGTCCCGCACCGCCTCGATTCCCGGCTGGAGGCCCTGATCGATCGGGTCGCCGAGCGACAGCGCGCCGATTTCGGCCACAGCCAGCCGGATCTGAAGGCGGATGGTTCCTTTATCACCGCCTGTGATCGCTGGAGCGACGCCACCCTTGTGGAGGGCCTGGCGGAGTTGTTCCCGGGCGAAGGCGTCCTCAGCGAGGAAGGCCGGCAGCAGGTGCCGGCCACGGAGGCCTACTGGGTGGTGGATCCGCTGGATGGCACCACCAACTTCGCCGCCGGCATCCCTTACTGGGCGATCTCGATGGCTCGCTTCGAGGCCGGAGTGCCTGTGCTGGCGATCCTTGATGTGCCTCCGCTACGTCAGCGGATCGTGGCGATCAGGGGGAGGGGAGCCTGGCGCAATGGCAAGCCCATCCCGCCCCCGGCGCAGCAGTTGCACAACGCCGGCTGCGCCTCCCTTTGCAGCCGTTCGATCCGGGTGCTTCAGAAGCTGCCGCACCGTCCCTTCCCGGGAAAGATCCGCTTGCTGGGTGTGGCGAGCCTGAACATGGTGTCGGTGGCCATGGGCCAGACCGTGGCGGCCCTGGAGGCCACTCCGAAAATCTGGGACCTGGCGGCGGCCTGGCTGGTGCTTGAGGAACTGGGCTGTCCCCTGCGCTGGCTGGGAGCAAGTCCGAATGGACTGCAGGCCGGGGAAGATCTGGCCCAGACGGATTTCCCGGTGTTGGTGGCCAACCGCCAGGAGACACTGGATCGCTTCATGCCGTGGGCCGAAGTCCTCAAGCCGCAAAGGCCGCCGGCTTAGGTGATATGATTTTGGACTGCGCCCCAGAGAGCGAGAGCTCAAGCGGGACGCGGACTTACTGAGACTGAGAGGCGCGAGCCGACGGTGCTGTAAGTTTTCTAAGTCGCCGAGAGGCGACGCGCCGCGAGAG
>NZ_JAHLYP010000052.1 GCF_025127995.1 Synechococcus sp. CS-1332 | reverse complement strand
GCTGGGACCCGGCAAGGGCTGGCCCGGCGGTCCGCTCCTGCATCACGAGACCCTGCGCCAGCTCGGCTGGGATTTCACCTCCCGGCTGCTGCTCGGTTCGGCCGTGGTGGGCGTTGTGCTGGCTCCCCTCAGTGGCCTCCTTTGCCTGCGGTGGCTGCAACGCCGGCAGCGGGCCTCCTGAGACAGGGGAACTCCCTCAGGATTCGGCCAGCCCCGGAAACACCATCAGGTCGATGTGGCCCCCGGCGGGCTGGCGCCATTCGCGGAATTCCGCCGCCAGGGCCTTGTGCTCGTGATCCAGCGATTGCGACTCCAGATCCAGCAGGCGCTGATGCACCAGATCGAGCGTGTTGTCGATGAGCTGGGCAGCCTGTTCGGAGGTCATGGCATCGCTGCGATGGAGAAAAGCCTGAGCTTCGACGTGTTGTAGAAGACGCCGCCCTGGTGGGCTGTAGCCACTGACACGGGCCGTCTCAACCGTCGGCGGACCCGCACCGACCTGAACGCGCTCGCCGAGGGCGGCGAAGAAGCGGCCATAGGCCCCGGGACAGCCGACCAGCAGCCGCAGGACGGGCGGACACGGGAAGCCCCTGTGTGATCACCGGCGGGCAATCGATAGCGTCACGATGAAACGACAATCAAGCTCAAAGCTGACCAAAATTTCCAATTCAGCATTCACTGTCAAGGCCTTTGGCTGCTACGTGCTGGCCCTTGGAATCACATTGATCGTCGTCCCGAACTTACTGCTGACGACGTTTTTGATGCCCGCGACCCATGAGGTGTGGATTCGTGTCGTCGGCATTCTTGTCCTTAACATTGGAGTTTATTATCTTTACGCTGCAAAATGCGAGTCGAGAGCCTTCTTTCAAGCCTCTGTTTACACCCGAGGTTTCGTCCTGGTTGGGTTTGTGGCGTTCAGCGCTCTTGGCCTCGCAAGCCCCATGTTGATTCCCTTTGGCGCCGTAGATCTTCTTGGTGGCATCTGGACCCAACTTGCGCTACGAGGTTAACGTCAAGACTGAGCAATCCCTTCCATCAGCCATGGTCACTATCACCGAGATCGCTCCAGACCTATTTCGCCTGTCCATTCATATGCCAGAGCTTGATAGGCCATTCAACCGCTTTCTGGTGCGCGATCAGCAACCATTGTATTTTCACGCAGGCCTGAAGGGGATGTTTCCCATCCTGCGGGAGGCTGTGGCGACGTTGATGGATCCAACTGAACTGCGACACGTCGCCTGGAGCCGAGCCAGGCTGCACATTTGTCGGGAGAGTCGTCAGCGTCGAAGACGACTCCATCAGGCCTGCAAGAGGAACGCAACCTGATCAAGTCCTGACGACAGGACAGTGCCGTTTTCGCTTTCTTGCCTCGCCCCACCTGCCCCATGGCTGGGATGCAGGCTTGATCTTTGAGGAAACTCAATAGAGATTATTCTGCTCCGATCTCTTTGATCATTTCGGAGATGCTGTTCCTATGACATCCGAGGATCTGATCGGGCCGGCGATGGCGGGAATGCACAAATACAGCAAGGTCCCTTAGCCTTCTATGTGTCATACACCCGCCAGACGGAATCCTTGCTGGCCACATTTGATGCGCTTGAGCCTGCAACATTGGCCGTCGTGCACGTCTCTTCCTACTCAAGCGAAAGCGGAGCCATGCTGAAAGACTTAGCTGGACCCATGCGGGATGTCTTTGCATGACACCTGAGGCGGTGGCGATCCGAGACGTCCTTCCGTACTGAGCCCTTGGCACACAAGCAGGTCGCCAGGACGTCAGGCTTGCCATGCCACTGGATGATCTGGTGAGTTTTGATGGTCGGCCGCCAACGGGATACGAGCCGACGGCAAAGTCCAACTCCAATGTTGCCCAAGAACGTTTGGTGAACCCTGGGAAGTCGCTGATCAGCACGCTTCCAAGTCATTCGGCCAGGGCTGAGAGCGTTCTTTCCGCTGGCTCCCTACCATTTCATCGAGAGAATGCCCGGGAGTAGCCACTGACGCTCAGATTCGCTGAGTCGCACCCCCTATCAGACACCTAACCGTTCAGCCTGCGCCTCGCCAGCGACCAGACGTCCAGATGCTTGTCAGAGAACCTGACGTTGCCAACCCGGCGCTCGGCATGATTGGCGTGAACAAGCCATGGCTCCCTCGTGCGGGCCTGCAGAAGCTTGCACAGGGGCGATGCCTACGGCCTGGCTGGTGTCCAATCACGCCTTACCGGCACAGCTCACGGCGCCCTGTCTGCTTGCAGCAGATCTGCTGTGATGGCTTCCATCCAAGGTTTTCTGCATAGGGTTGAAGGGAGTAGAAGACCTGAAGTGTGAAGGTGAAGGGATGAGAATCGCGCAGATTTCTACACTCCATGAGAGGGTTCCGCCTGTCGGATATGGAGGTACGGAAAGGGTTGTTCACTATCTCACCGAAGAATTGGTGCGACGCGGCCATGAGGTGGTCCTGTTTGCCAGCGGTGATTCCCTGACCAATGCCCAGCTCTGCCCATGCGTCCCACAAGCCCTGCGCCTGAGCGGTCAGGTGGCTGACGCCACGGTGCACAACGTGATCCAACTCGACCGTGTCATCGAACAGATTGACAACTTTGACATCCTTCACTTCCACAACGGTCACTTCCATTTTCCGTTGTCGCGCCTGCTGAGTGTGCCCCACTTGAGCACCTTGCACGGCCCACTTCACGCACCCGAGCAGAAGATGCTCTATGCCCACTTCCATCAGGTACCCCTGGTCTCGATCTCCGAAACCCAGCGCGAGCCGGTGCCCAGTGCCAACTGGCTGGGGAATGTTTACCACGGGCTGCCCAACGATCTCTATCGCTATCAGGCGACACCCAGGCCCTATCTGGCCTTCATTGGCCGCATCTCACCGGAAAAGCGCCTGGATCGCGCCATCGCGATCGCCACGGCCGTGGGCCTGCCGTTGAAGGTGGCCGCCAAGATCGATCCGGTGGATACTCCCTATTACCACGACCATATTGAGCCGCTGTTACGGGACAACCCACTGGTGGAGTTCATCGGTGAAGTGGATGACGCCGGCAAGCAGGATCTGCTGGGCCATGCGCTCGCCCTGCTGTTTCCGATCGACTGGCCCGAACCCTTCGGTCTGGTCATGATCGAGGCCAACGCCTGCGGCACACCGGTGATCGCCTGGCGCAACGGCTCGACCCCGGAAGTCATCCGCCACGGGGTCAATGGCTTCCTGGTGGCGTCGCTCGAGGAGGCCATCGCCGCGGTCGGCCAGCTCGAGCAGGTGGATCGCTCGCGGGTCCGCAGCCACTTCGAGGTGAGTTTCTCGGTCAGCCGCCAGGCCGAGGACTACGAACACCTTTACCGGCACCAGATCCAGGCCCATCGCTGCCAGAGCCGCGCTCACCGCAATCCGGTGCATGCCTGATCACCTGCATCCCTTCGTCCTCAAAAACGAAGAAACCTTCGCGATCCTGGATTCCCGAGGCGAGATCTGCCCGGACGTCCAGCACGATGTCGGCATCTTCCATCGCGGCACGCGCCACGTCAGCCGGCTGCAGCTGCTGCTGTGGGAGCGACCGCCCATGGTGCTGAGCGCCACCGAGCGTGGGGCGGTAGGCGTGCTCGTGAGCCATCTCAGCAACAACAATGACGGTGCCGGTGGCTCCGCAACGATGACGATCCACCTGGAGCGCACCACGGTCCTGACCGCCACCGCCTGCCTGCAGCAGTTCTGCTTCACCAGTTATGCGGACCAGTCGGTCCAGATGCCGCTCACCCTCCGCCTGGATGCGGACTTCCGCGACATCTTCGAGGTGAGGGGCTATGCCAGATCGGAGCGCGGCCGCACCGTCCGTCGCGGCGTGGGCGACACCCTGGAGCTGGTCTACAGGGGCCTGGATGGGGAGGATCGGGTGACGGTGCTGCGCCTGAGCGAACCGGTGCAGGACGTGGGAGAGGGGCACATCAGCCTGCAGATGAGCCTGGAGCCCAGGCAGACCCGGCGGCTCTTCCTGGTGCTGGATTTCCACCCCCTTTCCAGGCCGCTGGGCGCGGAGGATCACTTCAACGCCGCCATGGCCGCCACGATCCAGCGCTTCCGGGATGCTCGGCGCCACGCCGCTTCGGTGGTCAGCGACAACCCGGCCTTCAACAGCTGGCTGATGCGCTCCTTCTCTGACGTGCACCTGCTGGCCAGCCAAGTGGAGCATGGTCTCTACCCTTACGCTGGGGTGCCTTGGTTCAGCTGTCCCTTCGGCCGTGATGGCCTGATCACGGCGCGCCAGATGCTGATGGTGGAACCACGGCTGGCGCGGGGTGTGCTGGGTTACCTGGCCAACCGTCAAGCGGTTGGCCATGATCCCGCCCACGATGAGGAGCCGGGCAAGATCCTGCACGAATCACGGCTCGGAGAGATGGCGGCACTCGGGGAAGTGCCGTTCTCGAGGTACTACGGCGCCGTCGACTCCACGCCCCTGTTTCTGATGTTGGCAGGCGATTATCTCTGCCGCAGTGATGATCAGGACTTCATCGCCAGCCTGCTGCCTGAGCTTCTGGCGGCCATGGGTTGGATCCACAGAGCCGAAGCCAGCAGCTTCGATGGCTTCCTTCGCTACCTGCGGGAGGCGGAGAACGGCCTGCGCAACCAGGGCTGGAAGGATTCCGACGATTCCATCCACCACGCCGATGGCCGATTGGCCGAGGGCTCGATCGCCCTCTGCGAGGTGCAGGCCTACGCCTACGGTGCCCGCCGTTCGCTTGCCGGAATTCTGCGCCGTCTGGAGCGGGACGCTGAAGCGGAAATCCTGTTGGAGGAAGCCGCCGCCTTGCGCCAGCGTTTCCACCAGGCGTTCTGGACAGCCTCGATCGATTCCTATGCCCTGGCCCTTGATGGCGAAGGCCAGCCCTGCAAGGTGCGGACATCGAACGCCGGTCACTGCCTCCTGACCGGCATCGCCACCCCACAGGCGGCGGCGGCGGTGGCTCGACAGCTGCTGGCCCCCACCAGCTTCAACGGCTGGGGCGTTCGCACCCTGGATGAGCGGGAGAGCCGCTACAACCCGATGAGCTACCACAACGGCTCCGTCTGGCCCCATGACAACGCCCTGATCGGCATGGGGCTGGCCCGCTATGGCCATCGCTCTGAGGCCCTTCAGATCCTCACCGGCCTGTTCGAGACCGCCAGTGCGGTGCCGATGTTCCAGTTGCCGGAACTGTTCTGTGGCTTCCCGCGCCGGGAGGAGGAGGGCCCCACCTTCTACCCGGTGGCCTGCAGCCCCCAGGCCTGGGCCAGCGGCAGCGTGTTCGGCCTGCTGGAGGCGGTCACCGGCATGTCGATCGAGCGGGAGCACGGCAGCAGCCGGGTGGAGGTGCGCCTGCACAACCCCTGCCTGCCGCGGGGTCTCAACCTCCTGGACGTCAACGGGCTGAGGCTGGGGGACGAGGAGATCAGTCTTCAGTTCCACCGCAGCGATTATGACGTGGGTGTGATGGTTCGCAGTCGCACGCCAGGGGTGGACGTGCTGATCATGAAGTGAGTGCAGAGCAGGCTTGCGTTCCCTCTGCTCGCGGGAACTGTTAGACAGCATCAAGATCGCTGGGGGGGCCATGGGGAACGCCGAGATCAGCGAGATTCAGCGCATCTTCTCCACACGCCTCGAATCGCTTGGCTCGATTCTGGCCAAAGCCGAGGCGCATCTTCCAGACATCGACGCCTCGCTTCAGGCAAGACTGGCCCCTGACATGCTCCCGCTCGGCACCCAGATCGCCTTTGCCTGCAACCAACCCAGGGGATTTGCCCAATGGTGCGCCGGCCAAACCACCGACAACCTGGATCCAGCCGTTTCAACCATCAGCCTGGCTCGCCCCCACATCGCGTCCACCCAGGCTCTGCTGCAGACCATCGATGGCGACGATGCCAGGCTGGACGAGGTCAAACACACAACGCTTGGCCCTGGGCTTTACACCGAAACATCGGCACGGCTGTTCGTCAGCGACTTCTGGATCCCCAACTTCTACTTCCACATCACAACCACCTATTCCATTCTGCGGATGCTGGGAGTGCCTCTGGGGAAAGCGGACTTCATGGGCTTTCTGATACCCCATGTCAGGCAGCTGCCCTGAGCTTCGGTCCCTGCTCCGCACGCCGACCAACCGCCGACCACCCGCATCCTGGGTCACACGTCGCTTGATGGCTCAGCCGATGCCGGTGCGGCAGAGGTCGAGCACGTCGGCCATCGAGCGGATCTGGTCCATGGTGATGCGCAACTGGGCCGCACTGAGCAGCTCGACACGCAGATCGATGCGGGCCGGCTTG
Organism: Synechococcus sp. CS-1332; assembly: GCF_025127995.1. Taxonomy (GTDB): domain Bacteria; phylum Cyanobacteriota; class Cyanobacteriia; order PCC-6307; family Cyanobiaceae; genus Cyanobium. Next base: position 153,352 of record NZ_JAHLYP010000052.1, on the reverse strand, counting down.
CCGGCACTGGTGCGCACCCGGGCATCGCTGACGTTGATGCGGTGGTCGGAGAGGCGCATCAGGATGTCCTTCAGCACACCCACCCGATCGAGCACCTCGATCCGCAGCCGCACCGGGTAGCGCCGCTGCTGCGCCTCCCCGAGCGGGTTCCAGCGCACCGGCAGCCGCCGCTCCACTGGCACCTGGGGCACGTTGGCGCAGTCCTGGCGGTGGATGGTGATGCCGTGGTTGCCCAGGGCCACGGTGCCCACGATCCCCTCGCCAGGCAGGGGGCTGCAGCAGCCGCCCAGCCGATACTCCAGTCCCTCCAACCCCAGGATCGGACTGTTCGAAGGGTGCCCATGGGGGGCGTGGCGTGGCTGGGCCGCCGCCACCCCGGCCGCCACCTCTTCATTCGTGGGCGCGGGAGTGGCGGCGGCGGTGCTCAGGCGCACCTCCTCCCGCAGGCGATTCAGTACCTGCTGCAAGGTGACCCCCCCGAAGCCCAGGGCGGCCAGCAGATCCTCGGTACCCACCAGGTTGCAACGCTTCGCCACCCGGGCGATCGCCTCCCCGTTCAGCAGGGCATCGAAGCCGTCGCGCCCCAGTTCCCGCTCGAGCATCTCGGTGCCCCGCTGGATGTTGTCATCGCGGTGGCTGCGCTTGTACCAACCCCGGATGCGGTTGCGGGCCGTGGGGGTGGCCACGAAATTGAGCCAGTCGAGGCTCGGGTGGGCGTTCTTCGCCGTGATCACCTGCACGAAGTCGCCGTTTTGCAATGGCGTGGCCAGGGGACAGAGGCGGTCGTTGATGCGCACGCCCTGGCAGTGGTTGCCCACCTCCGAGTGGATGCGGAAGGCGAAGTCGACGGCGGTGGAACCCTTGCGCAGCCCCACCACATCCCCCTTGGGGGTGAACACGAACACCTCCTCGTCGAAGAGGTCCTCCTTGATCGAGGCCAGAAAGTCGCTGCTGTCCTCGCCGCCGTCGTCCTTCTGCCAGTCGACCAGCTGCCGCAGCCAGTTGAAGCGCTCGGTGTCCCCCGCCGCCGGTGAGCCCCCCTCCTTGTACTTCCAGTGGGCGGCGATGCCGTACTCCGCCACCTGGTGCATGTCGGTGGTGCGGATCTGCACCTCGATCGGCCGGTGGCGACCGATCACGGCGGTGTGCAGCGACTGGTAGCCGTTGGGCTTGGGAAGGCCGATGTAGTCCTTGAAGCGGCCGGGGATCGGCCGGAAGATGTCGTGCACCACCGCCAGGGCCCGGTAGCAGCTCTCCACGCTCGGGCAGAGGATCCGCAGCGCCGCCACGTCGTAGATCTCGTGGAACGCCTTCTGCTGGCGCTGCATCTTGCTCCAGATGCCATAGAGGTGCTTGGGCCGGCCACTCACCTCGCAGGCCTGCAGGCCCGCCGCGGCCAGGCGATCGCGCAGCAGCTGCACCGTGGCGCCCAGGCGCTCCTCCCGTTCGCTGCGCTTGGTGGCGACCTGCTGCTGCACATCCCGATAGGACTCGGGCTCCAGCACCTTGAAGGCCAGATCCTCCAGTTCCCACTTGAAGCGGCCGATGCCCAGCCGGTTGGCCAGGGGGGCGTAGATGTCGCGGGTTTCCCGGGCAATGCGCTGCTGCTTCTCGGGCTTGAGGGCCCCGAGGGTGCGCATGTTGTGCAGGCGGTCGGCCAGCTTGACCAGCACCACCCGGATGTCGCTGGCCATGGCCAGGAACATGCGCCGCAGGTTCTCCGCCTGGGCTTCGGTGCGGTTGGTGAAATGGATGCCGCCCAGCTTCGTGACCCCCTCCACCAGGGCGCGCACCTCCTCGCCGAAACGGGCTTCAATCTCCTCAGGGGTGACCTGGGTGTCCTCCACCACGTCGTGGAGGAAGCCGGCGGCGATCACCGCCGCACTGGCGCCGATGTCGCGCAGCAGGCCGGCGACGGCGATCGGATGGACGATGTAAGGCTCGCCGCTGGCCCGGAACTGGCCGTCGTGGAGCTGGTAGGCGAAGTCGAAGGCCGTGGCCACCAGAGCCTCAGGATCGACGGTGCCTGACTCCACGCCTGGAGGCTGCAGCTGCTCAAGGCTCTGACGCAGCCAAGCCGGCAGCGGAACGCCGTAGCTGCGCTCAGGACTTGCTGGTGCCGCGGCCTCCAGCACCTCATGCCCATCAGAAGCTGGGACCGAGGCGTAAGCCACCGGAGGGGAACCTGGATCGGGCGCCACCCTCAGCATCACACCCTTCAGGGTCCCCCCATGGTATGGGGCAATCGTCACGAACCAGGGGATTTGCGCATTCGACCATCCAGAATGGGCTCCGCCGGCCCCATCCATGGCCCCCAGAGCCCCGTCCATCCCCCCGGCGCCGGTGCTGAGGATCGGCGCTCTGCAGGTGCGCTATCCCGGGAGCGAGCGGCCCACCCTCGATGGTCTCGACCTGACGCTGTCGGCTGGCGAGCGCCTGGCCCTGGTGGGCCCCTCGGGCTGCGGCAAGAGCACCGTGGCCCGCGCCGTGCTGCAGTTGCTGCCCCCAGGCAGCGTCTGCGAAGGGGAGTTGCTGCTGACCGGCCAGGACCCCCGCCAGCTCAGGCGCGCCGCCCTGCGCCGGCTGCGGGGCGAGGCGGTGGGGCTGGTGTTCCAGGACCCGATGACCCGGCTCAATCCTTTGCTCACCATCGGCGAGCACCTGCGTGACACCCTGGCCGCCCACCGTGGTGGGGGCCGCCAGCGGGCCCACGAGCTGCTGGCCCGGGTGGGCATCGACCCAGAGCGCTATGGGAGCTTTCCCCACGAATTCAGCGGTGGCATGCGTCAGCGCCTGGCCATCGCCCTGGCCCTGGCCCTGCAGCCGCCCCTGGTGATCGCCGATGAACCCACCACCAGCCTGGATGTGGCCGTGGCCGGGCAGGTGATGGCCCAGCTCAGCGATCTCTGCACCGAAACCGGCAGCGCCCTGCTGCTGATCAGCCACGACCTGGCCATGGCCGGCCGCTGGTGCGACCGCATCGCCGTGCTCGACCAGGGGCGTCTGGTGGAGGAGGCCCCCAGCCGCCAGCTGCTCACGGCACCAGCCTCCCCGCTGGCCCAACGGCTGGTGGGGGCTGCCCGGCTGCGGGAGGGTGGCCACAGCGAGGCCCCCGCCGCCACGCCGGTGCTGCTGGAGGTGGAGGAACTGCGCAGCTGGCATCCCCTGCCCTCCCTGCCCTGGCAACCGCGCTGGATCAAGGCGGTCGACGGGATCAGCCTGACGCTGCACGAGGGCGAGACCATCGGCCTGGTGGGGGCTTCGGGCTGCGGCAAGAGCAGTCTCTGCCGCGCCCTGATGGGGCTGGCGCCGGTGCGGGGCGGGGCGGTGCGGCTCCAGGGCGTCGACCTGCGCCAGCTGCGGGGCCGCTCCCTGCGGCGGGCCCGGCGACGTCTGCAGATGGTCTTCCAGGACCCCCTGGCCTGCCTCAATCCCCAGATGACGGTGGGGGAAGCGGTGGCCGATCCCCTGATGATCCATGGGCTGGCCAGCCGCCCGGAGGCCCGCCGTCGCGCCCGGGAGCAGCTGGCCCTGGTGGGGCTGGATCCACCCGAGTCCTTCGAAAACCGGCTGCCCCGCCAGCTCTCGGGCGGTCAGCAGCAGCGGGTGGCGATTGCCCGCGCCCTGATCCTCAAGCCCCAGGTGCTGCTCTGCGACGAGAGCGTCAGCATGCTGGACGCCGAGGTGCAGGCCGAGGTGCTGGCCCTGCTGCGGCAGCTGCAGAACCAGCTCGGCCTCGGCCTGCTGTTCATCACCCACGACCTCTCGGTGGCCGGCGGTTTCTGCCATCGGGTGCTCGTTCTCGACGGCGGCCGCGTCGTGGAAGAGGGCGCCGGTGCCGAGCTGCTGGCCCATCCCCAGGCGCCCATCACCCGCACCCTGGTGGAGGCCTGCCCCCGCCTGCCCGCCCTGCCCTGATTCCCCGCCTGCTGGGCCGCGCCCGCTGGCTCCCCGGGCGCTGTCGCGCTCAGAGGATCGCGCGCAGCAGGTCGGCAATCAGCAGGTTGTCGAGGGAGAGGAGGCCGCCACCGGAGGTGATCAGCACCAGGCACATCACCACATACATGGCCGCCTTCTCCCAGCTGGGCGGCTCACCAACACCCATCGGTCCGGCGTAGTCCCCCTCAGGGATCTGATAGGGATCCGGAGCGATGAACGGTGTCCCGGAGACCAGCTCCAGCACCATGGCGTAGGCCATCGACACCAGGATCGCGAGGGCCGCCAGGGGGGTGAGCAGCCCTGGGATCAGGGCGATGCCGGCGCCCCACATCGAGGCCGCCGACAGGAAACAGAGCCATTGCGGCGTCTTCATCGCCGTGGACCACGTCCTGAGGTTGCGCAGCTTCGGCCAGCCGTGGCGGATGAATGCCAGCCCCACGAACAGGCGCAGCACCAGCAGTCCGGCACCCGCCGCCGGGGAGGGGCCGGTGGGCACCAGCAACGTGACGATCTCGAGATCCATCAGTGAGCGAAGCAGTGGAACGGCTTGCCGGCTCAACGTAAGCAGGGTGAGCGGTCGGCGCCGCGGCAAGGCGAAACCGCGGCCTCTGGCCATCATTCAGAACAGGGGGTCCCTGCCATCCCCCCCCTGCCGATGCCATGACCTCAAGCACGGCGGCCCTGCCGACACCGGGAAGCAGTGCCCCCCTGGGCGCCTCGCTCAGCGAAGGCGGTGTCAACTTCAGCCTTTACGCCCGGCGGGCAACGGCGGTGGAGCTGTGCCTGTTCGAGCGCGTCGATGACGCCGTGCCGAGCCATCGCGTCGCCCTCGATCCCGCCCGGCATCGCACCGGTGGCTACTGGCATGGCCGAATTGAGGGGATCGGGCCCGGCCAGCTCTATGGCTGGAGGGTGGAGGGACCCTGGCAGCCACAGCTGGGATTGCGGTTCGATCCGGCCAACCTGCTGCTTGATCCCCATGGGCTGGCCCTGGCGATGCCGCCGGGCTATGGCCGCGCCCCTGGCCGCAGCAGTGCTGGCGACTGGGGCAGCGCCATGAAGAGCGTGGTGGCCGATCCGCTCGCCTACGACTGGCAGGGGGATCGGCCCCTGCACCGGCCCTCGCGCGAGACGGTGATCTACGAGCTGCACGTGCGCGGCTTCACCGCCCACCCCAGCGCCGGCCTGCCGCCGGAACAGGCCGGCACCTACCGGGGCCTGATCAGCAAGATCCCCTACCTCCAGGATCTGGGCATCACGGCGGTGGAGCTGCTGCCGGTCTTCGCCTTCGATCCCCTGGCGGCCCCCAGCGGCCACCGCAACTACTGGGGTTACCAGCCGATCTCCTTCTTCGCGCCCCACCCCGGCTACGCCTGCAGCAGCGATCCCCTGGCGGTGATCGATGAGTTCCGCGATCTGGTCAAGGCGCTGCACCGCGCCGGCATCGAGGTGATCCTGGATGTGGTGTTCAACCACACCGCCGAAGGAGACGCCGAGGGGCCGGCCTTCTGCTTCCGGGGACTGGCCGACGGCGATTACTACCTCCAGAACGGCGATGGCACCTACATCGATGTCACCGGCTGCGGCAACACCTTCAACACCAACCACCCGGTGGTGCGGCGCCTGATCCACCACAGCCTGCGCCACTGGGTGCAGCACCTGCATGTGGATGGCTTCCGTTTCGATCTGGCCTCGGTGCTGGACCGGGACCAGACCGGCCAACCCACTCCCCTGTCCCCGATCCTCTGGGACATCGACACCGATCCGGTGCTGGCGGGCACCAAGCTGATCGCCGAGGCCTGGGATGCCGCCGGGCTTTATCAGGTGGGCAGTTTCGTCGGCGACAACTGGCAGGAGTGGAACGGACGCTTCCGCGACGACGTGCGCCGCTTCATCAAGGGGGATGACGGCCTGGCGGCCAGCGTCGGCCAGCGGCTGATCGGCAGCCCCGACATCTACGGCCACAAGCAGCGTGAAGCCGAAGCCAGCGTCAACTTCATCACCTGCCACGACGGCTTCACCCTGGCCGACCTGGTCAGCTACAACAGCAAGCACAACGATGCCAACGGCGAAGACAACCGCGACGGCAGCGACGACAACGCCAGTTGGAACTGCGGTGTCGAGGGGCCCTCGCAGGAGCCCGATGTCGTGGCCCTGCGCTCACGGCAGAGCCGCAACCTGCTGACCCTGCTGCTGCTGGCCACCGGCACACCGATGCTGGCCATGGGGGACGAGATGGGCCGCAGCCAGCAGGGCAACAACAACGCCTACGCCCAGGACAACCCCATCAGCTGGCTTGACTGGTCGCTGTTGCAGCGCAACACCGACCTGCATCGCTTCGTGCGGGAGCTGGTGACGTATCGCCAGCGCCGTGATGTGGTGGTCAACGCCCGCAGCCTCAGCCTCGGCGAGCTGGTGCAACGCCATCAGGTGAGCTGGCATGGGGTCGAGCCGAACCAGCCCGACTGGAGCGACAGCTCCCATGCCTTCGGCGTGACGATCACCAGCATCGGCCAACGGTTCCGCTGGCACGCCATGGTCAACGCCTGGTGGGAACCACTGCACTTCCGCCTGCCCGCCGCCGAGGCCGGCCCGCACGCCTGGCATCGCTGGATCGACACCTTCCGGCCCAGCCCGGAGGACGTGGTGCCCTGGGACTGCGCGCCGGCCCTGGCGGGGGACACCTACACGCTGCAGCCCCGTTCGGTCGTGGTGCTGATCGTTGAGCTCAACCCTGCAGCAGCTGCAGCCGATGGCCATCCGGATCGGCCAGCTGCAGGGCCCGATCAGCTCCGATCACCTCAGCCTGCTGCCCCAGCGCAATGATCCCGCCGGAGACGAGGCGGCCGCCGAGGGCCTCGGCCCGAGCGGCGATCGCCTCCAGATCCGCCACCCGCAGGCGCAGCTGCCAGTGGGCCAGGTCCTGGGCACCGTGATCGGCCGGCATCGGCCGGCCGCCGGTGGGCTCGCGGTAGTCGAGGCACTCCACCCCGGCGCCGCTGGGGCAGCGATGGCCGGTGATGCGCACCCGGGTTCCCGTCAGACCATCAAGGCCATCCTGCTCAAGACCGCTGTTGACGCCGTCCCCTCCGGCGGTCAGGCCCAGGAGCTCGCGGTAGAAGCGGCCGCTGGCGGCGGTATCGGCGATGCCGATGGCGCTGTGGTCGAGGCCCAGCAGCGGCCCGGGCGCCTCAAGGTGCCAGCGAGCTTCCCCCTTGTCCGGCGGAAACTGCAGCAACTCCAGCGGATGGCCCTCCGGGTCGCGGAACTTGCAGGCCACGATGCCGGCGGCGGCCGTGTTCCAGTCCGGCAGCCGCTGGGGCGCCGTGGAGATCGGCGTGATCCGCCCGGCCGCAACGGCTGGCTGCAGCAGGGCCAGGGCCGCCGCCATATCGTTCACCACCAGGCAACCGTGCTGGAACCAGCGGTCGTTGCTGCGCGAATCGGCCGGGACCGGCCGGCCAGGGCGGGTGCCGCCGGGAAGCTCAAGCACCTCGGTGAGCTCCAGCACCTCCGCGCCGATCGCCAGCCGCAGCAGCTTGAGGCGGGCTCCGGGCAGTCCGACCAGGGTGGTGTAGGGGCCACCATCCACGATCCGGGCGTCGTTGCAGCGTTGGAAGCCCAGGGCTTCGACGAAGAACGCGGCGCTGGCTCCGGCATCGGCAGTGGTGAAGCCGACGCTCTCGATGTGGGGAAGCCTCATCACCGGCAGGTCACCAGAGGGATGGTGCCAGTCAAAGGGAGAGCGCCGGACATGGCGACGTCAGGCGATCAAATCAGGTGTTGGTCGCGGCGGGTTCTGCCAGACCAGGCTGAGCACGCCGCCGGTGCAGATCAGCACGGTACCGGCCACCACGCCGAGATTCGGGATCTGATCAAACCAGATCCAACCGATCAAGCCAGCGAAGATCACGGACGAATACTGAAAGGCTCCGATAGCGCTTGGATCGGCAAAACTGTAGGCGCGAATCAACAGCAACTGGAAGCTGAGCAAGCAGATGGCCGAGGCCAGTACCAACAGGAGTTGATCTGCCGTGATGCTCTGAAAACGCCCCACCATCATCAGACTGGATGTCAGGCTGCCGATCGCCAGAAAATAGGCAAGCTGGGTAAATGCAGACTCGCTCCTTCCCAGCGCTTTCACAGCCAGAAACTCAATGGCGCAGACGAATCCGGCCGCCAGGCCAAGCAGATCGCCGGGCTTGTTGAGGAGGCTTGCATTGGGCTGAACGACAATCACCATGCCGGCGAATCCCACCGCCAACGCCTTCCAGAGATTGAGAGGAATCCGTTGCTTGAGAACCAGCCAGGCCAGCAACGGTATGAACATTGGTGTCGTATTCAGCAGGACATTGGCATTGACCAGATTCACCAGCTTGGCAGCGGCCATGAAGAGCAGGAAGCCCCCCATGCCCATGCCGCCGCGGAGCAGATGCAGGGGCAACACAGCGGTGGGCAGATCGCGACCGCCGCGCAGGACCAGCACCGGAGTCAGCAGGAGCAGTGCCAGGACGAAGGTGAGCCAGGTGAACGTCAACGCATCCATCTCGGCACCCACCGCCCGCGCGAAGGCGCTCTGGAGTGTGTTGGCCAGGAACGCTGCCACCAGCAGGGCCGCTCCTTTCGCCACCGAAGCGGCGGCCTGCTCGTTCCCCCCCGGCTTTTGCAACAGACGGCCACCCATAGGGGCTGGATCCACAGTTGTCACCAACAGACTAGAGATGGTGACCAGAGTTGTGGAACCATGAACGGGTTCCGCAACAGAGCAGGAAACGCAACAGCGCCAGCCATGACGGCCGAGGATTGTTCAGCCATCGACGCCATGATCGGAGCCTGAAGATCATCAGCGTGAGGGCGAACGACACGGCCCAGGGCACAGCGTCCCGGTGCAGAATGATCAGTTTCTGACGACATCAACCCTGTTGGGCCCGTTCGGTCGTCGTCACTAGGATGAGGGTGTGAGTTTCTCACCCCATCCCTCTCCTGGCCCCACCCGATGAGCAGCTCCAACCCCCTGGCCGGCAAAGCCCTTTCCACCCTGCTGCAAGGCAAGGTCGCCATCGTCACCGGTGGTAACAGCGGCATCGGCAAATCCATCGTTGAATACCTGGCCGAACTCGGCGCCAAGGTGGTGATCGATTACCGCTCCCATCCCGAAGCCACCGAAGAGCTGGAGCGTGAAATCGGCGCCTATGGCGGCAGCAGCTTCGGGGTTCAGGCCGATGTCGGCAAGCTCGATGACCTACAGAGGCTGGTGGACGCCGCCGTGGCGAAATACGGTCGGCTCGATGTGATGATCAACAACGCCGGCATTGAAACCCGCACCTCGATCCTCACCACCACCCCGGACAACTTTGACAAGGTTCTGGATGTCAACCTGCGCGGCGTCTTCTTCGCCACCCAGTTCGCCGCCAAGCAGATGATCGCCCAGGGGGGAGGCGGCCGCATCATCAACATCTCCTCGGTGCACGAGGACTGGCCGATGCCCGACAACACCCCCTACTGCTGCGCCAAGGGCGGGGTGCGCATGCTCACCCGCACCGCGGCCCTCGAGCTGGCGCCCCATGGCATCACGATCGTCAACGTCGGCCCCGGCGCCGTGGCCACGCCGATCAACGATTCCACGATGAACAATCCCGAGCTGCTGGCCAAGCTCAACGCCGCCATCCCCATGGGCCGCATGGCGCAGCCGGAGGAGATCGCCAAGGTGGTGGGCTTCCTCGCCAGCGACGCCGCCAGCTACATCACCGCCACCACGATTTTCGCCGATGGGGGCCTGATGCACAGCAGCCCCGGCCTCTGAGCTGGGGCCTGGGGGCTTGCGGTGCAGAGGCTGGCTTTTCAGGCCGCCGCTGGCTGCTCCGCGGCTTCGGGAGCGGAGTCCTCCGCCCGTTCCGCCCGCTCCAGGCCCACCTCCACCCCCATGTGCTGGTCGGTCCGGCCGGTGATCAGCAGGCTGGACCGCCGCTGGGTGGCGATCACCCACAGCCACTTGGTCAGCAGGGTGAGGCGGTTCTCGTTGGCGGGCATGAACGCCAGGTGGGCCAGGCCCCAGAGCAGCCAGCCCAGCGGCCCGGTGAACTTCAACCCCCGCAGGTCGGCCACGGCGCAGAGGGGACCGATCACCGCCATGCTGCCGAAATCGAACCAGCGGAAGGGGGCCTGGCGCTGACCGCCCAGCTGGGCCAGCAGATCCAGGGCCACCCAGCCCCCCATCTGCACCGCCGGTCCAGCCATGCCCGGCAGGGGCTTGCCATCCACCGTATGGGAATAGGAGCAGAGATCGCCCACCACCCGGATCTCGGGATGGCCGGCAATCGAGAAATCGGGCGCGACCACCACCCGTCCGCCGCGATCGACCGCGCAACCGGTGCGGTCCGCCAGCAGTTTGCCGAGGTGGGAGGCGCGCACCCCGGCACTCCAGCAGATGGTGGCCCCCTCCAACACCCGCTCGCCGGGGGTTCCAGGCGCCGGCGCCTTGAAGGCCACCGTCAGACGGCCCGCCTCGATGCTCTGCACCCGGCCGCCCAGCACCAGCTCGACGCCGCGGGCTTGCAGGTAGTCGGCGGCCGCCTCCGACAACTCCGGATCCATGGCCCGCAGCAAGCGGTCGCCGGGATCCACGAGCCGTACGCGACAGAGTTCGGGATCCAGCTGGCGGAAGTCGCGTGCAGCCGCGTGGCGCATCAGCTCGTTGATCGATCCAGCCAGTTCGCAGCCGGAGGGGCCACCGCCGACCACCACCACCGACTGCAGAAAGCGACAGCGTTCCGGATCCGGGGTCTGCTCGGCCTCCTCCAGGGCCGCCAGCACCCGCCGGCGGATCTCATCGGCGTGCTCGAGGATCTTCATCGGCGGCGCCAGCTCACGCCATTCTTCGTGGCCGAAGTAGGTGCTCCCAGAGCCCGTAGCCAGGATCAGGCTGTCGTAGCGCAGGCGGCGGTCATTGAAGACCACCTCCCGGGCGGCGGCGTCAAGGTCGCTCACCTCGCCGAGCAACACCTGCACATTCGCCGCCTTGGCCAGCAGCAGGCGCAGGGGCGTGGCCACATCCCCCTCGGACACCAGGCCCGAGGCCACCTGATAGAGCAGGGGCTGAAAAAGATTGAAATTCCGTTTATCCACCAGGGTGACCCGCACCGGCTTGCCCGCCAGCCGATGGGCCGCTTTGAGGCCCGCGAAGCCTCCACCCAGGATCACGACATGGGGCCAGCCCTTCATCACGGCGTCGCTCGGCTCAAGCTCAAGGAAGAAGCGTTCCTTTGGCATCGATGCGCCGCTCTGGATATCTGAAAGGTAGGGGCAATCTCCCTGCCTGGGAGCGCTGTCCTGCCAGGATGCACAGTCCCTGACCCGCTGGCTGCCCGTGTCGCTCTCCGCCCTGCAAGCCTTCCTTAGCAGCGCCGCCGTCGATGGGCAGCTGCGCCAGAAACTCCAGGCCGCCGCTGGGGTCGATGACATCGTTGCTCTGGCCAGCCGCCACGGCCATGACTTCAGCAAGGCCACCCTGCTCAAGGCCCATGCCGCAGCCATCAGCAGCGCCCCGGACCACAAGCTGGAAGCGATCAACAGCTGGGGCGACGCCCTGATGCAGGCCTTCGGCGCCAGCGACAAGGATTGAAAATGGTTGCCCCGCCAGGTCGGGGTATCGCCACAATGCTGTAGCAAAAGATCACAGACCCAGGACAGCTGCCGGGCGCTGGCCATGGTGAAGAGGCCATCCGTGGCCGGTGCCCAATGCAGCAGCTGCTGCCAGCCCTCAATGATCACAACCTGCCCTGGATGGACACCCTCCATCCGATCGTGGTCCACTTCGTCATCGCCATGGCGGTGATCAGCGTGGTCTTCGATCTGATCGGCGTTGTGCTGCGCCGGCCGAATCTGTTTGAAGTCAGCTTCTGGAACCTGCTGTTCGCCACGGGGGCCATCTTCGTGGCGATCATTTTCGGCCAGGTGGAAGCGGGCCTGGCCGATCCCTACGGCGCCTCACGCTCGATCCTCAACCTGCACAGCACCCTGGGCTGGTCGTTGGCCGGCATCCTCTCGGTGCTCACGGGCTGGCGCTACGTGCTGCGCAACCGCGACCCCGAGACGCTGCCGCTGCCGTTCCTGGCCGCCGGGGGGGTGCTGGCCGCACTGGTGGTGGTGCAGGTCACCCTGGGCAACCAGTTGATCTGGGTGTATGGCCTGCACACGGTGCCGGTGGTGGCTGCCGGCCGGGCCGGACTGATCTGATGCCCGTCTCCGTGCTCCCGGCCGAGGCTCCGATCCAGCAGCTGGCCGACTGGCTGGGCCCCAACGACCTGCCCTACAGCCTGCCGATCCATCCGAATCTGGTCCATTTCACGATCGGCCTGTTCGTGATCGCGATCGCCTTCGACATCGTCGGCGCCCTCTATCCGATCGAAAAGCGGGTGTTCCGCTTCCTGGCCCTGCCGATCACCCGGGCCGGCTTCCACGACGTGGGCTGGTACAACCTGCTGGCCTGCGCCGTCGTCAGCTTCTTCACCGTGGCGGCCGGCTTCTTCGAGATGCTGCTGGCGGTGCCGCTGCCCGGCGTCACCAGCAGCATCGGCCTGCAGAGCATGGAAACCATGCTCTGGCATGGCGTCGGTGGGGTGGCGATCCTGGTGGCGATCATCGCCATGACCGTCTGGCGCGGCTACCAGCGCTTTCTCTGGCGTCGGGACATGGGCCGCCAGGTGCAGTGGCTCTACCTGCTGGTGGGGCTCGGTCTGTTCCTGGTGATCGGCCTGCACGGCACCCTTGGCGCCGAACTGGCGGGCGAATTCGGCGTCCACATCACCGCCGACCAACTCCTGGCCAGCGGAGCCAATCTCCGCACCGCCCTTCCTTAGGGCCCCTCCCCATGACCTCCTCCACCCCACGCCGCCCTGGCCCCATCGCCCTGGCGGCCCTGGCCATCTGGATCGGGCTGCTGGCCCTGATCAGTTATTGGATGGCCGGCGCGTCCTATCACTGGCTGCCTGTGCAGGCCTCCAATGCCGCCCCACTGGTGGATGGCCTGTTCAGCTTCGAAACCGGCATCGGCACCTTCGTATTTCTGGGGGTGATCTCGGTGATGGGCTGGGTGATGCTCGTGCACCGCGCCGAGAAGTACGACGAAAGCGATGCCGAACCGATCGAGGGCAACACCCGGCTGGAGGTGATCTGGACTGCCATCCCTTTCGTGCTGGTGATGGCCATCGCCTGGTATGCCATCCAGATCAACACGGAGCTGGGGGTACTGGGTCCGATGGAGCACATCCATCTGCGCGATACCAAGGAGCAGCAGGGGGGCTATCCCGGGGACCGGCTGCCCGCCGAGCAGGTCGAGGTGATTGCGCGGCAATGGTCGTGGGAATTTCGCTACACCGGCCAGAGCGTCTCGAGCACGGAACTGCACCTGGAGCTGAACCGGCAGATCACCTTCCGCCTGGTCTCCGAGGATGTGCTGCACGGCTTTTTCATCCCGGCCTTTCGGCTCAAGCAGGATGTGATTCCAGGCCGGGCGATCGATTTCAGCCTCACCCCGACCCGCGTCGGCCGCTATCGCCTGCGTGACTCCCAGTTCAGTGGCACCTGGTTCGCCGCCAACCAGGCCGATGTGGTGGTCGAAACCGCCGAGGACCATGCCGCCTGGCTGAAGCAGGCCGCCGCCGCCCCCCTTCAGAGCGGCCTCAGCGTGGCCTCCGACGAATACACCGAGCGCCAGACCAACCCTCGCGGCGGCTGGCCCACGGTGGTTCCGGCTCCCCCGCCCCAGGTGAACGTTCCCGGTTCCAGTTCCCTTCCCCACGACGCCTGAGGCCATGACCAGTACCGCCCTCTCCCCCGAACCCCCCGCCTCCTGGCGGCGCTACTTCGGCTTCAGCACCGATGCCAAGGTGATCGGCATCCAGTACATCGTGGTGGCCTTCTTCTTCTTCCTGGTGGGTGGCCTGCTGGCCATGATCATCCGAGGAGAGCTGATCACACCAGCTTCCGACCTGGTGGATCGCACGGTGTACAACGGCCTCTACACGATGCACGGAACGATCATGTTGTTCCTGTTCATCTTTCCGGTGCTCAATGGGCTCAACAACCTGCTGATTCCCACCATGATCGGCGCCCCCGACATGGCCTTTCCGCGGCTCAACACCGCCGCCTTCTGGCTGGTGCCGGTGTTCGGCATCCTGCTGATCGCCAGCTTCTTTGTGCCCAGCGGCCCGGCCACCTCAGGCTGGTGGTCCTATCCGCCGGTGAGCCTGCAGAACCCCCTCGGCCACCTGATCAACGGCGAGTTCCTCTGGGTGCTGGCGGTGGCCCTCTCCGGCGTTTCCTCGATCATGGGAGCGGTGAACTTCGTCACCACGATCCTGCGCATGCGGGCTCCGGGCATGGGCTTCTTCCGCATGCCTGTCTACTGCTGGACGGCGCTTGCCGCCCAGACCCTGCAGCTGATCGGCCTGCCCGCCCTCACCGGCGGCGCCGTGATGCTGTTGTTGGATCTCAGCGTCGGCACGTCGTTTTACAGGCCCGAAGGCGGCGGCGATCCGGTGCTCTATCAGCACTTCTTCTGGTTCTATTCCCACCCAGCGGTGTATGTGATCATCCTGCCGGTGTTCGGCATCTTCTCTGAGCTGTTCCCCGTTTATTCGCGCAAGCCCCTCTTTGGCTACGTCTATGTGTGCCTGGCCTCCTTCATCATCGTTGGCCTCGGCTTGATCGTCTGGGTACACCACATGTTCCCCAGTGGCGTCACCCAGTGGATGCGCAACCTGTTCATGGTCACCACGATGCTGATCGCCGTGCCCACCGGAGTGAAGGTGTTCGCCTGGCTGGGAACGATGTGGGGAGGCAAGATCCGGCTCACCACCCCGATGCTGTTCTGCATCGGCGGCCTGTTCAACTTCGTCTTCGCCGGCATCACCGGCATCATGCTGGCCACCGTACCGATTGACATTCACGTCAGCAACACCTACTTCGTGGTGGGCCACTTCCACTACGTGATCTATGGCGCAGCCGTCATGGGTATCTTCGCCGCCATCTACCACTGGTTCCCCAAGTTCACGGGCCGGATGCCCTACGACGGCCTTGGCAAGCTGCATTTTCTGCTCACCTTCATCGGCGCCAATCTCAGCTTCCTGCCCATGCATCCGATGGGCCTGATGGGCATGCCCCGGCGGGTCTCTTCCTATGACCCGGAGTTCGCCTTCTGGAACGTGCTGGCCAGCCTGGGTTCCTTCCTGCTGGGGGTATCGATCATCCCCTTCCTGCTCAACATGATCAGTTCCTGGGCCCGGGGTCCCAGGGCGCCGCACAACCCCTGGAATGCCATCGGCCTGGAGTGGCTGCTGCCTTCACCCCCGGCGGAGGACAACTTCGGCGAGCACGTTCCCACCGTGATCAGCCGCCCCTATGGCTATGGCACCGGTGAGCCATTGGTGGAGCACCAAGCCGACATTGATCGAGCGCTGACCCTTCAGGAGGCCAACCGATGACCAGCACCCCGGCCCCCCAGCCCGAACAGCCTGTGGCCCACGGCGAAGGCCAGCACGCCAATCACAACCTCACCGGCTTCATCATTTTTCTGTGCTCCGAGAGCGTCATCTTCCTGGCGTTCTTCAGTGGCTACGCCATCCTGCGTCTCTCCGCCCTCGACTGGCTGCCCGCCGGTGTGGACGGCCTCGAATGGCGCATGCCGCTGATCAACACGGTGGTGCTGGTGTCCAGCTCCCTGACGATGGTGGTGGCCGAGCATTTCAAGGGCAAGGGGAAGATCTGGCTGTTCCGTGGCTTCTGGCTGCTGACCATGGCCATGGGGGCCTATTTCCTCTATGGCCAGGCGGTGGAGTGGAGCGGCCTCACGTTCGGCTTCACCTCGGGCACCTTCGGTGGCACCTTCTTCCTGCTCACCGGCTTCCATGGCCTGCATGTGCTCACCGGCATCCTGCTGATGGGCCTGATGCTGGCCAAGTCCTTCCTCCCTGGCAACTACGCCGGTGGCGAAGAAGGTGTCATCGCCACGTCCCTGTTCTGGCACTTCGTGGATGTGATCTGGATCATCCTGTTCGTGCTGCTCTATGTCTGGAGAGCCTGAACCATGATCATTGACGACAACCATTACGACGTGATCCTGATCGGCAGCGGCGCCGGTGGCGGCACCCTGGCCGCCAGCCTCGCCGATGCAGGCCACACGGTGTTGTTGCTGGAGCGCGGTGGCGTCATGCCCCAGGCCGACCAGAACGTGGCTGAGGTGGGGTTATTCCGCAAGCAGCGGTATCACCCCGACGAGAAATGGTTCGGCACCGATGGGGATCCCTTCTCCCCCCAGATGGTTCATGCCATCGGCGGCAACACCAAGATCTGGGGTGGCGTGCTCGAACGCATGCGCGAGCAGGAATTCCTTGGCGTGCCGCTCCAGGAGGGACCCTCGCCGGACTGGGAACTGCGTTACGACGACCTGGCCCCCTGGTACGACCAGGCGGAATCGCTCTACCACGTGCATGGCGTGGCCGGTGCCGATCCCACCGCCCCGGCCCGCGACAGCGCCTATCCCGCTGCGCCACGGCCGGTGGAGCCGTTTCTGGTGGAGTTGCGTGCCGCCCTCGAACGCCAGGGCCTGCATCCCTACGACCTGCCGCTGAGCTGGTCCGATTCAGCGGTGGATCCCACCGGGGATGCCGAGCTGTTCGGTGTTGATCCGGTGCGCACCTGCGGCGGCGTCACGGTCAAGGAGCACGCCCGGGTGATGCAGCTGCACGTCAACCCGTCGGGCCAGGAGGTGCGCGGCGTCGAGGTGGAGATCGACCACCAGCGCTGGCTGTTCCGCGGCCACCAGGTGGTGCTGGCCGCCGGGGCCATCGGCACGCCGGAGATCCTGCTGCGTTCCGCCACCGACCACCACGCCCGCGGCCTGGCCAACGGCTCCGATCAGGTGGGCCGCAACCTGATGAAGCCCCAGCTCACCTCGATCCTGCAGCTGGCCGCCGCCCCCAATTCGGGTCGCTACGGCCGCGGCCATGGCATCACCGACTTCTACTGGGGCGACAAGAACGTCGACTTTCCGCTCGGCTCGATCCAGAGCGGTGGTGGGGTGCTCCAGGACGCCTTGTTCGCCGAATCGCCACCGGTGCTCTCCCTGGTGACCCGGCTGCTGCCGGATTTCGGTCTTGAGCAGCTCGCGGCCCGCTCCATCACCTGGTGGGCGATGAGTGCCGTGCGGCCCGATCCCCACAACCGGGTCGCCCTGCGGGGCAACCTTCTGCAGATCCATTACACCGCCAACAACCGGGAGGCCCACGATCGCCTCGTCTACCGCTGGATCGACTGCCTCAAGGCCGTGGAAGCCGACCCCCTCACCCTGGTCGCCAAGGCCGCCCCCACCCACCCCCGCGGCGAGGCGCCCCTGCCGGTGATCGGCGGCGCCTGCGGCACCTGCCGCATGGGCTCGGATCCGGCCACCTCGGTGGTGAACCTGCAGGGCCGCAGCCACGAGGTTCACAACCTCTGGATCGTCGATGCCAGCGTGCTGCCCTTCTGCCCGTCGGTGGGGGTGGGGCTCACGGTGATCGCCAACGCCCTGCGCATCGGCGCCGCCCTGAAGGCCTCCCTGTGACCACCAGCGTCCCCGGCCGCGCCGCGATCGACGCCATCACGCCGTCGGAAACCCGGCGCATGGCCGAGCGCGACCACGACATCGCCCCCTGGAGCCTGTGGGGCAGCTACCTGAGCGAGCGCCAGTGGGGCACGGTGCGCGAGGACTATTCCGCCGACGGGGACGCCTGGAGCTCCTTCCCCCACGACCATTCCCGCTCGCGGGTCTACCGCTGGGGCGAGGACGGCCTGCTGGGCCTCTGCGACGACCAGTGCCGCCTCTGCTTCTCGCTGGCCCTCTGGAACGGCGTGGACCCGATCCTCAAGGAACGGCCCTTCGGGCTCGGCAATCCCGAAGGCAACCACGGCGAAGACCTCAAGGACTACTTCTTCCATCTCGCCAACACCCCCACCCACAGCTTCATGCGGGGGCTGTACAAGTACCCGCAGCGGGCCTTCCCCTACGGAGATCTGCTGGCGGAGAACGGCCGGCGCGGGCGTGATCAGCCCGAGTACGAGTTGATTGATACGGGAATCTTCGACGAGAGCCGCTATTTCGATGTCGTCATCGAATACGCCAAGGCCGGACCGGAGGACCTGCTGATCCGCCTGCGGGCCATCAACCGCGGCCCCGAAGCGGCACCACTCACCCTGCTGCCCAGCCTGTGGCTGCGCAACACCTGGCGCTGGGGCTATCCCGATGAAGTCGAGCACCGGATCCGGCCGGTGGATGGCGCCGGCGATGGGGCCAGCGGCCCTGCGGTGGTCAGCGATGCCATCCCCCACCTGGGGGTGTATCAGCTCGACTGCGAGGAGCCCGGCCGCTGGATCTTCACCGACAACGAAACCAACAGCGAGCGGCTGTGGGGCCAGCCCAACCCCACAGCCTTCCAGAAGGACGGCTTCCATCGCCATGTGGTCGATGGTGAAATCGGCGCGGTGAATCCGGCCCTGCAGGGCAGCAAGGCGGGCCGTGTGCTGCAACGCACCCTGGGCGCCGGCGAGGAATGGGTGGTGGAGCTGCGGCTGCACCGCGTCGACGGCCCTTCTCCTACCCCTGCGCTGGGTCGGGATGCCGTCGCCGCACTCTTCGCCGAGCGCGAACGGGAGTGGCTGGAGTATTTCGAGCATCGCGTTCCCGGCCTGTCCGAAGACGACCGGCGCATCCATCTGGCCGGCACCGCCGGGCTGCTGTGGTGCAAGAAGTACTACGGCTGGAGCGTGATGCGCTGGCTCGAAGGTGACCCCACCGGCACGCCCCCACCGGCCCAGCGGCGTCACACCCAGAACGCCTACTGGGAACGGCTGCACGCCCACGACGTGATCTCGATGCCGGATTGCTGGGAGTACCCCTACTTCTGCCAGTGGGACCTGATGTTCCACGCCGTGGCCTTCGCCATCTTCGATCCGGCGACCGCCAAGGAGCAGTGCATGCTGCTGCGCAAGCCCCATTACACCGCCCCCAACGCCCAGACCCCCGCCTACGAATGGGCCCTGTCCGATCCCAATCCACCGATCGGCGCCTGGGCGGCGATGCGCATTTATCAGATCGATCGCAAGAATTCCGACGCCGCCGATCTGGCCTTCCTGCGGGCGGCCCTGCGCAAGCTGATCCTGGAATACGGCTGGTGGGCGAACCGCAACGACCGCTCCGGCGACAACGTGTTTGAGGGGGGCTTCCTGGGCCTCGACAACATCGCCGTGTTCGACCGGCGTTTCCCCCTGGCCGACGGCAGCATCATCGAGCAGTGCGACGGCACCGCCTGGATGGCCTCGCTCAGTCTCAACCTGCTGGACATCGCCGTGGAGCTGAGCCACGAAGAGCCGGAGTATGCCGACATCTGCGAGCGCTTCGTGGTGGATTTCGTGCAGCTGGCCATCGGCCTCAACAATCCGGCCGGCCGCAACTACCTCAACTGGGACGAGGAGGACGGCTTCTACTACGACGTGATCAAGCGGCCCGACGGCAGCGTCGACTATCTGCGCACCCGTTCGCTCTCGGGCCTGGTGCCGCTGTTGGCGGTGCAGAGCTTCGACATCGACACCGTGGCACGGCTTCCGATGCTCGATGTCACCCGCACCCTGGCCTGGTTCACCCACGAGCGCACCACGCCCTCCTGGATTGTGGAAAACCTGGGGATCTGGCACAACGACCGGGTGTTGTTCACCCTGGTGCCCAGGGAACGCCTGCAGCGCATCTGCGAGCGACTGTTTGACGAGGAGGAGTTTCTCTCCCCCTATGGCATCCGTTCCCTTTCCAAGGTGTATGAACAGCACCCCTACACCTACACCGAAGGCAGCGAAAGCCAGACCCTCGCCTACAGCCCGGCAGACAGTCCGGTGGCGATGTTCGGGGGCAACTCCAACTGGCGCGGGCCGGTGTGGATGCCGATGAACTTCCTGCTGATCGAGTCCCTGCAGAAGTTCGCCCACTTCTATGACGACAGTTTCAAGGTGGAGTTCCCCACCCGCTCCGGCCACTGGATCAGCCTCTGGGAGGCCTCACTGGAGCTGGAGAAACGGCTGGTGGATCTGTTCCGCCGCAACGGCGAAGGCCGCCGTCCCTTCAATGGCGGCGTGGAGATGTTCCAGAACGATCCCCACTGGCGCGATCTGATCCTGTTCAACGAATACTTCCACGGCGACAATGGCAGCGGCGTCGGTGCCTCCCACCAGACCGGCTGGAGCGCCATGGTCTGCAAGATGCTCAACCAGCTCAACCGCTACACCCCCCCGCCATGAGCTCCCTGTCCCCCAGCGCCACGATCGCCGGTCCGAGCGTTCACAACTCGCCCCTGCCGGAGGCGGCCCAGCTGCAGGTGAGCAACGGCGCCCACTTCGATGTGGTGATCATCGGCAGCGGCGCCGGTGGCGGCACCCTGGCCCGCCACCTGGCCCCCACGGGCCTGAAGGTGCTGGTGCTGGAGCGGGGCGACTGGCTGCCCCAGGAACCCCAGAACTGGGACGCCGAAGCGGTGTTCCAGCAGAACCGCTATGTGTCGAAGGATCCCTGGCTCGACAAGCACGGCAAGACCTTCCAGCCCGGCAGCCATTACTTCGTCGGGGGGGCCACCAAGATGTATGGCGCCGCCCATTTCCGCCTGCGCCAGCAGGATTTCGAGCAGCTCGCCCACTTCGATGGCACGTCGCCGGCCTGGCCCCTGCGCTACGCCGACTTCGAGCCCTGGTATCAGAAGGCCGAGGAGATGTACCACGTGCATGGGCAGCGCGGTGAGGATCCCACCGAGCCGCCCTGCAGCGGCCCCTACCCCCATCCCCCGGTGGCCCATGAGCCGCGGATGCAGAAGCTCGTCGACGACCTGCGCTCTGCCGGGCTCCACCCCTTCCATGCCCCCAGCGGCGTGCAGCTCGATGAGGCCAACATGGCCTTCAGCCGTTGCCGCAAGTGCAACTGCTGCGATGGTTTCCCCTGCCTGGTGCACGCCAAATCGGACGCGGAGGTGCTGGGCCTGCGGCCGGCCCTGGCGTTCTCCAACGTGTCACTGCTGACGCGGGCCCAGGTGAAACGGCTGGTCACCGATGAATCCGGCCGCGTCGTCAAAGCCGTGGAGCTCGAGCGGGACGGCGAGCCGCTCACGGTCAGCGGTGATGTGGTGGTGGTGAGCTGCGGCGCCGCCAACAGCGCCCGGCTGCTGCTGCTATCGGCCAACGACCGCCATCCCCGGGGCCTGGCCAACGGCTCCGACCAGGTGGGCCGCCATTACATGTTCCACAACAGCAAGGCGATGGTGGCCCTGGCCCATGAGCCGAACCTCACCGTGTTCCAGAAAACGGTATCGATCAACGACTGGTATCTCGGAGATGCCGACTTCGACTATCCGATGGGCAATATCCAGATGACGGGCAAAACCAACGGCACGATCATGAAGGGCTACGCGCCACTGGAAACCTTCATGATGCCCGGTTGGAGCATGGACAAGATCGCCGAACATGCGCTCGACTTCTGGATCTCCAGCGAGGACCTTCCCGATCCCAACAACCGGGTCACCGTGACCGGCTCCGGCCAGATCCAGCTCAGCTACACCCCCAACAATCTCACCGCCTCGGCGCGTCTGGTGAGCCGGCTGGAGGGGCTGCTGGATCGCCTCTACCTGCGCAAGCATCTGGTCGAGCGCCAGTTCTACATCGCCAACAGCATGGGCATCGCCGCCGTGGGGCACCAGGCCGGCACCTGCCGCTTTGGCAGCGATCCGGCCAGCTCGGTGCTCGACCTCAACTGCAAGACCCACGAACTCGACAACCTCTACGTCGTCGATACCAGCTTCATGCCCACCATCGGCGCCGTGAACCCCTCCCTCACCGCCATCGCCAATGCCCTGCGGGTGGGTACCCACCTGGTGGAGCGGCTGCGGGGCTGAGGATGGGGATGGAAACGTCCGAGCGGCGGGTGCTGATAGCCCTTGGCACCGCCTGGGCCCTGACGGCGGGTTGGTTCCTGTTCTGGCCAGTGCCCACCGAGGTGATCGGCCGGGGGGTGGTGATCGTGCCCGGCGGTGCCACGGTGATCGATGCCCGGGCTGAGGGCCAGATCCTCAGCCTGCCGGTGCGGGTGGGCCAGCCGGTGAGCCGGGGCCAGACACTGCTGCGCCTCTACCTGCCCACCTTGGAGCAGCAATTGCGCCGTCAGGAGAAGGATCTGGCGGAACTGATCCGCATCAACGCCGATCTCGACCGGCGCGACCAGGCGCGACTGGCCTCGGCCCGTCGGCTGCGGGACACCGCCCTGGCCCAGCTGCAGGGCAACCGCGAACGCCTCGACGCCCTGCGCCGCGTCTACGACCAGAAGGTGGCCGATTTCCGCCATCTGGCCCGCCGCGAAGTGGTGGCCCCCCTGGCCGGGGAGGTGGTGGCCAGCGAAGATCGGGCCATCCAGCTCGACAACAGCGTCGCCGAACTCGGCATCCGTGAACGGGAGGCCATCGACGCCTGGGAGACGGTGAAGCTGGGCATCGACACCGAAGCCCAGCGGCGGCGCTTTGGCATCAATGACGCCCGTCGTGCCGTGCGGGTCACCCAGGCACGCCTCAGCTTCGACGGCAGCCTCAGCGCCACCCGGGATGGGCGGCTGCTCGATCTGCAGGTGGTGCGCGGCCAGACAGTGAAACCGGGCCAACGTCTCGGCACCCTGGGGAGCCCTGATGGCGGCGGCCAGACCCTTCAGGCCGTGGCCTACTTCGCGCCGGCCGATGCGCGCCGCCTGCGCCCCGGCCTGGCCATGGAGGTGGTGCCGGACTGGAACGAGCGGGGCCGCTTCGGCGGCATCCGCGGCCGCGTCGTCAATGTCAACCTGCTGCCTGCCACCCGCGAAGACGTCAACACCACCATGGGCAACCCCCAGCTGGCGGAGGCCCTGGTGCGCCACGGGCCGGTGATGCGCACCGAGATCGCCCTGCAGCCCACGGGCAGCGCCCACAGCTTCGATGGCTTCCGCTGGACCCTCAGCCGTGGCAGCAGCGTCTTTCCGATCCGCGAGGGGCTGACCCTCAAGGCCCACAGCTACGTGGAGTGGCGCCCACCGGTCAGCTACCTGCTGCCGATGCTGCGCGACCTCACGGGCAGCTACCGCACCCTGCGCCAGCAGGAGCGCCAGGACCAGCCCCCACTCCAGCAGCGACAAGCCCTGCCATGACACGCGAACTGCCCTGGCTGGTGCTGCAGGCGGCCCTGCTGGTGGTGCTGCTGCACGCCAACGCCCCGGAGGTGTGGTTCTGGTTCGCGGCCCTGCTGGTGCTGCTGCTGTGGCGATCGTTCGCCTGGCGCCATCGCCGCTGGCAACGGCTCTGCGGCAGCGCTCAGGAGCCGCCCAGCACCAGCGGTAGCGCCACCGGCTGATCGGGACGGTCCGGCACCGGAAGCAGTTCACGCAGCAGCTGGGCGTAGCTGACGTTGGCCAGGGTGGTGGATTCGGCCACCCCCTCCATGGCGCCGGTGAGGGTGGCCACCGTGGTGGCCACATCGCTGTAGTCGGCCAGTCCCAGCTGGTAGCGGGCCCGCACATCCCGGAAGGCCTCACGGGAGGCGGTGTAGGAGGCGCGGGCCGCGACGATCTGACGCAGGGCGGCCCGGTGGTCGTAGAAGGCGGCCTCAAGGCGCTGGCGGATGGCGTTGCGCTCGCGGGCCAGGCTCTGGTCGGTGCGGGCGGCGGCGGTGCGGCTGGCGGCCACGGCGCCGGCGGTGACGCCGCCATCGAAGAAGCGCCAGTGCAGCTGCAGGCCCGCGGCCCAGTCGGAGCGCTGGTTGAGCAGCTGGGGAACCAGGGCCGAGCTGCAACATCCTTCCAAGCGGATCACCGGCTGCGTGCTCACCCCCTGGCCGTAGCCACCGGAGGCCACCAGCCGCAGGCTGGGCAGCAGCTCGGCGGCGCGGCGATCGGCCTGGCGCAGCAGGGCGTCGCGGGCGGCCTGCAGGGCCCTGAGCTGGGGGTTGTCGCGCCAGCCGCGCACGATCGTCTGCTCCAGATCCAGGGGCCAGGGCGGCTGCAACCGCACCGCATCGCTGGCCCTCAGGCTCACGTCGAACGGCACGTTGATCAGGTTGCTGAGCTGGCGCTGGCGGCTGAGCTGCAAGGCCTCGGCCTGCTCGAGCCGGTACAGGCTCTGCTGCAGGGCGGCCTCGGCGCGGAGCCGGTCCAGCCGCGGCACCAGACCCGCCTGCTGGAGCGCCGCCACCTGGTCGCGCACCACCGTGTCGCTGCCGGCGACGGCCCGGCGAATGCGCTGCAGCTGGTCGGCGAGCTGCAGCCCGTAGTAGGCGACGCTCACATCCAGCTGCAGCTGGCGCAAGCGATCGGCATAGCGCTGGCGGGAGGCCTTGAGGCCGTCGTCGGCCTCGGCGATGCTGGCGGCGCGGTAGGGGCTGATCAGCTCCCAGCCCAGTTGCATCCGGGCGGCGGCCGCACCGACGTTGGTCTGCACCACATTCCAGCCCTGGGGCCTGACCAGAAACGGGGAATCCGCCGGATAGAGGCCGGTGTTGGCGGCCCAGACCTGGCTGTAGGAGCGCTCCTGGCGAAAGCCACCGGCCAGGTTCAGGCCCAGCTCCGGCCACCAGCGCCCACGGGCCGAACCGGCCAGATCCTGCTGCTCGCGCACGCTGAGCACAGCGGCGGCCAGATCGGGATCGTTGCGCACGGCCACCGCCAGGGCCTCGGCCAGGCTGAGCCGCTGTCGCCGCTCGATCCGCACCGCCTCGGGCGAGCTCGGCAGCGCTGTGGCGGCCGGGGCCGGCAGGTCGGGCGCCTCTGCCGGGCCGGTGCTGTCTGCCTCAGCCGCCGCCGGCAGCAGGCTGCGGTCAAGCCGTTCGAGATCCTGCTGAAACCCCTGGAGACTGCGCAGCAGCGCCGAGGAGGGGGGCGGCAGCCGACGGGGCTGGAGGGCCGGAGCCGGGGACTGGGCCCTGGCCTGCCCCAGCGGCACCAACACGGCCAGCGCCAGGGCAGGGGCCAGCCAGGGGTGGGCGTGGCGCCGGATCATGGCTGCCGGGGGTCCCGGGCTGGCGCCCCATCCTTGGTGTGGGAGGCCTGCATCAGGTCGTGGAGGCCCAGGCTGGTGCGGGTCAGGCAGCCGATCGAGAAGCAGATGGCGGCACTGCCGAACAGGCCCAGCTGCGCTTCCCGGGTTTCGCCCTCAAGGCGTGTCATCGCCAGCAGCACCACCCCGGCGGCCAACCAGGGCAGGGTGACGACCATGCCGAGCTGGGAACGGTTCAACGCCATCAGCGCAGACCCAGCTCCTGGCGCAGCTGCAGCTCCAGCTGGCGCACGGCGTTGAAGCGCGCCATGGCCCAGGAGAGCTGGCAGACGCAGCCGATCGAGAAGCAGATCGCCGCGTTGCCGAACAGACCCCAGGCGTGGCTGTGCAGGTTGAAGTCCTCGGCCAGCAACAACCGCAGCGCCAGGATCACCAGCAGGCCGGCCACCACCCAGGGGCCGTACACCCAGCCGACGAAGAACTGATCAACAAACAACCGACGCGGCGGCGTGGCCATGGCCCCGGCTTCCTGGGGTCCAAGTCTGCCGCCCCGCCCGGAAGCGATCCAGGGCCGCCACAGCCGCCGGTCCAGCTGGCCCTCAGGGGGTGCGCCGCCTCAGGGCCAGCAGCAGCTTCTCAAACACCTCCGGCAGGGGGGCCTCGCACACCAGCCGCTCGCCGCTGATCGGGTGGTCGAGGGCCAGCCGCACCGCGTGCAGAGCCTGGCCGCCCAGGGCCACCGGCAGCTTGCGGCAGCGGCCGTAGGTGGCATCCCCCACGATCGGATGGCCCGTGTGGGCGCAGTGCACCCGGATCTGGTGGGTGCGGCCCGTGTCGAGCTTGAAGCCCAGCAGGGAGTAGTCGCCCAGGGGTTCGATCAGGCGCCAGTGGGTGCAGGCATGGCGGCCGGTGCTGTCCGAGACCACGGCGTACTTCTTGCGATCGACCGGATGGCGGCCGATGGCCGCCACAATCGTGCCGCGCTCCGCCGCGGGCTGGCCGTGGACCACCGCCAGGTACTCCCGTGAGGCGATGCGCTTCTGGATCTGCACCTGCAGTTTCACCAGCGCCTCCTGGCTTTTGGCGACCACGATGCAACCCGTGGTGTCCTTGTCGAGCCGGTGCACGATGCCGGGCCGCATCTCGCCGCCGATGCCGGGCAGGTCGGGGCAGTGGTGCAGCAGGCCGTTCACCAGGGTGCCGTCCTTGTTGCCGGGGGCCGGGTGAACCGTGAGGCCGGCGGGCTTGTTGATCACGATCAGATGGGCGTCCTCGAACAGCACGTCCAGCGCCATGGGCTGGGCCACCAGGTAGGGCAAGGGCTCCGGCGGCGGCATCCACAGCTCGACGGTGTCGTCGGTGCGCAGGGGCGTCTTGGCCCGGCCCGTGACGCCGTTCACCCGCACGTAGCCCGCCTCAATGAACTTCTGGATGCGGGCCCGGCTCTGCTCGGGACGCTGGGACACCAGCCAGCGGTCGAGCCGCATCGGCAGCGGCTTCGGGTAGTGGAGCGTCAGCAGCTCCCCTTCACCTTCGCCGAAGCAGGCCATCAGCTGGGGGGCAACTCCACCGGAGGCAACGCCAGAGGAGGCAACTCCAGGGAGATCGGCCCCAGCAGCGAGCGGCGGAAATCATCCAGCAGGCGCTGGGCCATGCGGGCCGTGTCGCCGCTGGTGTGGCGGGCCGCACTCGCTGTCAGCCAGGCGGCGGGGTCCGAAACCCCGGGGGGGATCGCCACCCCGTAGCGCTGCGCCAGCAGCCCAGGGGCCACCCCGGCGGCTGCCACCAACTCCAGCTGGGGCAGTAGCCGCAGAAAGGCCAGGGCCACGGCCTCGCCGTCGTAGGAGGCCTGGCCGATGTCGTCACAGAGGGCCAAGCGCAACCCGGCCAGCTGGTCATCGAGGCGGGGGGGCAGCACGCCGGGAGCGTCGAGCAGATCCAGGTCCTGGCCCAGCCGCACCCAGCGCAGGCTGCGCGTGACACCGGCCCGGCGGGCGCTCTCCACCACCTTCTTGCGCACCAGCCGGTTGATCAGGGCCGACTTCCCCACGTTGGGGAAGCCGAGCATCAGGGCCCGCACCGGCCTGGGGCGCATGCCGCGGCCGGCCCGGCGGGCATTGAGCTGCTCCCCGGCGCGAATCGCCGCCTGTTGCAACTGTTTGACGCCGGTGCCCACCTTGGCGTCACACCACCACGGCACCTCCCCCCGCTGGCGAAACCAGCCGTCCCAGGCCAGGCGGGCCGCAGGGCTGACCATGTCGCGGCGGTTGATCACCAGCAGGTGGTGCTTGCCCCGGATCCAGCGCTGCAGTCGGGGATGCCCCGTGGCCAGAGGGATGCGGGCATCGCGCACCTCGATCACCAGATCCACCTTCTCCAGGTTGGCGCTGAGGGCCTTCTCCGCTTTGGCGATGTGGCCGGGATACCACTGAATGGGTGGGGCAGCCGTGCTCAGGCGGACCGTGTCGCCGACGTCCGGCATCAGGGCACCACCAGCACCGGACAGGGCGCCAGCTGCAGCACCCGGGCAGCGGTGCTCTGGTGGTCCCCCTCCAGGGTGATGCCGCGGGTGCCCATGACGATCACGTCGGCATTGATCTCATCGGCCACGTCGCCGATCACGAAGGCCGGCTTTCCCTCCCGCTCCAGCACCTCGCAGGCCACACCGGCCTGGGTGAAGCTGGCCCGGGCCTGCTCCAGGAGCCGAGCGACGTCGGCCGGATCATGCATCACACCTTCTTCAGCCTCCACAACCGACAGCAGCACGATGCGGCTGTCGTGGCGCTGGGCGAGCTGGAGGGCGACGGCCGCCGTTTCCATCGTCTGGCGGCTTTGGTCGATGGGGAACAGGACAGTGTCGAACATGGCATTAAGCCCAGCCCCCTTGTCCTAGCGCCGACCGTTGCAGACGCCAGGGACGGGAGGTGGGAAGAACCGAATCGCGCCGCTGGCGGGTCGGGAGGGGCCGGAGGCTAATCTCCCCCCGCCTTTCCTTACATGTAACCGTGGCGAAGCGATCCCTCTCCAGCCTCAGCGCCGATGATCTCCGCGGCAAGCGCGTGCTGGTCAGGGTCGACTTCAACGTGCCCCTCGACGACGCCGGTGCCATCACAGACGACACCCGCATCCGGGCCGCCCTGCCCACCGTGCGCCACCTGATCGACCAGGGCGCCAAGGTCCTGCTGGCGGCCCACTTCGGCCGGCCCAAGGGTCAGGTGAATGACGCCATGCGCCTCACCCCTGTGGCAGCCCGCCTCAGCGAGCTGCTGGGCAAACCCGTGGTCAAAACCGACAGCTGCATCGGCCCTGATGCCGAAGCCAAGGTGGCCGCCATGGCCGATGGCGATGTGGTGCTGCTCGAGAACGTGCGCTTCTTTGCCGAGGAGGAGAAGAACGACGCCGGCTTCGCCGAAAAGCTGGCCGCCTTGGCCGATGTTTACGTGAACGATGCCTTCGGCGCCGCCCACCGGGCCCACGCTTCCACCGAGGGCGTCACCAACTACCTGAGCCCCAGCGTGGCTGGCTTCCTGATGGAGAAGGAGCTGCAGTACCTGCAGGGGGCGATCGACGAACCCAAGCGTCCCCTGGCCGCGATCGTGGGCGGATCCAAGGTGAGCAGCAAGATCGGTGTGCTCGAGTCGTTGATCGACAAGTGCGACAAGGTGCTGATCGGCGGCGGCATGATCTTCACCTTCTACAAGGCCCGTGGCCTGTCGGTGGGCAAGAGCCTGGTGGAGGAGGACAAGCTGGAACTGGCCAAGGAGCTCGAAGCCAAGGCGGCCGCCAAGGGCGTCCAGCTGCTGCTGCCCACCGATGTGGTGCTGGCCGACAACTTCTCCCCTGACGCCAACAGCCAGACCACGGCGATCGATGCGATTCCCGATGGCTGGATGGGCCTCGACATCGGCCCCGATTCAGTGAAGTCCTTCCAGGACGCGCTGGCGGACTGCAAGACCGTGATCTGGAACGGCCCCATGGGCGTGTTCGAGTTCGACGCCTTCGCCGCGGGAACCAATGCGATCGCCCACACCCTGGCCGAGCTCAGCGCCAAGGGCTGCTGCACGATCATCGGCGGCGGAGACTCCGTGGCGGCGGTGGAGAAGGTGGGCGTGGCCGAGAAGATGAGCCACATCTCCACCGGCGGCGGCGCCAGCCTGGAGCTCCTTGAGGGCAAGGTGCTGCCAGGCGTAGCCGCCCTCGACGAGGCCTGAGGCCCGGCTTCAGATCGTCCCGGGGGTGCCGGGCCGGCCCTCACCCCATTTCCCTTTGCGCTCGCCTTTGCCCCACTGGGGCATGGCGATGCCATTGCGCTCGAACAGGGCCTTCATGGACGCCCGATGCTGCTCCCGCTGGCGCTGGCTGGCTTCGCGTTGCTGCTTCATGCAGGCACGCAGGGCTTCGCTGCTGCCGGCGGCGGACAGGCAGCGCTCGCCGCTCTGCAGGATGGCGATACGGGCCTGGTGATCACTGATCGCCAGCCGCTTCTGCTCGGGAAAGATCTTCTGCATCTGGGCCGGCGTGGGCCGTCCGGCTTCGGAGGGGCCGCTCTGGGCCAAGGCGACACCGGTGGAGCCGAGGACCGCCGCCAGAACGGCGATCCTCAGGGGCTGAAGCAGGTTGGAGGGCATGGGAGGGACTGGATGGATCGATTCCATCGTGACCGGCAGGTGTGACGGCAATCGGACTGGCTGAACGCCATCTATGACCGGATGCGACTACCGCGCCCAGGACAACCGGGGCAGCCCCCTCAGTCTCCCGGCAGGGGCCAGGCCCTCAGGACCACACCGAAGCGCCCCAGCAGCGGCTCGGCGGTGGCTGGGGCCTCCAGCCGGCGCAGGTCACCGCCGTGGTCACGAGCCACCTTGGCGGCGATGGCCAGGCCCAGGCCGCAGTGCCCCTCGCCGCCGCGGGCCTGGTCGAGCCGCTGGAAGGGCGTCATGGCCTTCTGCCACTGCTGTGGGTCGATGCCTTCACCACAGTCCCAGACCTGGATCTCAAAGCCACTTTCCACGGGGCCGGCGTCGCTGTGGGGGCGCACCACCCCATCCCCCGGGCCCAGGGGCCGCAGCACCACCCGCAGGGGCGGCCGCCCGTAGGTGAGGGCGTTGTCGAGCAGGTTGCCCACCGCCCGCGCCAGCGCGATCGGCCGCACCCGCCGCACCAGCGGCTCCAGATCCAGTTCCAGGGGCACCTCCCCCACCGCCGCCGCCGCCTCCGCCACCAGGGCATCGAGCGGCACGAGCACCGGACTCTCCCCGCTTTCGGCCCCCGCGAAGATCATGAACTGGCGGGTGATCCGCTCAATCGATCGGATGTCGGCCTGGGCCCGCTCCAGCTCCTGTGGGGCCATGGGGCCTTCGGCGGCGAGGGCCAGGCGCAAGCGCAGCCGGGTGAGGGGACTGCGCAGGTCATGGGCGATGCCGGCCAGCATCGTGGTGCGCTCCCGGCCAGAGTCCTCCAGCCGCACGAGCATGGCGTTGAAGCGGGCCATCAGCTGGCGCACCGCCGGGGCGCCCTGGTCCGGCAGGGCGGCGGGCAGGGCTTCGAGGCCCACGTCGGCCAGGGCCTCCTGCAGGCGGGTCAGGGGCCGCTGGATCTCCAGCGTCAGGAAGAGCAGCAGGGCCCCCAGCCCCCCCAGGCCGACGGACAGGGACAGCAGCAACGGATCGGGCGGCCAACCGCGCGGTGAGGGCAGGGGGACGAACAGCCACACCGGCTCGAGGGGGGAAGCCATTTCCACCCACACCCCCCGCCGCGGCAAGGAGGCCGGCCGCACCGCCGGACAACGGCCCAGACGGCGGCACAGTTCCGCCTGCAGCCGCTGGGTCTGCCAGCGCAGCAGCCGGTCCCTTCGGGCCAACTCAAACGCAGCCGGCTCCGGCAGGCGGCTTATCACCAGTGGCAGGCCACTGATCTGCCCGAGCACCTCCGGGCTGAAGCGCTCCAGGGCCACTTCCCCCAGCACCAGGTTCGAGGCCACCTCCGAGCCCGTCTGGATCAGCAGTTGCTGGGCCAGGCGCCGACCGACGAGCAGGTGCAGCAGCAGCAAGCTGAGGGCAGCCGCACCGGTGCCAGCCAGCAGGTACGCCAACGTGCGTCCCAGGGACGGCCGCCAGAAGGGTTCAGGACTGGCGGGGCTTGCCATCGGGGACGAACACGTAGCCATAGCCCCAGACCGTCTGCACGTAGCGGGGCCGGGCCGGTTCCGGTTCAATCAGCCGCCGCAGCCGGGAGACCTGCACATCCATGCTGCGGCTGTCGGTGTCGCTGCCCGGGCCCCGGGCCAGTTCGATCAGCCGCTCCCGTGACAGGGGCCGGTGGGGGTGCTGGACGAAGGCTGCCAACAGGGCGAACTCGCCGCCGGTGATCGTCAGCGCCTCCCCAAGGCGCTCCAGGGTGCGCGCCGCCAGATCCACCTCCAGCTCGCCAAAACCGATCCGGGCACCGTCCGGCTGGGGCAATCCGCCTGGGAGGGTGCCGCGGCGGCGCAGCACCGCTTCGATCCGGGCGGTCAGCTCCCGCGGCAGGAAGGGCTTGGCCAGGTAGTCGTCGGCCCCCTGCTCCAGGCCGATGATCCGGTCCACCGCATCGGCCCGGGCCGTGAGCATCAGCACCGGCAGGTCATCCTCCCCGTCCCGCAAGCGCCGCAGCAGGGTGAGGCCGTCGTCGCCAGGCAGCATCAGGTCGAGCACCAGCAGATCGGGACGCTGGCCCTCCAACCGGGCCATCAGCTGGGCACCATCCCCCATGCAGCGGACCTCGTAGCCCTGGTCCCCCAGGTAGGTGGACAGGAGATGGCGCAGATCCGGATCGTCATCCACCACCCAGATCCGATGCGGTCGGCCCATGGTTCAGGGCTCGAGTGATTGGCGATCGGCGACGACGCGCACCCGCTTGGTGGCGCTGACGATGCCGTCGGGATGCACCAACAGCACCGCCCAGGTCTGGGAACCGGGGGAGAGGGGCGCCCGCACGATTTTGAACAGTCCGCCACCGCCGAGGGCACCGAGTTCCATGCTCGGGCTGGCCATCGTGGCCTGCTGCTGGGGTGTGATGGCCGCGATGCCCCCAGCGGAGAGGGCACCATCGAGCGGATCGTCGAAGATCACATCGACGTCGTAGCGCTGGCCGGTCAGCACCGCATCAGGGATCAGCAGGCTCACCGGCAGGGGCTTGTCGCCGCTGCGCAGCAGCGACCGCTCCCGCAGCACCGTCTGGCCGTTGATGCGGGTGCCGTCGCTCTGCAGGGCCAGCTGCTGCTCCGCCTCCAACCGGTAGGTGGTGCCGCCCTGGCGCCGGGTGCCGTCCACCCGGAGGGTCACCGTGGGCTGGCCGTTGCGCAGTTGGGCGCCGCTGCGCAGCTGCCAGCGGGCATCGGGAAACTGCTGCCGCAGAAGGCGGCGACGGCTCTCCAGCAGGGCGGGATCCAACCCAGGGCCCGCCTGCAGCAGACCGGCCAGGGCCGTGTCGGAGCTGCTGTTCAGGGCGCTCTCGAGGGCCTGCAGCTGGGCGGGCGAGGGGGGAGCGGCCAGGGCGGGGGTCACGGCAGCGCCGGCCAGCACCAGGGTCGCCAGGAGGGTGCCGAGCTGCCGCGGCGACCGAACTGGGGTCAGGGGGGCGTGCAGCGGGCGGGTCGGGGCCATGGAGAGGGAGGGAACCGGGGCGGCGGTGAGCGGACCGGAATCGGCTTTTAAGTTAGGCGCGCTCGTCCCACCCGCCCATGCCGACCCTGCTGATCGCCGCCAGCGGTACGGGTGGCCACCTGTTCCCCGCCCTGGCGGTGGCCGAAGCCCTGCCTGACGACTGGCAGGTGCACTGGGTGGGGGTGCCGAACCGGCTGGAGACTGAACTCGTCCCCAGTCGTTACCCTCTGCACATGGTGCGGGCCGGCGGACTGCAGGGCCGGGGGCTGCGGAAGCTCTGGAACCTGTTGCAGCTGCTGCTGGCCGTGATGCCGATGCGGCGCCTGATCCGGCGGGAGGGGGTGAGCGTGGTGTTCAGCAGCGGGGGGTACATCGCCGCCCCGGCGATCCTGGCCGCCCGCTGGTGCGGGGTGCCGGTGGTGCTGCATGAGAGCAACGCCATCCCAGGCCGGGTGACCCGGCTGCTGGGCCCCCTGTGCACGCGGGTGGCGGTGGGGCTTCCCCAGGCGGCTGAGCGGCTGCCCCGCTGCCGTCCCCTGGTCTGCGGCACCCCGGTGCGGCGCGACTTCCTCACCCCCACCCCCCTGCCGGAGTGGGTGCCGAGGGGCGACGGCCCCCTGCTGCTGGTGATGGGGGGCAGCCAGGGGGCCCTGCGCCTCAACCGCATGGTGCGGCCCCTGCTGCCGCCGTTGGCAGCCAGTGGCTGCCGCATCGTGCACCTCACCGGCAGCCAGGATCCGGAGGCGGGGCAGTTGCGCCTCGACGCGGTGGTGGAGCGGGCCTTCAGCGACGAACTTCCGGGGCTGCTGCAGCACTGCGATCTGGCCGTCAGCCGGGCCGGCGCCGGCAGCCTCAGCGAACTGGCCGTCTGCGGCACCCCGGCGATCCTTGTGCCCTTCCCCCAAGCCGCCGACCGGCATCAGGACGCCAATGCCGCCGCCGCCGCCAGCCTGGGCGCCGCGGTGATCGTCTGGCAGCACGAGCCCGGGGAGCCGGCCCTGGAGCGGGCCGTGTGGCGGCTGCTGGGGCCCCGTCTGCGGGGCGCCGCCGCCGGCGCCGATCCCCTGGAGCCGATGCGGCATGGCATGGAGGCCCTGGCGGTGCGGGACGCCGACCGGCGGCTGGTGCAGGTGCTGGAGCAGGTGCTGGAGCAGGTCAGGGGGCGCGGTTGAGGCGCTGCAGGGCCCCAAGGAGGCGGCAGTTGCCTGCCCTGCTCTGCAGCGCGATCCGCAGCCAGCTCTCCCCCAAACCCTCGAAGGAGCGGCAGTCGCGCACCAGGATCCGGTGCTGACGTTCCAGCGCCAGCCGCAGTGGCTGGAGCGAACCGGCCGCTGGTGTGCTTCGCACCAGCAGGTAATTGGCGGCCGAGGGCAGGGGCTCCAGTCCGGGCTCCCGGGCCAGATGGGCTGCCAGCCAGGCGCCCTCCCCGGCCACCCAGCCCTGCACCCGCTGCTGCCAGCGCCGCAGGCCAGCCTGGTCGGCCATCAGGCCCTGGCCCACCGCCGCCGCCAGGCCGTTGACGGGCCAGGGGTCGCGCCAGGCGGCCCAGCGGGCCAGCCGCTCGGCACCGCCCAGGGCGTAGCCGAGACGCAGACCGGCAATCGCGAAGAGCTTGGTGAGGCTGCGGATCACCACCAGGTTGGGGTGGGCGGGCAGCAACGGCACCAGCGACTGGTCCTCGCCGGCCGGCACCAGCGGCAGGAACGCCTCATCCACGATCACCAGGGCAAACCGCTCCAGCAGGGGCTGCAGCGAGGCCCGGCTCCAGAGTTGGCCGGTGGGATTGTGGGGATTGGTGAGCCACAGCACGGCCGGGCGGTCTGTCGCGGCGGCCGTAGCGATGGCGGCCTCTTCCAGGGGCCAGACGCTGGGCCCGGGCCCCCGCCAGTCCAGTGGCAGCGGCAGGCTCCGCCAGTCGCCGCCCCAGCAGTCCAGGGCCCGGCGGTAGTCGGCGAAGCCGGGTGCCGGCAGCAGACTCAGACCACAGGCGGCGGCGTCCCGCCCAGCCCAGGTGAACAGTTCGGCAGCCCCGTTGCCGGGCAGAACCATGGCCGGATCCAGCCCGTGCCAGGCGGCGATCGCCCCGCACAGGGCCCCGTAGTCCCGGTCGGGATAGTCCCGCAGATCGGTGTCCAGCGCCCGGCGCAGCAGGCGATTCAGCCGCGGCGGCGGGCCGAAGGGCACCAGGGAGGCGCTGACATCCAGCACTTGGTCCGGACGGCAGCCAAGGCGTCGGGCAGCCGCCTGGAGGTTGCCGCCATGGAGTTCCGGCGGTTCGGGAAGCTCCGTCACCGGGTGGTGAGCTGGCACCGGCTCCAGGGAACATTCAGGCGTTTGTAACACGGAAGGGTGGCGGGACTGCTGCAATGGGGGAACCACCGGTGACCGCACCCACCCCGTGCCCCCTTCCCCCCTCCAGCCGGTGATCAGCGCGATCGGTGCGGTGTTGCTGGGCAAGGAGCATCAGGTGCGCCTGGCCCTGGCCTGCCTGCTGGCCCGCGGTCACCTGCTGATCGAAGACCTGCCTGGCATGGGCAAAACCACCCTTGCGGAGGCCCTGGCCCGCAGTTTCGGGCTCGGGTTCAAGCGGGTGAGCTTCACCAGCGATCTGCTGCCCGCCGATCTGACCGGCCTGAACGTGTTCGACCCCGGCGCCGCCAGCTTCCATTTCCAGCCCGGTCCCCTGTTCAGCCAGGTGCTCCTCGCCGACGAGATCAACCGGGCCAGCCCCCGCACCCAGAGCGCCCTGCTGGAGGCGATGGCCGCCGGCAGGGTGAGCGTCGACGGCACCAGCCATCCCCTTCCCCAACCCTTTCTGGTGATCGCCACCCAGAACGGCCTCGACCAGGGGGGAACGTCGGCCCTGCCGGAATCCCAGCTGGACCGGTTCCTGATGCGCCTCAGCCTGGGCTACCCGCCCCGCCAGGCGGAGCGGGCCCTGCTGCAGGGCGAGGGCCTGCGGCCCGACGACCTCAGCCGCACCTTCGGCCCGGAGGATCTGCTGGAGCTGCAGGCCCGTTGCGACCGGCAGCACTGCAGTGCCGCCCTGCTCGACTACGTCCTCGACCTGCTGGAGCGCAGCCGACGTCAGCCGGGCCAGGGCCATCCCCTCTCCCCCCGGGCCGGGCTGGCCCTGGTGGCCGCCGCCCGTGCCTGGTCGCTCCTGCAAGGTCGCGACCATGTCATTCCTGACGACGTCCAGGCGGTGCTGGGCGCCGTCTGCGAGCACCGCATGGACGGCGGCCAGCGGGGGGAGCGCGATGGGGAGCTGAGCCAGCGACTCCAGGCGGGTATCGATGGACTTCGGTAGGCCCCAGCAGGGTGATCGGGTGCGCCTGCGGATGCGCAACCTCTACATCCTGCCGACGCGCTTCGGCTGGCTCTGGCTGGCGGGCACCGTGCTGATGCAGGTGATCGGCGTCCAGATGCAGAGCAACGGAACGCTGCTGCTGAGCTTCCTGATGCTCAGCCTGTTCCTGCTCACCCTGCATCTCACCCACTTCAACCTGCAGGGTGTGGAGCTGGGCTGCGGTGCACCGGCACCTGGCTTCGCCGGGGATCCCGTCGCCTACCCGATCCAGATGCACTGCCCCGGTCGCAGCGAAGGGGTGCGGCTGCGGCTGGGGGGGGAGGCCGCGGGCCCGCCGCTGTCGCTACCGGCAGGGGAGCACGAGTTCGGAGTGGCCTGGAGGCCACCCGGACGGGGCTGGCACAAACCCGGCCTGCTGCGGGTACAGACCACGGCACCCCTGGGGCTGTTCTGCTGCTGGTCCCGCTGGTACCCAGGCGCCGCCCAGCTGATTTATCCGGCCCGACGGGCCGGACCGGTGCGGCTGCTGGCAGGCGCCAACCCACCGCTGGCGGGTGAGCCAGCCGTCGCCAGCCCCCAGGAGGGCAGCGAGGACTGGCGTGACCTGGCCCCCCATCGCCCCCAGGACAGTCCGAGCCGGCTGGCCTGGAAGCTGCTGGCCCAGGGGCGGGGAGAGTACGCCAAGCGGTTCCTCGACCAACCCGAAACGGCACCCCTGCTGGCCCCGGAACCTGGCCTGCCCTTGGAGGTGGCCCTTGAACACCTCAGTGAGCGCATCTGGAGCTACCACGGCCATGGCCTCAGCTACGGCCTGGTGCTGCCGAGCCACAGCGTCGAGGCCGGACGGGGTGTGGTGCACCGCGACCAGTGCCTGGCGGCCCTGGCCTGTTGCCGATGAGCCGCGCGGCTGCCCCCCTGCAATGGCTGACCATGGGCCTGCTGGCCGTTGGGTTGCTGGGGCTGTCGCCGACCCTGTCCCTGAGTCTGCTGGCCTTCGGCCTGGCGGTGCTGACGGCCCTCAAGCTGCGCGAAGCCCGCAGCCTCGAGGAACGGCGGGTGGTGGCCCTGTTGCAGCTGGTCGGGGCCGGCCTGCTGGCGGCCCTGCGACCCGAACTGGGCCCGAGCCTGCTGCAGGGCCTGGCCATCCTGATGGCCCTGGCCGGCTTGCTGGCCCTGGAACTTGGGGCAGGGCCCGACTGGAAAGCCCTGCTGCGCCGCAGCCTGCAGGTGCTGGTGGCGGCCCTACCGATCGCCCTGGTGCTGTTCCTGCTGCTGCCCCGGCTGATGCCCTTCAGCAACTTCGGCGCGGGCCAGGGCATGGGGGCGATGACCGGCCTCAGCGACAGCATGGAGCCAGGCTCCATCGCCAGGCTTGCTGTCAGCCGGGAGGCTGCGGCCCGGGTCGCCTTCCCCCTCGGCGGCGCCCCACCTGCCCTGGAGCAGCGCTACTGGCGGGTGCTGGTGCACGAGCGCTTCGATGGCCGCCGCTGGCGCAGCGCCGCCCCGCGACTCCCCAGGCCTCCGGCGGGCCAGCCCACTCCGCCGCCACCGCCGCCCGCCACCCCCGGCGAAGGGATCCAGCTCTGGCTGATCGAACCCAGCGGCCTGTCGGCGGTCCCCTGGAGCGGGGCCGGCCGGCCCCTCTCCGCCGACCTGACCCTGCAGCGCAGCGGCGAACTCCAGAACCGGGCGCCGGGTAGCCAACGGCGCGTCTATGCCCTGACCCAGGCGGCGGATCAAGGCGACTGGCGCACCGAACCGCCCAGGCCCATCGATCTGGTCCTGCCCCGGGGCGAGAACCCGAGGCTGGAGGCCCTGGCCACCACCTGGGGGCGCCTGGGCAGCAACCGGGAGCGGCTCGATGCCGCCGGCAGCTGGTTTCGCGGCCAGCCCTTCCGCTACACGCTCGAGCCCGGGGCCCTTCCCCGCCAGGCCCCCCTCGACCATTTCCTCTTCGAAACCCGGCTCGGCTTCTGCGGCCACTACGCCAGCGCCTTCACCACCCTGATGCGGGCGGCAGGGGTGCCGGCGCGGGTGGTGAGCGGCTATCGGGGGGGGCAGTGGGTGCAGCCGGTGGGCGGCAGCGGCTACGTGGACCTGCGCCAGGCCGATGCCCACGCCTGGAGCGAAGTGTGGCTGGAGGGGGAAGGCTGGCAGCGGGTCGATCCCACCGCCTGGGCCGATGGTGACTCCCTGGCACGCACCCTGGCCGCCGGCGCCGATCGCGCCGGCATTCCCCCCTGGGACTGGCTGCAGCAGCAGTGGTGGGGTCTCGACATCGCCTGGGCCCGCTGGTGGCTGGGGTACGACAGTGAACAGCAGCAGGCCCTGGTGCGTCGGCTGCTGGGCGACCATCGCCACCTGCTTGGGCTGGTGGTGTTGCTGGCGGTGGCCCTCAGCCTGGCCGCCAGCCTGGGGGGCCTGGGCTGGCTGGGCCGCCGCCGCAGCGGCGATCCCCTGCGCCTGGAGCTGGAGCGCACCCTGCGTGCCTTCGCCAGGCAAGGCATGGCGCCGCAGGCAGGGGAAACCCTCCCCGTCTTCGCCCAGCGGCTTGCCCAACGGTGGCCAGGCCTGGCCGGCCCCCTCGACGACTTCGTCGGGCACTACCAGCGGCAACGCTTCGCCAGCACCCCCAGCCGTATGGGCCGGCGCCAGGCCCGCCGGCTGGGACGGGTCCTGCGCCGTTCCCTGCGAACCGGCAACCGGTCAAAGGAAGCGGTACAACGGGAGCACCCCTGAACCGGCGACCATGACCAGCGTGCACGGGTCCGCCCGGAGCTTTTCAGGAGCTGGCCCGACCCACCTCTGGGGCCTGCTGCTCGCCGGCTCAGCGTTTCTGGCCCTGCTGCTGCCAGGTCCTGTGAGGGCGAGCAACGACGGCGATGTGATCCGGCTGCTGAATCAGCGCAACTGTCCCCGCTGCAAGCTGCAGGACGCCGACCTGGTCCATGCCGACCTGCGGGATGCGGATTTGCGGGGTGCCAAGCTCCAACGCGCCAATCTGGGCCAGGCCAAGCTGGATGGGGCGCGCCTGGAGGGCGCCGACCTCCGCTTCACCAGCCTCCAGGGAGCCTCCCTGCGGGGCGCCGATCTGCGCGGAGCCAACCTGGAGGGAACCGACCTGCGCCAGAGCGATCTGAGCGGCGCCCTGCTTGATCCCGGCGGCCTCGCCCGCAGCCACTGGCAAGACGCCCGGGGTGTCGGCCCTGCGGTGCTGAGCTATCCCGAGCTGCACAACGCCGGCGTCACCGCGGCCCTGGAGGGCCGCCATCCCCAGGCCGAGCAGCTGTTTTCCGAGGCGATCCGCCTGCAGCCGGAGGCAGCGATCAGCTGGGTGGCCCGGGGGCTGAGCCGCACCGAACAGGGCAAAACGGAGCTGGCCGCCCAGGACCTGAGCTACGCCGCCGTCCTCTATGGCCAGGCCGGCGAGGAGGCCCAGGCCAAACAACTCACCGAGGTCGCCACTGCCCTGCTCAAACCCGGCAAAAAAGCCAACCAGGGCAGCGGCATGGGCGGCCAGATGCTCTCCGGCGCTGCCGGATTCGCCTCGGCCCTGGCCCCCCTGGCCATGAAGTTCCTGCTGCCCCTGGCGTTCTGATCAGGCGTTACCTTGATCAGGGGGTCATTGAAGGCTGGGGTTCGCCGCCCATGAAGGCACGGGAGGACGGTGTCGAGGGCTGATAGCCGTAGCCGTAAGTGCCGCCTTCGGTGTCGTTGATGATGCGCGGCGTCACCATGATCACCAGTTCCCTCTTCTCCCGGTTGTTGCTGGAAGCGCGGAAGAACTGCCCAATGATCGGGATGTCCCCGAGAATCGGCCATTTGGTGACTATAGCCCGGTCGAAATCGGAAATCACCCCGGTGAGGATCAGGGTTTGCCCGTCCCTAACCCGCAGAGAGCCTGTATCCAAGCGTCGAATACTTAAAATCTGAATATCGCCGCAGCCCGTTACAGGCAGGGTAGCGGTGACGGCAGAAATGCTTGGGGACAGAGTAAATGTAACAAATCCATTGTCGTCAATCTTTTCGATTCGAGCTCCGAGCACCAAACCGGCCGTGGACAAGGTTGGCGTGCAAGTGATGACATTGCTCGTCGTCCCGGCACCTGCAGATGAACTTGTCTCAAATTCCGTAATCACATTGGTACCAACACGAACGACTGCTTCATTGGCCCTTCTCCGACCAATCGGAGAATCAATCGTGTATTGATCTAGGCCACCAGTAGCCCCCGTGTCGCCACTGGCGGAGCTGGATCCTCCTGT
This sequence comes from Synechococcus sp. CS-1332, assembly GCF_025127995.1. Taxonomy (GTDB): domain Bacteria; phylum Cyanobacteriota; class Cyanobacteriia; order PCC-6307; family Cyanobiaceae; genus Cyanobium. Next base: position 113,130 of record NZ_JAHLYP010000052.1, on the reverse strand, counting down.
ACCGGCCTCTCGAAGAACCGAGGGATTCTCCTGCAAAATAAGTGTCGGGCTGGCAATGAGCTTGCTATTGCGAGAAAGAATTTGAGCCTGTACAAAGTCGAAGAAGTTATTGATGGGATAGTTATTCCCGGGGTTGGGGTCGCCATTAAAACCTTGAAATGGAATCACCGCAGGTATCTGTTGCTGGCCAGGTGCTCTGGGCGAACTACCACCAAGAAGAGATCCAAAGTTTGCTGCTAGTGAACCATTGTCGTTGACGATAAAATTATTGCCCCAGCGGAAGGCGAAACTATTGGCAACCTCAAAGTCATTCTCGAGGTTCACATCCAGAATCTTCACCGAGAGTGCCACCTGCCGCTGGCGTAGATCAAGTTGCTTGAGATACTGCTCGGCGATGGCCACCAGCCTTGGCGCGCCCACCAGAGTGATGGTGCCGAGCCGGGTGTCGGTGGTGGCCCGCAGGCCGATGAGTGGGCCATTCAAGGCCCCGAAGGATTCCACCGTGGTGGTGGTGCTGGAGGAGGTGGTGGAGGCCGTCGGGCTGCCGGCTGGAGCGGCGGTGGCAGCGACGCCCTCGGAGACCGCCGTTGTGATCGTGTTGGTCTTGGTGACCTGGGCCCCCAGGTTGGCCAGGTAGTCGGCCGCGGAGTTGGCGGGCACCTGGTTCAGCCGGTACACCTTGGACAGCTGGGCGCCGAAGCTCTTGGCCAGCACGTTGGGGCCGGCGAAGATCGTGTTGCCGTCGCGCTTGCCCTGCAGTCCGGCCGCCAGGAGGGCCGAGTTGATCGCCCGGCCGTAGCTCTCGCGGCGAAAGGAGATCGAGATGGGCCGCATGGCGGCAGACGTCGCGGCTGCCGGGGTGGTCGTGCCGGGGGTGCTGGCTTCATCGACATAGACGAATCCATACCCGCCCAGCTGGCTGAGGGCCATCAGCACATCCTTGGCCGGGGCGTTGCGCAGGGTCATGGTGACCGGCGGGCCGCTGACGCTCACATAGCTGGGATTGCTGATGGTCATGGTCCCAACGGCCATGTCGCCCAGTGGCGGGGCAACGGCGCGCGGCTGGAGGGGGGGAATGAAGCCTGGCTGGGGAACCCTTCCAGGGGTGTTGACGTTGGGCGTCAGGGTCTGAAGGGTGCTCAGCGCCGGGGCGTTGAAGGTGAGGATCAGGCTGCGGCCATCGGCGCTGACCACAGGTCGGCCGACCGGGAAGCCCTGGGTGGGGGAAACTCTCAGTTCGAAGACGCTGCCCGAACCCTCAAAGCTGATGCTCTGGAGCCCAGCCTCAGGGAGGGAGAGCTGCACCGGGCCACGACGCAGGGCCATGGGGACGGCCGTCTGCAGCCGGCCCACCCAGACGGCTCCCTGGGTGGTCTGCTGGAGAACGGGGGAAGGGCCCGTCCCTTCAATCGTCAGCTCAACGGAATCCGGCAAGCGCCGCAGCTTGATGTCAAGGGCGCCGCTGACCTGGGCGATGTCGGAGAGCCGGGCTCTGGGTGACTCCCCAGCGGCGGATGGAACGGCAACAGCGGCAACGGCAGCGAGGCCAGTGGCCTGCTGCAGGACCACAACACCAAGCGATGCAGAAAGAACGTGCCGCCACTGACGTTTTGCCACGTTCCGCTGATCTCCGAATCGGACGAATGGTATCGGCGATTGTGCAAAACGGCCACTTGCCGGATTCGGTTGCGTCGGCATGGTCAGTTGGGAGTTGCGGGGGATGCTGGAGCGGGGGCTGCTGCCGGTGCCGGAGCCGCCGGAGCCGGGGCTGCTGCAGCTGCAGCCGGCGCTGCCGTGGCAGGGGGAACCGCTGGTGCCGGGGAGCGGCTGTACAGGCCCAGCGTGAGCTTCATCACGACCTCATTGCTGGGCTTGAGGGGCCTGGCGGCCGAGGCTCCGGCATCGGGGAGCGTGAGGTTGAGGTCGCTCTGGACAACCAGCACGTTGAGCGCTTCCAGGCGACGCAGAAAGGACAGGAGGGAAGGGAACGAGCCCCGGGCCGACACCAACAACGTTCGCTGGGTGAGACCCTGTAAAGCCAGGGGATCGGCCTGTGGGGCTCCTGGAGCGGCAGGGGTACCCGGTGGCGGTGCGGCGGCGGGTGGAGCAGCAGCGCCAGGCGGCGTTCCTGGGGCAGCGACGGCCTGGGTGGGCTCGTAAAGCGTCAGCTGGACGGCCGAAGCCTCGGCCTCGCGGTCGAGCATGGCCAGAAAGGTGGAGAGGTCGCCGTTGCCCGTGATCAGCCTCTCGATCTTGGCCTTGCTGGCCATGGCCGCCTCGGTGTTTTCCTGGGTGGTCACCAGCTGGCCCCGCATCAACGTCACCTGGTCACGCAGTTGTTCCAGCTCCTGAAGACGCTGGCTGTCCCGTTGAAGGGTCGCCCACAGGGGCAACAGGCCGGCCAGGACGACCAGGAGACCCAACCCACCCAGCACAGCCGCCGGCAGGATCAGCCAGATCAGGCGCAGGGTAGAAACGGGGAGCCTGGAGGACCCTTGTTGGAGATTTGTCATGGGATGAGGCCCTCCGCCTGCAGTAGTTGAAGCCGGCGCACCATGCCCTCCGATCCCAGCTGCTGCATGACAACCAACTGGCGGGCAGGGGCAAGGGTGGCAAAGGGTCCCGACAGTTCAAAGCTGACGGCGGCGGGGCCCACCGCTCCGGCCTGCCCGGCAACGGCCGTGCTGGGAACCCGCTCCAACTTGACGACCGTCACCCCCTTGGCCTGCAGCAGCGGAGAGCGGGCCAGCTCCAGCTGCAAGGCATTGATGCGCGCAAAGGCCAGTGGATCCAGGGCCTTCCCCTTGAGAATCAGGTTGTCGCCATCGACTTCGGCACTCTGGAGCTGAAGTCCTTCGGGTGTGCGCAGCTGCAGATCAGCCAGGAGGGCCGAAGAGGTGCGCAGGGTGGTGAGGCCTTCGGTCAGCTTGCGGGTGGTGGCGGTGAGCTGGTCAAGCTTTGCCCTGCTGGCCGCCATCTCGGCCTGCATCTGGGTCGACTCGGTTTCGAATCGGGTGAGCTGGGCGGTCTGGAGCTTGACGAACTGGTAGCGGAGGAAGACCAGAGCCGTGCTGCCCAGGGCCGCCCCCAGGAGGACAGCCCCGATCAGGGCACCCCGCAGCAGCAGGGGCCGCCGATCGCGCAGCGCCGAGACCATGCTCTCTTGGCCGATTTCCTTGCGCCTTTCGCGCAGCAGATCGAGGATGGGTCCTGTCATCGGACCGACTCCAGGGTTGCCAGCCCTTGCAGAACCAGGGACCCGAAGGGCTCTGGGGTGAGGATTTCGGCCCGAACCCCCAAAGCATCCTGGAGGTTGTCCTGGCAGGGGAGGGGCGCGCTGAGCAACAGCCGAAGGCGACGCACAGAAGAATCCTGGCGACGGTAGAAGGCCACGCAGCGATTCACTTCGCGCACAAGGTCGTCATCGTCCTCCGGAAGGGGCCAGTCAAAGACCGGTTCAGCACGACGCAGCAAAAGCAGCCGGGCCCCCACCGCCAACGGGTGGATCAGCACGGTGAGCTCGTCGCCTGGAGCCACCTCGAGCAAGGCGTTCACAGCCGCCAGCCGGCAGGACTGGGGCGGGGCGAGCCGCTCGAGCTGGGCGCCAGCCAGGTTGAAGACGTCAATCCAGTCCTCCACCAGCTTCCTGGACGCCACGGCCAGCAACATGCGCGGGGTGGCGCCCGGAAGGTGGCGCAGATCGATGGTCGCCTCGGCCAGGGGAACAGAGAAGCTGAGGGTTGGGTCGATCGTCCGCAACGCTTCAATGGGGTCGTCGGGAATGGCCGCCGAGGGCCAGTCAATGACGCGCCACTCCACCGCTCCCTCCGGAAGGGAAGCCAGGACGACCGCATCAAGCAGCCCGTCTCGTACCAGCAGATCACCGATCAGATCACCGAGGGGCTCCTTCTCCAGGGGCTGGCCATCCAGGCAGGTGAGTGGGGGCAACGGCAAATCGATGCTCACAGGCTCCGGGCCGGAACCCCTGAGCACCTGGCCTTTCAAGGCGTCGTCCTGGAGCTCGAGCAGCAATTGACGTGGGAAGAGCTGCGCGCGGATCGGTCGCAGACGATCCTCAAGATCATCCTTCAAGCCGATCAGGCCAGAAAAAACCAAGGCTCCGATCCGATGCTCGCAAAAGCTACCGAATTATGGGCGCCAAGGCATCCCCGAACCTACAACTTCAGAAAGCGTCCGACATCCATGGCGATCGAGCTGATGGGTCAATCCCTCCAGAATTGATGGGACAAGTGCGGGGCCTTCATAGATCCAACCGGTGTAGATCTGGATCAGGGACGCTCCTGCGCTGATGCGCTCCCAGGCAGCCTCGGCTGAGTCGATGCCACCCACACCAATCAGCGGCAACGCGGGGCCTGCCGTCGCCCGCAGCCGCCTCAGCACCTCAACCGCCCGTCGGCGCAGGGGACGGCCGCTCAATCCTCCCGCCTCCTCTGAGAGGGTCTGGCCCGTGGCCTCCAGGCGACGTCCTTCGAGTCCAAGTCGATGGACAGACGTGTTCACAGCGATCACTCCAGCCAGACCCTCTTCGTAGGCCAGTCGGGCAATGGTGTCGATGGCATCGTCCTCGAGATCGGGGGCGATCTTGACCAGCAGGGGAGGACAGGCCGGCAGGCGCCGGAGGCGCTCCACCAGCCGCCGGAGCTGGGCCTCTTCCTGAAGGTCCCGCAACCCCGGGGTGTTGGGTGAGCTGACGTTGACGACCGCGTAGTCGGCGAGGGGAGCCAGCAGCTCCAGGGAGGCGGCGTAATCGTCGGGGGCCATCTCCAGCGACACGCTCTTGGATTTACCGAGATTGATGCCAAGCACGGCGGGGCGTTGCCCCTGCGGAGGCAGGCCCTGGCGTTCCAGGGTCCGGCGCACGCCCCTGGCCCCGTCGTTGTTGAAGCCCATGCGGTTGAGGGCGGCCCGCTCCTCGGCCAGCCGGAACAGCCGCGGCCGGGGATTTCCCGGCTGGGGCTGCCAGGTGACCGTGCCCAGCTCGGCGAAACCGAAACCGAAGAGGTGCCAGATCGCGGCAGCCACGCCGTTCTTGTCGAAACCCGCGGCCAGCCCCACCGGGTTGGCGAAGCGACAACCGAACAGCGTCTGCTCCAAGCGGGGATCCCGCCGCTGCAGCTCCACCCCCAGCCCCGCCAGGCTGCCGCTCACCAAGGGCCAGCTGCGGCGCAGGGACGCCTGGCCCAGGGCCAGAAGCGTCAGACGACTCAGCTGTTCAGCGTCGGCACCGTCGTCACGGCGCAGCAGCGGCTCGACGAACCGGGCATAGAGAGCCCCGGTTCCCACCTGGCCGCCGCCGGTCGATTGCTCCTGCGGCATCCCTGTCTCCTCACTGCGGCCTGGCCAATCCTCCCGCGCCGCGCTCCAGACGCCAGCACCCATTGCCAACGGGCCTCACGAGCCAGTCACGCCAGAGCCAGGGTTCCCCTTTCCCCTCGAGGCTGGCCGTCGGCACCTCCAGCAACCTGGCGAGCTCCACGGCCCGCAGGCTGTAGCCCCCTGCGGCGAGCCGATCGGCCAGCTCCATGCGGGAAAGCAACTCCTGCAACGACCTGGGGGCCCGATCCACAGCTTCGGCAACGTCCACCCCCTCAGCAGCAGCCTCTGCCGCCGGCGCGACTTCAGCCGCCGAGGCCGGGGAGGCCTGGCTTTCGATCGCCAGTTTTGGGGCCTGCCCGCGGGAATACGCCACGGCGATGACATCGCAGCGATCGTTGTCCGGATCACCACTGTGTCCGCGCACGTGACGCAGGGCCAGCCCCGGCAGCCTGGCGGCATCCAGCAGCTCCCAGAGGTCCCGATTGAGCACGGGCCCACCGGACGCGGTGCGCCAGCCCTTGCGCTTCCAGCCGGCCATCCACTTCTCAAAACCATCGATCAGGTACCGGCTGTCGGTGCGCAGCACCAGATCGGGGTGGCGTGGCAGGTCTCGCAGGGCCTCCAGCACCGCCAGGGCCGCTGTGAGCTCCATGCGGTTGTTGGTGGTGGCCGGTGCTGCCCCCCCCAGCTCCCGCCTGGACCCGTTCTCAAAGCGCAGCAAGGCGCCCCAGCCCCCCGGCCCAGGGTTACCACTGCAGGCCCCGTCGCAGGCGGCAGCCACTACCCGCACCGGACGATCATCCATGGAGTCACCTTGACAGCATCGCTTGAATAGGTCCCTCTTCCCGGAGAACGCCCGGGCCCTGGAGGTGTTCCCATGCAGCGAACCTACCTGGCCCTGGCGGGCCTGGCCCTGGCCGGAGCAGGCCTGCCGATGGTCCAGCCCAGGCTGGCCATGGCCGCTGGCCTTTTCCAGAGCACGGAGGTGAACGCCGATCGTTTCGCAGTCCTGGCCAGGCCAGTGGGCGACAACGACTGGACCCTGCTGGTCCTCGAGCAGCTGGCCCCCCAACCCTCCTGCTGGCAGGCGCGCCCTGACGGGCTGGTGGATCCCACCTTGAACCGCTTCGACTACACCGGCATCTGCAACCGCTACCTCGACAGCAACGGCTATTCGCTACGGGTCGCTGACCAGGACATGGGCACCAGTTACAGCCTCCGGGTCCAGCAGGTCGGATCCCGACTGGAGCTGCAGGCCATCTCCTCCAGAAGCTCCGACATTCTCGTGGTGGGCAGGGCCGACATTCCCCTGCGCGACCGTGACGGCTTCGTGGCCCTCAAGCTTGATCCCGGCTGGGACCTCAAGCGCCGAACCTACGAGGAGAGGGCACTGACGCACCTCTATTTCGCCAGTGCGACCCCCCTGGAACAGCTGATCGCCCGGGCGGGCGGCACCCAGACCTTCCGGGGTCCGCTGCGTCCCGGCAGAGCCGAACTCCCTGGCGTTGCCGCCAGCCTGCCGATGCTCAACCAGAGCGACGAGAGCATGGGCTCGGAACGCTCCAGTCGGGCGATCGCCCTCCAGGTGATTCCCTACAGCGACACCAATGCAGGAGGGCTCTGAGTCCTCGCCAAGTCCCAAGCCACCGAACCGATGGCCAGTTGAATCACCGGACTGTTCACCCAGCACCTGCCTCCCACCTCACTTAAATTCAACAGGTGAGGAGTGGAGGACGCTCTTCCAGGGTCGAAACGAGGACAGACTCCCGGAAACGTTCCATCTCCAGAGCCCTGCCTTCGGCGGGGCTCTTTTTTATGGGATGACGTCCTTGCGCCAGGCCACAGCCCTGTCATCACCGACCACTGCCATGAAAAAGCCGGCCCCGAAGGACCGGCCGGAAGGAAAGGGAAGCTGGGCCCGGAGGCACAGCTTCGGCTGGTCACTTGATGGAGACCTTGCCACCCACTTCTTCGATGCTCTTCTTGAGAGCTTCGGCATCGTTCTTGGAGATGCCTTCCTTGACGGCCTTGGGAGCGGCTTCCACAAGGGCCTTGGCTTCGCCCAGACCGAGGCCAGTGGCCTCGCGGACGGCCTTGAGCACCTTGATCTTGGCGGCCGGATCGAAGCCATCGAGGATGACGTCGAACTCGGTCTGCTCCTCGACGGCCTCGGCGGCCGCGCCGGGGGCGGCGGCGGCCATCACGACGCCAGCCGAAGCGGCGGCGGACACGCCAAAGGCCTCTTCGATCTGCTTGACGAGCTCGGAAGCCTCAAGCAGGGAGAGGGTTTTCAGTTGTTCGAGAATCTGGTCGGTGGTAGCGGACATGGGGGGGGAATCAGCAACAGAACGGGAGGATCGGTGGAGCCCAGGGGTTCGCGAAAGGCGAACTCAACCTTCGCCGGATTCGGCGTGCTGCTTGAGTGCCCTGGCGAGACCGGACGGAACCTCGTTGATGCCCACAGCCAACTTGGTGGCCAGGCCATTGATCGCACCGGCGATCTGGGCCATGAGCACCTCCTTGGAGGGCAGATCCCCGATGGCCTGGATGTCGGAAGGGGAAAGGAGCTTGCCTTCGAAAAGGCCTCCCTTCACATCCGACTTCTTGGTGTCCTTCTGGAAGGACTGCAGGGCCTTCACCGCACCGCCGACATCGCCCTTGATCAGGACGAAGGCATTGGTGCCAGTGAGCAGGGAATCGAGATCCGACCAGGCGCTGTCACCATCAATGGCACGGCGCATCAAGGTGTTTTTGGTCACCTTGCACACACCGTTGCTGGCCTGCAGACGGGTCCGCAGATCAGTCATTTCCTTGATGGTCAGGCCCTTGAAATCGAGGACCAGCGCCATTTCGGCTTCACCGAGGAGCCCTTTGAGCTCTTCGACGATCTGTTGCTTGTTCTCCAGCGTGCGGCCCATAGGAGGTGGATCGGATCGGGGGAACAAGCAGGAAACGCGGCCCGGACAGCTCCTGGTGGGGGGCTTCGAGGCTGCTCATCGCTCCGCTCCGATCTGAGTGGCTCCGGCGGAGACACCAGCACAGGCAAAAACCAATCGCGTGGACCTCGGCAGGACTTACGAGAAGGAACGAGCGACCGAAATCGACGTTCTTGACGACCTGCTGTCTTGGGTGGGGCGCGTGCCCTTCTGGACGAATCCAGTTCATCAACCTACATCACGGCAGGTCAAGTTCCCGAAGCCGTGCCTGCCAACGGGCGTAGCCAGCGGCGTTGAGATGCACGCCATCCACCGTGTAGGGGCGCTTCAGCCCATCGGCATCGGCCATCACCGGGGTGAGATCGACATAGTCCTGAGGGGGAATCTGCTGTGCCAGCCGGTGGTTGAGTTCCGCCACTCTGCGAACACCGTCAGGGCCACAGCGGAACCGGGCACAGGGGATGGTGGATTGGACAATCACCCGTGCCCCGCTGCCGATCTGCAGGCCGGTGCGCAGCCACTGAATCCGGCCAGCAATGCGGCTGGGGTCGTAGCCCCAGACGATGTCATTGATCCCCACCATCACCAGATAGGTACTGGCACCCGTCCGGCGGATCTCCGGCAGCCGGGCCATCAGCTGGAAGCTGGTGTCACCGCTCACGCCCTGGTTGTGGACCACACGGTCGGGGAAAGCGGCCTGCCAGTCGCCCTGGGCCGTGAGCGAATCACCGACGAAAGTGACCGGACCACCGCGGGAGGGCGGCGATCCGGACGGCGGCGGCGCCACGGAGGCGATGGACCTGGCGCCTGGCCTGGAAAGCAGGCCCCACCCCAGGCTCAGCAGGGTGAGCGGAACCGCCACCCAGCCAACGATCCGGACCCATGACGACGCAGACACGACAGGGGCTCAGCTGTCCTGCTTGATGTCCTGGAGAGCGGCGAAGTCGACCTGGACCGACGGGCCCATGGTGGAGGCCACATAGAGGGTCCTCCAGTAGCGGCCCTTGGCACCGCTGGGCTTGTTGCGGTCGATGGTTTCCTGCAGGGCCTTGAGGTTCTCCAGCAACTTGTCGCTCGGGAAGCTGGCCTTGCCGAAGCGCACGTGCACGATTCCGGCCCGGTCGGCCCGGAATTCCAGCTTGCCGGCTTTGAACTCGTTGATGGCGCCAGCCAGATCGGTGGTCACGGTGCCGGCCTTGGGGTTCGGCATCAGGCCGCGGGGACCGAGCACCCGGCCGAGCTTGGCCACCTTCGGCATCATGTCGGGGGTGGAGATCAGCAGATCAAAGTCGATCGCGCCGCCGGCGATCTGGTCCACCAGCTCATCATCACCGGCCAGATCGGCACCGGCGGCCTTGGCTTCGGCCACCTTCTCACCCCGGGCGATCACCGCGATGCGAATGGTCTGACCGGTGCCGTGGGGGAGCGCCACGGTGGTGCGCAGTTGCTGGTCGGTGTACTTGGGATCGATGCCAAGGCGCACATGGGCTTCGATGGTCTCGTCGAAGCGCGCGGTGGCGGTGTCCTTGACCAGCTCGATGGCCTCGAGCGGTTCATAGGCGCGGTCCTCAACCTTGGCGGCGAGGGCCGTGAAGCGTTTGGAGATTTTCGTCATGGCAGGAAGGGGTGCGGACGACCGTGGGCGGTCTCCCCCAGGTAGGTGGATGGAAAGGAACGACGCCCGGGGAGGGTCAGTCGCTGACGGCAACGCCCATGTTGCGGGCGGTGCCTTCGATGATGCGCATGGCCGATTCAACGCTGGTGCAGTTGAGGTCGGGCAGTTTGGTCTTGGCGATCTCCTCGAGCTGGGCGCGGCTGATGGCACCCACCGCACCCTTGGCGGACGTGGCGGCACCCTTGTCGATGCCGGCGGCCTTGGAGATGAGCACCGAGGCGGGCGGGGTCTTGGTGATGAAGGTGAAGCTGCGGTCTTCAAAGACCGAGATCTCCACCGGGATCACGTACCCGGCCTTTTCCTGGGTGCGGGCGTTGTACTCCTTGCAGAACGCCATGATGTTGACCCCGTGCTGACCGAGGGCAGGGCCCACCGGTGGTGCGGGGTTCGCTTTGCCGGCCTGGAGGGCCAGCTTGATCACAGCTACGACTTTCTTGGCCATCGTCTGGGCTAGGGGACGGAACTCCCTTGCGGGAGAGCGGGACGGAACTCCCTCGCGGGAGTGCTGCGGATGGCCGGGGTGGGGCGATAGCCGGCCCGGCGGTGTGGCAGCCCCGTAAGGAACCACCCGGGGCCGCCCTCCGCAGGGAGGCGGCCGCCGCTGATCAGCTCTGTTTGCTGATCTGGGAGAACTCGAGCTCGACCGGGGTCTCCCTGCCGAAGATCGACAGGAGGGCCTTCAGCTTGCTGCGTTCTCCGGAGACTTCGATCACCTCGCCCTGGAAGTCCTTGAAGGGGCCGGCCGTGACGAGAATCTGGTCGCCTTCGGTGAGGTCGACCTTGAGGACGGGCTTCTTCTCAGCGGCACGCTTGAAGATGCGGTCGACCTCCTGACGGCTCAGGGGCCGTGGCCTGATGTGGCCGCGAGCCTTGCCGGTGGCGCGGCGTTCCTCCTGGCCCACGAAGTTGATGACGTTGGGGGTGCTGCGCACCGCCATCATCGTGTCCTCATCGAGAACCATGCGCACCAGCACGTAGCCGGGGAACACCTTCTCCTCGATGGACTGGCGGCTGCCGTCCTTTTTCAGCTTGACACCAGGGGTCTGGGGGATCTCGATCTCCAGGATCCGGTTGCTGACCCCCAGCGTGACGGCCCGCTGCTCCAGCGTGGCCTTCACCTTCTTCTCGCAGCTGGAAGCCACCTGAACCGCATACCAACGGGCCACCTGGGGCTTGGTGGCTTCACCCGCCTCGACGGCGGGATCAGCGGCGGCAAGGTCAGACCCGTCAGCGACAAGGCCAGTGCCTTCGCCAGGAAGCTCGAGCACCTCTGGGGCGTCGGGTTCGATCTCGGGCACGGTCTCGGGCACGGAAGTCAGGGGAAGGGTCATCAACGGAAGATCTGGGCCGATCCCCAGTGATAAAAACGGTCGATCGCAGCGATCGCCGCGGCCGAAAGACTCACCATCAGGATCACCGCCACCGACTCGCTGAACAGCTGCTGGCGGCTCGGCCAGACAACCTTTTGAAGCTCCGCGTAGGTCACCGCGAAGAAACCGGTGGGGGTCTCCTCCTCGGCGGAAGGACCGTCCGGCCCATCCTCGGGTGCGGACAGGCCATTCCCTTGGGCCAGGGGCCCTTCGGGACTGCTCGTGGTGGTGGTGACGGGGGGGATGGGTTCCACAGCGTGGATTCCGATGGATGCCGTTACGTCGGCACGCATCGGCAAACGATCACCCTACCGGACGTCCTTCCCCCACGGCCTTGAGAGGAACGAAGCGAAAGCCCGCTTCCCCGGGGCCGGCGAGCTCCAGCCGCACCCCCCTGGCCCCACTGAAGTGATCCTCCAGTAACTCTGTGGCCAGGGGGTTCTCGATGCGACGGCGCAGCACCCGCCGCAGCGGGCGGGCGCCGTACTCCGGCTCGTAGCCCTGCTGGGCCAGGGCCACCACGACGGCCTCATCCAGTTCCAGCTCCAGGTGCTGCTCCCGCAGCAGGGCCGCCAGCTCCGCCAGCTGCAGCCGCACGATGCGCTCGAGATCGGCTCGGGCCAGGGGACGGAACCGGATCACTTCATCGATGCGGTTGAGGAATTCCGGGCGGAACTGGCGCGACAGGGCCTCCTCCACCGCCAGATCGAGGGCACGCTCCTGATCCAGCTCCCCCTCCGGGGGCTGGGAATCCCCGCCACCATCAGGGTTGGAGGCGGAGCGGGCCCGCTCCAGAATCGCCCGGCTGGCCAGGTTGCTGGTCATGATCACCACCGTGTGGCGAAAGTCCACCGTGCGCCCCTGGGAATCGGTGAGACGGCCGTCGTCGAGAACCTGCAGCAGCAGGTTGAACACGTCAGGGTGGGCCTTTTCCACCTCGTCGAGCAGCAGCACGGCATAGGGGCGGCGGCGTACGGCCTCGGTGAGCTGCCCCCCCTCCTCGTAACCCACATAGCCGGGGGGAGCCCCCACCAGGCGGGCGACGGCGTTGCGCTCCATGAATTCGCTCATATCCAGCCGCACCAGCGCCTCCTCCTCATCGAAGAGGGCTGCCGCCAGGGCCTTGGCCAGTTCCGTCTTGCCGACACCTGTGGGCCCCAGGAACAGGAACGACCCCACCGGCCGGGTGGGGGCCTGCATACCGGCCCGGGAACGGCGGATCGAGGCCGCCACCGCCGCCACCGCCTCCGGCTGGCCGATCACCCGCCCAGCCAGCCGCTGCTCCAACTCCAGCAGCTTCTGCCGTTCTCCCGCCAGCAACTGCTGAACGGGGATGCCGGTGGAGCGGGCCACCACATCGGCGATGTCCCCCTCCTCCACCTGCTCGCGCAGCATCGGATCGCTCTGCAGCTCCGCCTCGACAGCGGCGCGGCGTTGCTGCACCCCGTGCAGCTGGTCGTACTGGAGACGGGCCGCCTCTTCCAGGTCCCCGTCTCGCTCCGCCTCAGCGATGGCGTGGCGCAGGTCCTCGTCCTGGTGCATGAGCTCGCGCAGTTCCTCCAGGCGCTCCCGCTCCCCCGCCCAGCGGCGCTGCAGCCGTTCGAGCTGCTCATGGGCGAGGCGCCGCTGTTCCTGCAGCGGCAGACGGTCCTCCACAGGGGAAGCTTCAGCCGCCAGCAGCTCCAGCTCCACCCGCCGCAGGTCCGCTTCGGCCGCCTCCACCACCTGGGGCTTGGAGGTGGCTTCCATACGCAGGTTGGCGGCGGCCTCGTCGATCAGGTCGATGGCCGAATCCGGCAGGCAGCGGTCGCTGATGTAGCGGGCCGCGAGCCTGGAGGCCGCCACCAGGGCCCCATCGGTGATGGTGACGCCATGGTGGAGCTCGTAGCGCTCCTTCAGCCCCCGCAGGATCTCGAGGCAGGTGGGACCGTCGGGCTCGCGGATCACCACCTGCTGGAAACGGCGCTCCAGGGCAGGATCCTTCTCGATGCTGCGCCGGTAGTCCTCGGGGGTGGTGGCGCCGATGCAGCGCAGGTCCCCCCGGGCCAGTACCGGCTTGAGGATGCTGGCCGCATCAGTGCCGGAGCGGTCGCTGCCCACCACCGTGTGCAGTTCGTCGATGAACAGCACCACCCCGCCGGCACCTCGGGCACCCCCCTCCTCGCCTCTCGCACCGTCGCAGTCGCGGACCTCGGCCAGCACGCTGCGCAAGCGCTCCTCGAACTGGCCGCGGAACTTGGCCCCGGCGATCAGGGCCCCCAGATCCAGGGCGACCAGCCGCAGCCCCCGCAGCGCATCGGGCACCTCGCCGGCCACGATCCGCTGGGCCAGGGATTCGGCCACGGCGGTCTTGCCGACGCCAGGCTCACCGATCAGCACCGGGTTGTTCTTGCTGCGGCGGGAGAGGACCTGGATGAGCCGGCGGATCTCCGGATCCCTTCCCACCACGGGATCGAGTTCTCCGGCCCGGGCGGCGGCCGTGAGGTCACGGCCGTAACGGGCCAGGGCACCGGGTTCGGGGTCCTCCTCCCGCCGCAGGGTCATGGTGGTGTCCGTTGCGGGTGATGGCGGGGCCACCGGATCCGTTGCCGGCGGGGCAGCGGGTGAGGGCAGCGTGGCGGGTGGCATGGCAACAGGTGGCATGGCGGCGGGGGGCTGGGCAACGGCGGGCAGCGGCCGCCACTGGCGCAGCAGCAGGTCCTCGCTCAGCCCCTCCTCCACCAGCAGGGACGCCCCGATCCGGGGTTCCACCAGCAGGGCCAGCAGCACGTGGGGGACATCCAGCAGCCGGGATCCCCAGGCCGCCCGGCGGCGGTCGGCCTCCTCCAGGAGATCTTCAAGGGCGTCACCGATGTAGAGCGTGCCGCCGTCTCCGCCGGGTTGCTCGGCGCAGAAAGCTTCCAGGCGGTCGAGCAGCCGGTCCTCGTCAAGGGGCAGCGGCGCCACCCAGGTGGCGAAGCGCCGGTTCAGCAGCAGGGTGAGCAGCAGGTGCTCCACGTCCATGGCGCCATGGCGCCAGCGCCTCGCCTGCTCCTGGGAGGCGATCAGCAGATCCCAGGCGGCGTCACTGAAGCGGTCGGGATCGCTGGTGAGGCTGGCGGGAGCTGCCGCCGGCTCCCGATCGTCGCGGGGGCGGGAGTCAGGGCGCATCGGACCGTGACGACGTCTGGATCAGTTCCACCTTGTAGCCGTCGGGATCCTCCACAAAGGCAATCACGCTGGTGCCGTGCTGCTTCGGGCCCGGTTCGCGCACCACCCGGCCGCCTTTGGCGGCGATGGCCGCGCAGGTGGCATAGATGTCATCGACACCGATGGCCAGGTGGCCGAAACCCGTGCCGAGCTCGTAGGCGCCGGTGCCCCAGTTGTGGGTGAGTTCCAGGACGGTGGTGTCCTTTTCATCGCCGTAGCCCACAAAGGCCAGGGTGTAGGAGCCACCGGGATAGTCCTTGCGGCGCAGCAGCTTCATGCCGAGCACCTCGATGTAGAAGCGCAGGGAACGCTCCAGATCGCCCACCCTGAGCATGGTGTGAAGCAGTCGCATCGGCGCTGGACCAGCTGGGGCCATTCTGACCAGGGTGCCGCGGGCCTGGGCCTGGGCCCGCGCCATTGCCGGGGGGTGGCGCAGGGAACACAGGCAGCGGCGGAGAGCCCCCCATAGGATTCCGCCACCAGCACACTCCCTGTGTACGACTCCCTCGACCTCGTCATCGACTCCATCGTGGCCCGTGAGGTGCTCGACTCCCGGGGCACCCCCACGGTGGAGGCGGAGGTCTATCTGGAGGGGGGCGCCAGTGGTCGGGCGATCGTGCCCAGCGGCGCCAGCACCGGGGCCCACGAGGCCCACGAGCTGCGCGACGGCGAGAAGGCCTACTTCGGCAAGGGCGTCAGCAAGGCGGTGGAGAACATCGAGGAGCGCATTGCTCCGGCCCTCTGCGGCCTGAGTGCCCTCGACCAGGGCGCCGTGGACGAGGCCATGAACGAACTCGACGGCAGCGACAACAAGTCGGCCCTCGGCGCCAACGCCATCCTGGCGGTGAGCCTGGCCACCGCCCACGCGGCCGCCAAGGCCCTGGGCCTGCCCCTGTACCGCTACCTGGGCGGCCCGATGGCCACCCTGCTGCCGGTGCCGCTGATGAACGTCATCAACGGCGGCGCCCACGCCTCCAACAACCTCGATTTCCAGGAATTCATGCTGGTGCCCCATGGGGCCGGCACTTTCCGCGAGGCCCTGCGCATGGGCGCCGAGGTGTTCCACACCCTCAAGGGGCTGCTCAAGGACCAGGGCCTCTCCACGGCGGTCGGCGATGAGGGTGGCTTCGCCCCCGACCTGGCCGGCAACGACGCCGCCGGTGAGCTGCTGATCCAGGCGATCGAGAAGGCCGGCTACCGGCCCGGCGACCAGATCTCCCTGGCCCTCGATGTGGCCAGCACCGAATTCTTTGCCGATGGGCGCTACGCCTTCGGCGGCGGCAGCTACACCAGCGCCGAGATGGTCGACCAGCTGGCGGCCCTGGCCAGCCGCTTCCCGATCGTCTCGATCGAGGACGGCCTGGCCGAAGACGACTGGGAGGGCTGGCGCCTGCTGACCGAGCGCCTCGGCAGCACGGTACAGCTGGTCGGCGACGACCTGTTCGTGACCAACACCACCCGGCTGCAGCAGGGCATCGAGCAGGGCATCGCCAACTCGATCCTGATCAAGGTGAATCAGATCGGCTCGCTCACCGAAACCCTGCAGGCCATCGATCTGGCCGGACGGGCCGGCTACACCAGCGTGATCAGCCACCGCAGCGGCGAAACCGAGGACACCACCATCGCCGACCTGGCCGTGGCCACCCGCGCCGGCCAGATCAAAACCGGGTCCCTCAGCCGCAGCGATCGGGTCGCCAAGTACAACCAGCTGCTGCGCATCGAGGACGAACTGGGCAGCCAGGCGATCTACGCCGGAGTGGAAGACCGGGGTCCGCGGGGCCGCGGCTGAGGCCGCCCCCGTTCACTCCCTGCGTGCTGATGCGGCAACGCCGGGCAGCTGGTCGAGGCGACCATCGCGCTTGAGCCTCGACTGAAGCTTCAGCCAGGACAAGCCCACAGGGAGCCCCAGCACCAGGGGCACCGCCACCAGGGCAGGCCGGCTGCTGGCCGCCAGCAGCGCCGCCGCCACCGCCAGACCCCCCAGCAGGAACGACTGGCCGGTGCTCTGCTGGGCCAGGGCCAGGCGCCGCAGCAGGCGATCGGTTTCACCCGCCCGGATCAGCACTTGCAGATCCCCCTGTTCGATGCGGGAGAGGCTTTCCTCCAGCCGCCGGGGGATCCCCAGGGCCCGGCTGCCCACCTCGGCCGCCTGGCGGGAGATCTCGTTGAACAGCTCATTCGGTCCGTTACCGCTGGCGGTCATGAGGGGCAGCAGATAGGGACGGGCGATGGCGATCAGGCTAAAGCCCGGATCCAGGCTGCGGCCCACCCCCTCGAAGGTGGAGAGGGCCCGCATCACGAAGATGAACTCCGGGGGCAGGCGGAAGGGCTGGCCGTACACCAGCTCGTAGAGATCACCGGAGAGCTTGTCCAGCACGTTGGCGCTGAATGGCGGAGTTAACGCCTCGGTGAGCATCACCCGCACCAGCCGCCGCACTGGCCCGGGATCGATACCCTGGGCGATCAGCCCTGCCTGCTGCAGCTCCTCCACCAGGGTCGAGGCATCCCGGGCCGCTGCGGCTCGCACCATGCGCCCCAGCCGGCTTCGCAGCCGCTCGGAAATCTGGCCCATCATGCCGAAGTCGTAGTAGATCAGCGACCCATCGCTGGCGACCGCGAGATTTCCAGGATGGGGATCGGCGTGGAAGAACCCGTAAAGGACAAGCTGCTGCAAGTAGCTGGCGGCCCCCTTTTCCGCCACCGCCGCCGGATCGATGCCGGCGCGGACCAGGGCCTCCCGATCGTTGATCTTGATGCCGGGGACGTAGTCCAGGCACAGCACCCGACGGGAGCTGAGTTCCCAGATCACCGCTGGAATGCGGATGCCGGGGTCATCCAGGAACTGCTGCCGGAAACGGGCGGCGTGCTCTGCCTCCAGCCGGAAATCCAGTTCCCGCAGCAGCACCCGCCGGCATTCCTTGGCGATGCCCACCCAGTCGCGACCGGCCCCCCAGCGGGGATGGCGCTGGACCACCGCCGCCACCTGCTGCAGCACCTCCAGATCCAGCCGGAACAGCCGCTCCAGCCCCGGCCGCTGCACCTTGAAGACCACCTGCCGGCCGCTGCGCAGGCTGGCCCGGTGCACCTGGGCCAGGCTCGCCGAACCGAGTGGCTCCACCTCGAGATCGATGATCTCCGCCCGCCGCTCCCCCAGTTCCTGATCCAGCAGGGACTCCACCACAGGGAAGGGAAACGCGGGCACCCGGTCCTGCAGATGGGCCAGCTCCTCCACCACGTCGGCAGGGAGCACATCGGGGCGGGCCGACAGCAACTGTCCGAGCTTGATGAAGGCGGAACCGAGCTCAAGGAATTGGGCGGTGAGCCAGCGGGCCCGGCGACGCTGGCGCGCGGCCTGGCGTTCGGGGGTTCGCCCCCCCGGGTAGGTCCAGGGGCGGGCATCCCACCAGAGTCCTGCCAGCAACTGGATGACGAGCCTCCAGATGCGCAGGGGACGCCACAGGCGGGGCAGCAGGACCCCGGGGCTGGAGGGGGCCGCCATCAGGCCTGCCCCGGAGACCGCGGCGGACCATCGGGGGCGACGGCTGGGACCTGATCGAGGCGCCTGGACAGTTCGGCGACCTTGGTCCGCAGGGCGTCGATCCGTTCCTGGGGATCCTCAGCTGAGCCCCCCCTGGAGGCGGCCGCCGCTGCGTTGCGGTCCTTCTCGATCCGTTCGGCTTCCATGGCCACCTCTTCCCAGAACAGGCTGAGTTCGTGTTGCACCCGGGCAGGCGTGTCCTGGGCGAGAACCGCCAGGGTGGCCGCCGCATCGGCCAGACCGCTGCCCAGGCGGGCGGCCAGGCGATTCATGGCCGCCATGGCGAGGGACTGCGGCGCGCTCATGACAAAGCCGGAGGGATCACCGAACTGTGGCAGATCAGGGCTGGGTTCCGGGAGCCGGTGGGCCGCTCACCGGAGGCGGGGCGATCGGCGCGGGGCCGGCGGCCTCCCGCTCGCGGGCCGGCGGCGTCCGCGGTGGAGGCAGCACAGGAGCTGACAGGGACTCGACGTCTCCGGGCCCAGTCGCTGACGGTGGGTCGCCCTCGATGGGAGTGGAGGTCTGCTCGAGCAGCCGTTGCCTCTCCTGCGCCTCCCGCTCCTCCATGGACTCGCGCCGCTCCTTGAGGTCGGCCTCCTCCTGTTTCTGCTGCTGCTCCTGCTCGATCAAGTCCAGGTCACCACGGATGTCCCGGGCGTCGCCGCCGAAGCGCTGGCGCAGGGAATCCAACGTCGTCCCGGGGGCGGGTTGCACGTCGAAGCGCTGGCTGGCACCCTGCTCGTCCTCACCACCCAAACTCATCAGCCGAAGACTGGCGCCATAGCCGAGCCCGAAGCAGAGGCCGACGATCCACCACACCCGCCAGTCCCAGCCGGGGCGTGAACCCCCGCGGGCACGGGGCCCGCGGGGCGGGGAAGTGGGCCTGGCCGTGACCATCGACGTCAGCGCAATCGCTGCCATCTTGCCGGGTCCGACCGGTGGCCTCAGGTGGTGTAGTCGGCGTTGATGCGCACGTACTGATCCGAGAGGTCGCAGCCCCAGGCGGTGCCGCTGCCTGGACCCGCCCCGACATGCAGGCAGATCTCAATCGTGTCATCGCTCAGGTAAGCGCCTGCGGCCCGCGCCCGCATGTAGGCCGACGCCGCCGGACGGTCGAAGCCCACAGGCTGGCCCTCCGCCATCAGCTGGTGCTCCCCCAGCCAGAGGGCGACGGCCTGCGGCTGGAAGTCCACCCCGGCCCGGCCGGCGGCGGCCAGGATGCGGCCCCAGTTGGGATCGCGGCCATGGATGGCCGTCTTCACCAGGGAGGAGCCACAGACAGTGCGGGCGATGGCGCGGGCGGCCTCGTCGTCGTCGGTGCCCTCCACCCGCACCTCGATCAGGCAGGTGGCCCCTTCACCATCGCGGGCCACGGCCCGGGCCAGGTGCTGGGCCACCGCCGTGAGGCCCGCCTCCAGGGCTCCGTGGTGCTCCTGGGCCAGGGACTCGCCGGCGGCGAAGGCCAGGAAGGAGTCGTTGGTGCTGGTGTCGCCGTCCACGGTGATCGCGTTGAAGGAGCGATCCACCGCCCGCTTCACCATCACCTGCCACACCTCCGCCGGCACGCCAGCATCACAGCTGAGGTAGGCCAGCAGCGTGGCCATGTCGGGGTGGATCATTCCCGACCCCTTGGCCATGCCGCCGATGCGCACGCGGCGGCCGCCGAGGCTGGCCTCTAGGGCGATTTCCTTGGTCACCAGGTCGGTGGTGAGGATCGCCTGGGCGGCGGCGCCGCCGCCTTCGGGGCTAAGGGCGGCCACCAGGGGATCGAGGCCCGCTTCGAGACCATCCATCGGTATCGGCACGCCGATCACGCCGGTGGAGCAGATCAGCACCTGCTCCACCGGCAGGCCCAGGCGCGCGGCCACCTCCCCGGTGGCGCGCAGGCTGTCGGCCAGACCGCGCTCTCCGGTGCAGGCGTTGGCCTGGCCGGAGTTGGTGAGCACGGCCCTGGCCGTACCGCCCGTGGCGGCCAGCCGTTCGGCACAGAGGTCGATACAGGCCGCCCGCACCCGGTTGGTGGTGAAGCTGCCGGCACAGACCGCCCCCTGCGGCGCCAGCAGCAGGCACAGATCAGGCTTGCCGGAGGGTTTCAGGCCCGCCGTGAGGCCCGACGCCAGAAATCCTTCCGGGGCCGTGACGCCACCGGGGATGGGCTGCCACGGAGAGGGAGGGATCACGGACTCAGCGGGAGACGTTGGAGCTGTCCAGCTTGCCGTAAAAGTCCCCGAGCCTCAGGGCCAGGGTATGGAGCGGGCCCCGATTGAACTCCGACGATTGCTGGAGCAACTGCTCGAGCTCCGAACCGTCGAACACCAGCACCGTGGCGGGTCCGTCGATGGCCCGCCCCTCGGCGCGCCGGGGATGGTCCACGACGAAGGACACCTCTGCGATGGGTTCACCGCTGCGGATCCGGGCCATCTCCTCGAGCGACCCATCAGTGGCGAAAGGCTGCAGGGGTTTACCGGAGCGGCCTGCGCCAGGGCCTGGTGGGCCGCGAGTTGATCCCGGGCCTGCTGCAGCACCCAGCGGGTGAGGTGGGCCTGACGCTCGGACCAGGAGCTGAAACGTTGCACCGTCCAGGAAAGATCCTTTCGCGGACATTTCTGCTCTGGCTCGTCGGCGTCCATCGACGGCGCCAGGCCCCAGAGTGCACCCAGCGAAACCAACGCGCCCTGAGCCTGCCCCAGCGCCGCATCGGACTGACCGGCGGGATCGCCACCGGTAAGAGCACGGTGGCCGCCCTGCTGGAGCATCGATTCGGGCTGCCTGTACTGGACGCCGACCGCTTCGCCCGCGAGGCCCTCGCCCCCGGCAGCCCCGGAGCGATGGCGGTGCTGGCCCGCTACGGCGGGCAGGTGCGGGCGCGCGGTGAGGCGGCCCCGGCGTCCGCTGATGCTTGCCCGTCCCTGGACCGGGCCGCCCTGGGCAGGATCGTGTTTGCCGACGCAGCGGAACGGGCCTGGCTGGAGGAGTTGGTGCACCCCCTGGTGCGGGCCTGCTTTGGCGCCGAGCTGGAACGGCTCCAGGAGGTGCCCGCCGTGGTCCTGATGGTTCCGCTGCTGTTTGAGGCGGGGCTGGAGAACCTCTGCAGCGAAGTGTGGCTGGTGGATTGCGACGAGGTCGAGCAGCTTCGACGCCTGATGGCTCGCGATGGACTCGACGCTGGGGAGGCCACCGACCGCATCCACTCCCAGTGGCCGCTTGCCCGCAAACGGGCACTCGCTAATGCCGTGATCGATAACAACCAGGCCAGCAGCAACCTTCCCTCACAGCTGATCAACCTGCTCCAGCCCCAGCATTGACGGACGATCTGGCGGCAATGAACGCGATACCGCAAGCTCGACAGCGAAGGCCACAGACAAGAACCTTTGATGTAAAGATTTTAGCAAAAAGGTTCAAGGATCAACTTGGGCACAGGACCTCCCATGACAATGACCGCTGGCCGGAATACATGAATGTCACGCACCATTCGTTACTTCGCCACCAATCGCGATCGCCAGAAGCTCGGGCGGGCCTTTGATGATGCGGAGCGCATCAAGTTGCAACGCAATGGCTACCACTGGATCGACACCGAGATCTGCATGGCCCAGTACCTGGGCAGCACCGATCCCTCCAGCCTTCCGATCGAGGCGGTGATCGCCGAAGAACAACGCGAGGATCTGAAGAGGTTTCTCGCCAAACCTTGCATCCGAACGGTGGTGATCGGCATTCACGGCTTCAACGTGCCGCTGCATGGTGCCATCACTTCCTTTTCGCTGCTGGCGGAGCTGCTGCAGCAACAACTGGCCCAGCAAGGGCACTCACTGCTGATGGGCCCGGGGGACATCGACGAGAGCAGGGATCACTTGGCCTTCATCGGCTTTTCCTGGCCATCCGATGGCAGCGTGCTGGCCTATCAGTCGGATCGCAACGAAGCGACCCAGTCCACCGCCGCACTGGCTAACACCATCGCCACGATCCGGACCGTGAATCCCGGCGCCGGCATTGCGATCATCGCCCACAGCATGGGCAATTACCTCACCTGCAACATGCTGGCCAATCTCCTCAACGAGGAAAGTTGGCCGATGCAGGCCTTCAGCGGCGACGACGCCGGCCGTCGGCTGACGGGCCGCCTGTCGCGCAGGGAACTCAATGGCACCGAATCCTTCGTGGATCAATACATCATGCTGGCTCCCGATGTGGAACGAAGGGAGGTCACCCAGTGTCCGAATGTGCAGGTCCGCTCCCAGCGACTTCATTACAACGGACCCTTCTACGGTGGACTCAAGCACCTGGTGGGTCATACCCATCTCTTCTACTCACGCCACGACAGCGCCCTTCAGGCTTCGGTGCTGGAGAAGGAGGCCCTGCGCGAACCGATCGAAAAACTCAAGCAGCGACTCACGGGCCCCGAACTCACCAAACGCTGGGAAAGCAGCCTTGGCCTCAATCCCCTGCCTTCGCTGGCGCCGCCCAACATGACGGGGTACAACGCCACCCGGCTGACCAATCGCGCCATCGACCACGGCGATTACTTCGACGCCCCGGCGGTGATCAGCACTATCGCCGATCTGCTGCTCCAGCCGCCGATCAACACCTGGGCCTGAGCAAGGAGCTGGCGACGATCAGCCCTTGAGCTGCTCGCTGAGGATCCGGTTGGCCAGCTTGGGGTCGGCGCGGCCGCCGGTGCGCTTCATCAGCTGCCCCACAAAGAAGCCCTGCAGCTTGTTCTTGCCGCCACGGAAGGCCTCCACCTCCTCCGGGTGGGCCGCCAGCAGCTCCGTCACGATGGCGGTGATCGCCGCCGGGTCGCTGATCATGCCCAGGCCGCGGGACTCCACGATCGCAGCCGCCGATCCGCCCTTTTCGAGCAGTTCCGGCAGCAGATCCTTGGCGATCTTGCCGCTGATGGCGCCCGTCTCGATCAGCTGCACCATCTCGGCCAGCTGCTCGGGCCCCAGGGGCAGCTCGGTGATCGACAGCCGGTTGGCGTTCACATGGGCGGCGATGTCGCCTGTCACCCAGTTGGCCACGGCCTTGGGGTCTCCGCCAGCGGCCACTGCCGCCTCGAAGTACTCCGCCATGGCGCGCTCATCGGTGAGCACCCGGGCGTCGTAGATCGAGAGACCAAGGGCATCGGCGTAACGGTGGCGCTTGGCCGCCGGCAGCTCGGGCAGCTCCGCCAGCCAGACCGCACGCTGCTGCGCGCTCACTTCGATCGGCCCCAGATCCGGGTCCGGGAAGTAGCGGTAGTCGCTGGCCCCTTCCTTACTGCGCATGCTCTTGGTGAGCTGCTTGCTCTCGTCCCAGAGACGGGTTTCCTGCACCACCGGCTCACCGGATTCGTAAGCCTTGATCTGGCGAGCGATCTCGAAATCGATCGCCTTCTGGATGGCGGAGAAGGAGTTCATGTTCTTGATCTCCACCTTCACACCGAAAGGGGCCTCGGGCCCGCGGCGCACCGAGATGTTGACGTCGCAGCGCAGGGAACCCTCCTGCATGTTGCCGTCGCTGACGCCCAGATAACGCATGATGCGGCGGATCTCAGAGGCATACTCCGCCGCCTCCCGGCCTGTGCGCAGATCCGGCTTGCTGACGATCTCGGCCAGGGCCACCCCGGCCCGGTTGTAGTCGACGAGGGAGTGGGTGGAGCCGGCGAGGCGGTCGCTACCGGCGTGCACAAGCTTGCCGGCGTCCTCCTCCATGTGCAGCCGCTCGATGCCCACGCGTTTCAGATACGTGTCCTTGCCCTTCTCGGCCACCTCCACCTCGATCCAGCCGTCCTCGGCGATCGGTTGGTCGTACTGGGAGATCTGGTAGTTCTTGGGCAGATCGGGATAGAAGTACTGCTTGCGGTCGAACTTGCTGTGCTCCGCCACCTGCAGGTTGAGGGCCAACGACGCCTTGACGGCGTACTCGAGCACTTTCTGATTGAGCACCGGCAGGGTGCCGGGCAGGCCGCACACGACCGGATCGATGTGGGTGTTGGGCTCGTCGCCGAAGCTGGTGGAGGCGGCGGTGAAGATCTTGCTGGCGGTACCCAGCTGCACGTGGGTTTCCAGGCCGATCACGGCCTCCCAGGCTTCTACCCCGCTCTCTTCAGCAATCTTGCCTTCAGCGATGTTCCCTTCAACCATGGTCGCGAGTCCTGCCGGCGCTGTCGGCCTCCCGCCGTCGGCCGGAGGCAGTGGATCCGATCCTATGCAGCGGCGGGCAGCCGCTTGAATTGAAACCCGCAAGACCCGGAGGCACGGACACTGGCTGGCACCCCTTCCAATCACCCTCCCGTGCTGCTGCTGGGTGGCGGCCTGATGGGCCTCGCCATTGCCCACCAGCTGGCCCGCCTGGGCAGGGCCGTGACCGTGCTCAGCCGCCGGCGCAGCGAGGCGGCGGGCTTCGTGGCCGCCGGCATGCTCGCCCCCCACGCCGAAGGCCTCAGCGGCCCGATGCTGGCCCTGGGCCAGGCCAGCCTGGAGCGCATTCCGGCCTGGGTGGCCCGCATCGAGGCCGACAGCGGCCTCCCCTGCGGCCTGCGGCCCTGCGGCATCGTCGTCCCCTTCTCCAGTGCTGCCGAGCGCGACGCCTACCCCACCGCCGCCTGGGGCGTGCCCCTCGACCGCACCGGCCTGGAACGGGAGCTGCCGGGCCTCGGCACGCCCTGGCGGCATGGACTGCTGTTTGCCCAGGACGGCCAGATCGACAACCGCCGCCGCCTGATGCGCGCCCTGGAGCGGGCCTGCGTCGCCCTGGGGGTGCGCTTCGAGGAGGGCAGCCAGGTGCTGGAGCTGCTCACCGGGGACGGCGGTCGCCTGCGGGGGGTGCGGCTGCGCCGGGCCGAGGGGGGCGAGCACACGATCGCCGCCACCACGGCGGTGCTCGCCTGCGGCGCCTGGAGTGGCCAGCTGCTGCCCTCGCTGCCGGTGCGTCCTGTGAAGGGCCAGATGCTGTCGCTGCAGGGCCCCAGGGCCAGCCTGAAGAGGGTGTTGTTCGGACCCGGCACCTACCTGGTGCCGCGGGAGGACGGCCTGCTCGTGGTGGGCGCCACCAGCGAACCGGAGGCCAGTTTCGACGACGGCCTCACCCCCGAGGGCCAGAAGCAGCTGCAGCAGGGTCTCGTCGCCCTGCTGCCGGAAGCAGCGCTCTGGCCGCCGATGGAGCGCTGGTGGGGCTTCCGGCCCGGCACACCCGACGGGGCACCGCTGCTCGGCCCCGGCCCCATCGAGGGGGTCTGGCTGGCCACGGGCCACTACCGCAACGGCGTGCTGCTGGCGGCCATCACCGCGGAGCTGATCGCCGAAGCGATCACAGCGGCCGAGCAGCGCTCCGGGGCTAGCCCCGAATTGCTGGCGCCGTTTCGCTGGGACCGGCCGCAGCCTGCAACCCCTGCAGCGCATACACCTCCAGGGGCACGGGCCAGCCCTTGAGGGCGTGGCCCCCCAGCGGCAGCACCGCCAGCTCCCCCGGCAGCAGCGCCAGCAGATCGCCGCTGATCAGGATCGGGTGCTCGGGGAAGAGTCGCGTCAATCCCTCCAGGCGGCTGGTCACGTTGACGCTGGCCCCCACCACCGTGAACTCCAGGCGCTGGGAGGAGCCCAGGTTGCCGGCGATCACCTCGCCGAAATGGAGCCCGATCCCGTGCCGCAACGGTGGTGTGCCCGCCGCGACCAGCTCGGCGTTCAGGGCCTCCAGCCGTTCCTGCATCGCCAGGGCCGCCCGCACCGCGGCCCTGGCCTCCTCGGCATCCCCACGGCTGCGGGGCACCCCGAACTCCGCCATCACGGCGTCGCCGATGAACTTGTCGAGCAGTCCCTCCTGCTCCAGCACCGCCGCGGCCATCGCCTCGAAGTAGCGGTTCAGCAGGGCGAACAGCTCGGCCGGCTCCAGCACGGCACTCAGGGGCGTGAACCCCACCAGGTCACTGAACAGCACGGCGCAGCGGGCCCGGCTGCCCACCGCCTGGTTCCACACCGGCCCTGGGCTGCGCAGGATGTCGCGCAGCAGGGTGGGGGAGACCCGCCGGCTCAGCACCTGGTGCAGGTAGGCCCGCTCCCGGCTCTCCGCCAGCCCCTGCCCCACGGCCCGCACCCCACCTCCGGCAACGGGGGCCAGCAGCAGGGCGGCCAGGGGCAGGCGCAACAGAGCCACGGCCCACAGGGCCCAGCCGGTGAGCAGCACCGTCGCCGCCAGGAGCAGCGCCAGCTGCAGGGTCCCGCCGGCACTCGCGGGCCGCCGCAGCAGCACACCGATCAGTCCTCCCCAGACCAGCAGCAGCAGAGCGTCCCCCGCCAGGGGCAGCCGGATCAGGCCCCGGTTCTGCAGCACGTTGGCGAGGGCCACCGCCTGGATCTCCGTGCCGGCCATGGGGCCCACGGGCGTTTCCTGCAGGTCCCCCAGACCCGGGGCCGTCACGCCGATCAGCACGCTGCGTCCCCGCCAGGTGGACGCCGGCAGTTCGAGCAGCCGCCAGGCCGGCACCCGGGACATGGTGCCGGCGGGGCCGGGATAGTTGAGCCCCATCGGCGCCACCGGCGGCGGCGCCGCACGCGCCAGGAAGGCCATCGGCCTGGGCAAGGGGGGCGGGAACGCGCCCAGCCTGGACTGGATCCAGTCCAGGCCCGGCACCGCCTCCACCACCCCTCGGGGGGACTGGAGCAGGGTGGTCAGGCCGGGGGCACCCAGCTGGTGGATCGGCCGCCGCAGCCGGCTCTGCTCCAGCCCCCCCTCCTGGCGCACGTCGTAGTGGACGGCCAGGTGCACCCGCTGGCGCCAGGGGGCGAGGATCGCGGCGAAGGCCCGGTCATCGGCGGGCCCGTAACGGCTGGGCTCGCTGTACTCGATGTTGAACAGCACCCGGGTGGCCCCCTGCTCCAACACATGGGCCGCCAGCCGGGCCTGCAGGGCCCGCGGCCAGGGCCAGGGGCCCATCTGCCGCCACAGCGGCGACGCCTGGCGTTCGCCAGGGGCCAGCAACTCCCCCAGCTCCAGGGAGTCGGCATCAATCGCCAGGATCACCGGATCAGCTGGGGCGGAACGCCCCCCCCGCAGCTGGAAGAAGGCCTGCAGGAGCTGGTCGTCGAGCAGCCTCGGCCCCTGCCCCAGGGGGGTGAGGGGCACCCGGTCCAGACCTGCCAGCAGGGGGACGGCCAGGGCCAGCCACCAGAGCCGGCGCCCCAGGCCAGGCCAGGGGGGCATCAGGGGGCGAGCCCGAGTTCGCGCTCGATCACCGGCAGGGTCTGCATCGGAGCCTGGAAGCCATTGAGCAGCTCGCTGTTCCGCCGCCGCTGGCGTGCCTCCGCCGCGTCCATCCGGTGGGGGCCCTTCCATCCCTGGGGCGTGGCCTCCAGACGCTGGCCGCTGGTCAGCCGGTACACGCTGCCGTCAGCGGCGCGCACCTCCACCTTCCCCTCCCAACTCAAGAACAGCACCGTCTCGGCGGTGGCCTCGATGAAGACCGTGGTGCCCTGGATCGAGGCGGTGCCCACCCGGGTGCGGACCCGTAGCGGCGTGCTGCCCTTCGATCCCGGATCGATCCAGGCGATGATCCGGCCGCGCACCAGGTCGAGCAGGTTCGGCTCGATGCGCAGCTGGGCGTTCCCCCCCAGCCGGAAGCTGCGCCCATCGGCCAGCAGGATCTGAAGCCGGCCGGGGTTTTCTGTGCGCAGCACGGTGGAAGGCCCGAGCACCTGGCCCACCAGGGCCGGGCGCTCTGGTGACGCCTGCGGCTTCACGAACGCCGGACGCGACGGCACATCCACCACCCGGGGCACCCGGGGAGCCGCCGTGGCCCCCGGCAGGACAAGGGTCAGGCCGGAAACGATCACGGCCCCGGCCGCCAGGCTCAGCGTCCTGGGATGCCGGAAGCTCCTGAGCAGCGCCATGGCCCGGGGACGCGAAGGACCCCAGGATGGCCGCTCAGGGCTCGACCCGCCACACCTGGTCGGCGGACGTCCACTCACACAGCTCGGAGGGCTGGAACCAGAGGCCGATCTCAAACACGGCCGTTTCCGGTGCATCGGAGCCATGGATGACGTTGCGGCCGATGTTCACGGCCAGGTCGCCACGGATGGTGCCGGGCTCGGCCTCCAGGGGCTTGGTGGCGCCGATCAGCTTGCGGGCGCTGGCGATCACGCCGTCCCCTTCCCACACCATGGCCACCACCGGCCCGCTGGTGATGAAGTCCACCAGGCCGGCGAAGAAGGGGCGCTCCCGGTGCACGCCGTAATGGCTTTCGGCCAGGTCCCGGCTGGGCACCAGCTGCTTCAGGGCCACCAGCTTGAAGCCCTTGGTCTCGAAACGGCCGAGGATCTCGCCCACCAGACCCCGCTGCACCCCGTCGGGCTTGATGGCGAGGAAGGTGCGTTCGGTGGCCATGGCAAAGGGAAAGGGGATCGGGCCATCGTCCGCGCTGGCCCTGCCGCTTGGCAAGCAACCCCGCACCCTTTCGGCGAGGCGCCCGGCCGGGGTTGACCGTCCTGCGCCAGCGTGATTCGGAGCCCGTACAGCCTGTACAGATCCGTGGATCGGCACCCGCCGGTGACCCGAAGGTGCCGCAGCGGCCGCCACAAGGCCACGCCTAGATTCGCTCCGACCGGCTTCCCTCCTCCCAGGCGCCATGGTGCTCGCCGACCCGACCAGCCCGCCGGGCGTGCCCTCCGGCCCTTCCGGGCGGGCCGACGCCTGGAGCGCCGCCGACGGGGCGGCGCTCTACGGAATCGACCGCTGGGGCGAGCCCTATTTCAGTGTGGGCGCCCGGGGCCACGTGATGGTGCAACCCCGCGGTGACCGCGGCGGCTCCCTCGATCTGGTGGAACTGGTGCGGGAGCTCCAGGGACGCGACCTGACCCTGCCGCTGCTGATCCGCTTCGACGACATCCTCGAAGACCGGCTGGAGCGGCTGCACGGCGCCTTCGAGCGGGCCATCACCCAGTACGGCTACGAGGGCCGCTACCAGGGCGTCTTCCCGGTGAAGTGCAACCAGCAGCGCCACGTGGTGGAGCAGCTGGTGGAGAGCGGCCACCGCTGGCATTTCGGCCTGGAGGCGGGCAGCAAGGCCGAGCTGCTGATCGCCCTGTCCCTGCTCGACGACCCCGACGCCCTGCTGATCTGCAACGGCTACAAGGACCGGCGCTACATCGAGACGGCGATCCTGGCCAGGCGCCTGGGGCGCCAGCCGGTGGTGGTGATCGAGCAGGCCGACGAGGTGGAGCGGATCATCGCCGCCAGCAGCGCCCTGGGCGGGGCCCCGTTCATCGGCATCCGCGCCAAGCTCTCGGCCCGCAGCACCGGCCGTTGGGGCAGCTCGGTGGGGGAGAGGGCCAAGTTCGGCCTCTCGATCCCCGACGTGCTCACCACGGTGGAGCGCCTGCGGGAGGCCGGCCTGCTCGACGACCTGCGCCTGCTGCACTTCCACGTCGGCAGCCAGATCAACGACATCGCCGTCCTCAAGGACGCCCTGCAGGAGGCCGGCCAGATCTACGCCGAGCTCACTCGCCTGGGGGCCCCGATGGGCTTCCTCGACGTGGGTGGTGGCCTCGGCATCGACTACGACGGCAGCCGCACTGCCACCGCCGCCTCCACCAACTACTCGCTGCAGAACTACGCCAACGACGTCGTCGCCACGATCCGGGAGTGCTGCGAGCCCCACGGCATCCGCCCCCCCACACTGGTGAGTGAGAGCGGCAGGGCGCTGGCCAGCCACTTCAGCGTGCTGGTGTTCGACGTGCTCGGAGCCGGCGGCCACACCGAGGCGGTGCCGCCGCCGGCCGAGGGCGAGGCCCTGATCCTGCACAACCTGCGTGACACCCACGCGCTGATCACGGCGATCGCCACGGCAGGGGGCGTCGAAGGGGAGGGCGGGGGAGAGCGGGCCGTGGTGGAGCGGCTGCAGGAGGCCTGGAACGATGCCCTCAAGTTCAAGGAGGACGCCCTCACCGCCTTCCGGCTCGGCTACCTGAGCCTGCCGGAGCGGGCCACGGCCGAGCGGCTCACCTGGGCGAGCTGCCAGGCGATCGCCGGCCAGCTCGAGGGCCTGGCCGCCGACACCGTGATCCCCCAGGAGCTGCAGGCCCTGCCGGCGGCCCTGGCCGGAACCTATTACGCCAACCTCTCGGTGTTCCGCTCGGCGCCGGACACCTGGGCGATCGACCAGCTCTTCCCGGTGCTGCCGATCCACCGGCTCGATGAACGGCCCACCCGGCTCGGCAGCTTCGCCGACCTCACCTGCGATTCCGATGGCAAGATCGCCCGCTTCATCGATCGGGGCCAGGTCAAGCCCCTGCTGGAACTCCACCACCTGCGGCCGGGCGAGCCCTACTGGATCGGGCTGTTCCTGGGCGGGGCCTACCAGGAGGTGATGGGCAACCTGCACAACCTCTTCGGCAGCACCAACGCCGTGCACATCCGGCTGGCGGCCGGGGGCGGCTACCGGGTCGACCACGTGGTGCGGGGCAACACCAACGCCGAGGTGCTCGAGGCGATGGAACACGACCCCGACCTGCTGCTGGAGCGGCTCCGCCTGGCCAGCGAGCAGGCCATCGGCCGGGGCGACCTGGCCATCAGCGACGCCCGGCGCCTGATGGCCCATCTCCGGGCCAGCCTGGAGCAGACGACTTACCTGGAGGCCTGACCTGAGCTGGAGGCCTGATCCCGGAGCGACACCGTGAAGATCTCCACCTCCCCCAGGCTCTTCACGGGCTGGGCCCCCAGGGAGCGGGAGTCGAGGCCCACATCAGCCTGAATCAGGTTGGCGGTCTGGGCGTCGCACACCACCGCCGCGTCCACATTCCGGGTGGCCGACTCCAGCCGGGCCGACAGGTTGACCGTGTCGCCGATCACGGTGAATTCCATCCGCCGGGGGCTGCCGATCTGGCCCACCATCACCTGGCCGCTGGCCAGGCCGATGCCGTTGTCGAGCGTGGCGATGCCGCGGCGGCTCCAGTCCTCGTTGAGGCCGGCCAGGGCTTCTCGCATCGCCAGGGCGCAGCGCACCGCCTGGCTGGCCTCTTCGGCCACCCCCCTGCTCACCGGTGATCCGAACACCGCCATCACCGCATCGCCGATGAACTTGTCGACGGTGCCGCCATGGGCCATGACCACCTCCACCATGGCGCCGAGGTACTCGTTGAGCTGGCGCACGTGCAGCTCGCTCTGGCCTTCGCCGCTGCGCTGCTTGGTGAGGACCGTGAATCCCTTGATGTCGGTCATCAGCACAGTCACCTCCAGCAGCCGGCCGCGCAGAATGCCCTGGGCCGATTCCGGGTCGGAGAGGATCTCCGCCACCACCCCCGGAGCCACGTAGCGCTCGAAGGTGCGGCGCAGGCGCCGCCGCTCCTGCCCCTCCCGCAGGTAGGCATCCCCGCCGTAGAGCAGGCCCAGCAGGACCAGGCCCGAGGAGGGCGCCAGCAGCGGCAGCCAGCGGTTGGCCTGCTGCAGCGCCACGGCGACGAGGGCCCCCTGGAGGACCAGCACCAGAACCACCAGGGCGAGACGCCAGCGCAGGTCGCTCCAGCGTCGGGCCGCCCCGAGCACGATCAGCAGCGGCAGCAGGGCCAGCAGGGCCCGTCCCGGCGCGCTGCGGGGCCAGGGCTGCAGGCCGTCCCCCTGCAGCGAGTTGGCCGTGGCGGTGGCCAGCACCTCCAGCCCGGACAGGCTGCCGAAGGGGGTGGGGTAGCCATCGGCCCCCTGGGCAACGACAGGGCCGAGCAGCACCACCGAACCGGCCAGGTCCTTGCGCAGGGGATGGGTCTTCCAACGCTCGGGGTCGAGCACTTCCCAGGCCGGCAGGCGCCGGAAGCTGCCCTCAGGGCCATAGAAGTTGAGGGAGCTGGCCCGGTCGTCCTGGCGGCTGCGGTGGCCCCCCAGCCGCAGCAGGGTGGAGGAGAGGGCGCTGTGGCCTTCGGCGCCCCGGGCGGGGAGCACGCCGCTGGCGTAAGCCTCCGGATGGCGGCTCGCCTCGCTGGAGGTGCCGGCGAGGACGTTGGTGAGCCCGAGGGCGCCGGTGCCGCCGATCGCCGACAGGAAGCGCTCCGGCCGCACGAAGGTGAGCGAGCCGGCCCCCTGGGTGTCGTTGGACTCGAGCATCTCCGCCGCCAGGGCGACCCGGCCGGGGTAACGCCGCAAGCGCAGCTCCAGGGCCTCGTCATCGGCCGCGCCCTTGCCGCTGGGCCCCTCGAAGACCACATTCACGGCCACCGCCTTGGCGCCGGCCTGCAGCAGCTTCTCCGCCACCATGCCGTAGGTGGCGCGGGGCCAGGGCAGGCTGCCGACGCCCCTGGCCCATTCCGGGATGCGACCCTCCTCCTCGAACCAGTCGCCCTGCTGGAGCGTGGCGTCGTCGACCGTGACCAGCACCACCTTCGCCGGGGGGCGCCGCGGACCGCGCAGCAGCAGCAGTTGCTGCTCCACCCCCCGTTCCCAGACCCTCATCCGGGGCCCCGGCCAGCCGGAGCTGACCCCCACCCAGGCCAGCACGGCCACCACGAGAACGCGGAAGGTTCGGGAGCGTGCCATCTCGTCGTACCCCTCCCGGTGGTGGTGGCGTTGGCGCCTGGCAGGCCCCCATCATCGGGGAAGCCGCCGCTGCGGGCCCGGCCCAGGCCCTAGGGGGAGGCTCCCGCCACCGGACTCCACAGCGTGCAGATCGCGACGGCCCGGCCGGAGCGCTCCAGCCGCACACAGTCGATGGCCCGGGCCCTGGGACGGTTGATCAGGATCTGGGTGTGCAGGGGCGAGCCCATCCAGCGCGACACGATGACCTCCGGGTTCCAGGCGCCCGCTGGCATCGGGCAGGCGATCACCTCACTGGTGGGCCTCAGGTTGGCCGTCGCCGCCATGCGGTTCTGGAACGCCTCCCAGAGGGAACGGTCGTGGTCACAGTCGCTGCTGGCCAGCACCCCCTCCAGCACCGGGGCCAGATAGGTGGCGTTCTGGGCGGCCAGGGCCGCCGGCAGGGGTTGCAGGGCAGGGCGGCCGGCCTCCCGGCGGTAACGGTTGACGGTCTCCACCAGGCGATCGCTGCTGAGTGCTGGCCTGGGCTGGGCGGGAAGCACCCCGGGGTAACGGCGCTGCACGAAGGCCTCCAGCGCCGCCATGCCGGGCAAGGGCGCGCTGAAGCCCTGGAACAGGGGTCCCTGGAGGATCGCGGCGTAGTCGGCAGCGGTGAGGGGCCGTTGCCAGAGCAGGGCCCCCTGGCTGGAAAGACGCACCCTGTTGCCCCCAGCCACAAGCAGCGGCGCCGCGTCCAGTGGTCGTCCATCGGCCAGGGGCTGCAGTTCGATCGCACCCTCCAGCACCGCCAACTCGGCTTCGCCGCCATCGAGCAGGGTGACCAGGTAGTTGGTGCCGCGGGTGCTCAGCCGCGAGGAACGGGTGCAACCGTTCTGCGGACCGGACACCAGGATCTGGCCGCTGCTGAGCAGGAAGCAGCTGCTGCCGAGGCGCAGCTGGGTGAAGCGGTTGAGGCGGCCGGCGGCACCGCTGGCGAAGCCCAGCTGGCCGCGGCTGTTCTGGGTGCGAACCAGTTCGGGCGCAACCGCCTTCTCCCGCAGCTGGGCCTGACGGCGTTCGATGAAGAGCTCGTTGCCATCAAGGATCTCCTGAACCACCGCCGACGTGCCCGGGCTGGCCACGCTGCCGCTGGGCCAGGCCAGGGCCGCCGCCAAGGCGGTCAACAGGAGCGGGTGGGGTCGAATCACCGGCTCAGAAGAAGCGCGGCAGACCGAAAGGCAACGACGGGACGCTGACCGGCACGGGCAGGTTCACCCCCGGCACCTTGGAGCGGATGTAGCTCTCCAGGGAGCCGTAGGCCGGCAGCGGCACCCGGAACCCCTGGAAGAGGGGCCCGCCCAGGATGCCGTTGTAGTCGCTCGCGCTGAGCCCCAGCAGCGCCATCACGACCCCACCGGCCGAGAGCCGCAGCTTGTTGCCTGCCTCCACGGTGGTGGCGGGTTTGCCGGTGGGTTCTCCGTCGACAAGCGGTTCCACCTCCACCGACCCTTCCAGCACAGAGATCTCAGACTCCCCCGACTCGCTGACATCGATCAGATAATTGGTGCCCCGCACGCTCAGCCGGGCCGAACGGGTGCAGCCGCTCTGCTTGCCAGACACCAGGATCTGGCCCTTCTCGACCAGGAAGCAGCCCTGACCCAGCTTGAGCAGGGCGAAGCGGTTGAGGCGGCCGGCGGCACCGCTGTCGAACCGGATCTGGCCCCGGCTGTTCTGGGTGCTGAGCTTCTGGGGGGCGCTGGCCTTCTGCTTCACCTGGGCCGTCTTGCCGTCGATGTAGAGCTCGTTGCCGTCGAGGATCTCCTGCACCACGGCGCTTTCGGAAGCCTCGACCGGCAGCGACCCGAGGGCCGGACCCACAAGCAGGATCAGGATCGGCAGAAACGACAGACTCGGCAGAGCGCTCGACAGGCGGTGGCGCATTCGCTCAAGGCTCCGGGTCCGGATCGGTTCATTCTGCTCGTTGAGCCCCAAAACGCAGCAGCGCAACCCAAAACGCGTCATCGCGCGCAGAACCGCACGGTCAGGCTCAGGCGGTCCTTCGGCAGCGCCAGCTCGGCTGGATCGAAGGGCGGGGCGGCATCGGCCGTGGCAGCCCGCATCTGCATCGGCCGCAATTCGTTGCCGTCCAGCTGCACCTCGAGGGGGTTGAGCTTGCTCAGGCCCACGGCGGCGGCCACCTCCCGGGCCTGGGCGAGGGCGTCCTGGTAGGCCCCCCGCAGCAGCTGGCGCCGCACGGTCCCATCGAGGCCGCGATCGGCCTCGGTGCCCACCGGTGACAGGCGCACCCCGGGCAGGGCCCCCACCTCCCGGATCAGGGCCTGCAGCCGCTGGGGCAGCAGGCGGCCACTGACCTGAAGACTGGCCGTCACGGCGGCCGGCCGGTTGCGCTCGGCGTCGCGCCGCCAGGTGCTGGGCGAGGTGACCCGCAGCTCTTCCACCTGCTGGCCCTGCAGCGCCGTGCGCACTGCCGCCAGGCGCTCCTGCAGGCTCTGGAGAGCACCATCCGCGGTGCTGGCCTCCGCCTCCAGGGACAGGGAGAACGAGAGCCGGCGGGTGGGCCGTTCCTGTTCGGCGCTGCCCCGGGCCTCCAGCAGGGTGCCCTCGCAGCGCAACTGCACCTGGGCAACGGCAACGTGGGGGGAGACCCCGGCCGCCACCAGACCCAGCAGGACGGCGAAGGGGCGCATCAGCAACGGGCGCATCGAAAACGGAGACGGCTGCCACCAGCCTGCTCGTCCCTCGAGCCGAGGGCCAGGTTCGGCGGCAGGATGGGGCGATCGAAGCGAGCACCTTGGCCCTGCTGCAGATCTGGATCAGCGCCCTGGCTGCCACGGCCGGGCTGCTGGTGCTGGCTCGCCTCGGCCGCCTCAGGCACCTGCCGGCCGTGCCGCTGCGGTTGCCGCTGCTGGCCATCGCCGCCTGGGCGGTGCTGAGTTCCCTGCCGCTGCAGGGGGTGCTGCCGGCCTATCGGGTGTGGGTGCTGCTCACCGACGACCTGCTGCTCACCTACGCCGCCATCCTCATCGCCCTCTGGGCCACCCTGGAGGTCCCGGCCCACCTGGGGCTGTGGCGGCCTCCACCGCAGCTGCTGATGCAGCTGCTCACGCTCGGCAGCGGCGCCCTGGCCACGGTGGTGCTGGTGCGGCAGTCGGCGCGGTTCGATCTGGTGGGGCTGGTGACCACCTCCGCCGTGCTCACCGCCGTGATCGGCCTGGCGGCCCAGGAGTCCCTCAAGGACCTGTTCGCGGGTCTGGAGCTTCAGTTGGGGGACGACTTCACCGAGGGTGACTTCCTCGAGCTGGATCAGGGGGTGCGCGGGGTGGTGGTGCGGGTGAGCTGGCGAGACACCATGCTCCGCAACATGGACGGCCAGCTGGTGGTGGTCCCCAACAGCCTCGTCACCGCGAGGGTGCTCCGGAATCTGGGGCGCTCCGGGGCCGTCAGCAACCGGTTCAGCGTCGGCCTCGACTACGACCTGCCGCCGGCCCAGGCCAGGGCCCTGCTCGAGAAGGTGGTACTGCAGCATCCGAAGGTGCTGCGCGAACCGCTCCCCCACATCCGGGTCATGGAGTTCCAGGACAGCGCCATCGCCTACGAACTGCAGGTGTGGCAGCGGGAATTGGGGGATGGGGCCATCGGCGACCTGCGCAGTGATCTCCTGGAGCAGATCTGGTACGCCCTGGCCCGTGAGGGGCAGAGCATCCCCTTCCCGGTGCGGGAGTTGCAACCGCGTCGCACCCGGGACCGGCCCCAGCGGCTCGACCGGCCGTCCCCCCAGCAGTGCTGCCAGACCCTGGCCAGCGTGGGAATCTTCACCGAGCTGAGCGGCGAGCAACTGGAGACGCTGGTCGAAGGCAGCCACCTGGTGGCCTACGGCCCCGGTGAGGCGATGGTGCAGGAGGGGGCCGAAGGCCGCTCGATGTTCCATGTGCTGCGGGGGACCGTGGAGATCCTCAAGGAGCTGGAGCCGGGCCACACCGTGGCCGTGCGTGAGCTGGGGCCTGGGGAGGTGTTCGGTGAGATGACCCTCTTCCTGGACGCGCCACGCAGCGCCACGGTGCGGGCCACCAAGGAATGCCTGCTGCTGGAGGTCGACCGGGAGAGCATCAAGGGCCTGCTGGACGAGAACCCCTACCTGCTGGAGCGCTTCGCCGCCATGGTTCAGGAGCGGCAGGCGGAACTGAAAAACCTGGATCGCGAACAGCACACGGAACGCTCCAATGCTCTGCTGGACACGATGAAACGGCTCTTCTTCGCCTTCAAAGGCACCTGATGGACAGCAAGAAAGGGCCCGGATCAGCGCTCTCCTCCCTGCTGGCACGTCTGGGGTTGCACCATCTGGGGGATGGCGTCCGCTCGCTCGTGCCCTACGCGGCCGCGGGGCTGCTGCTGCTGGCCCTGCAGCGCAGCCCCATCAACGAAACCCTCAACCTGCTGCTCTACGACCTGATCACCAGCCTGCGCCAGGCTCCGCCCGGAACGGACAAAGCGATCACGATCATCGGCATCGACGAATCGGACCTCGCCACCTACGGGTTCCCCATCGACGACAAGGTGCTGTGCGAAGCCATCGACCGGCTGAGTGCCGCAGGGGCGGTGGCGATCGGCCTCGACATCTACCGTGACCAGGGCGTCGGCCCTGACCAGGCCTGCCTGCGCGAGCGCTTCCGCAGTAATCCCCGCCTCGTTTCGATCTTCAACGTGGCCGAAGCCATCGGCCCGGTGCCGGGTACGCCCGCCGACCGGCGCGGTTTCAACGATCTGGTGCTGGATGCCGATGGGGTGATCCGCCGCGATCTGGTGCATGTGGCCGGCCAGGACGAAGCCACCGTGTCCCTGCCCCTGCGCCTGCTGGAGGTGGGCAAGGGCCAGCGGAGCCTGCGGCAGCGGCTTGAGAAGGGCACCGAACCGGGCCCCTGGCTGGAGCCGGCGTCGGGGGGCTACGACCAGCTGGATGCCGCGGGTTTCCAGAAGATGCTCTCCTTTCACCAGCTCGGCAGCTTCCACCTCTGGAATCTCCAGGATGTGCTCGGCCGCAGGCCGATCCCCAGGGACCAGATCCGGGGCCACATCGTGCTGATCGGGACCACCGCTCCCAGCCTGCGGGACCTGTTTCCGGTGCCCCAGACCCGATCCGCCCTCGGGGCGAAACAGCTGCTGGTGCCCGGCGTCGAGATCCATGCCCATCGCCTGGCCGGCCTGATGGACCGCTACGTGGCCGGGGACCCGCGGCGACTGCGGACCCTGCCTGGCTGGGTGGAGCGCGTCGCCGAAGTGCTGGCCGTGGTGCTGGGGATCGTGCTGGGGGAAGCCTTCCGACTACTGCGCCGCAGCGTGATGGTCGTGGTGCTGGTGGCCTCCCTGCTGGTCGGCGGCGCCGTGCTGCTGCTCTACAACTATCTCTGGGTCGGGTTGAGCATGCCTCTGACCGGGCTGATCGCCATGGCGGGTGCAGCCTGGGTGCGCCGGGGCGCCTCCAGCCAGAAACAACGCCAGCAGATCGAACGGCTGCTGGGCCAGACCACCTCCCCGGCCGTCGCCCGCCAGCTCTGGAACCAGCGGGATGGGCTGCTCAGCGACGGGCGCTTCGAGGGGCGCCAGCTGCCGGTCACCGTGCTGATGTCGGACACCTGCTCGTTCACGAGCGTGTCGGAACGGCTCACCCCCGGGGAGCTGCTCGACTGGCTGAACCGGGGCATGGCCCTGTTCGTCCCCGCGATCACACGCCGGGGAGGCATGGTCAACAAGTTCACCGGTGATGGCCTGCTGGCGGTTTTCGGCGCCCCCCTGAGCAGTGGCGAGCAGGCCGACGCCAAGGCCGCCATCGATGCCGCCCTGGCCATCCAACGGGCCGTGACCAGCCTCAATGAAGAACTGGAGCTGGAGGGGCTTCCGGCCATGGCCCTGCGCGTCGGCGTCCATTCCGGCGCTGTTCTGGCGGGATCGATGGGCAGCAGCGAGCGGCTGGAGTACGCGGTGATCGGCGATGCCGTGAACTGCGCCTCGCGGCTGGAAAGCATCGACAAGGATCGTCAGGACAATCTCTGCCGGGTGCTGGTGTCCTCCAGCACCCTGGATCTGCTGCCCAAGGGACTGCCCCTGGAGTGGCTCGACTGGGGCGCGTTGAGCGTCAAGGGACGCACCGAACCCCTGCGCATCTGGGAGCTGCGGGGCGGCCTCAGGCGGGACAGCGCACTGGAAGCCGCTCTGGCCACTGGGCCGTGATCAGATCAGACAAGCCGAAGCTGGCGCCCACTTCCACGCTGGACACGCTGGAGCCACAGGACTGGCGCAGTTTGGCCAGGGAAGCCTGGACGGCAGCGTCCTCCTTGGAGGCTTCCGTGACCAGCAGGCTCAGGGCCGGCGGCGAGTCCGCGGCCACGAAGTTGAGCGGATCAGCAGGGGTGGAGGTGGCCGCCGCCCCTGGGCAGATGTAGCTCGACTCCCACATCGTCGGCACCTTCACTGGGGGCAGGGTCAGGAGGGTGATGCCCGGTGAGGAGGCCGGCAGCACCCGGCGTTGGCCCGAGGACATCGATCCGTCCACGGTGCCGCGATCACTCAGCGGTCGGAAGGTGATCTCCAGGGGACTGGGGGCAGCACTGGGGCCTTCGAGCACACCGAGGTAGCGGGCCTTGCCGGGGGCGAAGACACTGCTGGAGGGCACCAGGTGGGCCAGAAGGCGACTGGCGCACTCACCGCGGGTTCCTCCACCCACCCGCCTGCCTGGGAAGCTTTTACGCAGCTCACTCTGGGCCTGGGCCTGCGGCGGCTCGATCGCCGCCAATGGGACCAGGGTCAGAAGGAAAGCGGCCAGCAACGGGAAGCGGAAACGTCGCGCAGCGCCGCGGGGGCGGAAACGCATAGGAACAGCCATGGGGGAACCAGCAACCTTTCTCTTCATTGGAACCAGAGTGGTGTGGAGGCCTGCCGAATCGCCAGCCAGGCCCAGAGGAACTTGCAGATGATGTGAAGCGCCTGATCAATGGACAGAGTCCACAGACGTCGGCATTTGCCGAAGTCGATCAACAGATGCACACCCCATTCTGCCACACCCAAAATGGGAGATTGGGTGACCATGCCCACCAGAAAGCCATGGATGGCGGCATGGGAGGTGAGCCACCAGCCCCACCCAAGGGTCACCCCGCAACCTGGACACTTCTCCCTCGCCATGCGATCGCTTTGGAGCCCGAAATCCCCGAGGAAATGGGCCATCGCCAGCATCAGAAAGACGTTGAAGACCGCTGGAAGATCAGGCACTGAATGAGGAACTGGGTGGACCGTGGAGACCCACCACAGGTGGGACAGGAAGGGGGAAGGAAGCAAGCCAAGACAGCCGTTGTCGATGGTTCACCAGGGGGTTCCAATCAGCTGAACCCCGGCCCAGAAGTAAGGGTGGGCCATGCCTGACGCGATGCGGCGCCGCTGGGAAGGTGTCAATTCGGTGAGTAGGGGGACACCATCGGACCCGATGACCTTATCGCCCTCAAGCCGCACTTTGCCAGTGGCCATCGCCTGCCGGGTGGCCCGCAGGGCATCGGCTTTCTGGACGCCCTGATCGAGATAGCGATAGAGCTGCAGAAAATAGGCGGAGGTGGCGACATCGTCCACGTACCAGAGGGTGCCGATCGCACTGCGTGATCCCGCCTGCAGGGCCAGTCCTGCAAAACCGAGCTCACTGTCGCTATCCCCCAGGGCCGTGCGACAGGCGCTCAGCACGAACAGTTCAAGCGGACTGCCACTGCGTTGCTGCCGCAGGCCGGCGAACTCCTGAAGGCTGACGGAGCCGGTTCCAGTGAAGATGCGTGCCTGCGACGGTCCGCCTGGCATGAACTCCGCATGGGTGGCCACGTGCAGCCGCTCGTAACGCGGGTCGGCCGCCTGGCTCAGCAGCACCTCCGGGGTGAACGCCTTGTTCAGGAAGCGGTCGATGCCGACCCCATCCGGGATGCCGGCCAGCTCCTCGGGCACCAGGGGGAGGGGGCTGAGTCCTTCGAACTCCGAGGCCCCAGCGGCCAGCATCCGACCCCTTGTCAGCCGGGGAGGGCCGAAGGACGTGAGGTTGAGGGACGGGGTGATCGAGAAGCCGAATTGGTCACCGAAATAGCTGGCGCCGTCATGCAGGGCCGCGAAAGGAAGGCCCTGCAGGCCGCGATCGGCGGCGATCACCAGGGTGGTGATGCCCTTGGCCTTGAGCTCCTCGGCCACGGGCGCGATCAGGGCCCGGTGGATCTGCCTGGACGGGGACTCAGGGTTCTCCACCTGCAGAGGTTCGAGGCGGGCCAGTTGCCGGTAAAGCGCCCGCAGCTGGTCGCCGAAGCGCTCCCGTGACAGCTCAACCCGCTTGCCGAACGGCTCACCCTTGCGGCTGAGCAGGATCAGATCAAGGAATGAATTGGTCGGTTTCTTCTCGGTGTCAACTGGGGCCTTCGCCTCCTGACCCGCAACGGACGTCTCCTGGCCCGCCACCTGCTTCTGTTCGGTGAAGGAGATCATCAGCACCGCCGGGTTGAAGCGCTCGTCGTCCTTGTCCCCCTTCTGGGAGGCCTTGCTGAGCAGTCGTTGCAATTCCTCAAGGCGAAGGGTTCCGTTGGAATCTGCCGCCTTGCCCACATCCCCAAGCGTCCTTTTCACGTCCTCCGTGCGCCGTTGCTCCCCATCCGAAATCGCGGCCGTCACCTTGTCCGAAGCAAGGGTGGAGGTGGTGATGCTGAGGGAGCCCGGTGTGGTGCTGGCGCCCCCGGCCAGACTGAAATCAGCTTCCGAGAGGTTCACCGCCAGAGAATCAGAACCCACCCCGCGCCGGCTGGCGATGAGATTCGAACCTAAGGGAGTCGTCTGGGCGGAGGGAAAGATGCGAAACCCCAGATCGGGCAGTTGGAGCGCGGGGCTCGGCGGAGAAGACGGTGTCGGGTCCGGGGGTGCCGTCACCGTCTGGGGCGGGATTGGCGTGGGAGTGAAGGGCGGGTCGATGGGTGCCAAGGGCGGGGGAAGGGTTGCCGCCAGGCTTCCGCCTAAGGAGACCGGCAACTGCGGATCGCCTGTCGTCACCACACCCTGAAGATCAAAACCGATCGGCAGGAAGATCTGGCCTGGCGCGAAGGCACCGGTGATGCTGCGGGCCCGGATCAACTCATAGGGGGTGGGGACTCCGACGATCGGCGGAGAGACCACCTCCAAGCCACCGCCAAGAACCGTGTCACCGAAAACAGAGAGCTGATCGTCGGTGGAGAGATCGAAAAGGAGCTGGCTGTTGGCCTCCAGCCGCAGACTTGCGGCACGAATGCGGAGCGATCCAATGGGATCAAGCACCGCCACCGGTGCCCCTGGCGCAGGCGAGCCGCCATTGGTGAACGTCCCCAGACCGCCGGCACCCACCTCAATCTCACCGGAGCCCTGGAGGGTTCCATCATTCCTGAACGTGGCACTGTCAATCAACAGCCTGGCCGAACCATTGCCCTGCAGAACAACCGAAGTGCCCGGGGAAATGGTCGAACTCTGCAGATTCAACGTACTGTTGGGAGCGATCAGAATCGATCCGGCACCGCCAAGGCCCGTCACCTGGTTGGATCCCGACAGAAGCAGCTGCGCCCCGTTATCAACGGCCAGATTGGAACCATTGATGGTCGCCTGGTTCAGGGCGAGGGTGGCACCATCAGCAACTCGGATGAAGGTCGTGATGATCGGCGTGGCATCCCTGAAAATGGCACCGTCGATCAGGCTGCTCTGGGCTGAAGGACCAATTTTCAGAAGTGACGTGGCAAAGGCTGTGACGGTGCGACCGGGACCTTGAACGTAACGCCTGGAGATATCCAGAGTCGCAGGTTTCGGGCTGCCAAACAGGGAGAGCTGAACCTCCCCCAGACTGGTTGGACTCCAACCAAACTCTCCGGTGCGAACCGTGCCCGAAAGAAGTTTGAAGGGCTCAACGGCACCAGTGAGTTCGATGTTGCCATCAATACGGGATGCCCCCTGAAAGGTTTTGAGCGTGCCGGTGTTGATATCAACCGCGCCCTTCTGCCAGCTGATCGAACCCGCAGGTGTGGAGGCATCAGCTGTTTTCTGATACCAGAGATCGACATCCAGACGTCCCAGCGTGGAGGTGTTCGAGAAGGCGACTGGGTCCACACCCGGAACGTCGATCAGGATGTTGCCGTCGGCCCTCAAATCCAGGCTGGCGTTCGCACCAGCCGTTTTCTCGACCGAGGCCAGCAGGGAAATGGTCCCCGGCTGGGTGCCCACGGGATCGGTCGTGTCCACGATCACCGTCTGCCCGCTATTGAGGGCCGTGTTGATGAGCCCGACATCGATACGCGACGGAGAGCCGGGAGGACCCACCGAGGTGCCTCCGGGAGGCGAGCCACCCCCAGTGCCGGAGGGGACGATCTCGATGTCGCGGGGATCGATCAGCCAGGTTCCACCTCGCCCCCTGGGTGCCGAGAGATCCGGCGCTGTGGAGAGTGCCAGCCAACCCGCCGAGGTCTCTACGAACCCCCCATCGCCTCCCTGAGGACCACCCCTGGCGCTGACGGCACCATGCACTTCAGCCACGTCCTTGCCAAGGACCAAGAGGCGTCCGCCACGGCCAGCCGTGGTGGCATCAGCCCGGAGAACGGAGGACGCATCCACCGTGGTGGTCAACGCGGTCGCGGTCCCCAGGGGGTCGGCACCGACCTGCACGACACCTCCCGCCGTGCGGCCTGTCGCCAGAAGGCTGGATCCGGCCAGAGAAACCTGTTTCCCGGTGAGGCTGATGCTTCCGCCAGAGCCGGCCGGGTTGGAAACATCCACCGTGCTGTTCTGAAGCGCCACCTGCTGGCCCTGGAGGGCCACCTGACCCCCGGGGGCCTGAAGCCGTGATCCCCCCAGCAGAACGTGGCCTCCCTGGGCATCCAGCAGCAATCCGCCCTCCACGGTGAGCAGGCCGCCCTCGATGGCCAGGTCCCCCTGGGCGGTAAGACCAAGCTGGCTCAGGGTGGACGGGTCGGTGCTGAGCCCGGACAGGCCCAGGAAGGGCGCTCCAGCCAGGGAGGCGGCGGCCGCGGCCGTGGTGCCGTTCGCATCAAAACGACCCTCTCCCACCCGCAGGCCGGTGGCGGTGGTCAGGTTGAGTTGCTGAACATTGTTGAAGGTGCCGGAACCACTGAACCGGATTCCCCCCGGTGAGAGCCAGACGAGGTTGGCCGGACCGCTCAGGGTTATGGCCTTATCGATGAAGCTGCCGAGGGGATGGGTGACGCCCACCATGACGTTGCGATGGCCCGCCACGTCGAGGCTGACGCCGGTGATGCCACCGCGGGTATCGAAGGCGGAGAAGCGGTGAAAGAGATTGGCCCCGGCGGAGGTGCCCCCCTGGATCGCACAGGCACCGCCGAAGCAACTGCCTCCTGGACGGCCATTCACGACGCTGCCCAGCCCCAGGGGACCACCAGTCGCGGAGATCTCGCCGGCGGCGACAGGCGTGGTCGCCAGCCCCAGCAGAGCGACAAGCCTCAGCGGGGCGAGCCAACGCGTGGATTTCAGGACAGGAGACGAACCCGACCAGCCCTTCCGGGCCAACTCACTGGGACATTGGTATCTGTTGCTACTCAAATTCCTGCCCACAACGCTGATGGGTGGGTAAGTTTTCCAGGCGAAAACATTAGAACCAATCCCTTTGCCATCAGACACGCATCAGGTGCTACTCCACCTGACCTCATCAACATCTAAGAACGCTACCAGCCTGTCTTTCTGAGCGAGAACACGGCCTTCACTGATGCTGCTCCTTCTCGCCCAGTTGGTGGCCCCTCCCCTGCAGGACGGCCCGATCCGGTTGCCAGGCCCTTCGCGTCAGTTTGAGCGGCCGGTCCCCTCCGAACCACTACCGCCCGCCCCCGTCGACATCCGGCCCCTGGAAACGCCGGTGTCCGAGCCCGATGGCACCAGGCCACCCCCTCCCACACCTGCTCCCGGGACCCAGCAGCCAGCGGGCCCACTGCCGGAGATCCGCGGGCTGACGCTCTACAGCCCTCTTCAGGTGCGCGAGATCCTGGCCGAGTGCAGCAGGATCGCCGATCCGCTGGAGCGGCTCAAGGCCTGCGCCGTCGCCCTCAGCACCCGGCTTGTCTTCGATGGGTATGTCAGCAGCCGCGTCTACGTGGTGGGCGAGCCGGCCCCGGGCTATCTCGATGTGGTGGAGGGTCGTGTCGTCGGGATCCAGGTGTCCGGCGGCGATCCCCGGCTGAACCGTCGCGTCGAGCGGCTGTTGCGCCCCCTGCGCGGCCAGATCCTGCGGCTGTCCACGGTGGAGCAGCAACTACAACTGCTCAAGCGGCAACCAGGCATCGAGAGCGTGCGGGGCACCCTGGCACGGTTGGGCAGTGATCCCTCCGAAGGGGTGTTCCGGGTCGCGGTGGAGCCGGCCCGCGAACCCTGGCAAGGGGATCTGGCGCTGCGCAACGACGGCACCAGCGGCTCC
This sequence comes from Synechococcus sp. CS-1332, assembly GCF_025127995.1. Lineage (GTDB taxonomy): Bacteria > Cyanobacteriota > Cyanobacteriia > PCC-6307 > Cyanobiaceae > Cyanobium. Next base: position 68,141 of record NZ_JAHLYP010000052.1, on the reverse strand, counting down.
GGCGAGTTCCGGGCCGTGGCCACGCTGCTCAAACCCAGCCTGCTGCGGCGAGGGGACACCCTGCTGATCTACGGCGAGCTTGATGCCACCGACACCCCCGAACTGGGGGCGGCCATCGCCTCGGTGAGTTACACCTACCCCTTCAGCGACACCTTCAGCCTCACCGGTGGTTTCGGTTTCAGCCGCCGCAACCTGGTGGAGCTGCCGTCGCCGGTGGATGGGTTCTCCACCAGCCAGTTCCAGGCCCTGGCCCAGTTCGAATGGGTGTTCCGCGAATCCCTCAGCCAGCGCTGGAGCCTCTTCGCCGGCTACAGCAACAGCCGCAGCACCACCTATGAGCAGGACACCGCCCTGCCGGCCGGCGTGCCCGAAAGTGTTCGCAGCCCTGCCGGCGGCTACCTGCGCTTCGGGGTCAACGGCAGCGGCACCGGCCGCCATCTGGGTTGGAACGGCAGTGCCTACCTGCTGCAGGGCGTCACGGCAGCGACCCCGGCCATCCAGCGCCAGCAACTGGCGGAAGCAGGCATCGCCATCGGTGGGGCCACCGCCATCGGGGGCTTCCTCTCCGGCTCCTGGACCGTGACCCCCCGCTGGCAGATCAACCTGCGCACCGCCGCCCAGCTGGCCTTTGCCCCGCTGACCTCCTCGATGCAGTTCACCCTCGGTTCCGATGTGGGGCTGCGTGGTCTCCCCGGCCAGCTGATCAGCGGCGACAGCGGCTGGCTGGCCAGCACCGAAGCGGTGTGGACCTTCTGGAACGGCAAGACCAGTGCCCTCCAGCTCGTGCCCTTCATGGGCGCCGGAGGCATCCGCACCAACTTCAACGGTGGCTCCTTCGGCGACACGGTGGGGGCCGGCGGGGTGCTGCTGCGCTGGCTGGCCAACAACAACTGGACGGTGGAGCTGGGCTGGGCCAAACCCTTCTCCACCACCGACAACCTCGGCGTCTGGAATGACTGGCTACTGGGGCAGGGGCTCTACACCAAGGTGAATGTCCGCTTCTGAGCGTCAGAGGCTGGGCTTCAGACCCCTCCCAGCTGGTCGAGCAGCCGCCGGCGGGCCTCCACCAGCGCCCCATCGAGGGCCGCGCCGTCGCGCCCGCCGGCCTGGGCCAGCTGGGGACGGCCGCCGCCACCGCCGCCACAGAGCTGGGCAATGCCACCGATGAAGGCTCCCGCCTTGGCGCCGGAGGCCACCACCGCGGCACCGAAAGCCGCCACCAGCATCACCTTGCCCAGCTCCGCCGGGTCCGGCAGACCGCCGAGCACCACGGCCGCCCCCACACCGAGCTGCTGCTGCAGGCACTGGGCCGCCTCCTGGAGGCCGGCGCCATCGACGCCATCCAGTCGCTGCACCAGCAGCCGATGGGAGCCGATCGTTTCAGCCAGCTCCCCAAGGGCGCTGGCCTTGGCCACCGCCAACGCGCCGCGCACCGCCGCCAGCTCCTTGGCGGTGGCCCGCAGTTCTTCGGCCTGGGCGGCGACGCGCTCAAGGATCTCAGCGGGCTGGGCCTTGAAGCGATCGGCCAGCTCCCTCACCACCCGGTCGCGCTCCCTCAGGTAGGGGAGCAGGGCGGGACCGGCCACCGCCTCGATGCGGCGGATGCCCGCCGCCACGCCCGTCTCGGCCACGATCCGGAACAGGCCGATCTCGGCGGTGTTGGCCACATGGGTCCCACCGCAGAGCTCCATCGAGACGCCGGGCACATCCACCACCCGCACAACCTCGCCATACTTCTCGCCGAACATGGCCACGGCGCCGGCGGCCCGGGCCCGCTCCAGTTCCATCTCCCCCACCTCCAGGGGATGGGCCTCGGCGATCCAGCCGTTGACCAGGTCCTCGATCTGCTCCAGTTCGGCCGGGGTGAGGGCCCGGGGGCAGTGGAAGTCGAAGCGCAGCCGGTCGACATCCACCAGGGAGCCCGCCTGGGACACCCCGTCGCCGATCACCTGTTTGAGGGCCGCCTGCAGCAGGTGGGTGGCGGTGTGGTGGGCCTGGGCGCGGCGGCGGCAGCTGCGATCCACCCGGGCCTGCACCACCTCGCCCACCGCCAAGGTGCCACGCTCGATGCGGCCGCCATGCACGAAGACGCTGCGGTTGCGACTGACCGCATCGATGCGCACGATCAGGCCAGCTTCAACGCCCGCGTCACCGGCCAGCAGCAGCCCCCGGTCGCCCACCTGGCCGCCGGATTCGCCGTAGAACGGCGTGCTGTCGAGCACGATCTGCACCGCATCGCCGGCGGTGGCGAGGGTGGCCGGTTCCCCGTTCACCACCAGGGCCAGCACGCAGGCCGCCTGATCGAGGGCCTCGTAGCCACGGAAGTGGGTGGGCGCCAAGGCCGCGGCCACCTGGTCGATCGCACCCTGGAGGGTGAGATCGATGCTCACCGCCGCCGCCTTGGCCCGCTGCCGCTGGCGCTCCATAGCCGCCTCGAAACCCTCCAGGTCCACCGTCAGGCCGTGCTCCTCGGCAATTTCCTCGGTGAGCTCCAAGGGGAAGCCGTAGGTGTCGTAAAGCTCGAAGGCGGCGTCGCCGCTGATGCGCTCCGGCCGGGTGGCGAGCACCTCGGCCAGCAGCTTCTCGCCCCGCTCCAGGGTGTCCAGGAAGCGGGCCTCCTCCCGCACCAGCTCGGCCAGGATCACCTCCCGCCGTTCCAATAGCTGGGGGTAGGCCGCGGCCATCAGGGCGATCGCCGCCTCCCCCATCGCCACCAGGAAAGGGCGGTCGATGCCCAGCAAGCGGCCATGGCGCACCACACGACGCAGCAGGCGGCGAAGGACGTAGCCCCGGCCCAGGTTGGAAGCGGTGACCCCATCGGCGATCAGCAGGGTGATGGCCCGGCTGTGGTCACCGATCACCTTGAGGGAGGTCTGGGCGCGGGTGTCTAGGGCGGGGTAGTCCAGCCCCGCCAGCGCCGCGGCTGCCTCGACCAGGGGATAGATGAGGTCGGTTTCGTAGTTGTTCGGGACCTTCTGAAGGATCTGGGCCATGCGCTCCAGGCCCATACCGGTGTCGATGCTGCGCCGGGCCAGGGGCGTGAGCGCACCGGCCGCGTCGCGGTTGTACTGCATGAACACCAGGTTGTAGAACTCGATGAAGCGGCCGTCGTCCTCGAGATCGATGGCGTCATCGCCCCGCTCGGGGTGGAAGTCGTAGTAGATCTCCGAGCAGGGGCCACAGGGGCCGGTGGGGCCCGAGGCCCAGAAATTGTCGGCCTCGTCCATGCGGATGATCCGCTTCGGATTCACCCCCACGGCGTCACGCCAGATCGCGGCCGCCTCATCGTCGTCGCGGAAGACGCTGACCACCAGGTGGGCCGGATCGAGTCCGAACCCCTCGGTGATGAGCTCCCAGGCCCAGGCGATCGCCTGCTCCTTGAAATAGTCGCCGAAGGAGAAATTCCCCAGCATCTCGAAGAAGGTGTGGTGCCGGGCGGTGCGGCCCACGTTCTCGATGTCGTTGGTGCGAATGCACTTCTGGCTGCTGGTGGCCCGGGGCGCCGGTGGCGCCGCCTGGCCGAGGAACACCGGCTTGAACGGCAGCATGCCGGCGATGGTGAGCAGCACCGTGGGGTCCTCGGGCACCAGGGAGGCACTCGCCATCCGCCGGTGGCCCCGTTCTTCGTAAAACGAGAGGAAGGCCTCACGGATCTCGGCCCCGCTGCGAGGCCTGGGGCGGGTGGGGTCGGCAGCCATGACGAGAACGCAGGGAGAGTCCTGGGACAGGCATGATCGCCCAGCGCCGGAGCCCGGCGGGAGCTCAGTAGTGCTCCATCAGCGTCAGCTGGACGCTTGTCTGGCTGAGCTTGGCGCCGATGTCGCAGGTGAGGGCCTTGAGCAGGGCGATCACCACGTCAGGATGGCTGGCACTGAGGGCCTCGAAGTCGCTGCGGTGCAACACCCAGCACTCGCCGGGCCGGGTGGCGATGATGTCGGCGGTGCGGGGTGTCTGGGCCACGAAGCCGATCTCCCCGAAGCAGAGCCCCGGGCCGAAGGTGGCCAGCCGGGTGGAGTGGGAGACCCCATCACCGGTCTTGATGTCGAGGGCGATGTCGAAGGAGCCGGAACGCACCAGGAACAGCTCGTCACCGGGATCCCCGCGACGGATCACGAAATCACCGGCCACAAACGCTCGCCTGGCCATGCAATCCACCAGGATCCGCCGATGCTCCACGCCCAGGGGCGCCAGAAAGCCCTGCTCTCCGACGTCGTCGCCCGCGTCACTGGCACCCACTTCGGTCGGCGGGTCATACCACGTCAGGAGCAGTTCTTCGGCGGCTTCGAGGGCCGAATCCAGATGCTCGTAGGCGTCGATCCGATCGGTGATGTTCCAGTCGGGCTTGGAGACCAGGGGCAGCCGACCGGCGCGGGAGAGGAGGATCTCAACGCCATCGTCCTCGATCGAACAGAGCTGACGATCCAGCAGGCCTGAGGACTCCATCGGGCACTCGGTCACGTGGGCCAGATCGAGGATGAGGATGCGCACGTCGTTGCTGAGCCGCACCAGTTCGGAGGCCAGCTGCTCGATGCCGCCGAAATCGAGCACTCCCTGCACGTGGATGATGCGCACCTCATCCCGGTGGGGCGCCAGGATCTCCAGCTCCCGATCACTGCGCCAGCGTCGCGATTTTCGCTGGGACCCCTGGTAGGAACGGCGGATGGTGGCATCGGCCTGGTAGTACTGATTGAACAGACTCAGGCCCACCCCCACCGATAACTGGCGGCAGACCGCCACTCCCCGGACACTGTTGCCGAAGTTGTCCAAGGGAGGCGAGTAGGTGGCGATGCCGAGCCGTCCCGGGATCACCGCCATCACCCCTCCAGCGACCCCGCTCTTGGCCGGAATGCCGACGTCATGGAGCCACTGGCCCGCGAAGTCATACATGCCGCAGGTGCCCATCAGGGCCAACACCCGAACGGTGATGTCGTACGACAGGGGCTGGCCACCGGTGAAGGGATTGCGGCCCTGGCAGGCCAGGGTGGAGGCCATCACGGCCAGATCACGACAGGTGACGGAGATGGCGCACTGGCGGAAATAGAGATCGAGGGCCGGTTCAGGGTCGGACTCGATGATGTTGAAGTTGCGCAGCAGGTGGCCGATGGCGCGGTTGCGGTGTCCCGTTTCCTTCTCCGAGCGGTAGACGTCTTCATTGATCGTCAGGCGCCGACCGGCCAGTTCCTCGAAATACTCCAGCAGCAGCTCAACAGCGCCGGTGGGATCGGCGTCACAGATCTGGGCGGAGGCGGCGATCGCCCCGGCATTGATCATCGGATTGCGGGGCTTGCCCGAGTCAGGGTCGAGGCTGATGGCGTTGAAGGCTTCCCCTGAGGGCTCCACATCGATCTTGCTGGCCATGAAGTCGAACGAGAGCGTCTTCAGGGCCAGTGCATAGATGAAGGGCTTGGAGATCGACTGAATCGTGAACTCCTTCCTGGTGTCACCGATCTCATAGATCCGCCCACCCGACGTGGCGATGACGATGCCGAAATCGTCGGGGCAGGCGTTGGCCAGCTCGGGGATGTAGTCCGCCACCCTGCCTTCCCGGACCCCGGAGAAGGAGTCGTACAGCTCGCCGAGCAGCTCCTGGATGACGTTGGGATGGCGATCGGCACCCTGCAGCAGCAGTTCATCCCGAAGATGGTCAGGCATTAGGTAGCAACAGATACCAGAAAGTGGGCGCCCTTGCTTGCCCCATCTCCCACCATGGCATCGGCAGAGGTGGCCGAAGCCTGCGATCCTCAGGACTTTCGGGAACCGGCCTGCAGCAGAGCGTCCAGGTCCACCGGATCGATCTGGTCGGCAGCCAGGAATCGCTGGGCATAGGTGAGGTAAACCCCGGAGCCCAGGAAAAGATCGAACAGGTCCGCATCGATGCGGCCACGGTCCCGCAGGCCGGCCAGGATCCCCAGGGACTGGGACAGGGGCATCCCCTGCTTGTAGGGGCGATCGGCGGCGGTGAGGGCCTCGAAGATGTCGGCGATGGCCAGAATCCGGGCCGGGATCGACAGCTGTTCCGCCGTCAGTCCCCTCGGGTAGCCCCGGCCATCAAGGGTTTCGTGATGCCCTCCGGCAATCTCGGCGACCCGATCCATCGACGGGGGGAAGGCCATGCTCTCCAGCATCACGATCGTATGGATCATGTGTTCGCGGATCTTGTAGATCTCCTCGGGGGTGAGCGTGCCCCTGGCCACCGACAGGTTGTAGAGCTCGCCGCGGTTGTAGAGCAGTTCCGGCACCGCCAGGTTGAAGCCCCACCTGGCCTCCGGCACCTCGGCGGCGGGCCTGGGGAGACGGTGGTGGTGGGCATCGCAAAGCAGGGTCGCGGGGGCCGGCAGGGGCTCGGAGTGATCGCTGTATCTGGCCTGCTCCTCCCAGCCCAGCCCCAGTCGGTCGTCGAAATGGCGCCACCAGTGGCGCCCCGCCAGCTGCTGGAGCTGGGCAAGATCCTCTGGATCGGTGCCTTCGCTGCCCACGTTGCAGCGGGACACACAGGCGAAATCACGCTGCAGTTCCTGCTCCAGTTGTGCATAGTCCCGCTGCAGGGTTTCAGGGTCACCGCCCGCCAGCAGGCCCTCGAGCATGGCGATGCGTCCATCCCGCAGCAGCACCTCGAAGCGGGTGCGGATCTCATGAATCCGGTTGGTCGGGGCGTCCAGCTTGGTGGCCTTTTCCACCACCGCCTCAGGGGTCACGATCTTGCCGCAGTCGTGCAGCCAGGCCGCCGTGCGGAATTCCCGGCGCTCCGCCTCTCCGCTGAAGCGAAACGGGGCCAGAGGCCCCTCTTGGGTGGCTTCCGCCGCTTCAGCCAGCAGCAGGGCCAGCTCCGGCACCCTGGAACAATGACGGCCGGTATGGGTGCTGCGGGCGTCGATCGCCCCCGCCAGCAAGGCGATCATCGAATCGATCTGCCGCTGCTGCCCCTCCAGGGCCCGGGTGCGTTCGACGCAGACGGCCGCCAGGGCCGCCAGGGCCTCGATCAGCTGCTGGTCGCCGGCATCGAAGGGACGCACGAGGTCGGTGGCCGTCTCGGGGGTGATCAACGCAGCGGACTCCCGCTTGCGGTTGATCAGCTGCATCACTCCCACAACGTCCCCGGCCATGGTTCTCAGTGGCACCACCAGCATCGACACGGCGCGGTAGCCCGTGCGGCGATCAAGACCGGCGTCAAAGCGGTAGGGACGGTCGGTGGGAATCGCGTACACATCCGGCAGATTCAGCACCTCGCCATGCAGGGCCGTCCAGCCAACGAGTCGCTCGGGGGTGATCGGGAAGCGCACATCCAGCAGGCTGGAATCGATGCCGGCCCCGCGGGCCGCCAGGGAGCTGTTCTGGAAGGCCGTGAACCAGAGTCGCTTCTCTCCCTTCTCCTCTTCCACCAGGTAAATGCTGCCGGCATCGCTGAGGGTGAGATCCCTGGCACTGGAGAGGATCTGCCGCAGCAGGGCGGGGAGGTTGAGCGCCCCGCTGATGGCCGTGGCGATCTGGAGCATCTCCGGCAGCGCGCGTCTCGCCTGGTGGGCGTCGGAGGCGTGCGGTGGCGGATGGGCGGCGGTCAAGGGGGTTGCCTGCCGTGATGGGAAGCCCGGACCCCTGGCAAAAACCAGGACTCCGCCCATGGCCGTGATCGGAGCAACGTCCGGTGACCGCGCCAGGGATGGATGAAAGGCCGAAAAAGAACTGTGCTGGTTGAACCGCTGGCATGGCCAGCATCAACGAATAATGTAAGACGGCCGATGGTCAGGCATGATCGGCCCATCGCCAAGGCCTTGTCGTTGACCCAGGCGTCCGACGATTCCCGTGCCCGTCTGCGGCTGCAGTCCCTGTCGTGGGCGCTGCTCGGCGGACTCGCCGCCACCCTCATCGGCCTGCCGGCCGGTCTGGAGAGCGGGCTGCGGTCGGCGGGCTGTGGCTTCTTCTACGGCCTGCTGGCCTTCCACCTGCAGCGGGTCGATCCGGACGACGAGCACCTGGCGGCCGGGCTGGTGGGAGCCGTGTGCGGCATCCGCAGCCTGGGGGGACCCGTGCTGGTCACCTCCCTGACCTTGCCCGTCCCGGAGATCCATTCCCTGCTCCACCAGCCCCTGGCACACAGCGTGGCTGAGGCCATCGTCGACCTGATGCGTGGTTGGTTGCCGCTCTGGCTTCCCCTGATCGGCAGTGCCCTGCTGCTGAGGGGCGCCCAACGTCTCCTGCCCGCCCTGCGGCCATGAGTCTCCTGCATGCCACCTGGCTGTTTCCGCCGGAAGGGGCCGGGGGCCGACTGCTGCTCTGGGCCGACACCTGGCGGGTTGCCACTCCGGTGGCGCCGCTGCGCACCGTTCCCGACCATCCCCTGTCCCTCAACGTCGACGATCTGGGTGCCTGGCTGGATGACCACGGCCTCTGGTCGGAAGCCTTCCGCCCGGCGGAGGCTCTGCTCACCCTGCCCAGCCGCAGCCAGGGGGCCCGCGGTCGCCGCAAGGCAGCCAGTGAGGGGCTGGCCGCCTGGAGCGGTCTGCCGCTGCAGGCGGGTGAGCCGATCCCGAAGGAGGTGCAGTGGTGGCCCTGGCGGGTTGAGGGCCTGGCCCTCGATCCCGCCGGGGCCGGCGAATGGCTCGCCGGGCTGCCTCTCGCGGGCGACGATCCTGGCCTGGCGGACGATCTGCGCTGGTGGAGCCACCTGGAGCGCTGGGCCCTGAGCCTGATCGCCCGGGGCCGCTGGCTGCCCCAGGTGGAGGAGGACCGGGCCCGCTGGCTGCCTCTGCTCAACCGCGAAGGGGACCGGCGCCGGCTGGAGGAACTTTCCATCCGGCTGCCCCAGGTGGCCACCTGCGCCATGGCCGCCGGGGCTACCGGGGAACTGGGGCTGGCTTGCCGCCGACCTGGCAGCGGCCGGCTGCGGGTGGCCAGCCTGCTGGAAGCCCTCCTCGATGGCCAGCTGCGCAGCGGCTTCCGGCCCGATGCCAAGGGCCTGGATCCCCTGCTGGGCGCCTGGCAGAAGGCCCTCGGCCCCGGCCCCGGCCGGCTCGAGCTGGATGAGGAGGAGCGGGAACGGCTGGCCGTGGCCACCCACCACTGGCGCGAAGCGGTGGCGGGGCGCGTGGCGCCGGCCAGGACCTGCCTGGAGCTGTTCACCCCCGAGGAGGGCGGGGAACTCTGGGAGTTGCGCTTCTCCTTGCAGGCCGAGGCCGATCCCAGCCTGCGCATGCCGGCCCGCACGGTCTGGAATGCGGGCGACGGCAGGCTCCAGCTGGGAGAAGTGGAGGTGGCCGAACCAGGCCAGTTGCTGCTGGAAGGCATGGGCCGGGCCCTGCAGGTGTTCGAACCGATCGGACGGGGCCTCGATACCGCGGCCCCCGAAGCCATGCAGCTCACCCCGGCAGAGGCGTTCGTGCTGGTGCGCACCGCCGCCACCCAGCTGCGCGACGTGGGGGTGGGCGTGGTGTTGCCCGCCAGCCTCAGTGGTGGCCTGGCCAGCCGCCTGGGCCTCTCGATCGAGGCCGAGCTGCCCGACCGTTCCCGCGGCTTCTCCCTGGGGGAAAGCCTCGAGTGGAAATGGGAGCTGATGATCGGCGGCGTCACACTCAACTTGAAGGACCTCGAGCGCCTGTCCGCCAAGCGCAGCCCGCTGGTGCAGCACAAGGGGGTCTGGATCGAACTGCGCCCCAGCGATCTCAAGAATGCCGAGCGCTTCTGCGCCGCCGATCCCAACCTCAGCCTCGACGATGCCCTGCGGCTGACGGCCAGCGACGGCGACACCCTGATGCGGCTGCCGGTGCATCGCTTCACCGCCGGGCCCAGGCTGCAAGCCGTCCTGGAGCAGTACCACCAGCAGAAGGCCCCGGATCCCCTGCCGGCACCGGAGGGCTTCGCTGGCCAGCTGCGGCCCTACCAGGAGCGGGGCCTCGGCTGGCTGGCCTTCCTGCACCGCTTCGACCAGGGCGCCTGCCTGGCCGACGACATGGGCCTGGGCAAGACGGTCCAGTTGCTGGCCTTCCTGCAGCACCTCAAGGTGGAGCAGGAGCTCAAGCGTCCTGTCCTGCTGGTGGCTCCCACCTCGGTGCTGACCAACTGGAAGCGGGAGGCGGCGGGCTTCACGCCGGATCTGGAGGTGCGGGAGCACTACGGCCCCCGCCGGCCCTCCACCCCGGAGAAGCTGGCCAAGGCCCTGGAGGGGGTGGACCTAGTGCTCACCAGCTACGGGCTGCTGCAGCGCGACAGCGAACTGCTGGAGAGCATTGACTGGCAGGGCATGGTGATCGACGAAGCCCAGGCGATCAAGAACCCATCGGCCAAGCAGAGCCAGGCGGCCCGCGACCTGGCCCGCCCCGGCAAGCAGGGCCGCTTCCGCATCGCCCTCACCGGCACCCCCGTGGAGAACAGGGTGAGCGAGCTCTGGGCCCTGATGGACTTTCTCAACCCCAGGGTGCTGGGGGAGGAAGGTTTCTTCCGCCAGCGCTACCGCCTGCCGATCGAGCGCTACGGCGACATGAGTTCCCTGAGGGATCTCAAGGCCCGGGTCGGGCCTTTCATCCTGCGGCGGCTCAAGACCGACCGCTCGATCATCTCCGACCTGCCGGAGAAGGTGGAACTGCGCGAGTGGGTGGGCCTGTCGGCGGAGCAGACGAAGCTTTACCGCCAGACCGTCGACGACAGCCTCGACGCGATCGCCCGCGCCCCCCTGGGGCAGCGCCATGGCCAGGTGCTGGCCCTGCTGACCCGGCTCAAGCAGATCTGCAATCACCCGGCCCTGGCCCTCAAGGAGGGCCGGGTGGAGAACGGCTTCGCCAGCCGCAGCGCCAAGCTGCTGCGGCTGGAGGAGATCCTCGAGGAGGTGATCGAAGCAGGCGATCGGGCCCTGCTGTTCACCCAGTTCGCCGAATGGGGCCACCTGCTCAAGGCCTACCTGGAACAGCGCTGGCGCCAGGATGTGCCGTTCCTGCATGGCGGCAGCAGCAAGACCGACCGCCAGGCGATGGTCGACCGCTTCCAGGAGGATCCCCGCGGTCCCCAGTTGTTCCTGCTCTCCTTGAAGGCCGGCGGCGTCGGCCTCAACCTCACCCGGGCCAGCCACGTGTTCCATATCGACCGCTGGTGGAACCCGGCGGTGGAGAACCAGGCCACCGACCGGGCCTACCGAATCGGCCAGACCAACCGGGTGCTGGTACACAAATTCATCACCAGGGGTTCAGTGGAGGAGAAGATCGACCGCATGATCGAGGAGAAATCCAAGCTGGCCGCCGACATCGTCGGCAGCGGCGAGGAATGGCTCGGTGGCTTCGATGTCGGCCAGCTCAGGGATCTGGTGGCCCTGGAGGACGGCCTCTGAGGCTGGTGAAACGCTGAGGGGAAACCAGGCTCAGCGGCTGGACAGGAGAGCTTTTTGCTTCTCCGCCATCACGGGCAGTAGCAATGGCAGGGCCAGGGGGGCTGCGGCGGCAGGCGTCTGACCCATGCGGCGCAACCAGCGGTAGTGGGAGGCCACACCGGCGAGGAAGGAGCGGTGCGTACGGAAAGGAACGCCGCAGTCGTGGCAGGTCTGCTCAACGATGGCGGAGAGCTGGGGGTAGTGGACGTGGCTGATGCGGGGAAACAAGTGATGCTCCACCTGGAAGTTCAACCCCCCGAGCAGCCAGCTCAGCACGCCATTGGAGCGGCTGAAATCCACCGTGGTGGCCAGCTGGTGGTCGGCCCAGGGGCCCATGCCGGCATTGCTGGCTGCAGCTTCGGGGAAATCGGCCTCCTCCACGCAGTGGGCCAGCTGGAACACCACACTCAGCACGATTCCCTGCACCATCGCGGTCACCACATAGCAGCCGATCACCACAGCGAAGGAATGGCGCTGCAGGGGCAGCGCAAAGGCCAGGGAGAAGAAAATCACCTTGCCGGCCACGACCAGCAGCCAGTCGGCAGGGGTCAGCCGTGGCAGGGAATGGTCGCCGCGGCCCCGGCTGGCCAGATCGGCGAAGTCATCGAAGAACTGCCACTTGATCGGCAGCATTCCGTACAGGGGCCAGAGATAGAGGTGCTGCCAGCGGTGCCACCAGCGGTGGGGCTGGTGAGGCGAGAGGCGTCCGAGCAAGCCGAGATTGATGTCGTCGTCGTGGCCGGAGATGTTGGTGAAGGTGTGGTGCAGGCCGTTGTGCTTGTGGGCCCAGATCAGGGAACTGCCGCCCAGCAGATCGAGCGTCATGGCAGCGGCCTTGTTGATCCAGCGGTGGCGGGAGTAGGCGCCGTGGCCACCGTCGTGCTGGATGTTGAAGCCGATGGCGGCGATCGCCAGGCCGAGGCAGGCCGAAAGGGCCACCGCCCCCGGCCAGCTCCTGACCTGGAAAACGAGCAACCAGTAGGTCAGAACGAACCAGCCGAGGATCACGGCCGATTTGACCACCATGGCCAGCGAATCGCGTCGCTCCTGGCCCGTGCTCTCGAAGTGGTTGTGAACCCTTGCCCTTAAAAGACTGTGAAAACCGTCGCCGGCTCCGAACGTGATGCGATTCAAGGACTCCAAGCCCTGCGTCGCGACAACCTAGGCCAGTGGGTCCGGTAGGCGTCAGGATGGGGCCCTGAGGCCGGCGGCATGACCAGCTCCTTCCCCGGCGCCAATGGCGCCATCACCACCCAGCTGGGGCAGCAGGGTCTGGGGCAACAACCCTGGTGGGTGGAGCAGTGGATGGAGCTGATCCATTCCTACCGCTTCAAGAAACGCCTCGAGCGCGCCTGGACCTACGCCCGGGAAGGCAACGTCGTCTCGATTCGCTTCGAGGGTCGCCGGGTCCACGCCCGGGTGCAGGGCACCGACCCGGATCCCTACAAGGTGAAGCTCTGGCTCGACGTGCTCAACGACGAGGACTGGGGCTATGTGCTCGAGGCCCTGAGCCAGAAGGCCCGCTGGTCGGCCCAGTTGCTGGCTGGGATCATGCCCGCCGACATCGAGAGGGCCTTTGCCGCCAGCGGCAAGCGGCTGTTCCCCTTCAAGCTCCAGGAGGTGCGCAGCGAGTGCAGCTGCCCCGACAAGGCCAATCCCTGCAAGCACATCAGCGCCGTGTACTACCTCATGGGCGATCGCTTCAGCGAGGACCCGTTTGTGCTGTTCCAGCTGCGGGGCCGCACCCGGAGCCAGCTGCTGGGTGATCTGGCCAAGCGCCGCAGGGAGGGGGTGGTGGCGCCCGTGGAGCATGCGCCCCATCCGACCCATCCCGCCATCGCCGATCCGGCCCGCTGGTGGCGCTACGACGCCCCCCTCGATCCCGATCTGGTGGTGATCACGCCGGCCATGGAAGGGGAATCCGGCCTCGATGGCGCCGGCCCCCTGCCCCTGGCCGAGGAGCCCCGCTTCCCGGAGGCCAACCAGCTCTTTCTCGAAACCCTCAAGGCCCACGGGACCGGGATGGGCCAGCTCGCCATGGCCCGGGCGATGGCCACCGGCAACGAAGCGGACGGCTGAACCGCCAAGGCCCCGGCCTTTTAAGGCTTTGTTAAGTTCATGGCCATCAGGTGAATTTTCTATCACCCGGTGCTAACTTTCCAGCGTTGGTCGCTCACCTCCTCGGAGGCCCTGTGCACTGCCTGGCTTCAGGCAGGTTCTGGATCCACGGAACACCACACCGTCCCCCCTCTTTTCAGCCATGAGAACCACCCTCAAGCCCCTGCTCCGAGGAGGAGCTGCTGCTGCAGCCATCGCCATCACCGTGTTCGGCGGCGCCCAGCAGGCCCAGGCCGTCGGCACCATCGAGGTGTTCCAGGAGCTGTTCCTGTCCCTCGACGTCTCCGGCAGCATCAGCCCCAACAACTTCAATCTCTACAAGGACGGCTACATCGCAGCGTTCAACAACACGGACGTGCAGGCGAAAATCTCCGAGACCTTCGCCTTTGGTCGTGGTGGACTCGCGATCGCCGTGGGCCAGTGGAGCAACACGGCCTTCTCGCCGCCGGTGATCGACTGGCAGCACATCACCAGTCTCGACACTGACGGGGTTAACGGCGGCACCTCCCTGAACACCTTCCTCACCGCCCTCGACGGTATGGGGCGCCAGGGCTCCTCCACCACCTGCGTTGATTGCGGCATGGCCGCCGCGATCACCGAGATCAACACCAACGACTACTTCACAACTCGCGCCGACGGTCGGGTGATCGACATTTCCACCGATGGTCAAGGGAACCGTGAGGCCTGCTCCGGAACCAGCAACATTGGGGAATGCTCTCGAATCCGGAGGGATCAAGCCGTCGCCAGCAAAATCATCATCAACGGCCTCGGAGTGGGCAACTCCGCCAGCAACTTCCTCACGGACAACGTCGTGACCCCTCTGAACGGTGACACTAGGGCTGGGTTCGTACAGAAGGCCGCCAACTTTGGGGCCTTCGAGGCAGCCATCACCACCAAGCTGATCCGCGAGGTGGGTCCTCCGGGTCCCGGCCCTACCGATTCGGTGCCCGGCCCCCTGCCCGTCTTGGGTGCGGCCGCTGCCTTCGGCTTCTCCCGCAAACTGCGCCGCCGCATCAACACTGCCAACTTCCACCAGGCCTGATTCCGCCCCCTGCAGTGGCTCCAGCCCGGCGTCATGCCGGGCTTTTTCATGGGTGGACTCTGGCCATCCGCCCGCCGATCGAACAACCTGAGCCCGTCCACACCTGAGGCCAGAGCCGCTCCTCCGGTGCTTTCTCTCCCTTCTCCATGAGCCCCCAAGCCGACCCCCAGCCCACGGCCGATCGCAATCCGGAAGCCCATCCGCGAGCGGGCAGGGAGGTGCCCCTGGCCGAAAACTACGTCGAGGAAGTCGCCCTCGCCCTCAACTGGGGGGCAATCCTGCTGTTCGTCCTGTTCCTGCTTGGGATCATCGCCGCGGCCTGGCCGGTGCGCCTGATCGATCCTCTCTGGCTGCAGGCCGTGAGCGACAAGCTGCTCGCCTCGGGACCCATCGCCATGGTGGGAGCTGTGTTGCTGCTGCTGGCCAGGCTGCTCGATCCCCACTCTCGCCCGATCGGGCGCCGTGTGGCGCTGCTGCGGCCCCTGAGCTTCTGGATCGCCTTCGGGTACCTGCTGCTGATCCCGCTGCAGATCTACAGCGGCATCAACCTGCTGCGCCAGTTCAGGGCCAACGACACCAGCGAACTGAGCGCCTACATCGCCACCACCAGGGCGATCGAGAGCGCCCGCACCTACGACGACATCCTCAAGGCGGTGCGGCTGCTGCCCGGCCAGGCCCCGGCCCTGCCCGCCAGCATCAACGTCCCCCTGGACGTCGTTAAAAACAAGCTCAGCAACGACCTCAATCCCTTCATCAAGCGCTACCAGAACAGCGCCGATGCCATGGGCATGAAGCGGCTCAACGACTGGTTCGTGCAGCTGGCCAGGAACGTCATCGCCGCCCTGCTGCTGTTCTTCACCTTCGCCTCGATCGGCAAGCGCTTCGCCTACCAGCCCACCCTGCTCCAGAGCGTGCTCTCGGGCCGGCTGCTCTCCGCCTTCGGCAGCCGGCGGCACCAGGCCCCCCCGGAAATGGACGCGGCCATGCGCATGATGATGCCCGACGAGAGCGAGCCCCGTCGCTGAGGTCAGAGCCATCCCACCGTCTGAACCGCCCCCCTGGCTGAGCGAGACCGCCATTGCCACCGCCGGGCGCCTCCTGGCTGGCCACCGCCTGGCCTTTGAGCGGCCATTGATGGCAGGCGTGCCATGGGGCCGCTCACCGTTGCAGGCGGCCCAGGAACTGTTCGTGGCTGCCACGGTCGTGCTGGCCCACGATGGCAGCGCCGATCCGCGCCTGATCTACGCCAACCGCGCCGCTTTGTTGCTGTGGCGCCGCCCCTGGAGCGCCATGGTGGGGCTGCCGTCCCGGCTGACGGCCGAGCCGGCCGAACGTCAGAGCCGGGCCCTCGTGCTGGAGCTGGCCCGCCAGCAGAGGGCCCTCAGTGGCTACGCCGGCACGCGCGTCGACAGCGGCGGCCGCCGTTTCCGCCTCGAGAACGCCCGGCTGTGGACCCTGCGGGATGACAGCGGCCAACCCTGCGGCCAGGCGGCCGCCTTTGCCAGCTGGTGGTGGCTGGAGCCGCCCCATTCCGGTTCCCCGCACCCCTTGGCGAAGAGGCCGAACCCGGTTGGGGGGACCGAACCTGGAGCGTCGGTTCCCCCCCTCCAAGCCTGAGGGCAAGGCGGGCACATTGACGGAGCGGATGGTAATTCACCTGGCCATCCCCGTCACGTTGTTCGGAAGCACCAATCATGCGTACCTTGCATCCTTCCCCCTTCGATCTCTTCGACCGGCTGGAGCAACAGCTGCAGACAGCCGAACGGGTTCCCGCCGCCGAGGTTCACGAAACCGAGGCGGCGTACATCATTGCCCTGGAACTCCCTGGCGTCGACCGCTCCTCCATCGACGTGAAGGCCACCGACCGCTCCTTGATCATCACCGCCGAGCGCCGTGCCCACCAGCCAGCCGGAGACCCCTCCGCCGCGGCCGAGGGCAACCGGCGAGCTCCCCTGCTGAGCGAATTCCGCTACGGCACCTGGAGCCGCAGTTTCCGCTTCCCCGGCGGCATCCAAAGAGACGCTCTCGAGGCCCACTACCGCGATGGTCTGCTCACCGTGACGGCACCCAAGGTGCAGTCACTGACAACGGTCAGTGTCAAGGTGGCCGACTGAGGCCATCACGCCTCGATGCGACGGGCGGAATTGAGGGAGAGACCGATCACTGAGATGTAGCTGGTGGCTTCGATCCAGCGCACGATGCCTGTCAGGTCGTAGGTCTCTCCTTCCCCGTCACCGACCACCACGCTGCAGTGATGGCCAACGGTCAGATCATGGCCAGCCTCGATGGCCACCTTCATGCCATCCACGCTCAGGTCAAGGACCTCTCCGAGCACCCCATCGGAGACGCCCATGGACTCCGTGCGAAGCCGGGCTGTGGCCAGGCCCGTCGGAGGCTTGAACCGGTCGGAGCGCGAGGCTTCCTGAAGACGTTCCTCCAGGCGGCGGAAAGCTTGCCGAAACCGTTGCAAGTCTGCGGTGGTCACCTATCCCCTTACCGTCGGATATCGCTGACGCATTGTCCCTTTCCCAGCAAGGCTCTTTGCGTGGTCTAACACGCCGAAAAGGATGCTGCCTTGCCTACAGTCTCAGGCCTGCGGAAGGACTCGGACCCCATGAGCACCAGCACCGCCAGCGCCTCGCCCTCCACGGCGGCCTCGACTGGCCGCCTCAGCCTTCAGTGCGAGCCGATCGCGGCTGACACCACGGCGATCCGCTCCCTCGACTGGGACCGCAGCCGCTTCGACATCGAATTCGGCCTGCGCAACGGCACCACTTACAACGCCTTCCTGGTGCGGGGCGAGCGCACGGCCCTGGTCGACACCAGCCACGCCAAGTTCCGTGACACCTGGATCCCCCTGCTGGAGGGTCTGATCGAACCCACCGCGATCGACCACCTGATCGTCTCCCATACCGAGCCGGACCATTCCGGCCTGATCGGCGATCTGATCGACCGCCACCCGGACATCGAGATCGTCGGCTCCAAGGTGGCGATCCAGTACCTGCAGGACCAGGTGCATCGCCCCTTCCGCAGCCGGGCGGTGAAGAGCGGAGATGAGCTGGATCTGGGCGTTCACCCCAGCAGTGGTGTGGCCCATCGCTTCAGCTTCCTCAGTGCCCCCAACCTGCACTGGCCCGACACGATTTTCTCTTTCGATCACGGCACCGGCCTCCTCTATACCTGCGACGCCTTCGGGCTGCACTACTGCTCCGACGACCTGTTCGATGTCGATCCGGGGGCCATCGCCCCGGACTTCCGCTTCTACTACGACTGCCTGATGGCTCCCAACGCCCGCAGCGTGCTGCAGGCCCTCAAACGCATGGAGGGGCTGCCGGAGATCACCACGATCGCCGTGGGCCACGGCCCCCTGCTGCGGGATCACCTGCCCCTCTGGGTGGGCGACTACCGCGACTGGAGTGGCCAGCGCAGCGCCGGTGAGGCCTACGCCGCCGTCTGTTACCTGAGCCAGTACGGCTTCTGCGACCGGCTCAGCCAGGCCATTGCCCGGGGGGTGGGCAAGGCCTCCGGCCAGGTGCAGCTCGTCGACCTGCGCGCCACCGACGCCCAGGAACTCGCCGCCCTGATCGGCGAGGCGAGTGCCGTGGTGGTTCCCACCTGGCCCGCCAGCCCCGATCCCGACCTGCAGACCGCCATCGGTACCCTGCTGGCGGCCCTCCATCCCAAGCAGTGGGTGGGGTGCTACGACGCCTTCGGCGGCAACGACGAGCCGATCGACACCCTGGCCGGCCAGCTGCGCAACCTGGGCCAGAAATGGGCCTTCGAGCCCCTGCGCATCCGCCAGGTTCCCGGCGGCGCCGACTACCAGCGCTGCGAGGAGGCCGGCACCGACCTGGGCCAGCTGCTCACCAAGGAGAAGACCATCGCCGCGATGAAGGCCATCGATGGCGATCTGGACAAGGCCCTGGGGCGCCTCAGCGGCGGCCTCTACATCGTCACGGCCCGCCAGGACGACGAGGCCGGCAGCCGCAGCAGCGCCATGGTGGCCAGCTGGGTGAGCCAGGCGAGCTTCGACCCCCCCGGGCTCACGGTGGCCGTCGCCAAGGACCGGGCCATCGAAGCGCTGATGCAGGTGGACGATCGCTTCGTGCTCAACGTGCTGCGGGAGGACAACCACCAGCCCCTGCTGCGCCATTTCCTGCGCCGGTTCCCACCGGGGGCCGACCGCTTCGCCGGCGTGAGCATCCTTGAGGGCGTGGCCTCCGGCGGTCCGGTCCTGGGGGATGCCCTGGCCTACCTGGGCTGCCGGGTGACCCAGCGCATGGAGGGGCCCGACCACTGGATCATCTATGCGGTGGTGGAGGAGGGCAACGTGGCCGACACCACCGCCGCCACGGCCGTGCATCACCGCAAAGTGGGCAACCACTACTGATGACCACCTCCCCATCCGCGTCGGATCGGCGCGTCATCGCCCTGCCGGTCGAACCCGGCCTGATCTGCCTGCGTGGCCTCAGCCCCCGGCGGCTGCGTTTCGAGGTGGAGTACGGCCTCGAGCGGGGCACCACCGCCAACAGCTTCCTCTTCCAACAGGGCGCCTCCGGCGGCGCTCCTGTTCTGGTGCATCCGCCGGGGGCCTCCTTCGCCGCCCCCTTCCTGGAGCAGCTGGCCCTGTTGGTGCCGGCCGACGCCCCCTTGAAGGTGGTGGTGGGCCACGTCAACCCCAACCGGGTGGCCCTCCTCAAGGAGCTCGCCGCCGGCTGGCCCTCAACGGTCCTGGTGGCCTCCAATCCAGGGGCCCAGGTGCTGGGCGAACTCTGGAACCGCCAACGGCCCGGCCCCTCGGGCGCTGCCGAAGCCCCAGCCGAGACCGTGCCCCTGCCGACGATCGAGGTGGTCAAGCAGGAGACGAGCCGCACCCTCGCCGACGGCCATGTCCTCACCCTGATCCCCACCCCCACCCCCCGCTGGCCCGGCGGCCTGATGGCCTTCGAGGCCAGCACCGGGCTGCTGATGAGCGGCAAGTTCTTTGCCGCTCACCTCTGCACCGAGGACTTCGCCGAAGCGAGTCGCAGCAGCACCGAGGAGGACCGCCGCTACTACTTCGACTGCCTGATGGCGCCGATGGCCCGCCAGGTGGAAACGGTGGTGGACCGTCTCGATGCGATGGCGATCCGCACCATCGCCCCGGGCCACGGGCCGGCCATTGCCCAGAGCTGGCGCAGCCTGCTGGCCGACTACCGCCGCTGGGGGGAGAGCCAGGAACGGGCCAGCCTTTCGGTGGCGCTGCTCTATGCGAGTGCCTACGGCAACACCGCGGCCATCGCCGACGCCCTCTCCCAGGGGGTGGCCCGCAGTGGTGTGCGGGTTGAGAGCATCAACTGTGAATTCGCGCCACCGGAACAGCTGCTGGAGGCGATCCACTCCTGCGACGCCCTGCTGATCGGCTCACCCACCCTCGGGGGCCATGCGCCCACCCCGATCGTCTCGGCCCTGGGCACCGTGCTGGCCGAGGGTGACCGGGCCAAGCCTGTGGGGGTGTTCGGCAGTTTCGGTTGGAGCGGCGAGGCGATCGACCTGCTCGAAAGCAAGCTCCGCGACGGCGGCTTCCAGTTCGCCTTCGATCCGATCCGGATCAAGTTCAGCCCCGATCTGGCCACCCTGCGCACCCTGGAGGAAACCGGCACCGCCCTGGGCCGCCGCCTGCGCAGCCAACATCGCCAGTCCCAGCGACGCAGCACCGGCGGAGGCCTCAGCGAGAGCCGCACCAACCCGGCGATCCAGGCCCTCGGCCGGGTGGTGGGTGCCCTTTGCGTGGTGCTCGCCCGCAAGGGGGACGGCCCCGAGGCCATCGGCGGCGCGATGGTGGCTAGCTGGGTCAGCCAGGCCAGCTTCAGTCCCCCCGGCTTCACCGTGGCCGTGGCCAAGGATCGGGCGATGGAGAGCCTGCTGCACGTGGGTGACGCCTTCTGCCTCAACGTGCTGGCGGCAGGGAAGGAAAGCGGCCCGATGAAGCGGTTCCTGCAGCCCTTCCCCCCGGGGGCCGATCGCCTGGCCGGCCTGGAACTTGAAGCCACTCCCAGCGGACAACCGCTGCTGCCGGAAGCCCTGGCCTGGCTGGAGGCCCGCGTCAGCCAACGGATGGAATGCGGCGACCACTGGCTGCTCTACGCCGAGGCCCTCAGCGGCGACCTGCTCGATCCGGCCGCCACCACCGCCGTGCACCAGCGACGCAGCGGCGCCAACTACTGAGCCGCTGGCCTAGGCCGCCTGGGGCGGCGTGGGCGACCCGCCGCTGCCCGTCTGGAAGGGAAGGACGAGGGTGGCCCAGTGGTCGGGCCGTTCGGGACGACGGCGCCGGGCCCGGCGCACCCCGAAGGGCACCCGCACCACGTTGGTGCCATCCACCCGTTGGCTGGCCTCCGGCAGACCGGGCACAAGGGGGCCCGGGCCCGGCTCACCGCCTGAATTGTCGTTGCCGTTCATGAACCCCATGAAAATGAAAGGCGATTGCCATCGCCGCTAGGTGATGGCACAGCAATGATGCGCCATGGCGGGGGGAAAAGGTACCGGCGGAACACTCAGGCGGCCAGTTCGGGAATTGCCACCTCTTCCACACTCGGGCAGGTGCAGACGAGGTTCCGATCACCGAAGGCATTGTCGATGCGGGCGACCGCCGGCCAGAACTTGGTCTGCCGCTGTTCCTCCCCGGCGGGGAAGGCGGCCTCACTGCGGCTGTAGGCCCGCTCCCAGCTGTCGGCGGTGACTGCCGCCAGGGTGTGGGGAGCCTGCTTGAGCGGGTTGTCGAGGGGGTCGGCGGCCCCGGTTTCGATCGCCCAGGCCTCGCGGCGGATTCCCTCCATGGCCGCACAGAAGCGATCGATCTCCTGCAGCGATTCACTCTCGGTGGGCTCCACCATCACCGTGCCAGCCACCGGCCAGCTGACGGTGGGGGCATGGAAGCCGTAGTCCATCAGCCGTTTGGCCAGATCGTCCACCTCCAGGCCGCAGCTGCGCTTGAGGGGCCGCAGATCGAGGATGCACTCATGGGCCACCCGGCCGCCGCTGCCGCGATAGAGCACCGGGAAGTGCGGCTCCATCCGCTCGGCGATCACGTTGGCCGCCAGCAGGGCCACCTGGCTGGCGGTGCGCAGGCCTGACCCCCCCATCATGCGGATGTACATCCAGCTGATCGGCAGGATGCCGGCGCTGCCCAGGGGCGCCGCCGACACCGGGCCGATGGCCTGGTTGCCTGCGGCGGCGGCCAGGGGATGGGAGGGCAGGAAGGGCACCAGGTGGGCCGCCACGCCGATCGGCCCCACCCCGGGACCACCGCCCCCGTGGGGGATGCAGAAGGTCTTGTGAAGGTTGAGGTGGCAGACGTCGGCGCCGTAGAGCCCCGGCTTGCAGAGGCCCACCTGGGCATTGAGGTTGGCGCCATCGAGATACACCTGGCCGCCGTGGTCATGCACGGCCTGGCAGATGCGGCGGATGCCCGTTTCGAACACCCCATGGGTGGAGGGGTAGGTGACCATCAGGGCCGCCAGGTCGGCGGCATGGGCGGCGGCCTTGGCCGCCAGGTCCTCGATGTCGATGTTGCCCTGCGCGTCACAGGCCACCGCCACCACCCGCATGCCGGCCATCACGGCGCTGGCGGGATTGGTGCCGTGGGCACTGGTGGGGATCAGGCACACCTGCCGATGGCCCTCACCGCGGCTCCGGTGCCAGGCCCGGATCACCATCAGGCCGGCGTACTCCCCCTGGGAGCCAGCGTTCGGCTGCAGGGACACCCCTGCAAAGCCCGTGATCGCCCCCAGCCAGGCCTCCAGATCCGCCGCCAGGGCGACATAGCCCCCGGTCTGGTCGGCGGGGGCGAAGGGATGCATCTGGGCGAAGGCCGGCCAGCTCACCGGCGCCAGTTCGGCAGCGGCGTTGAGCTTCATGGTGCAGCTGCCCAGCGGGATCATGCCGTGGACGAGCGACAGGTCTTTGCTCACCAGGCGCTGGATGTAGCGCAGCAGCTCCGTCTCGCTGCGGTAGCGATGGAACACCTCCTGGCTGAGCCAGGGGCGTTGCCGCCCTGGCATCCCGTCGAGCAGCTCCGAGAGCGGCTTCTCCTCCAGGGCGATCAGGCCGGCCTGGAGGGCGGTCTGCGCTCCGGCGGCGGCGGCGGAATCCGGGGCCAGGGCCGCCAGCAGGCTGGCCAGTTCCTCGGGCGTGGACAGTTCATCGAGGCTGATGGCCAGGGCGGCCTCACCGTCGTCGCCACGGATCCCGCAGCGGAGGTTGAAGCCGGCGGCCACGGCCCGCTGCCGCAGGCTGGGCGCGGCGGCGGTGCGCAGCACCACGGTGTCGAAGGCCGCCCCTGGGTCAGCCGCCAGCCCCAGGGCCGCCAGCCCCAGCACCAGCCCCTGACGCAGGACCAGAAGGCGACGGGCGATGGCTTCGAGGCCATCAGGGCCGTGGTGCACGGCATAAAAGCTCGCCATCACCGCGAGCAGCACCTGGGCCGTGCAGATGTTGCTGGTGGCCTTGTCGCGCCGGATGTGCTGCTCCCGGGTCTGGAGGGCCAGCCGCAGCGCCGGGTTGCCCTCCGCATCCCTGGACTGGCCAACCAGGCGGCCGGGGATCTGGCGCTTGAAGTCCTCCCGGGTCGCGAAGAAGGCCGCGTGGGGACCACCGAACCCCATCGGCACCCCATAGCGCTGCAGGCTGCCGACGGCGATGTCAGCGCCCAGCTCACCCACCGGGGACAGGAGCGCCTGGGCCAGGGGATCCACCGCCACCGTGCTGATCACCGCGCAGGAGCGGGCCGCCGCCAGCAGCGCTGAGGGGTCCCAGAGGCGGCCCGCGACGCCGGGAAGCTGGAGCAGCAAACCGAAAACGTCCTCGCCCAGCACCCCATCGGGGGCGTGACTGACGGCCTCGGCCTCGAACGTCTCGATCACGATCCCCAGGGGTTCGGCCCGGGTCTGGAGCACGGCCAGGGTCTGGGGGAAGACGGCCCGGTCCACCAGAAAACGGCGTGCCCCACGCCGCGGGCTGACCGCTGCCGCCATCGCCATCGCTTCGGCGGCGGCGGTGGCCTCATCCAGCAGCGAGGCGTTGGCAATGGGCAAACCCGTCAGCTCGCTGACCAGCGTCTGGAAATTGAGCAGGGCCTCCAACCGGCCCTGGGCGATCTCCGCCTGGTAGGGGGTGTAGGCGGTGTACCAGCAGGGGTTTTCCAGCACGTGGCGCTGGATCAGAGCCGGCGTCGCCGTGCCGTGGTAGCCGAGGCCGATCAGGCTGCGCAGCACCCGGTTGCGAGACGCCAGGACTCCCAGCTCCGCCAGGGCCACCGCCTCCGGGCAGGGGAGCGGCAGGCCGACGTCGGCCTCGGCCGCCGTCAGCAGGATGTCGGCCGGAACGACCTCGGCCGCCAGCTGGTCAAGGGACCCCAGGCCGAGCTCGGCCAGCATCCGTAGCTGATCTTCGGGATCCGGACCCAGATGCCGGACCAGGAAGGAGGCGGACACGGGCATTCGGGAGGGTGGTGGCGGGATCCTAAGGAATTCAGCCCGCCTGCACCTTGGCCCCGTAGGTGGCGGCATCCATCAGAGCCTCCAGTTCGTCAGGCGCGCCAAGCCGTACCAGCAGCAGCCAGCCTTCCCCATAGGGATCGTTCTGGAGCTCCTCGGGGCTGGCCAGTACGGCCTCGTTGCGGGCCTCCACCGTGCCGCTCACCGGGGCCATCAGATCCTCCACCGCCTTGACCGATTCGACGCTGCCGAAACTCGTGCCCCTGGCCAGGGCGGCCCCCACCGCCGGCAACTCGACAAAGACGATGTCGCCGAGCTGGTCCACGGCGAAGGAGCTGATGCCGAGGCGCACCAGGTCACCGTCCGGGCGCACGTACTCGTGGGTTTCGGAATAGCGGCAATCGTCGGGGAAGGTGTGTGCCAAGGCCGGTGGGGGTGCGGAGGAGGCGGCCTCAGTCTGCCTCCGGCAGGGACGCCAGGGCCGCAAGGGCCTGCTCAAGGGCCAGGGCCACATGCCCATGGTGGGTGCCGCCCTGGGCATAGAGCACGTAGGGCTCCCGCAGCGGACCGTCGGCGGAGAACTCACTGGTGCTGCCGTCGATGAACGTGCCCCCCGCCATGACCAGATCACTGGCGTAGCCGGGCATGGGGGCCGGCACTGGATCCAGGTAGGCCCCCACAGGGGAGGCCTGCTGGAACGCCCGGCAGACGGCGATGAGCCGATCCGGATGGCCGAGCCGCACCGCCTGGATCACATCACTGCGTTCGGCACCGGGACCAGGGTTCACGGCGTAGCCGAGGCCGCCGAACACCTCGGCCACCAGATCGGCGCCGATCAGGGCCTCGGCCACCATCTGGGGGGCCAGGAACAACCCCTGGAACAGCAGCCGGTACTGATCAAACCCCGTGCCCCCCTCGCTGCCGATGCCCGGGGCGGTGAGCCGGCAGCAGGCCATTTCCACCAGCTCCTGGCGGCCGGCCACATAGCCCCCCGTGGGCGCGATGGTGCCGCCCAGATTCTTGATCAGGGATCCGGCGATCAGGTCGGCCCCGACGGCGGTGGGTTCCTGTTCCTGGACCAGCTCCCCATAGCAGTTGTCGACGAAGCAGACGCAGTCCGGCCGCAGCTCCTTGACCCGTTCGCAGAGGCGGCCGATGGTGGCCACAGGCAAGGAGGGCCGCCAGCTGTAGCCGCAGCTGCGCTGGATCAGCACCATTCGCGTCTTAGGGGCCAGCGCGTCCTCCAGGGCCGCTTCGTTGACCTCTCCGGCCTCGGTGAGGGGCAGCTCGTCGTAGCGGATGCCGAACTCGGCCAGGGATCCCTGGCCCTGGCCCCGCAGCCCGATCACCTCCTCGAGGGTGTCGTAGGGGCGGCCGGTGAGCGCCAGCAGCCGGTCACCCGGCCGCAGCACCCCGAACAGGGCGGCGGTGATGGCATGGGTGCCGCTGACGAACTGGAGCCGCACGGCGGCGGCTTCGGCCTGCAGCACCCGCGCGAAGACCCGATCCAGCACCTCCCGGCCCAGGTCCCCGTGGCCGTAGCCGCTGACCGAGGCGAAGTGGTGCACCCCCAGGCGTTCGGCGGCGAAGGCGTCCAGCACCCGGCCCAGGCGGGGCCGCACGGCGGCCGTGCGGCGGGCCACCACCGGGGCGAGCCGCTCGAGGGCGGCGGCCACCGTGTCGGCAGGGCTGGAGCCTTCGCGCAGACCTGGAAGAACGTTCCCCAAGGGCTGGCAATCGTCAGAACCCACTCTGCCATCGCTGCCGTGGGTCAGGATGGGGGCCTGACTCTCAGCCCACCCCTGCCCTTCCACCGGAGAAACGTTTGGTTGCACGATCCGAAGCCTTCCGATCTGGCCAGAGCGCCCAGACCGTGCGCGTCCCCCGGCAGGAAACCAGCCACTCGCGCAAGAAGGCCCAGTTGCTGGCGGCCATGGAAGGGCCGAGGCCGCCCCTGCCAGCGACCCAGCGCAAATTCAAGACCGGCACCACCGGCTTCATGCTGGCCATCCATGTCGGTGCCGTCTTCGCCCTGCTGCCCCGGTTCTGGAGCCTCCAGGGGGTGATCGTGCTGGCGGTTCTTTACTGGGCCACGGTGCTGGGGGTGACCCTGGGGTTGCACCGGCTGGTGGCACACCGGGGCTTCGAAGCCCCCCGCTGGGTGGAGCGGATGCTGGTGCTGATGGGCACCCTGGCCTGCCAGAGCGGCCCGATCGAATGGGTCGGCCTGCACCGGCACCACCACCTCTTCTCCGACCAGCCCAACGATCACCATGACGCCGCCCGGGGTCTCTGGTGGGCCCACAGCGAATGGATGCTGCACAAGATCCCGGCCCTCACCGAGATCCATCGCTTCACCGGCGACATGGAGAGGGATCCCTTCTACCGCTGGCTGGATCGCTGGTTCCTGCTGCTGCAACTGCCCCTTGGGGCTGCCCTTTACTGGTATGGCAACTGGGCCGGCGTTCCTGGCGGCGGCCTGGGGCTGGTGCTCTGGGGAATTCCCCTCCGCCTGGTGCTCGTCTATCACGTCACCTGGCTGGTGAACTCCGCCACCCACGCCTTCGGGTATCGCAATTTCGACTGCCCCGACCGCTCCCGCAACTGCTGGTGGGTGGCCCTGCTCACCTTCGGTGAGGGCTGGCACAACAACCACCACGCCTACCCCCATTCGGCCCGCCACGGGCTGCGCTGGTTCGAGTTCGACATCACCTGGCAGCACATCAGGGCCATGAGAGCCTTGGGCCTGGCCAGGCGCGTCCGCATCGCCCCTGTGTTCGGCCACCGCGGCGACGCTCCCTCCAGCGCCTGATCAGAGGTCCGCTTGGTCGGCTGTCGCAGGGATCACCGCCCCGATCTCCCGGCGGATGGCGGCCGCCAGATCGTCCGGGGCCTGCTCGGCCCCTTCCCCCTGCAGCCGGCGGGCCCGCTGCCGCAGCAGCTCCAGAAAACGGTCTGGGCCTAGCTCGTCCTCCCCCGCCGCCCCCAGGGCCGCCAGGGTGCGGCGCAGTTCCGGCAGTTCGGCATCGAATTCCACCGCCGTGTAGTCGCGCTGGCCGGCGATCACCTCGGCGAAGCGCTCCCGCCGCTGGCGTTTCGCCACCGGATAGGCCGCCATCAACCGGTCGCGGCAGTCGCGCCAGGGCCTGCCGGCGGTGAACAGATGGGCCAGGGCGGCGCTGAGCCCCCCGGCCTCGGTGTCGGCGATGCGCAGATCGAAGCTGGCCGGAGGCTGGCGGAAGCCCACGAACACCTCGAGCAGGGCCCCAGGTCCCAGCACCCGCTGACGCTCGTCAAGCACCGGCAGGGCCGAGCTGCAGAGGGCGTCGAAGAGCTCGGGGTGGGCCGCCAGCAACGTGCGCGCCGCCAGCGGCTCCAACCGACCCCCGGGGGCCTGGGCCTCGAGCCAGAGGTTGACGCTCCCCAGGGCCAGGAAGACCTCCGGACCCGGGGAGGCCAGCTTGCCGTTGCGCAGCATCGAGAGCTGGGAGTTGTGCACCCGCCCCAGGTCGAGGGCCTCGGCCAGCATCGGCAGCACCCGGTGGGACCAGCCGTTGCGCTCGTGCCAGACCCGGATCAGGTGGGCGAAGGCGATGCGACCAGATACGAGTTCGTCTCGGAATCCCACTCGATCTGGATTCGTATTGCTACCATCCTAATCACTCAACAGGAGTCCGGTCCTTCATGGCCGTCCAAACCTTCTCCCGCTCCGGCGCCCCAACCGGCAGCCGCCGCGACACCGCCAGCAACGCCCGCCACACCCGCCGCCCCGCCAGCATCAACCAGGGGTCCGATGCCCTGCTCCGGGCCAGGGGCCTGCACGAACCTCGCCGCGGCGAACCCCGCGGCGTCTCCGCCAAGGGCACCCGCTGGGGCACGATCGGCTTCATGGTCCTGATCCACGTCCTGGCGGTGGTGGCCCTTCTGCCCCGTTTCTGGAGCCTGGAAGCCGCCAGTGCCCTGCTGGTGATGTATTGGGTCACCGCCTGCCTGGGCGTCACGATCGGGTACCACCGGCTGCTCTGCCACCGCTCCTTCCGCGTGCCCCTCTGGCTGGAGCGCTTCTTCGCCACCTGCGGCGCCCTCAGCTGCCAGCACGGCCCGATCGACTGGGTCGGCCTGCACCGCCATCACCACAAGTTTTCCGATACGGAAGCGGATCACCACGACAGCAACAAGGGCTTCCTGTGGGCCCACATGTCGTGGATGTTCGAAGAAATTCCCGCCATGGCCGCCGTGCCCCGCCTCACCGGCGACTTGGCCACCGACCCTTACTACCGCTGGCTGAACACGAGCTTCCTGCTGCTTCAGGTGCCCCTGGGCCTGCTGCTGTTCTGGATCGGCACCGCCACCGGCGCCGGCGGCTGGGCCCTGGTGCTGTGGGGCATTCCCCTGCGTCTGGTGATCGTGTATCACTGCACCTGGCTGGTGAATTCGGCCACCCACATGTGGGGAGAGACCGTCCATGAGAGCGGTGACAAATCGAAGAACAACCCCTGGGTGGCGGCGCTCACCTTCGGTGAGGGCTGGCACAACAACCACCACGCCTACCCCCATTCCGCCCGCCACGGATTCGGCCCCCGCCAGTTCGACCTCACCTGGCAGCACATCCGGCTGATGCGGGCCCTGGGCCTGGCCACCCGGGTCCGCCTACCCCGGGCGGCCGGCCACGCCGGCTCCATGTCGTAGGCTGGCCAATCGGATTTCAGATGGCTCAGCCGGGGCGTTGTCATGGTCAAGAAGCGTGTGCAGGTGGTCCTGAGCGAGGACATCCTTTCCCTGGGCAAGAACGGGGATCTGGTGGATGTGGCTCCCGGCTACGCCCGTAACTTCCTCCTTCCCACCGGCAAGGCCCTGGCCGTCACCGCTGCGGTGCTGCGTCAGGTGGAGCACCGGAGGGCCAAGGAGGCTGAGCGCCAGGCGACGCTCAAGGCCGACGCCGTCGCCTTCCGCACCGCCCTCGACACCATCGGCCGCTTCACCGTCAAGAAGCAGACCGGCGGCGACGATGTCCTGTTCGGCACCGTCACCAACGGCGACGTGGCCGAAGCCATCGAGGCCGCCACCAAGAAGGAAGTGGATCGCCGCGTCATCACCGTTCCCGAGATCCACCGCACGGGCTCCTACAAGGTGCAGATCAAGCTGCACCCTGAAGTCGTCGCCGACGTCAACCTTGAAGTGGTCAGCTACTGATCAGCCAGCAGCGAACCGATTTTTCCGGCTAAGGGTTCCAGAGTGATCGTTCTCGCTGGCGCCCGATCCCGACCGATCCGGCTCCCCTTTTCGATGAGTCGCGTTCTGGAATCGAGTCGATGGTGAGCGTGCCCCTGGCTGAATCCGATCCCCCCCGGCCCGATGGGCCGAGGCCGGCGGCCAAGCGAACCGAACAGGTCGGTTTCGAAGCTCTGCCTGATTCGGTCCCGCCCCAGAACCTGGAGGCAGAGGAGTCGGTCCTTGGCGGCATCCTCCTCGATCCCGATGCCATCGGCCGCGTCGCCGACGTGCTGCGTCCCGAGGCGTTCTATCTCGGCGCCCACCGCGAGATCTATCGCACCGCCCTGATGCTGCACAGCCAGGGCAAGCCCACCGACCTCACGGCGATGGCGGCCTGGCTCGCCGACACCGGCCAGCTCGAGAAGGTTGGCGGCAGCGCACGGCTCGTCGAGTTGGTGGAGCGCACCCTCTCCACCGCCTCCATCGACCAGGTGGCCCGCCTGGTGATGGACAAGTATCTGCGGCGGCAGCTGATCCGCTCCGCCAACGACGTGATCCGCCTGGGCTTCGACCAGAGCATCCCCATGGAGCAGGTGCTCGATGAGGCCGAGCAGAAGATCTTTGCCATCAGCCAGGAGAAGCCCACCGCCGGCCTCACCCCCACCGCCGAAATCCTCACCAGCACCTTCAACGAGATCGAGAGCCGCTCCCTCGGCACCGCCGTCGCCGGCATCCCGGTCAACTTCTACGACCTCGACGCCATCACCCAGGGCCTGCAGCGCAGCGACCTGATCATCGTCGCCGGGCGCCCCGCCATGGGCAAGACCTCCATCGTCATGAACATCGCCAAGAACGTGGCCCAGCTGCACCAGCTGCCGGTCTGCGTGTTCAGCCTGGAGATGAGCAAGGAACAGCTCACCTACCGCCTGCTCTCGATGGAGGTGGGCATCGAGAGCGGCCGCCTGCGCACCGGCCGCCTGCAGCAGGAGGAGTGGCCCCTGCTGGGCCAGGGCATCAACAGCCTCGGCCAGCTGCCCCTGTTCATCGACGACAAGCCCAACTCCGGCGTGCTCGAGATGCGCTCCCTCTGCCGGCGCCTGATGGCCGAAACCGGCAAGGAGCTCGGCCTGATCGTGATCGACTACCTCCAGCTGATGGAGGGCAGCACCCCCGACAACCGCGTCCAGGAGCTCTCCCGCATCACCCGCGGACTCAAGGGCATGGCCCGGGAATTACATGTGCCCGTGATCGCCCTCTCCCAGCTCAGCCGGGGCGTGGAGTCCCGCACCAACAAGCGCCCCATGCTCAGCGACCTGCGGGAGTCGGGCTCGATCGAGCAGGACGCCGACCTGGTGCTGATGATCTACCGCGACGAGTATTACAACCCAGAAACCGCCGACCGCGGCATCACCGAAGTGATCGTCACCAAGCACCGCAACGGCCCCGTCGGCACGGTCAAGCTGCTGTTCGAACCCCAGTTCACCCGTTTCCGCAATCTTGCGGCCTGACCTGCTGGGCGGCACCAACGCGATCGCTTCGGAGCGTTTCGCAAGCGAGCAGGAAGGAACGTAACTCCAGCCCCACCAGCTTCACCCAGCCTCCTGTTGCGCGAGCGCCTCACGAATGGCAGCCGCCAGATCGGCTGCCCATGGGGCGAGGTGATAGTGGTAATGCTCTTCGAACAGTCTCCGGTGGTGCACGCCACCGCAGGCGTAGGCACGCCAGAGCCTGCACTTCAGCCGTTCCCCCCGCGAGGTGGTGAACAGGTGAACCGTGACAGGCAGCGTCCTGGGTTGGTAGCGGCGGTGGAGAAGGTCGTAATAGTCCTGTCCGCTGGCTTCAGTGCGTTCGTGCGGTTGATGTGGGAGGGGGGCAAGCGGAGGGCGGAACCGCTGCAACTCCGCTGAGAGCCTCCTGGAACGGAGCTGCAGGAACTTCACGAAGTTACGGGGCCGTTTGCTATGGCGGAGCTGTTCGAGATAAGCCGGCAAACGTCCAATGGTCTTGCGCAGCAGCAGAGACGTCCGCAGGCGCCTCGAAATGAACGCTGTCCGGTCACTGTCGAGGATGGCCAGCATGCCGATAGAGCGACCACGGCTCAGCAGGGCGGCCGCCACGGCGTAGGCATACCAGCCGCCTGCGGATTGGCCCAGGAGATGGTACGGGCCCTGTGGCCAGCGTTCTTCGATGAGTGTGGCGTAGTGCTCCGCCATCTCCTCCACGCTCCGATGGCGCGGGGCACGGCCGTCGATGCCCCGCGCCTGGAGGCCGTAGACCGGACGGTCAGGCGCCAGAAAACCGGCAAAGTCGGTGTAACAGAACACATCACCACCGAAGCCGTGGATCACAAACAACGGGATGGCCTCACCAAGTGCCTGAAGGGGAACCATGCACGGGTCAAGATCACTGGGAAGCGTCTTCTCCCCCTCCAGCCGCAAGAGCATCTCAGCGATGGTCGGAGCATGAAAGATCATCGCCAGTGGCAGGGTTCTGGCGAGGCTCTCCTCGATGCGGGAGATCAGCCGGGCTGCGGCGAGGGAATGGCCACCGATGGCAAAGAAGTTGTCATGGATGCCGAAGTCGCCATGGCCGAGCACGTCGGCCCAGAGCGAGTGGAGCCGGATCTGGAGGGGTGTCGACGGTGCCGTGCGTCGATGGAGATCTCCGCTGAAGCAGGGTGTCGGCAAGGCACTGCGATCAAGCTTGCCGTTGGGAGTGAGGGGAAAAACGTCGATACGGACGAAGGCGGCCGGCAGCATGTACTCAGGCAGGCGTTCGGCAAGGAAAGGGCCCAGCTCGATGGCGGAAAGGGAGCTGGCCGCAGCCGAGTGGTCGAGAGCAGAGTCACCGGCCGCCGCATCGCCTGAGGGGTGGGTGGCGATCCAGTAGGCGACCAGCTGGGGGTTCGATGGCTGGTCCTGCCTCAGCAGCACCACGGCCTGCTCGATCGCCGGATGGGCGATCAGGGCTGCCTCAATCTCCCCAGGTTCGATTCGGAAGCCGCGCAGCTTGATCTGATGATCAAGGCGGCCATGGAAGGCCAGGGTGCCGTCGGCATTCCAGCTGGCGAGATCGCCAGTTCTGTAGAGGCGCTCCGTCGAATCGCCGCGGAAGGGGCTGGGTATGAACCGCTCAGAGGTGAGGTCGGGGCGATTCAGATAGCCCAGGGCCAGACCGGCACCGCCGATATGGAGTTCACCTGGGATGCCGATCGGGCAGAGCTGGAGATGGGCGTCGAGGACCAGCAGCGAGGTATTGGGGAGAGGCACTCCGATGGGCGCCATGAGGGGCCAGTCGCTGACAGCGGCCGGCAGCAGATGGTGCGACACCACATGGCTTTCCGTAGGGCCGTAATGATTGTGCAACCGGCCATCATCGAGCCGGCCGATGAAGCTCCGGATCGCCGGGGACAGGGTCAGGGCCTCACCTGCGGAGATGACATCACGCAGGCGGCTGTAGGGAGCCTCGGCACAGAGGGCCAGCTGCTCGAGCACGACATAGGGAAGAAACAGCCTTTCGATTTCCTCCGCCCTGATGACCTTCCAGAGCAGCGCAGGGTCGCGCCGTTGCGCCGCTGAGATCAGGACCAGGGTGCCCCCGAGGCAAAGCGTTCCAAACACTTCCTGGAGGGAGACATCGAAGCCGCAGCCGGCGAACTGCAAGGTCCTGGCAGGAGGCCTCAGGCGCTCGTGCTGGCGATGGAAGGCAACCAGCCCGGCCAGAACGCGGTGGGGGACGAGCACACCTTTGGGTACCCCAGTGGAGCCGGAGGTATAGAGGAGGTAAGCCGGAGCCGAGAGCGGGATCGCTGCAGGCGCCTGAGGTTCCACGACATCAGTCTCTTGGAGGTCATCGCCAAGGTTCAACAGCGGCCGACTCGCCAGAGCGGCCACAGCGCAAGCCGGCCCATCCACCACCAAGAGGAGCGGATCGGCATCGGCGAGCATCCGCTGCAGGCGTGCCTCCGGCAGGGTCGGATCAAGGGGGAAATAAATGCCGCCGGCCTTGAGAATGGCCAACAGGCCAACCACCATCTCGAAGGAGCGACCCAGGCAAAGGCCAACGATCACACCGGGACCGACACCCCGCTGCCGTAGAAGATGGGCCATCTGGTTGGCACGGGCATTGAGCGCGCCATAGCTGAGCTGCTGGTCGGCGTAGACCAGGGCAGTGGCCTCAGGTGTGCGGGCTGCCTGCTGCTCGAAGATCTGATGGGCGCAGCGCTCAAGAAGCGGCAGGGCGTTCCCGTGAGACCAGATCTGGAGCTGGCGGGACTCCCCATCCGGAAGCAAGGGCAGAGCAGAAACTCTGCATCCAGGAGACGCAACAATCCCCTGCAGAAGACATAGCCACTGATCCAAGATTCGACGAATATGGTCGTCACTGAAAAGAGACGTTCTATAACTTAATTCGCAATGAAGGCCATCACAACCAGCAACTGGCTTGATCGACATATGGATCTCAAAGGACTCACGAATGACCGGAACTGCGAAGCGCTCAACAGTGACGCCTTTGGCGCATACAGGCTTTGGCTTAAAATTATTGTAAGCAAACATCACCTGCACCAATGGGGGACGGCCCCACATCCTGGCAGGACAATGGTCTATCACAAGCTGCTCAAAGGGCATGCTTTGGTGGGCAAAAAGATCTCCCATGCTTGAAGTAAGCCTATCCAGATAGTCACTGAAGCAGGGGTCATCAATAAGCTCACCACGAATGACCAAGGTATTGACGAAGAATCCAATCAATCGGCGCATGGAAGACCTGCTGCGGCCGGCAACAGGAGTTCCAACAAGCAAGTCCGTTTTGAGACTGGTTCTGGACAACAGGACCTGGAAGGAAGCCAGCAAGAGCACATAAAGGGTGGTTCCCTTCTCATGCGCAAGACTGGCGAGTTGCTGCCGCAGGGAAGCAGGCAGGCAGACGGTCTGGACATCTGCCGAAAAAGTTTCTGTCGGCGGGGGAGAAAAATCCCTTGGTATGTCTAGGGTCGTGGGAGCTCCATCGAGGTAACGATGCCAGAAGCTCCTCAATAACTCCAGGCGAGCCTGTGAATTCCGCTTCAGGTGGTCGTCGCCTTCAGATCGTTTCAGCAACGACGCAGGATCTGATGTACTGCTAGATTCATCTTCTGATTCATACAGAGCAAACAGTTCTTCCTCGAGAATGTCAAGAGACCAACCATCGCAGACTGCATGATGGATGGTGATGACGAGCAGATGATCATTCTCACTCACTTCCAGTAATAATGCCCGCACCAAGGGACCTTGTTCCATATCGAAGGACGCGACCGACTCCAAACTTGCACGTTGTTGCAGGGCTGACTCAACGGTCAACGAATCACTTTGCATTGACGGCTGAACTCGTTCGATTCGCATCGGCCAAGCAGAAGGCGAATGAATGATCTGCAGAACATCAGCGCCTTCAAGATGGAGAGTGGTGCGCAGCGCTTGGTGCCGTCGCCGGAGAACATCAAGCGACTTCTGCAGGCGATCAATCAGCAAGGAACCATTTAATCGCCAGGCACGTCTAACGTGATAGGCACCCGATCCAGGACTGTACTGCTCCAGAAAGTAGAAACGCTTCTGACCTAAAGAAGCTGGAAAGCTAGTGTGGCTGAGCATTGATCACCAGGTCACTTGCAACGCCAGAAAGCGAAGCATCTGAATACTTCAAGAAAGCCGAAGCTGGGCCAACCTGTACAGCTGAAGTGCAAACATTCTCTGCAATCTCATTGGCTCTGTACAGAAGGAGCTCTTGAATCCTGGCCGTAACAACCTTGGCCAAGCCCGCCCCCTTGCAGTAATGACTTCCGTAACCGAGG
This sequence comes from Synechococcus sp. CS-1332, assembly GCF_025127995.1. Taxonomy (GTDB): domain Bacteria; phylum Cyanobacteriota; class Cyanobacteriia; order PCC-6307; family Cyanobiaceae; genus Cyanobium. The sequence continues at coordinate 33,117 of NZ_JAHLYP010000052.1, read as the reverse complement.
GGAAGTTTCAGCGAAGAGGAAAAAGGACATCCACTGACATCACCAAGAAAGAGATAGCAGGTATCACCGGAATGAAGCGAATGGCCAGAAATATGATGAGGTACGACGCACTCTCTCATGACAAAATTAGTCGGCAGCATCGAATAGCCATTCGACAGGCTGGCGAGGGATGCCTGAAGGTCAGCAGAGTCAGGACTTCGAATGACAGCGTTCAGAAGGGCCGTAGCAACAGCCAGAAGTGGCGTAGCTCCCATCATCAACAAGGTAAGGACTGCAAGTCGATCGGCATCGGAGAGTGGGCACTGTCGGTCAGGATGATTCTCAATCGCATTGATAAGTGCATCGAGAATAGTGTTGCATCGAACCAGGTGGCTGCGCTTTGCGAAGGGCTGGAAGATATCAACAGCAAATACCTCCTTGTTGTCGAGAGGAGGATCGACGCCACTGATCGTTTCCAGGCAGTGGCGCATGAGCCTGCCAACAAGTGCAATTCCAACCTGGTGTGCCGTCAGATCATCTGATCCATCCAGCAATGGATCAATGGCCTCAAGAAGCACTGAGATATTCAGATTGCGAATAGCATCTTCACAACGTGCGAAGGGCTGTTGAATGGCTTCAACCTGCGCTGCATGACGATCGGCGTTGAGAAAAGCTGGATTAGAATCTATGAAAAAGCGAATTTGTCGCGTGCTCTCCTCATCACAGAGCGACAGGATCGGGGCAAGAAACTGCGCCTGTTGAAAGCGGGAGTCAGCCAGAATCGTTCTAGCCAAAGAAGCCCTATACACCATATAGATGCGAGGGCCTTGGCTGGCATCAGAAAGGCATTCGATCGGATCAGACATCTCAGCGAAAGACCCCTCATGACGCCGACCGGTGATGTGCGTGACCCGCTGTATCGCCTTCAAGAAGTTCATTTTGATGCCAGCTAGACTACATTAGTTGGTTGACGGCTTGGTTTAGTTTATGGATCAAGGCCTGGCTTTGGCAACTATATCAAATAATTCGGCGAATGTAATCGCTGGATGCAGCTGCTCATCGCCAATCTCAATGCCATATTCCTCTTCTAACTCCATGACTATTTCCAAGAACTCCAGCGAATCTACACCAGCAGATGAGATGGGAGAGCTCAGGTCATCATCGTGACTGAATAGTCCGGGCTCCCCCATCTCTTCAGCAAGAGAAATAAATCGATCCCGAATCCATTGCTCCGGGGTGGGACTCGATGAGGTGGCAGACATTTAGCGAGAGTTCAGAACGGCAGAGATGGCCATCAAGGGCCCGGCTGCATTCACTGAAGCTTAAGATCAGAGCGCCATCATGCCCAGAATGATGGCGAAGAAACGCATCTTATCATATCCACAATCAGACCGGCCGTCAACTGAGGTCAACAATTTCCGAATACCTGGCGCACCCGAGTCCCAGCATGATCCAGCACTAGAAGCGCCCCGATACAACAGCTTGGCCGAGCGGCAGCCGCATCCCAATGTGCGGGTGTCCCCTTTTGAACCAATCCCCTCCCAGGCGCCATGGCCCTCGACGCCGATCTGCCTCTGAAGTCCATCTGGTCAATGCGCTGTCCCGCCGATAGCCATGTGAATCCGAACAGCACTCCTGAGGGACACCGGAAATGGGGCCGCGACGGTGGGTTGGACCTGTTGCGTAGCCCAGCCCGATTAGTGTTCCCTTGCATGACCCATCCCCCAGAGCAGGGCTGCTCCGATAGACAACGTAGGACTGACTGGTGGCGGCATCAGCTCGTCGTTCTCAACGTCTGATGTGACCGCTGCCACCATCTTCATCGTCACCAATCACCCACAAGGGCCCCGTCGGCAGCGTCAAGCTGCTGTTCGAGCCCCAGCTCAGCCGTTTCCGCAATCTGGTGGCGTAGGGATTCCCCCCGTATCGCGCCAGCAGAAGAGCCTGTATTGTGCCTGTCAAGGCATCGTAAAGAAATACATGCAGCATCATTCTTTCTGGTTTTACGTTTTCACGTTTTTCGGCATTATCCTGCTGCGCTATCTCACGATGGCGGGCTTCGCCCACTGGCTTCTCTATCACCGTCAGCCGGCGAATATGTCCATCCTCAAGGACATCCACCTCTCCGTCCTGTCAACGGGAATTTTCGCCTTGGCCACCGCCGTGATCATGACCCTCTACGACCAGGGAATGACCAAACTCCATGGCCAGTTGAATTCAGAGAACTGGTGGTCCCTGCCACTCAGTTACCTGGCTATACTCGTGCTGCAGGACGCTTACTTCTACGCCACCCATCGGCTGTTTCATCAGCCGAGAATGTTTCCCTGGTTTCACCAGGGGCACCACCGATCGCGTCAACCCACACCCTGGACCTCCTTCGCCTTCGACCCCCTTGAAGCCGTCGTCCAGGCCCTGTTCCTGATCGGGGTCGTGATGCTGATCCCCCTGCATTTCGTCACCCTGCTGGCGGTGCTCACCACCATGACGGTGTGGGCGGTGGTGAACCATCTGGGTCTGGAGGTGCTGCCGCTGCACTTCCCCCACCACTGGCTGGGTCGCTGGCTGATCGGCCCCGCTCACCACTCGATTCACCACCGCCGACACGGCAAGCACTTCGGGCTTTACTTCACCTTCTGGGACAGGGTGTTCGGCAGCGAGGATCCCGCCTATGCGGACGCGCTGCAGCCCCCGGGTCCCTGAGCACCTCCCGGCCAGAGCAAAAACCGGACGGCGCTGATGCCCACTCCCTCGCCAGCGCCGCGGCGCTTCCACGATCAGGGCGCAGCGGGTGGCGAAGCCAGCCATGTAGTCGCAAAAGGCCACCAGGATGAGCAGGGTGAGGGCGATGCCCAGGGCATGCAGTCCTACGCGTCTGGGGAGCAGCAGAACCAGAAGGGCGGGATCATCAAGCCAGGCCGGGGCCCTCAGCAAAGGTCGGTCAGCCCAACCAGGTCGGCGGCCCGCAGCATGCTGGCCAGCCGGGAGAGCTGCCCGATCGCCTGGTCGTGCTCCTGCGGGCTCGCCGCGGCGCAGGCGTCCTCCAACAGCACCACCTGGAAGTCGCGGTCATGGGCCTCCCGGGCCGCCGACTGCAGCGCCCAGGCGGTGCTGACGCCCCCCAGCAGCAGCCGCTCGATCCCAGCGGCCCGCACCAGCGTCGCCAGGGCGGCGCCGTGGAAGGGGCTCAGCCGGGTGCTTCACCAGCACCGGATCGGCCGGTTGCACCGCCAGATCGGCGTGGAACTCCGTGCCCCACTGGCCCAGCCGCAGGACCCCCAGCTCCCGGGCCCGGCCGAGGAGCGGCGCGTGGGCGGGAAGCTCCGGATAGCCGGCGCGGATGCCCACTTTCACCAGGAGCGTGGGCCAGCCCCGGGCGGGGGCCCCCTCCAGCGCCAGATTGGCCGCCGCCAGCACCCCGCGCCGTTCCACCTCAACGGCGCAGGTGGGCATGGCCCCATCGGGGTGAATGAGGTCGTTGATCAGAACGATCAGCACCAGGGCGGTGCGCATCGCTTGGCGTCGCTGCCGACGGGCCCATCATCAACCGCTGAAGACCTGCTTGCTCTGGCCTGGAATCGCGCCCCTAGCTTCCGGCCATGGGGGACCGTTCCTGGAACCGCCACACTGGAGGGATCGCTGCTGAGTCCGGGTGATGACCTCGCGACCAAGCCCATGTCCAGACGACGGCTCATCGGTGGCTGAAGCCCGTGCCGAAGCCCCGTCAGTGGGACAGGCCCTCAATCACCGGCTGCGGCAGCTGCACCAGCAATTGATGGAAATCACGCCCGATGTGGATCGGGTGGCCGTCGCGCTTTACGACCCTCAAGACGATTTATTGAAGACGTTTGTTAATAGCACCCGCACGGGAGAGGCGATCAGCGGCTATGAGTTCCACCTCTCCAAAAGCCAGTCCCTCAGCCACCTGGCCACAAGCCGTTCCGTCCGCGTGCTGGACAACATCCCGGCGGCGGTGCGCGGCAACACCAAGCACTCGGCCTGGCTGCTGAAGGAGGGCTACCGCTCTTCGCTGACTGTTCCGTTGTTTGACAAGGGTTCGTTCATCGGCTTTCTCTTCTTCGATTCACTGAAGCCTGCTGTGTTCAGCGAACATGTGCAGCGGAAACTCTCTTTGATTGCTTCGCTGGTCAACATGTTGATCAGCAGCGAACTCAATCTGGTGCACTCGATCACGGCTTCGGCCCAGGTGGCCCGCGAGTTTGCCAATCTACGGGATTTTGAAACGGGCGCCCATCTTGAGCGCATGGCCCACTACGCGCGGCTGATCGCCCGGGAACTCCAGCAGAGCCACGGACTCAGCGATGAATACATCGAACATCTTTATCTGTTTGCGCCCCTGCATGACATCGGCAAGATCGGAATCCCGGATCGCATCCTGCTCAAACCCGGTCCCCTGGATCCAGAGGAACGTCGGCTGATGGAAACCCATGTGCAAAAGGGCATGGAGATTCTGGAGCGAATGGTGGGTGAATTTGGGCTGGAGGATCTGCCCGACTCAGCTGTGATGAAAAATGTCGTGGCGGGCCACCACGAAAAACTTGATGGTTCCGGCTATCCCCTGGGCCTGAAGGGTGAGGCCATCCCCCTGGAGGCCCGGATCATCGCGGTGGCCGATGTGCTGGATGCCCTGACAAGCCACCGGCACTACAAGGAAGCCTGGACCATGGAGGCGGCCATCACGGAACTCGACCACCTGGTGGCCGCTGGACAGTTCGATGCCCACTGTGTGGCGGCCGTGAAGCGGCGGCGCGAGGCTGTGGAAATGATCCGGGATCGGTTCAAGGATGTCTGAATCCGAGACCTGCCGGGGTGGGGCCCCGCGCCACCCACCCGTGCAGCGCCATACATTCGATCCATGGTCCTGAGCGCAACCCCCACCGAAAACTTCGACCTGATCGTGGTCGGCGGCGGCCATGCCGGCTGCGAGGCGGCCCTCACCGCCGCTCGGCTGGGGGTCTCCACCGCCCTGTTCAGCCTCAACCTCGACCGCATCGCCTGGCAGCCCTGCAACCCGGCCGTGGGCGGCCCGGCCAAGAGCCAGCTGGTGCATGAGGTGGATGCCCTCGGCGGAGTGATCGGCCGGCTGGCCGATGCCACCGCCCTTCAGAAACGCCTGCTCAATGCCAGTCGCGGTCCCGCCGTCTGGGCCCTGCGGGCCCAGACGGACAAACGCCAGTACGCCCGCCAGATGCTGCAGCTGCTGCAGCACACCCCCAACCTCTCCCTGCGCGAAGCGATGGTGACGGGCCTGGAGGTGGAAGGGGAACCCGGCGATCCGGGAGGGGCACGGGTGATCGGCGTGCGCACCTACTTCGGCAGCGTCTACGGGGCCGGTGCCGTGATCCTCACCACCGGCACCTTCCTGGGCGGCCGCATCTGGGTGGGCAACCGCTCGATGGCGGCGGGCCGGGCCGGTGAGCAACCGGCCGAAGGGCTGACCGAAGCTCTGCAGGAGCTGGGGTTCCGCACCGACCGGCTCAAGACCGGCACCCCCGCCCGTGTCGACCGCCGCAGCGTGGCCCTTGATCGCCTGGAGGAGCAGCCCAGCGATGCGGCCGATCGCTTCTTCAGCTTCGATCCCACCGCCCGGGTGAGCGGTGAGCAGATGGCCTGCCACATCACCCGCACCACGGCGGCCACCCACCAGCTGATCCGCGACAACCTGCACCTCACGCCCATCTACGGCGGCTTCATCGACAGCAAGGGGCCCCGCTACTGCCCTTCGATCGAAGACAAGATCGTGCGCTTCGCCGACAAGGACAGCCACCAGATCTTCCTCGAGCCGGAGGGACGCGACACGCCGGAGCTGTACGTCCAGGGCTTCTCCACCGGCCTGCCCGAATCCCTGCAGCTGGCCCTGCTGCGCACGCTGCCTGGGCTGGAGGCCTGTGTGATGCTGCGGCCCGCCTATGCCGTCGACTACGACATCCTTCCGGCGACCCAGCTGGAGCCCTCCCTGGAGACCAAGCGGGTGCGGGGCCTGTTCTCGGCCGGCCAGCTCAACGGCACCACCGGCTATGAGGAGGCCGCGGCCCAGGGACTGGTGGCCGGGCTGAATGCGGCCCGCCTGCTGGGGGGCCAGGACCCCGTGCATTTCCCCCGGGAGGGGAGCTACATCGGCACCCTGGTGGACGACCTGGTGACCCAGGACCTCAAGGAGCCCTACCGGGTGCTCACCAGCCGCAGCGAATACCGGTTGGTGCTGCGCGGCGACAACGCCGATCGCCGTCTCACACCCCTCGGTCACCAGCTGGGCCTGATCGACGAACGGCGCTGGCAACTGTTCGAACAGAAGCAGGCCGGGATTGATGCGGAAAAGCGGCGGCTGGAGACGGTGCGGCTCAAGGCCTCCGATCCCGCCGCCAGCGCCGTGGCCGCCAGCACCGGCGCCGGCATCAACGGCTCCATCACCCTGGCCGACCTGCTGCGTCGGCCGGGCCTGCACGGCGAGGATCTGGTGCGGCTGGGGCTCTGTGACCCGGATCTGCCCGCCGACGTGCGGGATGGCGCCGAAATTGACATCAAATACAGCGGCTATCTGGCCCGCCAGGAGCAGCAGATCGAGCGGGTCCGGCGTCAGCTGGGGCGGGCCATCCCCGCCGACATCGCCTATGCCGGCATCCGCACTCTCTCGGCGGAGGCCCGAGAGAAATTGACGGCCATCCAGCCCCGCAGCCTCGGGCAGGCCTCCCGGATTCCCGGCGTCAGTCCCGCTGATGTCAACGCCCTGCTGCTCTGGCTGGAACTTGAACGGCGCCGGGAGCCACCGGGCCCTCGTCAGACCGCGGAACCATCGTTACAGTGACGCACGCCTTTGCCGAGGACTGCACGTGAGCCCCTCCCCTCGGCGCCCCCTGCGCGGCATCCCCACCTCCCGTGCCTATTGGGAGCTGAAGGCGGAGCAGATGATGAACCGAGTCTTCGACCCCGAGGCCACCATCGATCTCGATGTGGCGGCCCAGGCCGAGCCCCCCCCACCGCTGCCGGTGGCCACCCCCATCCGCCGGCTTCGGGGCCGTTCGTCCACGCCACCCCCTTCTGCGGCCCCGGCCAGGCCCGACCGCAACACCCTGCTGCTCACGGCGATGGGTGGTGTCTGCATGATCAGCGTCGCCAGCTCGGTGCTGTACCTGACCCATTCCAGCCGCATGCAGCAGGCCCTCACCCAGGAGCGCAGCCTGCTGCTGGTTGAGCGGCTGCGCAGCCTCGGACCGGCCAATCCGGCGCCGATCGGGGCCGTCGGGGGCACCAACCTGGCCAGCGGTGGGCAGCCCCTGCTGCCACTCACCGGTGACCAGCTGCCGCCGCCTCCGGAAGAACCCTGGATCGAGCAGTTGTCCCAGCTGCCCCAGCCGGAGGGGGCGAGGGCCCCTGTTCTGCGCGTGCCGGTGAGCCCGAAACTGGCCGCCGCCGCGCCCCCCGCCAGCGGGGGCGGGGGTTACACCGAGCGCAGTGCCGCCCCGACAGGCGGTGGCGGTGGCTCCGTGCCCGAGCTGGTGGGTGTGGTGGGTTCGGCAGGCCGCTCTGCCTCGGCGATCTTCCAGATGGGGGGAAGCTCCACCAGCGTCAACGCCGGCGAAGCGATCGGGGGCAGCGGCTGGCGCCTGCGCTCCGCTGACGGCGACGCCGCCCTGATCGAGCGGGGCGGCGAAGTGCGACGCATCTCGATCAGCAACGGCTACTGACTCGCGTCCCGGCCCGCCATGACCCCTGACTCCGGCGGCCTGTTGCCGTCCCCCAGCTTTCTGTGGCAGACCAGCGCCGCCGAACGCCAGGAGTTACCGACGGGCCGGGAACTCACTGGCCCCTGGAAGCTGCTGCTGCTTGGGGACGGCAGCCCGACGCGGCACCTGCAACTGCTCACCGGCCTGCCGGTGGAGGTGGAACTGATCGCCATGGCCTCCGAGCCGGATGGGGCTGCCGGTGCCCCGGCGGAGGTGGCCCACCTGGCCAAACCCCTGCTCAGACGGCAGGTGTGGCTCACCTGTGGGCCGCAGACCCTGGGCTGGGCAGAGAGCTGGTGGAACCGGGCCGAAGCGGAGGCCCATCTGCAGGATCGTCGTCTGCCGATCTGGCGCAGCCTCTCGGCCGGTCGCGCCGAGCTCTTCCGCGAGGTGGACGGTTTCGGCCAGGTGCAGGAGCCCTGGCTGGCGGAGCGCTTCGGCTGCGCTGGACCCTTCTGGAGCCGTCACTACCGCTTCTTTCGCCAGGGCAGGGAACTCACGGTGATCCGGGAGGTGTTCTCCCCGGCTCTGGAGCTCTGGCTGGGGCCGGCCGAAACCGGAAATGTTCGTAAAGACTGATCAATTCGGTAACACCATGTGGCGGTTTCCTGTTGACGAATTGACGCTCCAGGGTCATTAGCCAGCATTCGCTTACCCGATGTCGCCGCCATGTCCACCCGTCACAGCGCCCAGACCCCGCCGGGAGGGGACTGGCTCACGCTCACCGAACTGGGCCGCCGCTACGGCGTCTCTGCCGTCCACACCGGGAAACTGCTGGTGGCTTCCGGTCTGCGCCGCAGCAGCGGCGAACCGACGCCCGCAGCCCTGGCCACTGGCCTGGCCATGCGTCCCATGCCGGGCCATCACCAGTCGAGCCTCTGGCTGCATCAGGGTTGTGCCCCCCACCTGGAACGGCTGGGCCTGGTGCCCCAGGCCCAGCGCACGATGGTGAGCCTGTGGGCGGATCTGCTCAGTGCCCTGCAGAACGGCTCTCCGTCGATCAGCATCTCAGCCGAGGAGATGGCCAATGACGTCCCCCGCGACCTGGTCAAACCGGTGAACAGGGAACTGCGTCAGAGGGGCTGCAGCTTCCGAGTCAACCCGAAGCTCAGGACAACCGCAGTCCCTGGGCCTGCTTGCTCGCCTGCTCGAGCATCTGACGCAGCCGATCCTCGTCGGTCGTGCTGAGGTTGGTGCGCAGCAGCTTGGCGTGGGGGGCGTGAATCCTCAGGCGATCGATCAGCCGATCGGGAGTGGCGTCGCGCAGCAGCAGGCAGAGGGCCGCACTGCCGGGGGGGAGAGTTTCTCCCACCTCGCGCATGAAGCCGTCATTGATACCCAGATCGGAAAGGGAGCCTGAAGCGGCCCCCAGACCCACACCCACGGCGGCGCCAAGCAGGGGATTGAGGAACAGCAGGCCCACGAGGGTGCCCCAGAAGCCACCGCCAAGGGCACCCGCTTTGGTGAGGTTCAGCGACTGGTGCAGGCGCACCTTGCCATCCGGTTCCGCTTCCACCACCACGGCATCTTCCAGGGCGATGAGTTCCTCCTTCTGGATCTCCACCAACTGACGCCGGACCTGGTCCGCTTCCGCCACGGACGGAAATCCAACGACCACCAGGCTGCTCATCGTCGTCATCCTCTCGATTACGGCGTATTCCTAACCCACTTCCGCCCAAAGTGGCGGTGTTCCCGGCTCAGGTGCGCCGGCGGCTGGAGCGCGGCAAGGGCCTGCCTTCGGCCGCCGGTGTGGCCGGCGGCTCCGGGGAGGCGGAACTCCCGCCCGGCGCAGGCCGTTGCCAGCGGGGCAGGCTGAAGCTGGCGTCATCGGGCCAGTCGCCGTCGTCGCCCTCGCCGGGTGCATGGCTGGGCCGTTGTTCAGGGCCCAGGGGCTGGGGTGGGAGAGACCCTGGCCGGACGCGCCGCGACACCGCCTCCAACCCCTGGCGGCGCGGGCGAACCGGTGTGACCGATGGCTGCTGCGGTGGTGGCGGTGACGCCTCCACGTTGTTGCGCCCGGACTCCTGCCACGGCTCACGCCAGTCGTCTCCGTCATCAAGGAGCCAATCGAGGCGTCCTTCCACCCAGCGGCCGAGCTCGTCCATGCGCGGTCGCAGCTGGGGGCGGCCTTCGGCTCCCCGCGGCGCCGGCCGGCCGCCGGGCCGTGAACCGGCCACCCCTTCGACGAACTGACGGCCGGCCGTCACCCAGCGATCGACCCGTTGATCGAAGGGGTCGGTTCCGCCCCTTGGCCGCCGGGAGGGATCCCGTTCGCGGCCGTAGCCCTGATCCGTCGTAGGCATATGGAAATTTTAACGGCGCCGGCCGGACAGCCAGTGCTCCCGCCCGATTCCCACCAGCGCAATGGTGAAGCCTCCCCACTCCAGGGTCCACAGAAACGTCGCCATCGGCCCCAACACCTGCGCCAGAACCTAGGCGGTGTTGGGTTCAAACACCAGCAGACAGCTCGCATCCCAGCGGCCGCCATGGAGGCGCTCGCAGCAGTGACGGCAGGCCAGGCCCTGACGGCGGCGCTGGTAGGGCGTCCGGCTGTCGCAGCGCGGGCAGCGAGCGATCCAGCGGCTGGCGGGCACCGGCAGGGGGTAGCGGTGCCGCAGGCTCACCTGAAAGCCGTCCTGGGCCTGGTTGATCGCCGCCATCCGGGCCCGGAACTGGGGGCCGTGCACTTCCTGCACGACCAGCACCCGGTCCACCCAGGCGTGGATCATTTCGTGGCACAGGGTGCCCAGGGTGGCCTGGCGGGGCAACGGCTCCAGCAGGGGCCGGGAGAGGACGATCTCGCAGAGGTCACGCCCGTCGGCCAGACGCCCCCGCCGGTAGAAGCCGGCGGTGCGGGTGAGACGGCCATCGCTCCAGCGCACGTCCACCAGCGGCCGGTCGTCGCGGGTGAGCTGGCCGTCGAAGTGCTCGCGATTGAGCCGGTGGAACAGGGGCAGCAGCGGTTCCAGGGGCATCGGCCCATTCTGGTGGGGTCGTCCGTCAGACTCTGCAACGCTGCGAACGGATGGGATCACCATGGACTGGGGACTGGCCCGCGACATCGGCTCCAAGCTCCTGCTGGCGGGAGCCGGTGGCTTGCTTCTGTACTGGACCATCTCGGCGGTCCGGCTGGTGCTCAGCGCCCGGGGCATCAATCCGCTGATCAAGCAGTTCTTCACCCAGGTGGCCTCCGGCCAGGTGGACGGGGCCTACCTGCTCACCACCCGCAACTACCGCTCCCACGTCAACCGCCAGCAGTTCATCCGCTTCCTGGTCGGGCTGCAGCTCAACAAGTACCGCAACCTCAAGTCCGGCCGCCCCAGGCTGCAGGAGGGCCAGGTGATCCTGACGGTCAAGCTCAAGACCGACGGCAAGGAGGAACTGCCGCTGGACTTCACGTTCGTGAAAGTGGAAGAAGCCTGGCGGGTGGATCGCATCACCCGGCTGGCGGCCGCCTGAGCCGTGGCCCAAGCCCGGGCAGAAGAACTGCGGCGCCTGCTCAACCGCGCCGCCCATGCCTATTACGTTCTCGATGCTCCGGTGCTGGAGGATCCGGTCTATGACCGGCTCTACAGGGAGTTGGTGGCGCTCGAGCAGGCCGATCCGGCGCTGATCCAGCCGGACAGCCCCACCCGCCGGGTGGGGGGAGCACCGGCCGAAGGCTTCACGAGCGTGGCCCACAGGGTTCCCCTGCTGAGCCTCGACAACGCCTTTTCCCATAGCGACCTGGACGTCTGGTACGGACGCCTGCTCAAGGTGCTCGATCGCGAACCCCAGGAGGGATCCCCGGCGCCGGCCCTGCCGATGGTGGGCGAGCTCAAGATCGACGGCAACGCCCTGGCCCTGAGCTACGAGCAGGGGGTGCTGGTGCGGGCCGCCACCCGGGGGGACGGGGAGCGGGGGGAGGAGATCACTGCCAACGTGCGCACGATCCGCAGCGTGCCCCTGCGGCTGGAGCTGACGTCGCCGCCGGCCTGGGTGGAGGTGCGCGGTGAGGCCTTCATCCCCGAGGCCACCTTCGCCGCCATCAACGCCGAGCGGACCGAACGGGGCGACCCCCCCTTTGCCAACCCACGCAACGCCTGCGCCGGCACCCTGCGCCAGCTGGACCCGAAGGTGGTGGCCGCACGGAGCCTGTCGTTTTTCGCTTACACCCTGCACCTGAGCGAGGACTGGCAGGCCGGGCCCCACAGCCAGTGGCAGGCCCTTGACTGGCTCAAGGCGGCTGGTTTCCGCGTCAATCCCCATTGCGCCCTCTGCCCCGACCTGGCGGCGGTGAAGGCCTTCTGCGATCTGTGGGAGCAGGACCGCCGCGGCCTGCCCTACGCCACTGACGGGGTGGTGGTGAAACTCGACGACCTGCGCCTGCAGGGGGAGGCGGGCTTCACCCAGAAGGCCCCCCGCTGGGCGATCGCCCTCAAGTACGCCGCCGAAGAGGCCCCCAGCCGCCTGCTGCGCCTCACCTGCCAGGTCGGCCGCACGGGGGTCGTCACCCCGGTGGCGGAATTCGAGCCGGTGCCCCTGGCCGGCACCAGCGTGAGCCGCGCCACCCTCCACAACGCCGACCGCCTGGCGGAGCTGGATCTCTGCGCCGGCGACACGATCGTGGTGCGCAAGGCCGGCGAGATCATCCCCGAGGTGGTGCGGGTGCTGAAGGAGCTGCGGCCGGAGGGGGCGATGCGGCTGGAGCTGCCCCCCACCTGCCCGGAATGCCGCTCGGTGCTGGTGCGGGAGGAGGGGGAGGCCGCCACCCGCTGCGTCAACAACGGCTGCCCCGCCATCCTGCGGGGTTCCCTGCGCCACTGGGTGGGCAAAGGGGCCCTCGACGTGGACGGCCTGGGGATCAAGCTGATCGAGCAGCTGGTGGACCGGGGCCTGGTGGCGTCGATCCCCGACCTCTACGGGCTCGATGCCGCCCTGCTGGCCAGCCTGGAGCGGATGGGGCAGACCTCGGCCGCCAAGCTGGTGGCCGCCCTGGAGGCCTCAAAGCAGCAGCCCTGGCACCGGCAGCTCTATGGCCTCGGCATCCACCACGTGGGCGAGGTCAACGCCAAGGCCCTGGCCCGGGCCTTCACCACCGCCGCCGAGCTGAAAGCCGCGGCGTTCGCCACCGCTGCGTTGGCCACCGCTGCGTTGGCCGACAACGACGAGGCTCCAGATCGGCTCACGCAAGTCTTCGGCATCGGCGCCGAAATCGCCCAATCCCTGAGGCAATGGTTCTCCACACCGGCCAACCGGTCGCTGCTGGAGCAGCTGGAGGCGCTGGGCTTCTCCCTGGCCGCGACCCCGGACCAGAGCGCGGGCGCGGAGGGGGGGCCACAGGTGGCCACACCCCTGGCGGGACTGACCTTCGTGCTCACCGGCACCCTGCCCAGCCTGAGCCGCTCCGCCGCCCAGGCCCTGATCGAGGCGGCAGGTGGGAAGGTGAGCGGTTCGGTGAGCCGCAAGACCAGCCACGTCGTGGCAGGCGAGGAGGCCGGCAGCAAGCTCACCAAGGCCCAGGCCCTCGGGGTGAGCGTGCTGGATGAGGAGGGCCTGCGGGCGCTGCTGGAGACCGATCCGGTCTGAACGGTTTCTGCTCGTCCGGCGTCCCTGTCGGAGTCACCCGTCAGAGTGGAGGGGCACGTCTGCAGCCAGGCCATGCGACGACGGCCACTGATCCTGCTCGCCGTCGTGGGGATCCTGGGCTGGAGCGTGGCGCGGGCCTTGCCGCCGGGGTCGTCCCCGACCCTGCAGGGGTTGGCGGCGGCGCGCAAGCTGCGTTGGGGCACCGCCGTCACGAATGAGCAGCTCAAGGACCCCGGCCTGCGGCGCCTGGTGACCAGCCAGAGCGGCCTGATCGTGCCCGAATCGGAGCTGAAGTGGGATGGGGTGGAGGCGGCGCCCGGCCGCTTCGATTTCAGCGCCCCGGACCGGCTGCTGGCCTTCGCCCGCGAGCACGGGCTGGCGATGCGGGGCCACACCTTGCTGTGGCATGAGCAGTTGCCGGCCTGGGTCAAGGCCCTTCCGGCCGCGGACCTGGACAAGGCCCTGGCGACCTACATCCGCACCGTGGTGGGCCACTACCGCGGCCAGCTGCCGTCGTGGGATGTGGTGAACGAACCCATCGCCGACGACGGCACGGGCCTGCGCCGCAGCCTCTGGCTGGAGCGGCTGGGCCCCGATTACATCGCCCGCGCCCTGACCCTGGCCCATCAGAGCGATCCTGCAGCGGCCCTGGTGATCAACGAGTACGGGCTGGAGGGTGATGACGCCAAGACGGCAGCCAAGCGCCGCTCGTTCCTGGCCCTTCTGCGCCAGCTGCGCGATCGCGGCGTTCCCCTGAATGCCGTGGGGCTTCAGGCCCATCTGTACGCCAACGGCAGCGGGCCCACCACCTTCCGCACCCTGCCCACCTTCCTGCGGGAGCTGGCGGCTTTGAATCTGGACATCTACGTGACCGAACTGGATGTGAACGACCGGGAACTGCCGGCGGCCATCCCGGAGCGGGACCGCGCCGTGGCGGCGGTCTACACCGCCTTCCTGGCGGCGGTCCTGCCGGAACCCAGGCTGAAGCTGATCACCAGCTGGGGATTGAGTGATCGCACCACCTGGCTGAATGCATTCCTACCCAGGGCCGATGGTCTGCCACAACGGCCGTTGCCCTTCGATGAAAACAACCAGGCCAAACCAGCAACATTGGCTATAATGGCGGCCTTGGACAAGCCGTGAACCAGTCAGATCAGGGTCACAAAAAACAAGTGAAGTCCGCATGAATGAGCCATGTAAGCGCATATTCATGGGACAAAGTGCTGTCCTGATAGAGTCAAAATCACACCGTGAACCTCCGGGATGTCTTCGTCTTCCGCTGGCGCGAACGACCTAGAACCCGCGGGAGCCGCCGGTCCTGAGCCTGACGCCCCAGCGACGGATGAGGACGACGCGATCCCCAGCTCCCGAAGGGCCGATCTCACCATCCTGTTGATCTCCGCTGGGCTGCTGATCACGGCCCTGGCCATCGTGATCAATTTCTTCACCGCACGCTCGCGCGATGCGGTCATCAATGCCACCCCGATCGTGCTGAGAAGTCCGGTCACCGGCACCCTGGAAAGCCTCACAGTGGGGACAGGCGTGGAGGTCCGCCCCGGCCAGACCCTGGCGATCGTGGTGAATCCGAGGGCTCCAAAAGACGCCCTCACGGCGCTCGAAACCCAGCTGTCCACGGCGCGGGGCCGGCTTGAGGAACTGCGGACACGCCGGGATCTGCGCAAGAAGCTCGTGAAGCAGCTGAACCTGGACGCCAGACAGCAACGCAGCCTGGAAATCTCCCGCGACCAGAGCGAACGGGACGGCCTCGGCTTCGCGTTGGACCGGGCCCGTAAGGAACTCGCCTTCGCCAGCAGGGAAACCGTGCGGCAGGACACGCTGTTCCGGGCCGGCGCCGTGGCCGCCAACGTGGTCGATCGGGCCCGCACCACCGAGCAGCAACGTGCTCGGGAGGTGCGGGGCCTTGAAGCCCAGCTGGCCGGCCAGGTGGCCGTTCTGCAGGCCTCCAAAAACGACCTCACCCTGCGCAACAACCGCAGCAACTCCGATCCAGTGGTGCGGCTTCAGGAGGCCACCATCGCCCTGGAGAACGCCGAAGGGGATCTCCGCACCCAGACCTTCCAGGTCAATGGTCTGGAGCTGCAGCTGACGGTGGCCAAGAAGGAATGGCAGGAACGCAACCTGGCCCGTCTTGTCAGTCCCCGGAAGGCTGTGGTGTGGCAGCTGGGGGCGCAGAGGGGAGATTCCGTCGACGCGATGCAGACAGTGATCCAGATGATCGACTGCAGCCAGCGCTGGCTGACAACCACGGTGGCGGAAAACGATCTCAACCGAATTCGTCTGGGCAGCAAGGCCAGGATCGAGCTGGTGGGCAGCCGGGACAAACTGCGCGGCGAAGTGATCGGGATCCGCTCCGGCATCGGCCGTACCCAACTGGGCGAGGAAGCTCCCCAACCGGTGCCGATCAATCTGGCCAGGGAAAGCGAAGTGAAGATCCGCATCCTCAATGACTTTCCGGCTCCTCCTGGGGAGTTCTGCTACGTGGGCTTCACGGCGAAGGTCAGCTTCGAACGATGAAGTTCCTCCACTCGTTTACGGATCCCACGGGCAACACGAGGATCTCGCCGTGGGTCTGGATGGTGCTGCTGCTCTCCGGGGCCAGCCTGGTTATGGCGGTGCTGCTGGCCAATCTGCAGTTTTCGGTGGTGGCGATCGGGCTTCTCAATCCGCTGAGTTTTCGGGTTCTGCCCGAGCTCTGGCAGGTGCGGGATGTGTGGGTGGATGTGCTGCTGCCCCTGGCCCTGGCGGTGGGGATCTGCCTGGGGGCGAACCTGCTGCCCAGGCGACCTGCCTCCTATCTGCTGGCCACGGTGTTGCTGTCGCTGTTCGCGATTCGCTACTTCATCTGGCGAGCGACGACCATCAACTCAGCCCACCCAGTCAGCCTCTTTTTCAGCCTGATTTTCTTTCTCTGTGAGTTCACATATCTTTTCACATCCGCTCTGCAGTTCTATCCCTCCCTGAAGTACAGGCCGGAGCAACGGCGACGCCAGGCGGATCAACTTCTGGCCTGGGCAAAGGAGCATCAACCCAGCGTTGACCTATGGATTCCAACCTACAACGAATCTGCACGCATGGTTCGGCGCTGCATCATGGCATGCGCCAATATTCAGTATGCCAACAAGACGATCTATGTGCTCGATGACGGCCACCGCCCTGCCATCGCCGCCCTGGCTCAAGAGCTCGGTGTGCAGTACCTGAGCCGACCGGACAATCTGCACCGCAAAGCCGGCAATCTCAACTACGCCTTGGCGCACTCCCACGGTGATCTGATCGCCGTTTTCGATTGTGACTTCATCCCCTTCAGCCGATTCCTTGATCGCACGGTTGGCTTTTTCAAGGATCCCAAGGTGGCCTTGGTGCAAACCCCGCAGCACTACTTCAACTCTGATTTTCATAATCGCAATCTCGGCCTGGACGTCCTTGTCCCCGACGACATGGACTATTTCTTCCACTATGTCCAAGTCATTCGTGATCCCTTCAACGCCGTGGTCTGCTGTGGCACCTCCTATCTCGCCCGCCGATCCGCACTGGAGGCCATCGGTGGCTATGTCACCCATTGCATCGTCGAAGACAACCAGACCGGCACCCGGCTGCTCACCCGTGGCTGGCGCATGATCTATCTGGATGAAGTGCTGAGCCTGGGGGAGGTGCCCCGAACCTTCCGCGATTACCTCGAACAACGCCTGCGTTGGATGCAGGGCAACGTCCAAGTGTTCACCTCCCCGAAAGAACTCCCGATCTGGAAGACATTAAATTTCTGGCAACGGGTCTTTTATCTGAATCTCTTTCTTAGTCTATTGACGCCGGTGTTTCGAGCGGTCTATATCATTTTCCCACTGCTGTCCATGCTGATCGGCTTCACCTTGATTGCCGCTCCTCCGGTGGAATACATGGCCTACGGTCTTCCGTTCGTGATCATGCTGTATTTCCTGCCGTCTTGGCAGACCAACGGCCATTACTTTCATTTCTGGACGGAAGTCTATGAGTCCCTGTTCTGCTTCCCTGCATTGAAACGGATGTCCCAGATCCTGTTCCGACCCTTCCGATCCGTGGGCAGCCTGGTGACCAACAAGGACGTCAATCATCCAAAGCAGACCCTGGACCTTCGTTTCGCCTGGCCTTTCCTCACCTATCTCTTCCTCTTCGTTGGCGTACTGATCTTGAATTACGGCTTGCCCCTGCTGGACATTCGCTGGTCAAGATCTCTTTTCGAGGGCGAAAGTCTGATGCTCGGCTGGAATCTGTACAACGGCATCCTGATGTTCATCTGTCTGCTCGCCTGCATCGACAAACCGATCAGGCGTCAGGCCGACCGCTTCCCCCTGGGACTGGTGGCCTGCCTCGAAGTGGAGGGCACCGAGTACTGGGGCATCACCAACGATGTCTCCGAGCAGGGGGCCAGCCTGTTGCTCAATACCCCGGGCCCGGGGAAGGGGGAGATTCAGGGCCTGCTGCGGGTGCCCCAGTACCACCTGGAGTTACCCGTCCGGCTGATGAGAACCAGCCGGCTGCGCCAGCACCACCTGCTGGGACTCAATTTCGACATGCCGGCCCGCGAGACGGAAGCCGCCCTGATTCAGCTCATCTACGGCGAGAACGCCTGGTTCCAGAAGGTGAAGCGGGTGGGGAGCATCGAGGCGCTGTTCCTGCTGCTCGGCAGCGTGTTTCGCGCCGAGCCGATCCTGCGCCGCTCCTGAGCTGCGGGCGTTGCACAACCGCCACCGATACATCTGGATCGGCCGGTTCAGCCCCAGAATGCCTGCGTGAAAGTCGATCCTGTGGCCGTCGCCCACTCCTTGGACCACGACATCAGTCTCGATCCACCCGTGCGCGCCTCCAGCGCACCGGTGATGGTGGAGGTTGAGCCGCTGCCTGAGATTCCAGGGGAACTGCGGCGCCAGTTGGCCCGCCACCAGTTGCTGCTGCCCCTGCTGCGCCAGTCGGTGATCGCCACGGCCGTGGCGGCGGTGACCCTCACGGAAGAGGAGCGTCAGAAGGCCCAGCAGGCCTGGGGTTCCAGCCATGGCATCCGCTCTGCCGAGGATCTGAAGAGCCACCTGCAGAAGCACGAACTCTCGGAAGCTGATGTGCTCTGGCAGGCGGAGCTGCCCACCAGGATCGAGCACCACTGCCAGGACCATTTCCTGCACCGGGCCGAGCAGCGCTACCTGGCCCGCAAGAACCAGCTGGATCAGGTGATCTACAGCCTGCTGCGGGTGGAGGACGGAGCCCTGGCCCGGGAGCTCTACCTGCGCATCGCCGAAGGGGAGGCCGACTTCGCCGAACTTGCCGCCACCTACGCCAAGGGGCCCGAGCGCTCCACCCGGGGCGTGGTGGGTCCAGTGCCGTTGCTGCAGGCCCATCCGTCCCTGGCCGAGCTGCTGCGCACCAGCCGCCCGGGCCAGCTCCATCCCCCCCTGCGCATCGACCGCTGGTGGCTGGTGGTGCGGCTGGAAACGCTCCGCTCGGCCAGCTTCGACAACGAGATGCAGAAACGGATGGCGCGGGAGCTGTTTGAGGAATGGGTGGATCAGGAAGTGACCCTGCAGCTGCGGCAGGGGCTGGGGCGATGACCTCCACCGTTCCCGGGCGCACCGACTGGCTCACCCTGCCGCCCTTCGACGGCCTCTCCGCCGCCGGCCGCGAGCGGCTGCTGGCGGAGGCCCGCCCGTGCCGGTTCCGCATCGGCGAAGACCTCAGCAGCGCCGGCAGCATCGGCGACCGCGTGCTGGTGCTGCACGAGGGTGAGGCGCGGTTGCTGGCGGAACGGGACGCTCGGCCCTTCACCCTGGAGCGACTGGGGCCCGGCGCCATCGTTGGGTTGGTTTCGCTGTTACGGGCCGAGGGGATCGAGCCGGTGAGCGCCGCCTCCGAGCTGCTGGCGACGGCGGTTCCAGACACGCTGGTGCTTGAGCTGCTGCTGGCCGAGGACGGCCTGCGTGAGTGGTGTGGCCGCCACCTCTGGACGGCGGAACTGCACCAGCTTCTGCTTCAGAGGGAAGGAGCCGCAGCGGGCCGCTTTGATCCGCCCCTCTGGCGCGAAAAGATCGAACGCCTGCGCCTGCGGGCCCGGGGCGTGCTGCCGAACGTGGCAGGGGCGCTTACCCTGCTGGACGGCGAGGAGCTGCTCCTGGCCAGCGCCAACGTCCCCGATCTGGCCATCGGTTCGGTGCTGGCGGCGGCACAACCGCTGCCCCAGCCCCGCCCCCCCCTGCCCCTGAGGCTGCTGGCCCTGGCCCCCGCGCCGGCGGAACCCCCCGTTCCCTTCCCCTCGACCATCCAGGCGGGCGAGGCCATCGTCCCCATTGAGGCCGCCCCCGGCGGCCTGGCCCAGCCCAGCAGCCTCGATCTGGGCCAGGACCGGGCCGACCGCCACCTCGTCCTGGTGCGGGGCAGCGGCCCACTGGAGGAGACCCTGGCCTGCTTCCAGATGCTCGGCAAGCTGCTGGAGCTGCCCTACCGCCGTGACGCGGTGGACAAGATCCTGCGCGACAAGATGCGCCGCGGCCAGCCACCCGATCTGCAGCTCTGCGGCCAGATCGCCGCCATGCTCGGCCTGCTGGTCACCGGCGCCAAGGTGCCAGCAGCGTCCGCCACCCGGCTGATCACCCCTTGCCTGGTGCCCTGGAAGCAGGGCTTCGCCATCGCCACCGCCAGCAACGCCGCCGGCCTGCGGTTGGCCTCCCCGGCTGAAGGCTGGGTGCAGCTGAGCCCGGCCCAGATCGCCGAGCACTATCCGGAAGGGCTGGAGCTGCTGCTGCTGGAGCGCAGCATCGACACCCCTGAGCAGACCTTCGGTCCTGGCTGGTTCTGGCCGGCCCTGAAGCGCTATCGGGGCATGTTGCTCCAGGTGCTGCTGGCCTCCTTCGTGGTGCAGCTGTTCAGCCTGGCCAACCCCCTGCTGATCCAGGTGATCATCGACAAGGTGATCTCCCAGCGCAGCCTCGACACGCTGCAGATCCTGGGCATGGCCCTGGTGGTGGTCACCCTGATGGAGGGGGTGATCGGCTCGCTGCGCACCTTCCTGTTCACCGACACCACCAACCGCATCGACCTGCGGCTCGGCGCCGAGGTGATCGACCACCTGCTGCGGCTGCCGCTCGGCTATTTCGACAAGCGTCCCGTCGGGGAGCTGGGCACCCGCATCGCCGAGCTGGAGAAGATCCGCAACTTCCTCACGGGCCAGGCCCTGATCACCCTGCTGGACGCGGCCTTCTCGGTGATCTACATCATCGTGATGGCGATCTACAGCTGGCTGCTGACCCTGATCGCCCTGGCTGTGCTGCCCATCCAGGTGGGACTCACCCTGCTCGGGGCCCCCCTGTTCCGGCGCCAGTACCGCCAGGCGGCCGAGGAGAACGCCCGCACCCAGAGTCACCTGGTGGAGGTGCTTACCGGCATCCAGACGGTCAAGGCCCAGAACGTGGAGATGGTGAGCCGCTGGAAGTGGCAGGAGCTGTACGCCAAATACATCTCCCGCACCTTCGAGAAGACCATCACCGGCACCTTCCTGAACGAAACCAGCTCGGTGCTCCAGAAGCTCTCCCAGCTGCTGGTGCTCTGGGTGGGGGCCACCATGGTGCTCAAGGGGGAGCTCACCCTGGGCCAGCTGATCGCCTTCCGGATCATCAGCGGCTATGTCACCCAGCCCCTGCTGCGCCTCTCCTCGATCTGGCAGAACATCCAGGAGCTGAGGGTGTCGTTCGAGCGCCTCGCCGACGTGGTCGACACCCCGGAGGAATCAAGCGAAGCCGATCGCGGCCACATCCCCCTGCCGCCGGTGAAAGGCGATGTGGTGTTTGAGAACCTCAGCTTCCGCTTCAACCCCGGCGGGCCCGAGGTCCTCACCAACGTCAGCCTGCACGTTCCCCCCGGCACCTTCACCGGGATCGTGGGCCAGAGCGGCAGCGGCAAGAGCACCCTGATGAAGCTGCTGCCTCGCCTCTATTCCCCCACCAAGGGCCGCATCCTGGTGGACGGCTACGACATCGACAAGGTGGAGCTCTATTCCCTGCGTCGCCAGATCGGCATCGTGCCCCAGGATCCCCTGCTCTTCTCCGGCACCATCAGCGAGAACATCGCCCTGACCAACCCGGAGGCCCCCAGCGACGCCATCGTCGAGGCCGCCCGGATCGCCGGCGCCCACGACTTCATCATGGAGCTCTCCTCCGGCTACAGCACCCCCCTTGGGGAGCGGGGAGCCTCCCTTTCCGGCGGCCAGCGCCAGCGCATCGCCATCGCCCGCACCCTGCTGAGCCAGCCCCAGCTGCTGGTGATGGACGAAGCCACCAGCGCCCTCGACTACGACACCGAACGCCAGGTGTGCGACAACCTGCGGGAGACCATGAGCCAGAGCACCGTGTTCTTCATCACCCACCGGCTCTCCACCATCCGCCGCGCCGATCTGATCGTGATGATGCACCAGGGCGCCATCGTCGAGACCGGCAGCCATGAGGAACTGATGGCCCTCAAGGGACGCTATTTCGCGCTCTATCGCCAACAGGAGGCGGGCTGATGGCTCCCCCCACCCCAGGCAGCCTGCTGCGGCGGGCCCAGAACAGCCTCGAGCGCAGCATCCACACCGACAGCGACGACGTGGTGCTGCAGCAGTCGCGCTTCTGGGCCCGCTCGATCACCTGGACCCTGATGGGGGTCACCCTGTTCGGCCTTGGCTGGCTGGCCTTCGCCCAGACCGAGGAGATCGTCACCGCCCCGGGCAAGCTCGAGCCCCTGGGGGTGGTGAAGGACATCCAGATGCCGGTGGGAGGCGTGGTGGAGCAGGTGATGGTCAAGGAGGGCGAGCGGGTGAAGAAGGGCCAGGTGCTGCTGCGCCTCGACACCGAGACCACCCTCGATCGCCAGGGCAGCATGCAGCAGACGATCCGCTACAAGCAGCAGCAACTGCGGCTCAAGCAGGTGGAGCTCGCCCGGTACCTTCAGTACAACGACACCGAGCAGCGGGTGCTGCGCCAGAGCCTGGTGCTCGAGAAGGACGTGCTTGGCCGCCTCGAGACCCTCAACAAGGAGGGCGCCACGGCTGAACTGCAATACCTCTCCCAACGCAACAAGGTGCAGGAGGTGCAGGGGAAGCTGGAGGAAACCGGCGTCGACCGGTTGCGCCAGCAGGCGATCCTGCAGCAGGGCATCCGTGAAATCCAGAGCGAGCTGGCCGACCTGCGCAGCAAGCTGACCGAGCTCAACGTCAACATCCGCTATCAGGTCATCCGGGCCCCGGAAGCCGGTGTGGTGTTCGAACTCAAGCCCCGCTCCAGGGGGTTCGTGGCCCAGACCAGCGAGCCGGTGATGAAGGTGGTGCCCTTCGACAAGCTGGAAGCGAGGGTGGAGGTGCCCAGCCGGGAGATCGGTTTCGTCACGGTGGGCAAAACGGCTGACATCAGCATCGATTCTTTCCCAGCCACCGATTTCGGCGTGCTGCAGGGCACCGTGCGGCGCATCGGCTCCGACGCCCTGCCCCCGGACCAGATGAACAACTTCTACCGCTTTCCGGTGGACATCCGACTCAACTCCCAGCAGCTGAAGCTCAAGAGCGGCAAGGTTCTGCCGCTGCAGGTGGGCATGTCCCTCACCGCCAACGTCAAGTTGCGCAAGGTGACTTACCTGCAGCTGCTGCTGAGCGACTTCAAGGACAAGGCTGACGCCCTGCGGCAGATCTGAGCCGCTCCATGGCCGCGTAGTGGTCGGGGATGATGCGTGTGCGCAGGCCCACCAGGGGCTCCAGCCACGGCAACAGCAGCCCGTCGAGGCCGCGGTTCACCAGCCAGCCGGCGATACGGAACGCCCCCCGCCAGCGGGCCTGCGGGGCGATCAGATGCAGGGCGCCGCGGTGCACCGGCCCATCGATGCAGACCAGCCAGGCCGGATCCATCCCCGCCTGCCCCATCGCCACCTCGAAGCTGCGGCGGCTGTGGAAGCTGATGTGCTGGCCGTTGCCGAAGGCGTAGTACCACCAGTCAGGTCCTGGAATCTCACCCGGCTGGCGCATCAGGGTGGAGAAGACGAACAGGGGCGTGGCGCCCACCTCGTCGCGCAGGAACCCGGTGGTGCCGGGCACATGTTCGATCACCTCGAAGGCGGTCTTGCAGCCGCTCGGGCCATCGCCCGGGGGCTCGCAGAAGGGGCGGATCAGTTCCATGGCCGCATAGGCGTCGGTGCCGTGGAAATCGAAGCCGTGGTCCCGCAGCAGGCGCGGCAGCATGCCCAGCCCAGTGCCCAGGTCGCAACCCGGCTCGCTGGCGCCGAAGCGACCCAGGCGGCCGATCACCAGAAGCAGGCGCAGCAGGCGCGAGGCGTGCAGGTTGCGGTCGACGTAGCCGGTGTCGCCGTAGAAGGAGTCCTCGTAGGCCACATCCAGCCAGGAGGGCTCGCCCAGGAAGAGAAAGTCGCAGGCACTGCAATGGGCGAGTTCAGCCTCCACCCGGGCCTTGCTCACCCGAACCCGTCGCACCAGGGTGAGATTTCCGCCGCCGCAGTTGGGGCAGGCGCAGACGGTGGGGCTGGGGGGAGTCTCGGCCGTCACCATCGCTGGACTGCATCGCAACCTGGGAGGCTACCCCGCGTTCCTCCAGGGTCAGGCACACCTGGCGGCCCACGAGCAGCACCGCCGCCAGGGTGGCAACCACCCCCAGCAGCCGCAGGGCCCAGGTGACGCCATCGGCCGGACCGGCCAGCAGCGCCGCAAAGCGCCCGGGATCGCCAGCCGCCGCCCCCAGGGAACAGAAGAGCACGGTGCCGGGGAGGATGCCGACCAGGCCGATCGAGTAATCCCGCAGGCTCACCTCACTGAGGCCGTAGGCCAGGTTGAGCAGGCTGAAGGGGAAGGCCGGCGAGAGCCGGGTGAGCAGCACCAGGGCCAGGCCCTGGCGGCACACCGCCCGCTCCACCGCCAGCAGCCGCGGCGCCCCGGCCAGGCGGCGGCGGGCCCAGCCGCGCCAGCGACCGCGCCCCAGCAGGAACACCGCCTGGGCCCCCAGGCAGGCCCCGGCGAAGACCAGCACGCTGCCCCAGAGCGGGCCGTAGAGCACCCCGGCCAGCATCGAGGCCCAGACCCCCGGCAGCAGCAGGCTGACCCACAGCGCATAAAGGGGCACAAAGGCCACAGTCCCCACCGGGGAGCGCAGCCAGGGCAGCAGGTGATCCGGCAGCCAGAGCAGGTCCATGGGGCCACCGTATCGACCCTGCCTACGCTTGGGTCCCGTGCCCGTGCTGCCATGGCTGACCCCTCGGAGCTGGCCCAACAGGTCGCCCGGGGGGCCCTGTTCCGGGGGCGCCACTGCGTCACTGGCAGCGGCGAGCCCCTGGAGGCCGCGGTGGGCGGCACGGTTCTCCCGGCGGGCGGTGGCAGCACAGTGGGTTGGCAGCTCTGCCGCAGCCGCCAGGAGCTGGTACGTTCGCTGCACAGCGGCGGCTCGCTGGGGATCGGCCTGGGCCCCCTGAACCTGCTGAACGCCAAGCAGGCGTTCAGCGACTCCCTCAAGACCACCAGCTTCAGCCTCTCGTTGGTGGTCTGGGCCCGCCAGGTGGCCACAGCAATGGAGGTGGGCCAGAGCCACCTGCTGGAGGGTGTCGCCGTGCCGACCAGCGCCGCCGAGCTCGAGGCCTTCGTGGCCCTGTACGGGGATGGTTTCGTGGCGGCGGCGGAGGTGGGCGGTGAGTGCCACGGGGTGTTCACCTTCTATGCGCAGTCACGGGAGCAGGCGCGGATGGTGGAGCGGGAGTTCGAGGCAGGACTGGGCCTCGGCGGTCTGGCCCTGACCCCCGCCCTGGTGGAGACCGTGACGACGGTCGCCCGCCATGCCGAGGTGAACGTGGGCTTCCGGATGCAGGTGAGCGGCAGCCGGGCCCAGCCACCAGCTGAGGCCGCCTCCCTGATCCCCTTCGCCCGCGACTTCGCTGGGCTCCCCCTCGATCACCCGGCCCTGATCGGCGTGCGGACCAGGGGCTACGAGAGCGTGCCGGCCATCGGTGGCGCCTTCCAGTTGGTGGCCACCAACCGACAGCTGTTCAGCGGCGAAGGCCCTGGCGAGGGTTTGAGCGAGCGCCGCGAACGGCTGGAGGGCCTGATCCACCAGATGGACTGGGTGGCGGGCACCTACCGGCTCTACGCCGTGGCGCCGGACCCAAGCCTCGCCGTCCAGCGCGCCGCCGCCAGGGCGGACCTGGGCGCCATCGACACCTGTCGGGCTGCCTACGCCGCCGCCGCCACCGCTCGCCTGGAGGCGCCGAAGCTGCCCTCCCTTGCCGCGGGCAGCCCCGAGCTGAACGTGACCCTGGGCGACGAGCTCCTGATGGGGGGTAACGGCGGTGCCCCCTTCACCTTCCCCGGGCGCGCCGAAGCCATCCGCCAGCGGCGGCATCTGGTGGAGGTGGCTCTGCGCACCGGCTCGCGGGTGGATCAGATCCGGCTGCGCTACGCCGGCGAGGGGGATCCGCTCGAGGCGGAGGTCCATGGCGGCGGCAGCGGCGGTGACCGGGGCCGCCTGGAGCTCGGGGAGGGCGTGGTGATCCGCCGCATCGAGGCCCTCAGCGGCACCCGCGTCGACCGGCTGTTCCTCACCAGCAGCGACGGCCAGCGGATCGGCGGTGGCGGCGAGGCCGGCGATCGCCCGCTCGACTGGACGGTGCCGGCCGACAGCGTGGTGCTGGGCTTCAGCGGCCGCTGCGGCCGGGAACTGGATGGCTTGCGGGCCATGGTGGCCCGCTTCGGGCCCCTGATCTGGCAGCCACTGGAGGTGGCGGCCGAGGGGCCCTGAAAGACAATCGATCAGATCAGCGGAACGGTCTGCTGGATCAGGTCGATCTGGCCCCCTTCCACCAGGTAGCCGGCGCCCTGGATGTTGCCACCACCAAGGCTGTGGGCCTGGACGTTGGCGATGAAGAAGCTGCCGGGTGCGGAGCCGTAAATCGTCGAGACATCGATGATCCCCGAGGATTCCCAGTTGCCGACACCATTGCTGTTGGGTTGGGTGACATCACCGGGTTGGCTCTGGCCGTAGGCCGTCGGCACGGCGGTGCGGTCTATCTGGGCCCAACGCTGGGCTTCGCCGGTCGAGCTGCCGGTGATCGGGTCGATCGCCAGCTTCCAGATCGAGGCTTCCTGGGTACCGAAGTTGCCGAGGGTGGTGTCGGTGCCGCCGCCGTTGGCCCGGTCCTCCTGGATGTAGGCATGGCCATCGGCACTGATGGTCATGTTGTCGGGATTGCGCAGACCGGTGGTGGGATCCACCAGCAGGTCGCCGTCGTAGACGACCTTGAGCACCGAGTCTCCAGGTCCGGAGATCAGGCCATCGCTGCCGAAGGCGGCGCCGAAATCCAGGGTGTACACGTTGCCGTACAGATCACCTTTGTTGAAATCAGTGGTGCCGGTGGACACGAACACCGCCTGCTGACCGTTGAGCGGGTTGACCTCACCGTCCTCGATCCGGCTCAGCTGCAGGGCACCGGCGCCCACCGCCAGCTGGCGCAGGGCCGGGGCACCCAGCTGGGTGTAGTTGGGATCGACGCTGGCCAGGTCGACCCAGGAGCCGTTGATGGCCGCGTTGAGGCCATTCGCCTTGGTGAAGGCCAACAGATCCAAGGAATCGGGGCCATCATCGACGACACCTTTCTCCGGCAGGGCCGTGGTGACGTAGGTGTACAGCGTGCCCTGGTTCTGGGCCAGACCGTTGCGCTCCAGGAAGCTGGCGTCAGCGGCCGAACTCTTGGTGCCGACCCAGAGAAAGAGGGGCGCCTTGGCGTCGTCGAACAACAGCACCGACACGGTGTCCGCACTGCCCGTATCGATGATCGTGGCGGACTCCCAGGTGCCCTTGCCGAAGCCCACCACCTCATGGAGGGCACGGCCGTCGACATCGAGGGCGAAGAAGGACCCACCGTCACCGCTGAATTCCTCTTCTCCCACGAGATAGACGCGGTCGGCGAAGCCGATGCCCGCACCAAAGCTGTTCGCTTCCACCAGATTGGCGGAGCAGAACCGCTTGAAGCCCACGGCACCCAGGTCGGACGCCTGGTCGATCGCAACGTCCGAGCTGTCCAGGTGGATGCTGTCGTAGGCCAGACCACCTCTGAGCACCTTGCTCTGAAAGCCATTGGAGGCATCGTCATCGACATCCTTGTCGATCACCAGGGTGCTGACGCGGGCACCGGTGAGACCACCATCGACGCCGGGCAGGAGATAGCCATACCCGCGATCAGCGCCCAGCTCGCTGTTGACCAGCAGGGTGAAGGTGCCGTCCCCGTTGTCGTAGGCACCCTGGCCATCGAAGATGCCAGTGGGAGCGAAGACGCTGTCGCCGGGGTTCAGCCCATTGGTGAACTCGCCGTTGGTGATCAGGCTGGTGATTGAAAGCTGGGGACCGCCCACCACATCCTTGAGCATGGTGGAGGTGAAGGCGCCAGCACCGGCCACAGGAGGCGCCGCGATCAATGCCTGCAGATCGAACACATTGAGGGTGTTCGACACCTCGTTGGACACGATCAGCTGGGACCGGCCGGTGGGACTCTGCTTGGCGTCCACCACATGCAGCCCCTCTGGGGAGATGCTGCCGGCGATCACGGTGCTGGTGACGAAGCTGACAGCGGCTGGATCGGTGACATCGAACACCGCCAGCATCGATTTGGTGGTGCGCTCCATGCTGACGATGGCGTAGCTGCGGCCCTTCATCTGGGCCACCACCACGCCTTCGGGCTCAACGCCCTTGCTATCACTGCGGCCATCGGCATACATGCCGGCTGCCACGGCGATGGTCTGCAGGCTGTTGCCGCTGTCCCAGAGCAGGGCGCCGGTGTCGGCATCGAAGAGGCTGATGCTGCGGCCACCAAAGGTGGTGATGCGATCGGGGCTGCCGGCCGTGGCGTCGTCCGTCAGCGTCCTGACATTGGGGTTAGGCCCGTTACCAGACTCATCCTTGTAGGTGACAACGACATTAGGAGCCGTGCCCTGGGTGTACTCGCGGGCATCGCCTTCGTTGGCAGTTACGAAGTAGTCCTTGCCCTTGACGCTGTAGGCAGCGATGCCATCAGCCATGCGCAGACCTTCGAAGTTCTGGCCCAGCAGGGGTTTGAACCCGCCATCCTTGTCGCTGAGGTCGACGAGTTGGTTCTTGTAGTCGACTGTGCCCAGGGCGAAGATCGTCTCAATTGAGTTGGTCTTGAGGTTGACCTTGGCAACTCCATTGTTCTCCTGCAGGGTCACATAGGCATAGTTGCCCAGGATCGAGACGTACTCCGGCTCGATGTCGGTGGCTTGGGTGGTGCCGGCAGGGCCAGAGATTCTGAGCCCCGTGGGCAGGGTGAGTCCGGCGAAATCAAGCTCGGTGTAGGAGAACCTCAGATTCGCCTGACCCTTGATGTCGATGATGCCGATGCTTCCGACAGGATCCTTGCCGCCTGCGACGCCGTAGCCCGTGATCGGTTCGCCCTCGTTGGCGATCACCAACTTGGTGCCCTTGTCGTTGAAGGTGATCGAGTCGGGCAGGTAGCCGACCTGAACGTCCTGCAGGAAGGTCAGACCGCCCTCCGCACCCACGCGGTAGAAACGAATCACCCCCTTGCCGCCGTTGCTGCTGTAGTCGCTGGGGGAAAGGGCCACCGCCAGCAGATTGCCGAAACTGGCCACCGACTGGGAGTTGTAGCCCGTCAGCGTCACCCGCTCTTCCAGGGTGATCGCTGACGGATCGGTGGCGTTGGTCACCTGCAGGGTGCCGCCACCACCACTGGAGACCACAAACATCTGACCACGGACGCTAACGGTGGTGGAGATTTCGCTCTGGAACTGCTCGCCCGGGGTCGCCTGGGGAGACAGGTCCAGACTTCCGAGCAAGGGTTGGGCCGGCGCCGGCTCAGGCCGACCAGGGAAGGCCTTGCGGTTGGCCACCCCCGCTGCAGCAGGACCCACGTACGGCTGACTGCTGGCGGTTAGCTCTTCAGGCAGGATCCATTTGTTGGCGGGACCCTTGGCTTTGCTGGAGGCAACCATGGAGGCGAAGGAATGTTCACTGAAAACAACCATCACCCAGACCCCCACCACCCCGGTTAAGGATTGGGTTGGGAATCGGCAAAGAACACCGTCCAAGGTGATCCCGAACACGATTGGATCACGTGTGCAATCAAGGAAATCTGCTAGAGCTTGACTTCGGCCAGCCGATCAGACGCTGCCGGCATCGGGCAACGGCGCCTCAGCCCCCCAGATCCACCAGCCGCCGGCGGGCCAGCGCCGCCTGGGCCTCCGCTTCGGCCAGATTGGCCCGGCATTCGGCCACCACCTCGGGCGGGGCCTTGCCGGCGAAGTTGGGGTTGGCGAGGCGGCCGCTGAGCCCGCTGATCTCCTTCTCGGCCTTGGCGATGTCCTTCTCCAGGCGGGCGCGCAGGGCGTCGAGGTCGACCAGGCCCTCCAGGGGCAGCAGCACCTGCAGCTCGCCGCTCACGGCGGCCAGGGCCCGGGCCGCGGGCCGCTCTGCCGCCGCCGCCGGATCCAGCACGGTCACGCTCTCCGCCCGGGTGAGGGTGGTGATGTCGGCGCTGCCCTCGTGCAGCACCGCCGCCAACTCCTTGCGGCCAGTGATGAACAGCACCGGCGCGCCCTGGGAGGGCTTGAGGCCCGCCACGGCCCGCAGGTTGCGCACCACCCGGATCGCCTCGATCAACTCAGCGAAGGAGGCCTCGAGGCCTTCATCGAGGGCAGCCTCCTCGGCGACCGGCCAGCGCTGCAGGGCCAGGAAGGTGCCCTCCGGGGCCCCGCTGAGCCCATGCCAGAGCTCCTCGCTCAGGTGGGGCATCAGCGGATGCACCAGCACCAGCAACTCCGCCAGCACCTTGGCCAGCACGGCGCGGGCGACCTGCTGGTCGGCCAGGGCCTCGGCACTGAGGGGCTCCCCCTCGGCGATGGGGCGCGGGTTGAGGCGCCGTTTCAACAATTCAATCGTCCAGTCACAGACCTCGTTCCAGGCGAACTCGTACAGCCCTTTGGCGGCTTCCCCCAGGCCATAACTGGCGTAGCGCTCCGCCGTCTCGCGCTTCACCCGCTCCAGGCGCGAGAGGATCCAGCGGTCGGCGAGCTGCAGACGGGCGGGGTCCGGGGCACCCAGGGACGCGGGCGTCTCACCACCCAGGTTCATCAGGGCGAAGCGGGTGGCGTTCCAGAGCTTGTTGGCGAAATTGCGCGCCGCCTCCACCGTGGCGGAGCTGCCGACGTTGCGGTCGTAGTCGAGGCGGATGTCCTGGCCGGCGCCGGCCACCTCGCGCACCAGGGCGAAGCGCAGGGCATCGGCGCCATAGCGCTCGATCAGCGGCAGCGGATCGATGCCGTTGCCGGCGCTCTTGCTCATCTTGCGGTTGTTCTCATCCCGCACCAGGCCGTGGATCATCACGTCGGCGAAGGGCATCCAGGGCTTGCCGGCGCCGGCCGGCTGCATGGCGCCGGCCAGCATCGTCATGCGGGCCACCCAGAAAAAGATGATGTCGAACCCCGTCACCAGCACGCTGGTGGGATACCAGCGGGCCAGATCGACGGCGTTCGGATCGGGCCAGCCCAGGGTGGAGAACGGCCAGAGGCCACTGGAGAACCAGGTGTCGAGCACGTCAGGGTCCTGCTCCAGCTGCAACTCCCGGCCAGCGTCACCGAACTGCGCCGCCGCCTTGGCGCGGGCCTCCGCCGCGTTGCGGGCCACCACGTAGGGCGTGGCCTCGCTGATCACGCCACCGGTTTCACTGACCACGAACCAGGCGGGGATGCGGTGGCCCCACCAGAGCTGGCGGCTGATGCACCAGTCGCGGATGTCGGTGAGCCAGTCGCGGTAGACCTTCTCCCAGCGCTCCGGAACGAAGCGGGGCGCACCGCCATCGAGGGCCTCCCGGCAGCGGGCGGCCAGCGGCTCAGCACGCACGAACCATTGGGTGGAGAGCAGCGGCTCCACCGGCACCTTGCCGCGGTCGGAGAAGGGCACGCTGTGGCGGTGGGGCTCCACCTTCACCAGGAAGCCCTCCGCCTCCATCGCCGCCACCACCGCCTGGCGGGCCTCGAAGCGATCCAGGCCGGCGAAACGGCCGGCCGCCGCGTTCATGCTGCCGTCCTTGGCCATCACCGTGATCAGCGGCAGGCCGTGGCGGCTGCCGATGGCGAAGTCGTTGGGGTCGTGGGCGGGGGTCACCTTCACGCAGCCGGTACCGAAGGCGGGATCCACATGCCCATCGGCCACGATCGGGATCTTGCGGCCCACCAGGGGCAGGGTGAGGCTGCGGCCCACCAGGGCGGCGTAGCGGGGGTCGGTGGGGTGCACCGCCACTCCGGTGTCGCCCAACATTGTTTCGGGGCGGGTGGTGGCCACCACCAGGTGGTCGGTGCCATCGGCGGCCGGGTCCCCGTTCAGCGGATAGCGGAAGTGCCAGAGGTGGCCGTCGAGCTCCTTCATCTCCACCTCCAGGTCGCTCACCGCCGATCCCGAGGCCGGGCACCAGTTCACCAGGTACTCGCCGCGATAGATCAGCCCCTGCTCGTGCAGGCGCACGAAGGCCTCCACCACCGCCTCACTGAGGCCGGGATCAAGGGTGAAGCGCTCGCGGCGCCAATCCACCGAATAGCCCAGACGGCGCAACTGGCCCACGATCGTGCCGCCGCTCTCCCCCTTCCAGGCCCAGGCGCGTTCAAGAAAGGCATCGCGGCCCAGGTCGTCCTTGCTGCCGCCCTCGGCCTTGATCTGCTTCTCCAGGATCGTCTGCACCGCGATCGAGGCGTGGTCGGTGCCGGGGAGGCACAGCACGTTGCGGCCCTGCAGGCGCTGGAAGCGCACGATCGTGTCGATCAGGGCCGTCTCGAAGCCGTGGCCCATGTGCAGGCTGCCGGTCACGTTCGGCGGTGGGATCACCACCGCGAAGGGCTCACCGCCGGCGGCGGGATCGGGGTGAAAGGCACCGGCTTCCTCCCAGGCCGCCTGCCAGCGCGCCTCGGTGGCGGCCGGGTCGTAGGTCTTGGGAAGGGGCTCGGCGGACACGGGGGACGTTGGGCAGGGGGCCCATGGTCGCAAAAGGCCGCCGCACCTAGGTTGAGCCCATGGCTGATGGCTGGGAGTCAAGGCTGGAGCGCTGGCGGCAGGCCGGCCTGATCGAAGCCGCCAACGCCGAGGCCATCCGGGCCTGGGAACGGGCCCAACCCAGCCCCCAACGGTTGCGGGTTCCTGTGCTGGTGGCCGTCGCCCTGGGGGGCGTCCTGGTGACCGCCGGGCTGCTGCTGTTCGTCTCCACCCACTGGCAGGCCCTGGCGCCGGCGCAGCGTTTCGCGCTGCTTCTGGCCCTGGTACTGGGGCTGCACGGGGGCGCCGCCGCTGTGGAGGAGCGCTTCCCGCCCCTGGCGGTGGCCTTGCACGGCGTGGGTACGGTCACCCTGGGGGCCGGCATCTTCCTGGCCGGCCAACTGTTCCACCTGGAGGCCCACTGGCCCCTGGGGCTGCTGCTTTGGGGCCTCGGCGCGGGCCTGGGTTGGGGATTGCTGCGCCAGTGGCCCCAACTGGCGCTGCTGGCCCTGGTGGGGCCGGCCTGGCTGATCAGCGAATGGCAGCTGGCCGTCGACGCCGCCACCGATGGATTCCAGGGAGGATCGGTGGATCCGACGGCTGTGGCGGCACCGGCGGCGGGCCTGATGCTGCTCAGCCTCTGCTACCTGGCGGCACCGGCAGGACCGGGGCCCGTCGCGCCGGCGCGGCGGGTGCTGCTCTGGCTGGGTGGGCTGGGCCTGCCGGCGGCGGGCCTGCTCTGGCTGCTGTTCACCCACTCGGCTCCGCGCACGGCGCCCCTGCCG
>NZ_JAHLYP010000051.1 GCF_025127995.1 Synechococcus sp. CS-1332 | reverse complement strand
TGGCAGGGCTGCGGCCACGGGCGCTTGCCGGGCTCGCCCCGGATCCCGCAGCAGGGCCACCACCTCCACCAGATGGTCGGCCCCCCAGACGGCGAGCCCCTCCACCAGGGCGGCCTCCGTGGCATTGGCCGCCGGCACCACCAGGGCTCGGGCCCCGTGCCGCCGGGCGGCCAGAGCCAGGGCCAGCACCCCTCGGATCGCCCGCAACCGCCCGTCGAGGCCCAGCTCTCCCGCGCTCCAGACCCCTTCCACCTCGGCGGCCGCCAGCTGCTGGCTGGCCACCAGCAGCCCCAGGGCGATGGGCAGATCGAAGCCAGGGCCGGCCTTGGGCAGGTCGGCGGGGGCCAGGTTGACCACCACCCGGGTGAGGGGCACCCTCAGGCCGCCGTTGCGCAGCGCCCCGCGCACCCGTTCCCGCGATTCCTGGGCCGCCGTATCGGCCAGGCCCACCACCCGCAGCCCCGGCAGACCCGGCGCGATGTCCACCTCCACCGTCACCGGCAGGGCCTCCAGGCCCCGCAGGGCCCCACTGCTGCACCGTGCCAACATCCCTTTGGAGCCCACTGCCCGTTCAGTGCCACCTCCCGACCACTCCCGGCGTCCCATGGCCAGCAGCGACACCATCTTCGGCCGCATCCTGAGCGGCGAGATCCCCTGCCAGGAGGTCTACGCCGATGACCTCTGCCTGGCCTTCCGGGATGTGAACCCCCAGGCGCCGGTGCACGTGCTGGTGATTCCCCGCGAACCGGTCGCCCAGCTGGGTGAGGCCACGGCCGAGCATCAGGAACTGCTGGGACACCTGCTGCTGGTGGCCGCCAAGGTGGCCCGGCTGGAGGGGCTCGAAAGCTGGCGCACGGTGATCAACAGCGGCGCCGGCGCCGGCCAGACCGTGTTCCACCTGCACCTGCACGTGATCGGCGGCCGCCCGCTGGCCTGGCCGCCCGGCTGATGGCCGGGCGCACACCGCCACCCCCGCCAGGTCGGGCTGGCGGAGAGAATGGCGCGATCCGCCCCCTGCCATGACCCCCCTGAAGGCCCTTCGCGAGCAGCTGGGCAAGCTGCAGCGCCTGGCCCAGCCCTACTTCCTGCCCCTCGACGAAGGCGGTGGCGGCAGCGGCCAGTTCCTGCTCCTGGTGGTGGCCCTGCTGGCGGTGGTGGTGGGTTTCACCCTGCTGCTGCTCACCGGCGTGATCGCCGCAGCAGGCGCCTGGATCCCCGAGCTGCGCAGCCGCTTCCTGCCCGGGGTGCCCGAGCAGGTGGCCGCGGTCTGGAAAGGGCCGATCGGCATCGTGGTCATGGTGCTGTTCGCCGCCGGCCTCGCCGCCTTCATCAGCCTGCGGGCCAAGCTGCGCCAGGGGCGCTGGCTGCCCTGGTTGCTGCTCGGGGTGATCGCCCTGCTGATCCTGGTGATCAACGGCATCAACGTGGGCATCAGCTTCATTGCCCGGAACATCGAAAACGCCCTGGTGGCCTACAAGGCGGAGGAGTTCTGGAAGATCGTCGCGATCTATGCCTTCTGCCTGGTGCTGGCCCTGCCGATCCGCGCCATTCAGAGCTATCTGATCCCCAAGCTGGGTCTGCTGTGGCGGGAGTGGCTCAGCGGCCGGATGCTGGGCCGCTACCTCACCAACCGGGCCTACTACGTTCTCAACCCCAACGATGAAAGCGTTGAGGAGATTGACAACCCGGACCAGCGGATCTCCCAGGATGCGGCCAGCTTCACCGCCACCAGCCTGAGCGTGACGGTGGAGATCATCTCCGCCCTGCTCACCTTCTTCAGCTTCATCATCGTTCTCTGGAGCATCAACCAGACCCTGGCCCTGTGGTTGCTGGGCTATTCGGTGGGCGGCACGGCCTTGATCGTGTTCGCCAGCCGCAAGCTGGTGAACCTGAACTATCAGCAGCTCAAGCTGGAGGCCGATTTCCGCTACGGCCTGGTTCATATCCGCGACAACGCCGAATCGATCGCGTTTTATCGGGGTGAACGCCAGGAGCAGAAGGAGGGGGAACGCCGTCTTGATGGGGTGATCGTCAACTACAACCGGCTGATCATCTGGGAGGCGCTGATCAGCGTCATCCAGCGCTCCTACGACTACTTCTCCCGCTTCCTGCCCTGGTTGGTGATCGCGCCGATCTACTTCGCCAAGCAGGTCGACTTCGGTGTCTTCGGCCAGGCCAGCATCGCCTTCTCCCAGGTGCTCTTCTCGGTCAGTTACATCGTCAACAACATTGATCGGCTGGCCGCCTTCTCCGCCTCCATCAGCCGTCTCGAGGGCTTCCAGGGCAAGGTGGAATCGATCAGTGCCGAGATGGCCGAGTTCGTGGCCGCCGAGCAGGCCTCCGCCGGTGGCGCCATGGGCGCCGGTGCCGGAGCGGTGCGCCCCGAATCGATCCTGGTCAGCAACGTGAACCTGGTGCCGCCCCGCACCAACCGCCTTCTGGTGCGCGATCTCAGCCTGGAGGTGACCGCCAGCCAGCGCCTGCTGGTGGTGGGGCCCTCGGGCTGCGGCAAGACCTCCTTCCTGAGGCTGGTGAGCGGCCTCTGGCCACCGGCCGCCGGCAGCGTGCAGCGGCCGCCGGTGGGCGAGCTGATGTTCATTCCCCAGAAGCCCTACATGCTGCTGGGCAGCCTGCGGGAGCAGCTCTGCTACCCCCAGCCCCCCGATCGCTTCAGCGACGAGCAGCTGCGCCATGTGCTCGAGGAGGTGCGCCTGCCCGAACTGGTGCATCGCTATCCGGACCTGGATATCAAGCAGGACTGGCCCCGCCTGCTCTCGCTCGGCGAGCAGCAGCGCTTGGCCTTCGCCAGGCTGCTGCTCAACTCGCCCCGTTTCGTGGTGCTCGACGAGGCCACCAGCGCCCTCGATGTCGCCACCGAGAAGGCCCTCTACGAACTGCTGGTGGAGCGGGAGATGGCCTTCGTGAGCGTGGGTCACCGCCCCACCCTCACCGCCTACCACGACACGGTGCTGGAGCTCGATGGCAACGGCGGCTGGTGCCTGCTGCCGGCAGCCGGCTATAGCTTTGGCCGCGAGGATTGATCCGATGAGCGACCCTTCCACCACTCCATCAGCCGACGTCCCCCAGGACGCCGTCACCCCGCCCGCCACCAGCGCCACCACCTCCGAGGTGCCGGCCTTCGGCTGGAGCGGCTACGCCGAGCGTGTCAACGGCCGTTTCGCCATGCTCGGCTTCGTCGCCGTGCTGCTGGTCGAGGCCTCCAGCCATGACACCTTCCTGCACTGGGCGGGCCTGGTGCCCTGATCAGGGCACCGCAATCAGGTCCACCTGCCACTGGCCCTGGCGGCTCACCTCCACCGCCAGTTCGCGGCCGTCGCCCCGCAGGGCCACCCGGCGCGGCACGCCAGGGGGCTGCAGTGGCACCGGCTGCAGGGCCATCAGGTTGCGGCGGTAGAGCACCAGCTCGGTGCGCCCCTCCAGTTGGCGCACCAGGGCCAGGCGCTCGCCACGGCCATCCACCGCCACGCTCAGGGGCTGGGCGTCGGGCCGCTCCAGGCCCGGCAGGGGCACCGGCTGCTGGCGCTGCAGGTCCACCAGCTGCACCCGGTCGCGGCCGTCGCGACTGACGATCAGGGCCAGCCAGTCGCCGGAGAGGGAGGGGCCCCGGGCGGGGCCGGCGGCCTCGAGGCGCTGGTTCAGCCCCACCAGGGGCTGGGGCAGGGGCGCCAGGCAGCCCGTCAGCAGCAGCGGCAGGGTGCCCGCCACCGCCACCGCAGCCGCCCGGATCAGCCTCCCGGCGCCCAGTGTCATGGGGCAGCGGCCGGCGCCCCCCGCACCGGCAGGCCGGCGGGCAGGTCCGGCTCCAGCAGGGCGGTGAGGTCGTAGAGCTGCACCCGCGAGCGGCCGTCCCCCTCGGTGGCGATGGCGATGCGCCGGCCATCGGCGGCCAGGCTGAGGCTTTCGGGCACCAGACCGCCGGGCAGGGGCAGGCGGTGCAGGCGTCCCGTGGTCCGGTCCTCGATCAGCACCCGGCGCTCCGGGCCCTGCTGCACCAACAGGGCCAGATAGCGGCCGTTCCAGCTCAGGGAGGGCGACCGGTGTGGCTGCAGTCGGCCGAAATGGCGCAGTGGCAGCACCGTCCCTGAGGGCTGCTCCTGCAGCAGCACCGAGTCGCGGCCGTCCCGGCGCACCACGCTGGCCAGTACCCGGCCGTTGCCGCTCAGCGCCGGATCCTGGCGGTCTGCCCCGCCCCAACCGACCGGACCGGCGCTTCGGCGGCCCCAGCTCCAGCTGCCACAGCCCGAGAGCAGAAGGGCCAGCAACCCGAACACAAGCAAGGGAAGACCTGGATGAGGCCGCCGCCGGGGGGGGGTGCTCAGCGGCTCAATCGTCGAAGCGGGAGCTGTTGTCCCTGCTGGAGCCGGGGGGCGGGCCGGAGGGGGGCTCGCTCGCCGGTGGCCTGGCACTGGGAGGACCTGGCCGGGGCCGGCTGCTGGCCATGGGCGAGAAGTCAGCATCACTGACGTCGTCGGCAGCTCCGCTGCGGGCGCTGCTGGGGCGAATCGGCGTGCCCATGGGTGTTCCCTGGGGTGCCCCCAGGCCGGGGTCACGGGCCGACGGGGCTGGAGTTCCTGGGGGGGTCGGGCCGCGGCGACCGGAGCGGGGGATGGTGTCGGCGGCGGCCACCGGGCGTGAGCCGCGGCGAGGTTCCGGGGCGTTGTCCCGCTCCCGGCGGCGGGCTCCGAAATCAGCGGCCTGCGAGCGGCCGGATCCACCGGCGGAGTAGCGGCCGGCTGCACGCTCGGGGCGGTCATCGATGGGATCCCGCTCGGGCCGGCTGGAGGAACGCTCTGAGCGGGGGTTGTCCCAGGAGTCGGGCTCCTCTCGGCGGCTGGCGGCCCGCTCGGGGATCGCGGCCCGACTGGGCCGGCGCGGACGATAGAAGTCGTCCTCGGGTTCGTCTCTGGAGGGAATGCGACGCCGCAGCGGCTCCGGCTCATCAAAGCGGTCCGGTTCGTCGTCGTAGCTGCGGCCTCCGCCCAGACCTCCCCGCGGTCGGAACGGGGCGGCGGCGGGTTCCTCGTCGTCGAAGTAGGAAGAGCGGCGGGCCTGTTCGGTGGTCACCCCACGCAGGCGGACGCTCTCATAGGCAAAGAAAACGGTGGTGCCGGCGAGCAGGAACTGGCCGAACTGCAGGATCGGGTCGAGACGCCAGCCCTGAAAGAAGAGAATGCCGCCGCAGAGCAGACCAATGGCGGCGAAGAAGACGTCGTAGTCCCGGGCCAGGGCCGGCTTGAAGCTCCTCATGAAGTAGAGGAAGGCTCCGCCGACTGCCAGGACGATGCCGACGATGCTGGCCCAGTTGAGGCTGGCGTTGACCACGGCGGTTGACCCGGGCGACGGCCATCACTCTAAGGACCCTACCCGCGCTGTCAGCGGAACCTCAGAGCCGCCGGTCGAGCTGGTCGTTCTGGCTGATCAGCACCAGAGCGATGGCGATGGGGATCACCACGATGACCGCGCCCCAGCCGAGGCTGCTGAGGAAGTTGGCGAGGGAAGGGGTCATGGCGGGCGTTCGCTCTGGACAGCTCGGGGGATCCTAGGCAGTGGGGGCGAGTTCCTACGATCGGAGTTCAGACGCTTAGAGCTTTGTGACGGCCCTGGCCTTTCCCGCACTGGCGCCCCTGCCCCTGCTGCACCTGGCCCTGGGGCTGGCCCTGGCGGCCTGGACTTTGTTGTTCCTGTTCCGGATCGTTCTCACCTGGTATCCAAGTGTGGACCTCACCAGGGGGGTGATGCGTGTGGTGGGGGTGCCCACCGAGCCCCTGTTGGCCCTCACCCGGCGCCTGATCCAGCCCATCGGTGGGGTGGATGTGACGCCGGTGGTCTGGGTAGGACTGATCAGCCTGCTGCGGGAGCTGCTGGTGGGTCAGCAGGGTCTGCTCACCCTGGCCCTGCTGCGTAGCCAGGCCATCGGCTGAACCGGCCGCCTATCGGGGCTCAGCGGTTCAGCATCTCCTCTTCAACAAACTTGGTCCAGACTTCACCGCGCTGGAACTCCTTGCGATCCAGCAGGGCCAGGTGGAATTCGATCGTGGTGGGAATGCCCGTGACGGCACATTCCGACAGGGCCCGGCGCATGCGGCGGATGGCGTGGTCGCGGTCGACCCCCCAGACGATCAGCTTGCCGATCAGGGAGTCGTAGAAGGGGGGAATCTCGTAGCCCGTGTAGACGTGGCTGTCGATGCGCACCCCTGGCCCGCCGGGGGGGAGCCAGCCGGTGATCTTGCCCGGGGCTGGCCGGAAGTTGTGGCTGGGATCCTCGGCGTTGATACGGCACTCGATGGCATGGCCGCTGATGTGGATCTGGTCCTGGCGCACGGAGAGCGGTTCGCCGCCGGCGATGCGCAACTGCTCGGCGATCAGGTCGATGCCTGTCACCATCTCGGTGACGGGATGCTCCACCTGGATGCGGGTGTTCATCTCCATGAAGTAGAAGGCGCCGCTCTTGTCCACCAGGAACTCCACCGTGCCGGCTCCCTCGTAATCGATGCTGCGGGCCGCCGCCACCGCCGCCTCGCCCATGCGACGTCGCAGCTCCGGATCCAGGCCCGGGCTGGGAGCCTCCTCCAGGAGCTTCTGGTGGCGGCGCTGGATCGAGCAGTCCCTTTCCCCCAGGTGCACCACGTTGCCGTGGCGGTCGGCCAGCACCTGCACCTCCACGTGCCGGGGCCGGTCGATGAATTTCTCCATGTAGAGGCCGGGGTTGCCGAAGGCGGCTTCCGCCTCCCCCTGGGCGGCCCGGAACAGGCTTTCGAGCTGATCGGCGGCTGGCACCAGGCGCATGCCCCTGCCGCCGCCACCGGCGGTGGCCTTGATCATCACGGGGTAGCCCATCGTCTCGGCGAGGGCGGCCGCTTCGGTGGGATCCTGCAGCAGACCTTCGCTGCCGGGGATGGTGGGCACACCCACCTGTTTCATGGTGATCTTGGCCGTCGATTTGTCGCCCATGGCCAGGATCGCAGCCGGCGAGGGGCCCACGAAGATCAGGCCATGGTCGAGGCACTTCTCGGCGAAGTCGGCATTCTCCGCCAGGAAGCCATAACCGGGATGGATGGCGTCGGCGCCGCGGGATGTGGCGGCCGCCAGGATGTTTGGAACGTTGAGGTAGCTGCGGCTGCTGGGGGCTTCGCCCACGCAGACCGCCTCATCCGCCAGCTGCACATGCAGGGCGTTTTTATCCACGGTGCTGTAAACGGCCACCGTGGCGATGCCGAGCTCCCGGCAACTGCGCAGGATGCGGAGAGCGATTTCGCCTCGGTTGGCGATCAGCAGTTTGCCGATGGGCATCCGTGCAGGTCCGGGCGATAAGGGCTGGCGGGGGTGCGGCCGTGCCGGGGCGGACTGTATCAGTGCTCACCGGCGCCCCCGGCGGCGAGGACCTTCGGGGGTGGGGGGAGCCCATGGGTATATTGCTCAACCGGTGCGGTGCTTCGGCCTGCGCCAGCCACGCGGATGTGGTGGAATTGGTAGACACGCACGTTTGAGGGGCGTGTGGCTTCGGCCTTGCGAGTTCAAGTCTCGCCATCCGCATTTTTCTTTTCAAGCTCCCGTCCCCCGGAACCTGGGGTTCTCTTGACCCAGCCGTCGCCGGTCTCCGCTCCAGCCGCCGAGAGCGCGATCGTGCTCGTCAGCAACGGCCCGGGGGAGCTGAGCACCTGGGTGCGGCCCCTGGCCGAGAAGCTCCATGGCCTGGAGCCCCTGCGGCCCCGCGATCCCGCCGCCAGCTGCAGCCTGCGGCTGGTGCTGGTCCCTTGCCCCAACGCCACCGGCGCGGAGCATCGGGTGGCCCAGGGCTGGGGCCTGTTCGAACAGGTGCTGCCAGCCACCCGCTTCTGGTGGCTGCTGCTGCGGCCCCGCCGTCACGGCCCCTGGCCCGCCCGGGGGGTGGTGGTCTTCCTCGGTGGTGACCAGTTCTGGACCGTGTTGCTCTCGGCCCGGCTGGGCTACCGCCACCTCACCTATGCGGAGTGGGTGGCCCGCTGGCCCCGCTGGAACGACCGCATCGCTGTGATGGGGCCCGCCGCCGCCGGCCGCCTGGCCCCCCGCTGGCGCCAGCGGGCCACGGTGGTGGGGGACCTGATGGCGGACCTCTCGGCCCTGGCCCGCCAGGACGATCCCCTGCAGGCCGGTGACTGGGTGGCCCTGCTGCCCGGCTCGAAGCGGGCCAAGTTGCTCGTGGGAGTGCCATTCCTGCTCGAGACAGCCGACCGGCTGGCGGCGTTACGGCCGGGCTGCCGCTTCCTGCTGCCGGTGGCTCCCACCACCTCGGTGCGGGAACTGCTGGCCTACGGCGGGCCGTCCAACCCGCTGAACCGGCGCCAGGGGGCCGGCGAGCCCCATCTCCAAGGCGACGAGCTGGTCACGGCGGCAGGCACCCGCATCCTGCTGCTGCAGCAGCATCCCGCCCATGCCGCCCTCAGCCAGTGCGCCCTGGCCCTCACCACGGTGGGGGCCAATACCGCCGAGCTGGGGGCCCTGGCGGTGCCGATGATCGTGCTGGTGCCCACCCAGCATCTGGCGGTGATGCAGGCCTGGGATGGCTGGCTGGGGCTGGTGGCCCGGCTGCCCCTGCTGCGGCGTCTGGTGGGGGTGGCCCTCACCGCCTGGCGCATGCGCCACCGGGGCTTCCTGGCCTGGCCCAACATCTCCGCTGGCCGCGCCGTGGTGCCGGAACGGGTGGGACCGATCGAACCGGCCCAGATCGCCGCCGAGGCGGCCGACTGGCTGGAGCATCCCGAACGGCTCTCGGCCATGGCCAGCGACCTGCGCAGTTTGCGGGGAGCGCCGGGGGCCGTGGCGGCCGTGGCGGCGATGGTGCGTGGCCTGCTGCCGCCGCGGGAGCGGTCCGGGCGACCATTGCAATCTGGATAGGATTTCTTCAACCATTGCCCCCCTGCGGGGTTCGCCACCATGCAGCCGAGCGATTCCACCCCCCTTGAGCACGTCGACGAGGCTGACTTGCGGGCCCGGCTGACCCCTGAGCAGTACCGGGTGGCCCGCGAGGGGGGCACCGAACGGGCCTTCACCGGTGCCTACTGGAACAACAAGGCCACCGGGATGTACCACTGTGTCTGCTGCGGCAGCGAGCTGTTCAGTTCCGACAGCAAGTTCGATTCCGGCACCGGCTGGCCCAGCTTCTGGGAGGGCGTGGGGGCCGGGGCGATCAACACCCACACCGACCGCACCCACGGCATGGAGCGCACCGAGATCCGTTGCGCCCGCTGTGACGCCCACCTCGGCCATGTCTTCAACGACGGCCCTGCCCCCAGCGGTCAGCGCTATTGCGTCAATTCGGCGTCGCTGCGCTTTGCGGAGGGCTGAGGCCGCAAATCGGCCGGTTCACCAGGGATCGTCGAGGATCTCCGGCTCCACATCCAC
This sequence comes from Synechococcus sp. CS-1332, assembly GCF_025127995.1. Lineage (GTDB taxonomy): Bacteria > Cyanobacteriota > Cyanobacteriia > PCC-6307 > Cyanobiaceae > Cyanobium. The sequence goes on along the minus strand of NZ_JAHLYP010000051.1, from coordinate 54,629 downwards.
CGGTTCCTTCGGCCGGGGGGCCGGGGCCTGGGGCCGCTCAGCCCTCAGGGGCTCCCGTCCTCGCAAGGGCTCATCAACATCCCGCTCAGGAGGTTCTGAGGGTGAGGCATAGGGCTCAGGCTCGAAGGCCCGTTCCTCCCGATAGCGCTCCCGGTCGTAGCGCTCCTCGTCGTAGCGGTTGTCGTAGCGGGTGGGGTTGCGGTCGGGCGCCATCCGCTCCTGCCGGTCGCTCTCCCGGCCGCTCTCTCGGCCGCTCTCTCGGCCGCTCTCTCGGCCGCTCTCTCGGCCGCTCTCCCGGCCGCTCTCCCGGCCGCTCTCCCGGCCGCTCTCCCGGCCACCGTAGGGATCTGCCGGCGCCGGGCGGGGCTCGGGGCGCTGGCGCGGCTCGGAAAGGTCGTCGTCGAGGTAGCGACGCTGGCGCAGGGGCTCCCGTTCGCGCCGTTCCTCCAGCTCCACGTATTCCAGCTCCTCGGCGGGTTGGAAGCTGCGGCTGGTGGCTGGCTGGATCCGGCGTTGCTCCTGGGCGACGGGCTGTCCGGCCGGTAGCTGGTTCTCGGCAGGAACGGCCCCGGTGCGGAAGCGATCCCGCTCCTCCTGCTCCCAGCTGGCGCCGCCGATCCCCAGTTTTTCCAGCAGGCCGGTGCCGAGCTGTTTGAGTTTCTCCTCGGCTCCCTCGTAGACGATGATCCGATCGGGGCCGCTGCTGACCACCTCCCCCACCGGCATTTCCCAGGTGCTGAGCACCCCTTCCCCCAACAGGGGAACGCCCAGGGCACCGATCACCAGGGTGGTGAGCTCACCGGTTTCGATATCGAAGCTGAAGCCGAGAACGCGGCCGAGTTGTTCCCCCGACTCGGTGATCACTTGGCAGTTGATGACCTTGCTGTAACGCTCGGGATTGAAGCCCTCGGCCAGGGAATCCACCGAGTCCACCAGGATCACGTCCCCCACCTGGCGGATGCGATCCAGCGGCATCCAGCGGGGCAGGCCCGGCAGGAAACGGGTGAGAGGGTTGTCGCGCAGGCCCAGGGCCACCACTTCACGCCGGTCGATGTCGACCACCACCTCACCGACGACGCCCAGGCGGCGGCCGGTGTCCCGGGTGATCACCTGGGTGCCCATCAATTCGGAGCGCAACCAGAGGCGGTCGCTGGTGGCGGCGGGCTCGGTGGAGGGGGGAATCGGGGAGGTCAAATCCGGAGATCGGGGCTGGACGGCAGGGGGAACGGGAGCGACTTCACGGCCTGGAACAGCCTGGTCGGCCCATTGTGGCCCACGCGGTCGGCTCAGGCCGCCGGCGGCAACCCGACCACCTGGGTGTGGGAGCCGCGGGCCTGGGTGACGCCGATGGTGCGGGTGGCCGCGGCGATCATCGGCCGGCGGTGACTGACCACCATGAACTGGGCCTGGTCGGCCTGGGCGGCGATCAGGGCCGCCAGCCGCTCCACGTTCACCCCGTCGAGGAAGCTGTCCACCTCGTCGAGGGCGTAGAAGGGCGAGGGGCGAAAGCGCTGCAGGGCGAACAGGAAACTCAGGGCGGTCAGGGATTTCTCACCTCCGGACATCGAGGCCAGCCGCCGCACCGCCTTGCCCTTGGGATGGGCCACCAGGGTCAGGCCGCCGTCGAGGGGCTGGTCGGGGTTCTCCAGCTGCAGGTGCCCCTCGCCGTCGGAGAGGCCGGCGAAGATGGTCTGGAAATGGCCGTCCACGGCCCGGAAGGCCTCCATGAAGGCCTCCTGGCGCAGCGTCGCCACCGTTTCGATCCGCAGCAACAGTTCCTCCCGCTCCTTGCTGAGCACCTCCAGCCGGTCGTCCAGGTCGGCCAGCCGCTGCTCCAGCAGCTCGAGCTCCTCGAGGGCGAGCATGTTGACCGGCTCGAGGACCTCCATGCGCTGCTGCAGGCTGCGCAGGTTCTGTTGCAGCGCCTCCAGGCCCCCGTCGCGGACCTCCTCGGGCAGCTCGGGCCGGGGCTCGGGCAGTTCCCGTTCCATCTGGGCCTGCCGCAGGCCGTGGCTGCGCTGCTCCTCGGCCAGGGCCAACCGTTCCTCCTGGCGCCGTTGCAGCTCCCACTGGCGCTGCTGCAGGGCCTGGCGCTGGCCGGCCAGATGGGCTTCGGCCCCGTCGCGGGCCCGGCGCCGTTCGCCGAATCGGGTCTGCAGGTCGGCTTGCTGCCGCTCCAGGACGGCGCGGCGCTCCTGCTCCACCTGCTGCCGCTCCTTCCAGAGCTGGCGTTCGCCCACCAGGGCCTGCACCGCCTCCACCAGCCGCCGCTCCTCCCCGGCGAGGGCTTCCAGCTGGCTGCCCAGCCGTTCCGCCCCCAGGGCCCGCTCCCGCCGCTCCGCCTCCAGGCCATCCCGCTGGCGGCGGGCCTCCACCAGGGTCTGGTCCGCCCGCTCCAGCTCGCTCTGGAGCCCCTGCCAGCGGGCACTGTCGTCGTTGCCGCTGGCGAGGCGCTCGGCCTCCTCCAGCTCCGCCAGGGCCTGGCGCAGGGGGGGCAGGGTCTGCTCGAGGGTCTGCATCCGGCGACCATCGGCCTGAAACGCTTCCTGCAGCTGCTGCAGCCGGCTGCTCACCTGCTCGCGGCGCTGCTGCCGGGGGGCCAGGGTGCGCTCGGCGGCGCCTCGTTCTGCCTCGAGGGCGGCCTGGCGCTGCTGCAGCTCCAGCAGGACCGGCCGGGCTTCCTCCAGGCCACGGCCCAGCTCGGCTTCGTGGCGGCGGCAGGCCAGCAGGCTCTCCCCCAGCTCCAGCAGCCGCTGCCGCAGGGGCTCGGCCTCATCGCCCTCGCTGCTGCGGCCGAAGCCCAGCTGGCCGGAGCGCTGCTGCAGGCTGCCGCCGGTCATGGCGCCGCTCTTCTCCAGCAGTTCGCCCTCCAGCGTCACGGCGCGGCAGCGGCCCAATTCCCGGCGGGCGTCGCCGAGGGTCGCGAACACCAGGGTGTCCCCGAAGACGTAGCGGAAGACATCGGCATAGACGGGCTCGTGGCGGATCAGATCCACCGCCCGCCCCACCATCCCGCCGGCACCGGCACCACCACCAGGGTTGCCCCGCTGCAGGGCCGCCCCTCCCGAGGCACCGCTGCCACCCCCACTGCCGCCCCGGATGCGGTTGAGGGGCAGGAAGGTGAGCCGGCCGGCGCGGCGGCTCTTGAGCAGCTCGATCGCCCGGGCGGCGATGCGGTCGTCCTCCACCACCACCTGGGCCAGCCGCCCGCCCGCCGCCACCTCCAGGGCCACCCGCAGCCGCTCCTCCACCTCGCCCAGCTGGGCCACCGAGCCGTGGATCCCCTCCAGCCCCGCTTCCAGCAGCAGGCGCAGGGCGCCGGTGCCGCGGCTCTCCTGAAGGGTCTCGCGGCGGCTGTCGAGGCGGGCGATCTCCCGTTCCAGGCTGGTCTGCTCCTGCTCCAGCCGCGCTCGGGTGCGCTGCTGCAGCGCCAGGGCCTCGGCCAGCTCCTGGGCCTGCCGCTGGCGTGCTTCCAAGCTGGCCAGGAGGGTTCTTTCCTGCTCCGCCAGGGTCGCTACCGAGGCGCTGCCCTCCGCATGGGCGGCGTCCTCCTGCTGCTCCTCGCCGCCGAGTTCCTGGAGCCGCTCGGAGGCTTGCCGCAGCCGTTCCTCCAGCTGCTGCCGTTCGGCCAGCAGGGGCGCGAGCTGCTCCTGCAGCTCCTGGCGCCGGCGGCTGCGGCCCTGCTGCTCCTCCAGCCAGCTGCCGGAGCGCCCGGCCACTTCCCCGAGCCGCCTGCGGGAGAGCTCCACCGCTGCCTCGGCCTCGCGGCAGAGGGCCTCGGCCCGGGCGACGGCGCCGTCGTCGGCCTGGCCGTCGAGGGCCTGGCGTTGCTGACGCAGCTCGCCCTGGTTCTGCTGCAGCTCCTGGCGACGGCGCTGCAGTTCCTCGGCCTGGTGGCCATGGCGTTCCGCCTGGCGGGCCAGTTCGCGGCCGCTGGTTTCCAGACCGGCCAGTTCGGCCTGTACCGCCAGCAGCTGGTCTTCGCCCAGGGTCTTCACCTCCGCCTGCAGTCGCTCGAGGGCGGCGGCGGCGGCGACCACCTCGGCTTCGGCGGCGACGATCGCCTCCCGCTCCTGCTCCTGCTGGCGGTCGAGGCTTTCAAGCCGGCCGGCCAGGGCCAGGCCGTGGGCGCGGGCCTCTTCCCAGGCCAGCACCTGCTCCTGCAGGCGCCCGTGGTGCAGCCGTTCGCGCAGCTCCTGGTAGGTGCGCGCTTTGGCGCAGTCGCGCTCGAGCTTCTGGCGGGCCGCCAGCAGTTCCTGCTCGACGATGCGGCAGCGCTCCTGACGCTCGACCACCTCGTCGAGCTTGGCCCGGCTCTGCTCAATGCGGGAGTCGAACAGGGCCACGCCGGCCAGCTCATCGATGATGCCGCGCCGGTCGCGGGCGCTCATCGAAACGATCCGGGTCACGTCGCCCTGCATGACGACGTTGCTGCCCTCCGGATCGACCCGCAGCCGCCGCAGCTGGGTCTGCAGCTGCAACAAGTTGCAGGGCACCCCATCGGCGCTGAAGCTGCTGCTGTAGGTGCCGCCGGGGGCCACCCGCAGCCGCCGGGTGACACTCCACTCCCGCTGGCCCCGCTCCAACCAGGGACCCTGTTCAGGAGCGTCCAGCCCCTCCTCGGCGCTGTCCGGCTGCCAGTCGCCGAGGTCAAAGCGGACGGTGACGCTGGTTTCTGCCGCCTTCCCCTCCCGCAGCATGGCGCTGTTGATCAGATCGGGAAGTCGCTCAGCACGCATGCCCCGGCTGGTGGCCAGGCCCAGGCAGAAGAGCACCGCGTCAAGGATGTTGCTCTTGCCGGAGCCGTTAGGGCCCGTGACCACCGTGAAACCTTCCTGCAGCGGGATGGTCATCGACCCGCCGAAAGACTTGAAGTGGGTGAGCTCAACCTGATTGATGTGAACCAACGGGCTCATGCATCAGGCGACTGCACTTTAGCCGAGGTGCTGACGAACTCAAGTCACCCTCTCTACGGTGAAGCCACCTCGGCCTCGCCACCAGATTCCCCCATGGAAACGGATACCACCCATGCCGCCACGGACCCCGCTCAGATCGCGGCTCCGGAACCCACAGGGTCAGGTGAGGCCCAGCGCCTGCAGAAGCAGTTCCGGGACCGCTTCGAGAGCCTGCTGCCCACCATCCAGAAGGAGTGGCCCGAGGTCGCCCGCCACACCCTGGAGGCCACCCGGGGCAGCTTCGATCACGTGGTGGAGGTGATCAGCCATCAGAGCGGCGTCACCGCCACCGGCGTCAAGCAGCAACTGCTGGATCTGGTCAATGTCACCGGTGAACAGGCGGGGCAGGTGGTGGACGCGCTGCGCCCCCTGGAGGATCAGCTTGAGCACCTGCTCGATGACCTCAACACCACCCTGCGCCCCCGGATCGAGAAGCCGGTGCGGGAGCGGCCGTTGATGGCCCTCGGCATCGCCGCCGGCGTGGGGCTGGTGGTGGGTCTGCTGCTGTCTTCGGGTCGGCGGTCGGCATGAGCGGCCAGAACTTCGCCCGGGTCACGGCGCTGATCAGCTCGGTGATGGACCTGCATGTGCGCATCGCCCTGCAGGAGGCCGACAAGGAGAAGCGGCGCCTGGTGGGCGGGGGGGTGATGCTGGGCATGGGCCTCACCCTGATGACCCTGGCGCTGGTGGCGGCCGAACTGGTGCTGCTGCTCTGGATCCGGGAGGCTTTCGCCCTGAGCTGGCTGCAGGCCGCGGCGGCCGTGGCGGCCCTTGATGTGGTGCTGGCCGGCGTCAGCCTGCGCATCGGCGGCCAGATGCTCAAGGGCCCTTACCTGCCGCAGACCACCGCCGGGCTGATCCGCACCACCCGGGCTCTCACCGGAAAGTCCTGAGGCCCACCGGGCTCAGAAGCTCAGCTCCAGCCGCAGGCTGCGCAGGGTGCCCCGGTCGGCGCGGGCCGTGTCGGACACCTCCAGGGTCCAGGTGCCGCTGGGATCTTTGCCCTTCAGGCCCGCCAGGGCGGGGGCATTCACCGCGTCGTAGGTGATCTTGAGGTTGTCGGTGCCGCCACCGGCCCGGTCGTGCAGCAGCACAGGGGCGGCCCCCAGGGCGGCGGGCGGCAGCAGCCGGAGCACCAGATCGCCGATGTAGGTGTGGTCGAGATCCACGGTCACCTTGATCGACTGCAACGGGCCCGGGGCGGCCACCGGCAGGGTCAGGCTGGCGGTCTGGAAGTCGTTGATGGGCACATCCTGCACCGCCTGGAACACCAGGGCCGCCGCCGGCTGGGGCGGGCGGGCCAGCTCCACCGCCTTGCGGGCGCTGACCCGCCCGTAGCCGTAGAAGGGGCTGCGCCCGCTGGCGTCGTAGTTGCCACCGGCGGTGTCGATCCGGACGCAGGCCTGCCGCAGGATCTCCCGCACCTGATCCCAGCGCAGGGCAGGGTTCCGCGCCAGCACCAGGGCCGCCACCCCGGCCACGCCAGGGCAGGCGCTGGAGGTGCCGCCGAAGGCGTTGGTGTAGTGGCCCGCCGGGTCGCCCTTCTGGGGGCTGCCCTGGTTGTAGCCCAGCCCGCCGGAGCGGTCCGTGGTCCAGATGCCGGGGGTGAGGGAGGGCCGGCCGTCGCTGCTGGGGAAGCTGCACCACACGGCCTTGCCGTAGTCGCTGTAGGCGCTGCGTTTCGAGAGGTCGTTGCAGGCCGCCACCGCGATCACCCGGGCGTAGCTGGCGTAGCCGTCGTTATCGACGCTCTCGTTGCCGTTGCCTGCCGCGAACAGCACCACGCAGCCCTTGCCGCTGCGGCCCTGGGTGGTGGCGAAGTCGATCGCCAGCCGGGTGGAATCCGGCAGCGGCACCACCTGGCGGTGGGCGGGGTCGTTCGGGTCCCACCAGGCGCCGTCGGGCGGGCCCCAGCTGCAGGAGATCACATCGGCGCCGTTGCGGGCCGCCCAGACGAAGGCCTCCGCTTCCGCCTGGGAGCCCAGGCCGGAGGCCAGCCGGATGGGAATCAGTCGGGCGCCGGGGGCCACGCCAGTGGCACCGAACTGGCCGTTGGCGCAGGCCACCCCCGCACAGGCCGTGCCGTGGTCGTCACCGCGGCCGGGCCGGGGATCGCCGCTCTGGCGGGTCACATCCCGCGGCGCGACGACCTTGCCGGAGGAGCGGAACTCCTCATGGTCGATGTCGAAGCCGTCATCCACCACCGCGATGATCGCCCCGCTGCCGTCGCTGAGGGCCCAGGCCGCTTCCACCTCGGCGTGGGCATCGACGAGCCGGCCGTTGACGGCGGTGGCTTTGAGGTGCCACTCGGAGGGGAAGGCCTGCCGGCGTTGCCGGCTCAGGCTCACCAGTTCCGGGTGGCAGAGCGTGACGGTCTCTTCGCCCAGCAGGGTGCCCGCGATCTCGAACACGCTGAGCCCGCTGTTATCGGGAGCTGCCACGAAATAGGCGTTGCGCGCATAGGTGAGAGCGCGTTTGAGGCTGAGGCCGTGACGTTGCAAGACAGCCTCACAGGCCTCGGCTTCCGCGTCGTCCTCGAACTTGATGAACAGATTCTCCGTATAGACCACAGGCCGACCGCCGGCATCCACAAGAACTCGGCCGGCAAAGTCAATCGCCGGTTCGGCCTTGAGCAGGTTGCGGGCGCTGTCGCGCAGGGACCCATCGGACTGGGGGAGTTTCGTGCTCAACAGCTCGACCCCCGCCTCGCGGAAGCGGGTAAGGGTCTCGAACTGGTCAAGAATCCGGTGGGTCTCGGCGCTGACAGGCGACACCTCGAACGGCCGCGCCGGCATCACCGCCTGGCGACTAAGGGTGCGGACGACGAGGTGATTGTCGCTGACATCAAATGCATAGGGGACACCATCTTTGCCGCCATAGCGAACCTGAACCATCGGCTTTCCGGCTGCGGTTGTCACTCTCCGCCGATGGGCTTCTGAATTCAAGACAACGGAACAGGACGTGATCTGCCGTCACAGGCAGGGGGCTAACGTCTGCGGACTGGCGGGGGGCCGGTCGATGGGCCAGGAGCAGGGGGCCATTGCGGCGATGTTCGACGCTTTCCCCCAGCAGATCAGCATGGGGGGGCCGGGATCGCTGCTCCTGGCGCAGAAGCCTGGCTGGTACGCCCTGCATGGGCAGCCCCTGCCGGAGGCGAACGTGATCCTGCTCTTCGAGCCCGAGGCGATCGCCGTGCTGGCCGGCACCCCTGCGGCCCCCCTGGCTCCGGGCCAGGCCATCAGCCCGGTCTATGCCCAGGCCGGAAGCGACGAGCTGGCTGTCCCCACCGGAGTGCTCTTCCTGCGTGTCCGACAGGGGGAACGTGCGAAGGACCATCGCGCCGCCCTGGAGCAGGCCGGCTGCCGCATCGCCAGCCTGCCCGACCATGCACCTGAGGCCGCCTGGTTGCGGGCCAGCAGTGGCCGCATCGCCGACGCCCTCGGCTGCCTGGACAGGCTGCGGGACCTGCCGGGTGTGGAGAGCATCGAGCCCCAACTGCTGCGGCGCAGGGCGCATCGTTAGCCGCCGGGGCCGGCAGCGTTCAGAGCGTCACCCCCATCACCGCCAGGGCCGCCTCCTCCACCCACACCGACACCGACCCCCCCGGGCAGTGCCATTCCGCCCAGCCGTCTGCGTTGGTGGTGACCGGCGCCTGGATGTGCCCGGTGAGGTCGCGGAAGGTGGTGTGGCGCTTCCCCACCTCCATCCACTTGTGGCCGGCCGCTCCGTCGCTCATCAACACGGCCATGGACCCGGGGTGACCGGGGGTGCCCAGGCGGGTCCAGCCGATGCTGTTGACGTGGTCGAGATAGTCGTACTGGGGGCCGTAGGCGCAGTGGCTGCGGGCCAGAAGGAAGCGGTCGATCAGGAAGCGGTGGCTGGGCAGAACGATCCTGTGCTCCTGGCCGTTCTTGCTCTCGGTGTAATCGGCGCCGTAGTAATCGGCATGGAAGATGCAGGGATAGCCCTGGTCGCGCAGCAGGATCACCGCGTAGGCCAGGGGTTTGAACCAGGCTTCCACCACCGATTCCAGCGATTGCAGCGGCTGGGTGTCGTGGTTGTCCACCAGGGTCACAGCCAGCAGGGGCAGCTGCTGCATCAGGGTGCCGTCGAGCAGCCGGCGCATGTCGTAGTGACCCCCGCTGCGGCTGGCCTGGTGAAAATTCATGTGCAGCGGTGCATCGAACAGGCTCATATGGCCGCCGGTGTTGGCCGCATACCAGTGCAGGCTTTCGACGTTGTAGGTCCAGTACTCGCCCACCACGAACAGATCGCGCTGGGCATGCTCCTCCAGGCTGCTGATCCAGTCGAGGAAGAAGTCACTGGCGATGTGCTTGATCGCATCGAGCCGGAATCCGTCCGCGCCCACGTGGTCGAGGGTCCACAAGCCCCAGTGTTTGAGCTCGCCGCGCACCTCGGGGTGGTTCACGTTGAGATCACTGCCCATCAGGTAGTCGTAATTTCCCTTCTCGAGATCGACGTTGCTCTCGAATCCGGACCCTTGGGTGCGCCAAACGGCCTTGAAATCGGGATCCAGGCTGTTGTGATCCACGGCGTCGAAGTGATACCAGTGCCACTGCATCGACGAGTAGCGGTCGCCGCGGCCATCGAAGCGGAACCGGGTCCAGGCGCTGATCGTGCGTTCCTCCCCCAGGGACCGGTTGCGGTCGGCGGGGTCGTAGGGGGTGGCCCGGTACTGCTCCTGGTCGTCGGCGTTGAGCTTGTGGTTGAACACCACATCGGCGTACACCTGGATCCCGACCTCACGGCAGGCCTGCACGGCTTCCAGATACTCCTGCTTGGTGCCGTATTTGGTGCGCACCGTGCCCTTCTGGTCGAATTCGCCCAGATCGAACAGGTCGTAGGTGCCGTAGCCCACATCCCACACGCTGCCCCCCTTGCCGGCCGGCGGTAGCCACAGGGCCGTGATGCCGGCCTTGGCCAGGGCCGGCGCCTCCTGCCGCAGCCGCCGCCAGTGGCCGCCGTCGCCATCGCTGTACCAGTGGAACCACTGCATCAACGTGCCGTTGAATTCCGTCGGTGACGCCAGCTTGCGGGCGCTGATCTCGGCCTCGTGGCTGGCCAGCCACTCCTGCAGCAAGTTCACCGTCGCCGTTCCGGTGTCGAGGGCCGGATCCCTCCCGACGGCGAGAACCTCCTGCTTGAGCGCTTCAAAGAGTGAGGCCATGGAGGCTGGCGGGGCGGAGGCAGGACCCACCGCTAGCAGTGCTGGCCCGGAGCCGCTGTAGCCGGCCTCAGTGGATGTCGTAGCGGAGCCAGCGGCAGTCGATGCCGCCATTGCTCACCGGCACCCGGCGGCTGGCCTTCATGCGCAGGGCGCCCGTGAGTGCGGGGTTGCCGCTCAGCAGCCACAGGGTCCAGCCACCGCAGTGCTCCTTCAGCATCCGCCCCAGATCGCCGTAGAGCGCCTCCAGGTCGTCGTCGCCGCCGACCCGCTCCCCGTAGGGCGGGTTGCACACCAGCACACCGGGTGTCTCGGGGGGATGGAAATCGCGAAAGTCCCCCTCCCGCAGATCGACCCAGTCGGCCACGCCGGCGGCGGCCGCGTTGCTGCGGGCCATGGCCAGCACGGCCGGATCCCGCTCCATGCCCACGACCGCGGCCAGGGGCTCGCCGCCTGGGAGGCACGAGCGAGCCATGGCCATGGCAGCGGTCCGCTCCCGCTGCCACAGGGGGGCATCGAAATCGGGCCAGCGCTCCAGGCTGAACGTGCGCTCCAGGCCGGGGGCGCGGCCAAGGGCGTGGCAGGCGGCTTCGATCAGCAGGGTGCCGGAACCGCAGAGGGGATCGGCTAGGGGCACCGTGCCGTCCCAGCCGGTGTGGGCGATCAGTCCGGCGGCCAGGTTCTCCTTGAGGGGAGCCAGGCCCATGGCAGCACGGTAACCGCGCCGGTGCAGGCTGGCGCCGCCGCCATCGAGGCTCAGCACCGCCTCGGGGCCACTGCCGCCGGGGCGCCCGGGGCTGAGGTGCAGGTGCAGCACCAGGTCGGCATCGTCCAGGTCCACCGAGGAGCGGGACCCCCACACCTGGCGCTGCTGGTCCACCAGGGCGTTCTTCACCTGAAGGGCGCTGTAGTGGCTGTGATTGAGGCCCGGCACACTGCCGCTGGCCTCGACCCGGAAGCTCAGCTGCGGCGGTAGCCACCGCTCCCAGTCAGCGGCCCGCTGCACCCCGTCGTAGAGCTCCTCGCGGCCGCGGCAGGGGAAGCGGGCCAGCTGGCGCAGGAAGCGGAACGGCAGCCGCGCCTGCAGATGCAGCCGGTAGAAGGTGGCCGCATCGGCCCGCAGACCCACGGCGCGCCGCAGGGGGCGCACCTCAAGGGCGCCGAGGGCTGACAGTTCCGCCGCCGCCGGTTCCTCCAGTCCCGGAGGAACCACGGCGATGACGTCGAACGGGGAGGGGGTGGCCATCCCCCCATGCTGCTTGCCGGCCGGCGGCCCGAAGGTGGCAAGATGAACAAGCTCGTCTTCGGACGAACTAGGTGGTCCACACCAGTGTCTCGGACAGCGGTTCGATTCCGCTCAGCTCCATTCCCCCAGGCCCACCGGCTCCGGCCGGTCCGTCATCCCGGGGCTGCAATGGTTTCGACGGGGCATGAGGAGGGTGACTGAAGCCTGCTCGGTAAGAGCGAACCCGTAACAGCGAACAACATCGTTCGTTTCTCCCGTCAAGCCGCCCCCGTGGCTGCCTGACACTCTTAACGGAGACGGGGTGAGGTCAGCCTTGTCACCCAAATGACCCATGGGGCCTGGAAGGGCCCTTTTCAGTAGGAACGGCAAGGGTTTTGGGGGTTCGATCTAACCCCGAATCTGCACCCGTGACCATCTCCGTGACCATCCCTGCTTGAGGAGCCCTGCCAGGAGCGCCTGGCCGTTGCAGGGCCTTCGGAGAAGTGACTAGGATCTTCGCAGCCGGCAAAAGCCAGGCCCACACCTCACCGAACCAGGGGTCCCAACCCCGCAAGGTCCTTCGTTTGGTGTGGTTATGGCAGGAATCTGGATTTCGACTCCCGAAATGGCTTTGTGCCTAGGGGTCCATCCGAAGACGCTCCTAAAGCTGCGTCGATGTGAGTTCTCTCCTTTCCGAGAGGGTGTCCATTTCCGCCGTGGCGGGCTGAGCACCTTGGCGCCGCTCCAGTGGGAGACCGAGGCTGCGGAACGCGCTTTCACCAGTTTCCGGCGTATAGACCCCGCACAGGTGGAAACCTTCGCATCGGCGAGGGCTTGAGCGATGGCCTCCACAGAGGTGCGCCATGGCCTGACCTCGCTTGCCACTATCAAAGGGGAATGGCGTGAACAGGCGTATGGCCGTTGGTTCTTACTGCTTACCTCCATCGCGGATATTGACAGCGATCTGTTATTGAACGGCAGCGGTGACTGCCCTCTGTGCCATGCGGTCGGCACCTTCCGCTGGAGTCAAACGGACGACGGTGATGGCGGCCATTGCTCAAACTGCGGCGGCCCAAATCAAAAAGGTGGTCCGCTCAGCGACATGGAGCTATTTCGGCGCCACTTGGGTCTGACCTTTGAAGATGCCGTCGCCAAGATTGATGGCGGAATCTGCGGCGTACTGCATCGACAACTCAAGCGCCAGCCGCCAATGCAGGCCGAGCGCAACGCAGGCGATGCCCTGCGCGAAGAACTGATATTCCTTCCCGCCGATTGGCGACTGGTTCGCGTCGGCCCAGACAAGCGGCCGATTGGTGCTGACTGGCAATCAGTTCCTGGCCTATCGCCTGATGATGCGATCGAACTGGAAACCATGCCTCCCGCGTGGGGCCTGCTATCAGGGCCGCAGTCCGGTTCCGTTGTTCTTGATCTTGACGAAGATGGATGGCGCGAAGACTTCGCAGAGCGCACCGGCCATCCAATCGAGGACTTACCGCAGACCATCGCGTGGACTTCAACCAAGCCTGGGCGATCCGGTCGTGCATTTACCGTCGATAACGAGTGGTGGCCTCACCTGGCCAATCGTCGGCCCTTCACCCGCCCATGGCAGGAGGGTGATCCCATCGGAGAACAAGGGCAGAAAAGTCCCGTCACCCTTTGGGAGCTGCGCGGCGACCGGCACCAGGCGGTCATCATCGGCGCGCACCCTGAAACAGGCTCCTACCGCTGGCTGGAAGGCTGCTCACCGCAGGACATTCCCGACCCAGCGCAGGCTCCCGATTGGCTACTGGAGCACCTAGCCGTTCAGGAGGTCAAGCAGGCTGAGCCATACACGCCGCAGGATGGTGATGCAGAGAGGGCGGTCGCGATGCTCGCGACAATCCCCGCCGAACAGCACAGTAACTACGACAACTGGTTGCGCATCGGCATGGCGCTCCACTCCGTTGATCCCGGCTTGCTGTCGAACTGGGTGGACTGGTCAAGGACGATGGCTGGGTTTGACGAGGGAGAATGCCTTTACAAGTGGCAATCGTTAGGAAAGTCCAATCGCGGCAGACCCGCAACCATCGCATCGCTGCACCATCTGGCAAAGCAGCATGGATACAAAGTGCCGAAGCGACTGCCCCCAGCCGTCCCGCCAGCGAAGGCACTGAAGCTCCCTCAGTCGGTGGTAATCGATGGGGGTGCCCCTGAGCTGAAGCTTCACAGCAAGGACAGCGACTGGCTCCCCACGGTGATGAAACTCGCCTTCGGTGCTGATCGTTGGCTTCACATCGAAGGCATCCTTCACCGCTGGAACGGAACCCACTACCAAGCCCTCCCGGATCAGGCACTTGCACCACGGGTTGCGCCTGTACTCAGTCGCCTCTACTACTTCAACACGCAGACCAATGAAGACATCCACCACTGGGCCAGACCCGCCCGCGTTACGGAAGCGATCGAGTGGTTCAGGAAGACCCTCCTGCCATGTACTGACTCCAACCCCCCGAACGCGATCAACTGCCGGAATGGCACCATCACTTGGGCCTGGAACGGTGACCGCATGGAGCTCACCTTCGGTCCCCATGACCCCGCGCAACGGTTCACCTACTGCCTGCAATACGACTACGATCCGCAGGCAGATGGAGCACACCTGTGGCGCCTCCTGGATGCTCTGGAGCCGCAGGACCGCGACACCATGAAACGGCTTCTCGGCTCTGGTCTGCAGCTTGACCGTTTCCGCGCTTCGAAAGGTCGTCCTCGTGCCTTGCTGCTCCTGGGTGATGGCGAGAACGGCAAGGACACCATCCGGGGCGCCTTGAGCCTGACACTCGGCGCCCGTGGCATGACCGGCTGCACCCTCTCCGACTTTCAGCAGTACGATAAGGGCCGGAAGTTTCCCATCTCCCCTCTCCGGGGTGCCCGCATCAACTGGAGCCCAGAGAACACCAGCTTCGCAAGGCTCGAAATGATCCAATCGCTCAAGGGTGCTATCACGGGTGAAGAACTGAGTTGGGAGCAGAAGAACGTTCAAGAGCAACCTTTCACACCTAACGCGATCTTCCTGTTCAATTGCAACCAGCCCCCGCTGATGGATGCTGGACAGGCCGCCATGCAATCGCGCTGGCATGCTGTTCGCTTCCTCAAGCGCTATAGCAGCAACCCCGACCCGAGCGACCCCAACCAGCTAAAGGCTGATCCCCGACTGAAGGATGACCTGGGTTTCATCCGGGAGAACATCTGCCCAGCAATGCTGAACTGGCTCCTGGAAGGGCTTCAGCTCGCCGTACGCGACGGCATCAACTTCCGCAGCACACCCCAGACAATTGACGCGATCCGGCGACATTCATGCCACCTGTTCGATTTTGCAGAAGACGTCGGCCTGGAGGCTGACCCCACCGCCGAGATTGAGCACCGCAAGGTCTGGAACCTGCTGGAAAGCTGGTATCAGCAACAGAAGATCCTCCACCTTGACAACAACGGCCGGCCCAGCTGGAACGATCGAGACATGGTCGGCGATCCACCTGTTCGCACCCCTAACGGACTGGAGCGCCGCCTGAAGGCTGTCTTTCCGAAGCTCTCCAGCAGGAAGGCGCCGAAGACGCGAATCGCCTTGCTTAAAGGGGTCGTGCTGGTCTGAAAAGGCATCTGGGGAAGGCATATGCCTTCCAGGGGGAAGCCATCGGGGAGGCATAGGAGAAGGCATCTTTAAGGCCATGACAGGCGGGGGAGGCATCGCACCCCTATTTTTCAAACTCAATTTCCACTCACGCGCACGCGCAAGGCCAGAGGTGATTTTGATTTTTTGCCCCGGATGCCTCCCTCTCCTGTCCCCATCTGGAACATGGCTTCCCCAATGGCTTCCCCGTGCCTTCCGCATGGCTTCTCCGTAATCCCCTCATGGCTTCCCCGGCCTTGCCCGCAACCAGTCACGATCCGCCGTCGCCCGTGTGCCCTGGATTGGTCTGCATCCCACGTTCCGGCTGCAGGCCCTGACCGTCCCTGACTACTCCCGCTGATCGCTAGATTGCCGTTCAGCACTTCACTTAGGACTGTGAATCAACACAACTGTGGGAGAGTGAATCAGTCCAAGTCAGCCAAGCAGATTGCTCCGCCTAACGCTGCCCCTGAGTGGCAGGCAGTGTGCTTGGGGAGGCGAAGCAGAAGGTGTGCGGTGGCCTGTCCACTCGAGGGGCCTGTTAGGCTTAATCTACAAGGGATGCGGTCTCCGGATCAGGATGGCAATACCACACGACGCGATTAACTCAGTCCAGCAGGGTGTTGAACCCCAATATTCCGTTAGAGATATTCTTGGCTGGTTTGAAAAAACACGTCGCGGGGTCAATGTCGTCGCAGAAATTCATGGTGCATTATCTGCGGCCAATCTGGAGACCGAGCCATCTTTTGAGACCGCTTATCTCGATGAACACGTAAAGATAAAACGAACCGGTGGCCCCATTCAGGATGACATTGTTCGAGGCGGAACAGTGGATGATCCTGTAATCAGAGTTACGTCGGTAGCAGCCGCTCATAGAACGATTATATCAGTAACAAGGTCTGAAACTGTAGAGCGTGCAATCACGCTAATGCTCGAGAACAATTATTCGCAGCTACCAATTATGGGCCGCTCCGATGCCCGGGCTATTGATGGCATGTTTAGTTGGCGATCTCTCGGTGTTGAGCTTGCAAGTGGGAGACAGCCAGTTCGAGTGCAAGATGCGATGGAGCATTCTGAGATTGTTAATCATGACGACGACTTAGTCCAAGTTGTCCAACGCATCCTTCTGCATGATGTAGTTGTTGTCCAGGCTCAGGATCGTACTTTCCAGGGCATACTGACTATTCACGACATTGCCGAGCAGTTTCAGGCTTTAGCTGAGCCATTTCTCCTTGTGGGAGAGATTGAGAAGCAGGTTCGGCGGCTTATAGATGGACGATTCACTCACCAGGAGCTCATGAGCGTTAGGGATGGAGATGATTCCCGAACAATCACAACAGTAGCAGATCTAGCTTTTGGTGAATACCTCAGACTGATACAATCTCCGAATAACTGGTCAAGACTGGGGCTGGCAATCGATCGCGCCGAATTCGTCCGCATCCTTGACAGAGTTCGCGAGATTAGAAATGATGTGATGCATTTCGATCCTGACGGGCTTGACAACGAAGTCAGGAAAGAGCTGCAGAGTGCAAAGAGGCTGCTGACTTGCATCAACCCTGAGCCAGCACCAAGACCTGAATAACTCTTGTTTATTGCCTAACTACTAATGGGCGGGTCCGTGTATAGCCCTCATGGAGCCCCCCTTTCAGTAGAAGTCACAGATGGCGGCAGAGCTGACATGAGGGGAACCC
The DNA here is from genome assembly GCF_025127995.1 of Synechococcus sp. CS-1332. Classification (GTDB taxonomy): domain Bacteria; phylum Cyanobacteriota; class Cyanobacteriia; order PCC-6307; family Cyanobiaceae; genus Cyanobium. Next base: position 37,936 of record NZ_JAHLYP010000051.1, on the reverse strand, counting down.
TTGCAAGAACATGAATTTGGTGCAGACCCCCGCAAGCAAAGAGGATGTTGTCCGGGTCAGCATAACGTCCGCAAAACTCGGTTCCACCCCTGCCGATCTACGCAGCGGCCAGGTCCTAAAACTGCTCTGCAGGCTTGCCCTGCCGCGTATGTGAAAACTGGAGGGGCATAGCTTCCACCCGAGGCTTTCCCCAACCCTGGAGTCCAGCTGTTGGCCCTGGCTGTTCCCTGCTACCGCCGCCGGCTGATCGGTCGGCTCCGGCCCCGCGTGGTCGGGTGGAGCTACTCCAGGCGTCGCCTCCCCCGCCTTCGGTTGCAGGGAGTGATGTGGATCCGCTCGAAGTCTTCGGGGCTATGCGGCTTCCCTCTTACCGCCCCCATTGGCCCCCTGCTGCCTCCTGACTGCCCCCTGCCGCCCCGGTGGCCAAACCCCTAGGCGACTCCTAAGGTTGGCATCCCCAGGCCCCAAGCCAGCCCGACCCAATGGATCTGATAGACCATCTTCAAGCTCTTTCAGCTAGGGCTCAGCAGACCGGCAGCAACCTCACAAATGAGGAAGCTACGAAGATGGCCTTGATCGCCCCGTTCTTGCAGGCATTGGGGTATGACATATTCAACCCAAATGAGGTCATGCCAGAGTTCTCTGCAGACCTTCCAATGATCAAACAGGGTGAGCGTGTGGATTACGCCATCCTTGAAAATGGGGAGCCGAAGATTCTCGTTGAAGCAAAACCATATGCAACTAATCTAAAGACTGCCGAAAAGGGCCAGCTTCAGCGGTACTTCCACGCAACACAGGCCAGGATCGGTATTTTGAGCAACGGTCGGATTTTCCATTTCTATTCCGACTTGGACGCACCAAACGTCATGGACGACTCTCCCTTTGCGGAAGTTGACCTTCTTGATCTGGACAATGCACCAATAACAGAAGTGAAAAGGCTGTCGAAAGCAATGTTCGACATAGATACTTTGCTATCGACAGCAGAGAAGCTGAAGTATTTGCGCGGCGTAAAGGAAGAAATCAAGAAGGAGTTAACCACCCCAAGCGAGTGGTTTGTGAAGGAGATGGCGGCTCGTATTCATAGTGGCAAGCAAGTCACAGCAAAGGTCAAGGAACTATTTGAGCCAATCGTTGCAGACGCCATCGATAGCTATATCAATAACCGCATTGCAGAGCGTCTAAAAAGTGCCATGCAAGCCGAAGGCAAGTCGGCACAAGAATCGCAGGAAGTTGAAACAGACATCGGTGAAGACCCCAATGCGCTGGTGACAACCCAAGAAGAGCTTGATGGTCTGTATATCACTCGGGCCATCTGCGCATCTGAGATCGACCCTTCAAGGCTTATAGAGAAAGACACAAAGAACTACTTCAACGTGCTGCTAGACGGGAAAAGCCAGAAGGCAGTTGTTCGGCTATATTTCAATGGCAAGAAGAAGTCTATGGAAATATGCGATGCTGCTGAGCCGGCGAATGTTGACTTAGATGGGCCGTCTGGAATTTATCAGTATGCAGATCGAATCAGGGCTGCTCTGAAGCTCAAGCTCGGCTAGTCAAGGCTGAAAACCACTGGTGATCAGCCTGGCCGGTGCCACTGGCCAGTGGATCCGCCTTGCTGAGCACGCGGCCTGGCAGGAGCAGCGGAAGGCCGAAGCGAAGCAGACCGAAGTCCCCAACTCCGAAAAGCAGACCCAGGTGCTGGAAACCATTGGCGGGCTGGCATCACCGAAAGGCTCGACAGTGCGGGAGATCGCTGAGGTGATCTACGGAGCCAACCCTGAACAGTCGCAGATGGTTGGGGTTCGGAAGCAGTGCGACTCGCTGGTGATCCAAGGATTCCTCAAGAGGATCCGCGACTCACGGCCGACCCTTTATCTGGTTGATGAGGGTTGAAAGGTGGGTTCTTGGGTTCTTTCCAGTCACTGCAAGGGTTTAGGTGGGTTCAAGACTGGGTTCTTAGTGGGTTCTTAGGGTTCAGGCGGTCGTTGGAAAGAACCCAGTGAACCCAGTCTTGAACCCAGACGGGAACCCAGCAGATCCCTTCCCGTGCAAGGGGAGAACCCAAGAACCCACCAAAACGGAGAGTTTCATGCGAGATCGCTACCTTTGGCTCCAGTGCCGAGCCCTGCCTCGGTCTCCATGAATCGACGCGAGATGGCACCTCAATCAGGGCATCCTCCATCGCTAGTTGCTGAGTAAATCCCAACGCGGCATCAAGGGGATCCACAACACGGTGGCCATCGGATGGCCGGGGCGTCCTCCTTTCGAGCTGGGTACAGCACAGTGGGGGTTCAGACGCCGATCCGAGGATTGAGCATCTTGTTGCGTGATGTGAAGCCAAGCATTGCGGGCATGCCGATCCTGCAAGGATTGGTTATGCACTCTAGTAAGTGCCTGCGCATTATTTCTATCAGTTGAGGAATAAGGGAGATGGCTTCATACCGGATAAAACTTGATACCATACGATGCTTGCAGTCTCGAAATGCGGGCGATAACCACGACACGTTGAACGTTTCTTTCTGGATCGCTCCAGCGGGGCATTTTCCCACTCCAGACATGACGCTATCGTCTGCACTTGGGATTACCAACGGCCCGCGGATTGATCCTCACTTTGGTCCCGGCGATAGTTTTGCGCTCGTTCGTGACGACAACGCTTGGGGCTACGGACGAAATATTGATTGGGAACTGGTTGTGGACTTGCCAGATGATTCGCTCGCCAATTGGGACGTTTCAATAATGCTTTGGAACAACCGTGGTATAGACGACCCATACGCAGTTACCAAGCTTGTCACAGCTCTTGGGCTGGCGGCTGCTGGGGGCGCGGCGGGGCTGGCTCTAGGTGGGGAAACAACCAAGACCTTCGCTGCCTATGTAGCAGCTGCGGCGAAGGGGCTTGGCGGCGAGGCCATCAAGAAGATTGTAAATTCATTCTTTGCAGACTGGCCGGAGTGTACTGGAATAGTCTTCAAAAGGAGCTTGCCTTGGAACCGAGATAACTTTGGCCAATCGGTTGGCTCGCTGATACTGGAATCGGATCCGATTGACGAGGTACCTGAAGGTTGCCATCGGCCACGTTACCAGGTGGACATCACCGTCACCTCGGAAACGTTGCCTCGATTTGGCACCTCCGAGAAGCTTCGGAAAAGGCGGTACTACGCCGTTCAGGCGCCTGCCAGGCGTCAGTGGCTTGGAACGTGGTTTGATGCATTGTCCTCGGCTTCGATTGGGGTCACGATTCGGCCATCGTCTCAAGGAGGGCCAGATTTTTACAGTGTGGAGATAAAAGAGGACGCACAATACCCGAATGGTTCTCGTGGACAGGTTATCGATAAAAGCTACGATCCAGTCACGGAACTGAACTTACGCGACGCCTTCTACTCAGGAACTGTAATAACAGCGGAAGCTACAGGGATGACAAATGGGATGGTGCATACACCACTCATTCAAGAATTTCTTCGTGACATCGAGACGGCCGCACTTTGGAGAGGCGCGGCATCGGTTTCCAATCTCACGGGCTCGGTCAGCGATCTGATGCTTTCCAGCAGCAGCCAGCATTCTGACTTTTTCGAGCCAGTCAGAACAGGACAAGCCGAGCAGACGTTCAGAAACGAAACCGGAGTGAATCGCAGGGTTATCGCTGAGGTGGTATACACCGCCGTTACAGAAGAGGGCGCCACGCTGTACATCGAGGAGCATGGAATCACATTGCGCCTGTATACAGTTGAGGACATCATGGAGTCGGGAGAGGTCCGGCGTTGGGGCCCGATCCTGCGCTACTACCGAAAGCCTCGTATCGAGGCGACCGTCGCCGATGTTCAGCTCGGACAATACACAGGAGTGAATTAGAAACGCGTTCAATGAAGTTTATGGTGTTGTTCACGGTCTTATACCGCTCTGGTAAACAGATATCGTGTTCACTTGTTGAGTCCCAGATTCATGACTGTGCTGCTCCACCAGGTTGTTCATGCCTGCTACTGAGCCAGCTGCTTTTGGGAGGTGAGGCCACCCCAGTGACCTTTGGGTAGCAGCAGGCGAGGGGACGCCATCCGTCCTGTATGTGGGGCGACTACTCAGGCCAGCTAGTGAAGACCGGGGCGTGCTCGCCGATGATGGTGTCGATTCGTTCGAGGGGCCATCCATCGGGATCGAGGTGCCAGAGGTAGCGGGGCATGGAAGTTGAGCGACTGCACAAAGGGTTCCCGGTGGCGGACAAGTCAGCGAGAATGCCCCCAATACAACTTCTGAACAATGCGCCTCCCAGTCCTGCTTGTAACGACCTTGGCCGCCCTCACCCTGGCTTCGCTACCGGCCGATGCGAAAGTGGTCGCCGAGGGGAAGTCAAGCCCCGGCGGCTTCTATTGGCAGAAGGTTCAGAAAAGCAACGGCAGCATCCAGTACCTCAGCCGGTCGACCAACGATTCTGCGATCCAAAAGAACGCCAAGTGTGATGGGGCGAAAGCCGCCAAGCCTTAGCCGCACCTTTGCGCTCTGTGCCTCACTGCTACTCCTTGCCGGGCCTGCCGCAGCGGCCACTGTGATCTCAGTCGGTGATGGCGACACACTGCGGGTCGCGGATGGTGGGGAGGAACATCACGATCCGGGTGTCATGCATTGATGCCCCGGAGATTGCGCAGGCGCCCTATGGCATGGCCTCCCGCCGCCTGCTGCAGGAGCTGGCACCGATCGGGGCGAAGGTTCAGCTGGTCATCAAGGACCGTGACCGCTATGGGCGCACTGTGGCCGACATCCAGCGCAATGGGCAGAGCATCAACCTGAGGATGGTTCGCGCCGGCCAGGCCTTCGCGTATCGCCAGTACCTCGCGAAATGCGATGCAGCCGCCTACCCAAAGGCGGAGCACCTGGGCCTGGGCGTCCTGGTCGATGGCGCTGACGCGGCCGTAGCCGATGCGTGCCCCCTGCCGTTCCGCAAAGGAGGGGACTCCCCAACCGAAACGGGGCAGGGTTGCGAGACAGCAGACCCCCTGGCCTTCCGTGGTCGGTTCCGTCCCCGATCCGGTGTAGCGGAAACGGTCGTTTGCGGGACAGCTGCTGGGCGTTTGGTGGTGGCTGTCATGGCGTGTCGGTGGTGGTGGTGGATGCGGCGCTGGTCAGGCCAGGGCCAGCAGCAGATCGGCGCGGCAGCCAGAGCAGGCCAGGGCATGGTGGCCAGCAGTACGGGCCAGTTTCCGCAGCTCGCGCACCTGCAGGGCCGCCAGCTGGGGAGTAAGCGCCTAAGGGGCAGGAGCACGCGCCGGTGGGATCAGCAGGGCCAGGGCCTCGAATGTGGCGGCCCCTGCGACCAGGGACAGCAGCACGGCCCGGTCGCTGGTGTCGGTATTCATCAGTGGTTGCGCCCGGCCGGGAATGTAGAGCGTCCGGCTGGCAAGACCAGCTCCAGGGCTCGAACCTGGCTGCCGCCTCGACGGGCTGGTGGTGGTGCGCGTGGCAGTGATGCTCGATGGTGAGGGAGCCAGCCGGCATCCCTAAGCCCCTGTCAGAACAGAACCCAGCCGGTGAAGTGGCGACCCTCGGCGCGATCGATCACAAGGCGAAGCCGGAGCCGCCCTAGGTCCAGCCCCCAGCTGATGGCGCCGCCGGCACGATCGAACCACAGGCCACGGCCCAGGAATTCGGTGCAGCGATCGACGTGGATGGCCAGCTGGCGGCCGAGCACAACCAGCAGGGCGAAGCCGGTGGAGGTGATGGTGCAGGACATGGATGATGGATGCGTTGGGACTAGCAGCGACCCAGGTAGTCGGCGGTGGCGTGGGTGCAATTGCTGGTGGACGATGCGTCCCGCGTTCACTGATGCCGGGAAACGTTGCCATCCGCAATGCAACCCATGCGCTCGTAGTTGCGGACTGGTCCGCCAGATGACTCAACAGGAATCGGTAGGGGGTACTGGGAGGGGTCATCACTTCGCGGCGATGGGGAAAGGTCCAAAATCGGGCGACCCCAAAATCAATGTGAAAGGCAACTTGCAAGACGCATTAGTGGCCGCCTCACTCCCAACTGCAACCATTATGGGAAAATCAGATCAGGGATGTAGCCAGCCCTGGAATGACAATCATCCTCGCCGAAATTGACTGATTGCAGGAGTGGCCAAGACTCTATAGACACTCGATCACCGTTGAAGTTGCTGCAGCAGCAAGGCCACCGCCAATTCATTCCTTGAATGTAGCAAAGAAAAAAAGTGATCTGTCAATGGGCCGCGGTCTTACGCGGCCAGCTCAATATCGCTCATCCCATGATGCCCGCCGAAGGTCAGCTCTCAACGGTTGATGTCCTCCGTGTTCAGCGGTTGAACCTCCAGAATTGCACCCCGTCCTGCTCGTCGGCGACTAGGCGCTGGCGGGCCTGGGGTGGCTCATCGCGGCGCATGAGATCGAACATGTCATTCAGCAGCGCCTCGGCTTCGGCGAAGTACCCGTGGCCGATCCAGTCCAGATCGAAGTTCGGCACCGCCACGGTGTCTACACCTTCCACCACGGTGTATGGAGAGAAGTAGCCGGCTCGGGGCGCGTCATGCAGACGGGCCGAGAAGCCAACGGCCCGATCGGCCGATGAGGCATACAGCGTGGCGCGTTTGCTGAATTGGGGATAGTGACGTGCCAGTTCAAGGAACAGATCACGATCCACATCAGGAGCGGCCAGGAAGATCTGGCCGAATTTCACCGTAGATCGGGCTTGCGTATCCGCGGCGATTCGCTGCAGGGCCCTCAGTAGCCCGCGATTGCCCATGCTGTGGGCGATCAGGTGAACCGTCTCGGCGCCGCAGTGGCGGGTGAAATCGATCAGGAAGTCGGTGATCGCCGCCTCACTGGCCTCGATGGTGGCCTCATCGGATGGATAGGCGGTGAGGCTGCCACGCGACGGCCAACTGAAGAACGCGGTGGCGCCTTGAACGTTGAGGTCCACATCAAGCTGGGCAGCGCGGATGGCGGCTTCCTGGAAGCTGACATTGAAACCGTGCAGAAAGATCAGGGCGTGGGGAGCGGCGCCTTCCTGCCGCGCCTGATCCATAGCGGCTTGTAGCTCAGCAAAGAAGGCTTCGTGCTGGCGCGGTTCGATGGCCTGCAGGCGGAGACGATCGTCCCGGAGATCGAAGCGTTTCAGCCGCTTCCAGAAACTTCTTCCCGTCTCCCCGAAGCGATGGCCCGCCGGCACATGGACTAGGGCCCGGCCGTAGGAGGTGCTGGCGCCGCGGCTGTTTCCATAGTCATCCCCGGCGGGAGTTCGGTTGGTGGCGAACCAGACCGGCACCACCGTGCCAGTGATGGCAGCAGGCCTCGCGGAGGGCGCGCCCGGTGAGAAGGGAAGGCTGCCTCCGATGAAGGAGAAGCTTTGAGGTGAGGGTGTGCCACGTTCCGGGTTGAGGAAGCTCTCCAGTTCCTCCAGTTCCTCCAGATCCTCTCGGGGCTTCTCGGGCGGCTGGCGTAGCTGCGCCATCAGTCCCTGGACCTGTTGCTCGATGGCGGCGGTTTCAGCTGCCTGGTGGGCGAGTTGTTGCAGGATCAGCTGCTCGAGCTGGCCGGCGGCCGCAGCATTCCCCTGACGCACAGCCGCCTCCAGCTCGGCCAACAGTTCGGTGATGGGGCGATCGGGTGAGCCTGAGGGAGTCATGGCGGGAGAGGGGGAGGGGATCAGTTGCCGGCGAGGGCCTGCTGGCGGCATTGCTCCAGGATCTGATCGGTTCTTTGTTGCAGCTCTGCCAGATCAACCTGCAGCTGCGTTAACCATTCGACCAGCGGCCCGAAGGCCGGATCGGCCAGCAGCTCGGCCACTCGGGGCACCACCAGAGCGCTGCCGACCACCTCCGCCTGCCGGAATATCTTGACGTAGTTGACTAGGGAGTTCTGCAGGCCCTGATTCAGGCCCGCGCAGTGGCGATAGAGCAGGGCGGCCAGCTGGTGGCGGGCGGATTCCCTGGACGCCTGCTCATCACGGGCGTCCAGCAGGTAGATCGCCAGGCTGCCGTGGGAGATGGCGCGACTCTCTGGATCCTGCAGGTGCTCTGTGATCGCCAGGGCCTGGCAAGCCTGGCGAATGGCCTGCTCAGTATCACCTAGGTTTTGAAACAAAGCCGCTAAGGAACCGCGCACTTTGGAAGTCATAGATGGATCGTTGGTGAACAGCTCCAGGCAGGCAACCAGTTCCTCTTGTGCTTCATCCAGCCGGTTGAGTGCGATCAGCGTCGAGGCCCGATTGAAGCGGGTCCCCCCGATATCCTCGGCGGAACGGCCCAGGGCCTGCTTCACCTGCAAGCTGGTCTCAAGACGCGCCAGCGCCGAGACCCAGTCCATGCGGTCGTAGTCCGCGCGAAAAGCGACATGCAGCGCAGTGAGGTAGGTGCGGCTGAGCATTTCCAGATCCGGTGCCTCCGGTACGCTCAGGCCCTAGCGGCTCTGGTGCCACCACTCGTCAACCTGCGCCAGGTGCAGCTCGATTTCCGGCAGAGCCGAACGGGATTTGCCCTGCGTAATGTCAATGCCCAGTGCCTGCAGTTCGCTGTTGATCACACCGATCAAGGGTCCGCCTGCCTTCTTCTCAGCCTCAGCAGATTGCATGTGCAGGTCGCGGGCGGCCTGCAGCTCCCCCAAGTTCCTCAGTGCACACCCCCAGTTGGCGTAGGTCACTGCCAGGACCATCCAGCCCTCGCGGTCTTCTTCCACGCTGTCTGCTATGGCCAGGCGCGCCAAGTCGGCAGCCTGCTCATAGAACGGCAGGCTCTGGCGTGGAGCACCGCTGTTGTGCAAAGCATCGGCGAGAAGGATTAGGCATGTCATGCGCGGCCGGCCTGCGGGTGCCGTGTCTACGGCCCAATGGAGGTGGGGCAGAAGGCCCTGCAGTAGCACCGGGTCTTTGATGCTGGTGACCACTTGGCCGGCGACACCGCCTAGCTGGTCGTAGGCACCGGCCTGCACGAAGTAGACGATCGCCTGACGGCCAGCCTCCTGCGCCGTGCTGCCCTGCTGGTGCAGGAGGTCCTCGTAGCAGGCCATCAGGTGTTCGGCATAGTCTCGCCGCACCGCAGCGGCGTCGCGATCCCCTTGCTCGGCGGGGTGGTGCTCCATCCAAGCGTCGATGCGCTCGACCACCAGCGCATGGACGCTGTAGAAGGTGACGGCCTGCTCCGGCTTCTTGCCGGTGGGAACCTGCCGCTCCTGGAGCAACCCCGCCGCCATCAGGGCGCTGAGCAGCGGCTGCAGGGCGGGGCGTTGCGGGGCCTTCGGCAGGGCCTGAAGCGCCTCATGGTCCTCCCGGGGCATCTGATCAAGTTTGCGCTGCTGCTCAGGGGGCAGGGTGTCCCGCAGATCCAACAGCTTGCGGACAAACCGCATTCGCTGCACCTCATGACTCTCAGTGCTCCACAGCCCCTCCAGCAGCCGCAGGGAGACCGGATCATTGGCCAGGGCCAGGATCCATAGCAACTGGCGGGCCCCGGCGCCGGCCTGGGCGATCAGCTGATCAGTGGAGGTGGTGAGGGCGTCACGGAGGTAGCTCTGCTCCAGCTCACGGTTCTGTTCAGCGGCAGTGCCGGTGAAGAGCTCCGGTAATGCTGCGAAGTCCTTCTGCCGCTCGAGCGTGTCGAGTGCCTCCAGCAGCTGGGAACGGCGGTCCGGAGCTGCCGCCAGCCTGGCCAGCCGCGTCATGAGCAGGGGGTGAAAGCGGCTGACGCTCAGCAGCCGCAGCGCCAGCTGACGTTCTTTGAGATCCTCCCCGAAGGCCATCGCGCGCAAGGTGGGCTGAGAGCCCAGATACAGGGCCGCCTCGGCGCGCTGCAGCGGCCCGAGCGGCACCCCATACCCCCGGCCGCCGGCCTGGGCCGCCAGGGGACGGCGGCTGGTGATCAGCACCCTTGAGGATGAGCCCTGCAGCTGCTTGGCCAGCAGCTGCAGGCACTGGTCCCAGGCCGGATCCTGGCAACGCCAGAGGGGCTCGGCTCCATCGGCGTTGTCGGGCTGGGGCAGCAGGTTGGTCTCGAAGTTGTCGAGGACCAGCAGGATGGGCTCATCGCGCAGGGCGCGGCAGAGGTTTTCCATCAACCGCTGCAGCCGTTTGGGGCCTGTGAAGGTCTCGCTTGCCTCGCGGTGGATGGCATCGGCGCGGTGCTGCTGCACATGCGTGTAGTAGCGCTGCTCCTCCCCGGCGAGCCTGAGATGGATGTCCCGCAGGGTCCCCTCAAAGCTCAGGGCGCTGGGCTTGGCCTGATAAAGCAGCAGCCATTGGAAGCGGGATTCCCATAGGTCAAGCGCCTCGCTCAGCAGGGCGCTCTTGCCCATGCCGCCCAGCCCGGTGATCACCGCCACCGGGGTGACCTCGGCTCCGCCGGTGGAGCCGAGGAAACGGGCACCGAGGCCCGCCAACTCCCAGGTGCGCCCCACGAAGGAATCGTGGCTGGCAGCGGTGAGCTCGGGGATGCTGTGCAGCCGGCGGCGGGTCTCCCCACGGGCCGGTGAGCGACCGCTGAGCTGGCGGATAGGGAGGCAGCTGTCCAGCTGGCCGTAGAGCAGGGGTGTGGCGTGATCCGCCCACGCGCAGCTTGCACCGCCCGGGGGATGATTGATCAGTTGCCGGCGGGCCATCGCCAGCGCCGTTGCCGCCTCCTTGGGCGCCTGGTCGGCCAGTAGGTGGCGGTAGAAGGCCACCGCCAGCTGGCGGGCATAGCCATCCCCGACCGCGAAGCGCATCGCCACCACCGTCGGCACCCCGGCAGCGAGCAGGGCCGCGGCGGTGCCGGTGAAGCCGGCCGGCTCGCTGCGGGAGGGATCGCCCGGGGCGGTCGTGCCAAAGGAGGGTGTGCTCTGTTCTGCGGTGGCAACCTTCGTCCCGGTGGGCTCTACGCCCTGCGCCACCGCCAGGAACGAGCTCCAGCTCCTGATCAGCGGTGCGCCGGAATGGCAGGCGCTGAGGAACACCAGCCGCGGCAGGAAACCCCCGGCATCGGCGAACAGCTCCACCAGCTCCTCCCCACTGATTGGATCCGGATGGCCATCGGCGTCAGCGAGCTCCAGCAGGTTCTGGTGGCCGTGGCCGCTCCAGTGGATCAGGTGATAGCCGTCATGGCGCTGGATCTGATCGATCAGCCGCTCTTTCGTGACGCCATAGGAAAGGACATCCGCGATGATCCTCCGGCCGGGGTAGATCTCGCGCTCGAACAGTTCAAGCAACTCACGCCGCTCGCTGCGCGCCGCCAGGGGGCTTGAGCCCCGCGATGCCGCGAAGACCAGCAGCACCCGCAGGGGTTCATCGGCCTCAAGCACCAGCGGCTCCGAGCAGGGGGCATCAGAGGGGGGTTCGATGCGCACCACCAGGTTGCGCTCCGCCAGGGTCTGCTGGTTGGCGCTCGGGCGTGTCAGTTCCCAGGGGACACGGGCCAGAGCGGCCGCGAGGGGATGGGCCTGTTGCGGACCGGTCGGCAGCTGGATGGAGAGGGTGCGCTGGTTGATCGGTTTCCAGAGGAGTTGCGTGATCTTCTCCCCCAGCAGGTCGTGGGCGATGCAGACACCGATGGCGGTGATCTCCTCCTCCTGGCGCTGCTCCTCGATGTAGTCCCGCAGATACTGCCTCAGATCGAAGAGCCCCTGCTGCCGGCTGGCGGTGAGAGCTGCGATGTCGGTGTGGTGATAGTCAATCTGGCTGCCATGGGCATCCAGGAGCCGGAAGTCGGCGCCGCGGCCGGAAGGGTCGAGGCCGATCCGCAGTTGGTAATGGGCGGGCATGCCGTTCGGCCTTTGGCTGGCTCCAGGCTCAATCCTGAACAGAGTCGTGGGAAATGGCCACAAGTTTTTGGGCTCCTGACCCGCAGGGAGCGCGTCAGGCTCGCCGGGCGTCGGTAATGCGAGGTGTGCCTCGCGAGCACTGGATTGAGCGATTAGACCATAGCGCTTAGTGCCGGGATGCCAAGGCCAGCCTCCACTGGCTTGGTCGCTAGGAGGCCCAACCCCCAAGTGCGGTTGGAACAGTGAAGATCGGGCCACAGGCCACGGCCCAGGGAGTCTTCGGCGTGGTCGAGGTGTGCACATCTGGGGGCCGAGCACTACCGGCAGGGAGAAGCCGGCCGAGCTGGTGGGCATGGATGCAGAAGCGATGGGCCAGGAAGCACCTCAGGCGGGGGGCGGTGCAGGTTGCGGTGCGTCAGGGGCTTCTGCCTGAAGCAGGCCAACGCCGGGTGTCGTGATGAAAAGTAGAGATGTCGTAACTCGCAGCAATTGCCTCGCGTGCTTTTGATCCAGGCGCCAATGCTGACCAGGTGCGCCACTGCTGGAAAGGTGGACACATGGACGCCAGCCCACTACCCCAAGGAGAGAGGGGGGGAATGAGCCTCATGCGCTGCAGTGAATGGCCCTAGATCGTGCGACCCCTAACAAGGGGGAGGGGAGTTACGCTATATGTAGCGTATGCGCTCACGGCACGCGCTATTTATAGTGTCCGTAACAAAAAATTCATTTATCTCATCTCGGGAGAAGACCTTTCGAGCGCCACGTGACTGAAACGCTGAGAGGCATGGCCATTCATTCGGCAACAAATGTCGGTAATGCACACAGCCATTTGGCGCTGCCATGTTTTATGGTGTAGAACCACGCAAGTGCCTCATATGCAGGCATTGTGCCTTTGAGTACACTGTCGCACCGTTAAGGCCGTTTGTGGCCAAATCTCTTGCAACGCAGTCATTTCCTTCCCTTTCATCTCTAGGCTAATGCCAATATTCAATTTAACGACCGGGGCGGCAAACGCCTCTACTTCGCAACAGCTGCAGCGCCAAGAAGGTGGTCAAGGATTTTCTGCAGCTGTTGAAATCATCCCAAAGCGAGCCAAGGCTCAAAGGCGTGTTAAATCGGGTCTATCAAGTATGAAAAAAGTTGAAAACGCAATTAACAGCTCTCGTTTTACATGGCGAAATCCCAACTCAATTGCGGAAGAGCTTAAGCTAGACATAAGTGAAGTTATTAAGATTCTATCAAACCGAAGCATCTATATTAAGTCAAAGAACCTTGGCGAAGACGGTGCTCCTCTTTTTACAACTAAAACGAAGTACAGGGAAACTACACCGTTGCTATCAGTTCTTCTGAATAGCATCTCCGGAGAGGCTCCAATAGCCCAAAAAGGCTAGGGATAAATTGTAGATGTTTGAATTTGAAATCATTGGCAAAGCCTCTCATTTGATAGGTGCCGCGGTAATTGCATCTATACTGAAGTCGTTTTACAATATAATTTACAGAAATGCACCTTTTGACTGGAAAGATATTCGAAGGTGGGCTGGATTATTCCTTTTCCCTTCTATCGTAAGTGTGTTTATCGTTATCTGGAATATTGATAACAAGATTGCTTGCATCGACTGCTATGACTTGATGAAAGCTGCCGCTTTAGGCCTAGGCGGATCAGAGGTTGCTTCGTTGTCTGGATCTGTCGCTCAAGAACATGCTGGATCCGCTCCTAGCGAGTAAGAAGCATTGACGAAAACAGTGAAAGAATGAATATTTATAGCCATGGCCAGCTACGATGACGCAATAAGTAAGTCGCGCCAAAAAAAATCATTCCTTCTCATTGCTTAATCGTGGCCTTAACGGCCAATGCCCACGACCAGATGGGGTGTGGTAGTTAATTAGAAGTAACCGTTTAGACCAGCCCGCTCCCTAAGCGCCTCATGCAGAAAAGGCGCAACTATGGAAAGACCGGTTACGACCCTCATGGCCCCCGCCTCCCGCCGCTCCGCCGACCGCGCCCTCCTGAGGGACCGGCCTGCGACGTCGACCCCCGTCAAGCGGGCCGCCGTGCTCGACGCCGCCCAGATCGCCCAGATGTTGGAGATCGCCAGGCCTCGCGATGCCGCCCTAGTGGCCCTGATGACGGCCGGCGCCATGCGGGTCGGCGAGGTCACCCTTCTGACCTGGAACGACGTCGCTGCCTGCGTTGTCAACGTGCCCGGCGGCATCACCAAGACCGGCGCCGGCCGGACCATCAAACCTGCCCGAGGTGGCCTGCCGCTACCTGCTGGCCTGGAAGGAGGCCTGCCCCTCTACGAAGAAGGGCTGGATTTTTCCTGGCGTCGCCAGCCAGCCGCTCAGCGTCCGTGGAGCGCAGACCGCGATCAGCAAGCTGGCCGACCGCCTGGGTATCGAGGGGGTCTCCAGCCACAGCTTCCGCCGCTCCGCCCTCACCGCTGCCCATTCCGCCGGGCTGAGTCTGCGAGAGGTGGCCGAGATCAGCGGCCACCAGAGCCTCGCCGCCTTGGAGAAGTACCTCGATGCCGACGCCGCGAAGGAGAAGGCAGAGGCCGCCCGGGGCCTGCTGTTGAAGTGATCCTGCCCCTCATCTTGATAGAGCAGTAGCAGGTGATCAGCCCCGGGAATTGAGGGAATCGTGATTCTCCCCATTCCCGAGGCCTTGCTCGATTGCAGGCACCACTAAGCGCCCCCTCAGTGCGGCTACGCCTGCAGCGTTTTAGGCCTGGCCTGACGTAAGCCAGGCCAGACTGTCCCAAAGCTCTGCGGCTAAGCCCTAGCAAGCTTTCTTGCAGGCTTTGCCCGCTGCCTTGGCGGCAGCTTTGCAAATAATGTTTGCGGGAAAGTCAAGCAATTCGCAGGCAGCCGTTGCGACTTGTTCAGCTACGTCGCATAGGTCTGTACATGTATCTAAAACTTCAGTATCAAAGGTAACCTCCTGCCCAGGAAAGCAGGTTGAGATGATTTTCTCAATCTCTTGCTGGGCAATAGGAGGCAACTCTTCCCAAGCTGAAGAAGCTAGTACTTTCGATTTTGTCATGGGGAAAACAAAGGTGGAACACGTACATAGTTAGCAAGGCAAATCTAGACACAAAAAAATCCCTTACACTTCTTCACATATGACATCCTGGCCATTAATAATTTCGATTATGCACTGCATATCTGCATCACTTCTGCTTTACAAAAGATGACGCTTGCATGCTTCCGGCGCGGCATAGAAAACAATGCGCTGAATGTTGCAGCGTCCTGGATAGTCCTGGATAAAACGTGAGCCTGTACACCCTCCGCCCGAGCCTGGCCACGACAATGAGGCTGCTGCCCTCGCCCTGATCGGGGGCTGACCCCGGCACCCTCAACATGGGGCGCCCCTTCAAGCACCCAGGAGCCGCGGCTACGGCTGGGGCTTTCTGATGGGTCGCGCACTGCCGCCAGACTCAGCGGACAGTGTCGGACCCCGGCCGATGCCGTCGCCAGACTCCGCCCACACCGCCGCCCATGCCGCCGGCTACAGCCTGCGGGAGGTGGAAGAGCTGACCGGTCACCAGAGCCTCGCCGCCCTGGAGCGGTACCTAGACCAGGACGCAGCCAAGGAACGTGCCGAGGGCGCCCGTGGCCTGCTGCTGAGGCGACCGGCAGGAGAGCACCCCATCCGACGGCCTGACCAGCCTCTGGAGCTGGTCTGAGCCTGCCTAACTTTCCGTGTACGGATGTAGAGGCTCAGAAGTTAGTGCAGCTGACAACAATTCCCGCTGCGTCGATTCGTGTTGATGCACAGCGTTTCCAGTTCAAGCTCCATGCCAGCCGCGCAGGTACAACGCCGGTCCTGCAAGATGCCGCTCGCTGGAATCCTGACCTGGCCGGCGTACTGACTGTTTGGCACGATCGAGCAGACCCAGGCCCGTTCGTTGTCAACGGCCATCACCGGCTGGCCCTCGCCCTGCGCTGTGGCGTTGAACTGGTGGCGGTGAGGTTTCTATCTGCAGCAACCGCCGTCGAGGCCCGAACCATCGGCGCTCTGCAGAACATCGCAGAGGAGCGCGGCACTGCAATCGACGCGGCCAAGCTATTCAGGGATACCGCCATGGGCCCCGAGGAGCTGGCCGCCTACGGGGTGCCCCGGGATGGCCGGACAACGCGAACGGCGCTGGAGCTGGCCCACCTGCCGCCGGATCTGTTCGAGGCCGCGGCGATCGGGCGGCTCCCCCTGGAGGTAGCAGCCGCCATCGGCAGCAGCCGTGCCCCGGACACGATCCAACGTCAGTTGGCCCAGCTGGCCCTCCGCAACGACTGGACCGCCGCGAAGGCAAGGGAAGCCGCCGAGATCGCCCGCCTTGCATACCTTCGCCCCTTCACCCAGAACTGCCTGCCCGGCTGTGAGGACCTACTGGAGAGCAGCGACCTGGAGCCGCTGCTGGAGATTCGCGCCGCCATTCGTGCCCGATTGCGCTCCGAGATCAGGGACCTGTCGGCTGCTGCGCTCCCCAAGCGGGCGAGCGTTCTGGCCGCGGCCGGGAATGTGATCGACGCCGAAGGAAGCCGGCAGGCAAGGGCAAAGGTGCAGACCAGCGCTGCCTACTTCGGAGAGCTGGTCAATCACCCTGGCCCGTTGGCCGATCTGGTGGGACTGCTGGCTGGTGAGATCACCACGAAGCGGCCCGCCAGTGTGATCGTGAGCGAGAACCTGGGGCTGCTGAGGGAGTCGATCGCCGCGCTAATCGGCTGATCGCTGGAGCTAGCCTGTTTGAGATACCTAGCCTGAAGGGTGCTCGTTGGTGGCCTCTTTGGATCCTTTCGTATTGCCGGACATGCGCCGGCCTGGTGAGCCCATGCTGTCGGTCCCGCTGAAGCTGCCGGCACCAATGGCGGCTGATCTGCAGGAGTGGGCGGACAAGATGCGCTGCTCCCGTGCTGCCCTTGCCCGCGCACTGCTAGCCCAAGGTCTGGAGAGGCTAGAGGGCCGCACCCCTCTGGCATGAAACAGCGGGTCCCTTTGAGCGCTGCATAGAGGGGATTGATTCTATCCGCGTTGGTTGCCTACTTAGCTGGCCAAAACGATGAGATTGAGCTAGCTCAATAGCCTGATTAGGCTATACGAACCCCTACCCCGTGTCCGCGATTAGATTATGGCCGCATACTCAGTTTCAGAAGCCGCCCTTCGCACCGGCCACAGCAGGGCGCAGCTGTGCTGCTTAATCAAGGATGGCACCCTCAAGGGTTACCTGCGCTCTACTCCAACCGGTCAACGCCTCCTGGAGCTGGCACCGCCCGATCTGCCGCCGCTGATCGATTGCGTAACCGCTTGTACAAGGCTGCGGATCAGCAACAAGCCGAAGCCGAAACCAGCACCAGAGCCTGTTCCTGACCCTGACCTTGAAGCGTTCCTGTCGAGGCTGTGGGGCCCCATGACGCCAATCGTTAATCGTGCGCTGGCTGATCAGGGTTGGCCGCCGCTGGAACCTGCTCAGCTGCTGGCCATTGCAGGCACTATCGAGCAGGTAATTTCCCGTGACTTTCCAGTGCATGACACAACCAGTAGGGAATGGTGGGCGGATTGGCTTGAAATCGAAGGCGAAGATCCCTGGCGGTGCGGGCACTGCGGGGAGCCGTGGAATCCACAGCACCCGGAATATCGCCGGCCTGTTACTGGCAAGCCGACTTGAGGGGCTTTGGTATTCCTTCACGCTGTAAAGGCTGCATCAAACGCTGCCGCCGTAGTGGCCTCTGATGCCCACCTGTAGCTGCTGGCATGAACCGCCAGGCTGTGACCCATGGCAGATGCGACCGCCCCCACTTCCACCCCATGCTGATGGCACCGCAGGCTGTAACTATCCCTGAAGGTGTATGGCCGCAACCATTCCCCCCTGGCGGTGTGTAGCGCCTTCAGCTCCTTCCATTCCGGTTGGATCCGTAGAAACCGTTCGACGTAGTGGCCGTTCAACACTCTGAACCCACCATCACGCCCCTCTGGAAGCTCCAGAAGGCCCGCTGCCATCGCCCCGGTGATGTTCCAATCCTGCCGCTCACCCATGGCGTTGTGAGGCGGCGCAGGCAGCAGCCAGCGTGGGGCTGTGAGTTGGCCACCGCAGGTCTTGCGGTAGCGGCACCACATTCTCAGCACCCCCTGATCATCGGGCTTGGGAACAAGGTGCTGAAGCTCTACAGGCCGCAGGCCGAACAACGCCAGGGTGCGGAGTACATTCGCCCAGCCTGGGTTTCGGCGCTCTACCCCCTCGATGAGATAGAGCATTTCGGGATCGGCCAGCGTGGCCTTTGTTCGCTTCTCGGACGGTTTGCCCCGAAGGGTTTTCACCATCGGGGCCGTGATGGTCCAGCAGGCGGGAGCATGGTGGCGGGCCATGGCGTGATCGGTCAGATTGCGGATGGCAATGCAGCAGGCCGCGCGGCTGGCCGCTTTGCCCTTCCACCGCTCCAGAGTGCGCTGGAGGAGCCCATGCCCATCGTGGGGCGGATTGGGGCACTCCAAGATCCGCAGTGCTTCCTCCATGTATTGCTGGTAGTTGGTCTTCCACGTCGCATAGAGGATCTCGTTACGCCCATTCATTAGTTCCGTTCTGAGGCCGTTCACAGCGGCGCTCCAGTCGGTGCCTATCTTCATAGTGTCGCTTCCCTCCACAACCGTCTGCAGGGCACCCCTGACCGTCTGCTGGCCGCTGGCGACGAGCCGGTAGATGTGGCCGATCAACTGGAGGGCCGCCGCTTGGCCACCTGGTTCCCATTTGACGGGGAGCACTACGCACTCATCAGGGGCCCCCTGATCCGCACCCTGAGCCGGACTCTTCCCCTTGCGTTGATGACGGACCATCCCTGGCGGCCTTCTCGAACGGCAGAACGGAAACCGACCTCCCACGGACGACCTGAGTTGATGGCTGGCATGGGGCGTCTGCTGTTGACTCGGTGGCCTGGATGGTCACCAGCGTGACCATAAAAGCTCCCCAATGCTAATCAGTACTCCCAGCGATTCCCCCAAATACCAGGCCCTGTCTGAGGTGGCTTGTGACGGCAAAGGCTTTTTCATTTCTGTCACCCACATGACCCATGGGGCCTGGAAGGGCCCTTTTCAGTGTCGCGGCCTGGGCGGCTGTCAGCCTTGCGATGTGGCCACCTGCAGGGGATTCGAATGACCAGCCAGCGCCCCGATCCCATGGCCGTCCTGCGGGAGCAGGAAGCCCATCGCCTGCCGTGGCTGCTGCCGATCCGCCACGGTCGCATGGCCCAGAGTCCGCTGGCCTTCTTCCGCGGCGCTGCGGCCCAGATGGCCATCGACCTGGCCTGGCAGCCCCATTCGGGGGTGATGGTCCAGCTCTGCGGGGATGCCCACCTGATGAACTTCGGCTTCTATGCGTCCCCGGAGCGCACACTGGTCTTCGGCGTCAACGACTTCGACGAGACCCTGCCGGGCCCCTACGAATGGGACCTCAAACGGCTCCTGACCAGTGTGATGCTGGCCGCGGACAGCCTGGGGATTGCCGCCGATGACGCCCGTTCGATCGTGCGCCGGAGCGCCCGTCGCTACCGGCAGGCCCACCGGGATCTGATCAAGCTCGGCCACCTCGACCTCTGGTATCACCGCGTCGATGTGGCGGCCTGGCGGGAGGGGGTGAAGCACAAGCCCCTGCGGGAGTTCCTCGATGCCATCGCCGAGCAGGCCCAGCACAACGACAACCGCCGGGCAGCGCGCAAGCTCTGCCAGCGGGGCGCCGATGGTGTGTACCGCTTCCGCCATGACCCGCCCCTGCTCTGGAGCCTGGAATCGTTGGCCAGCCAGGGAGCCGACCCGGTGGCGCTGCGTCGGTCCGTGCAGCAGTCCATCGAGCACTACCGCGCCTCCCTGCGTCCGGAGATGCAGTGGCTGGTCGGCCGCTACAAGGTGCTCGACTTCGCCCTCAAGACCGTTGGCGTTGGATCGGTGGGCACCCGCTGCGCCATCGCCCTCCTGCAGGGCCGCGATGACGACGACCTGCTGATCCTGCAGAGCAAGGAGGCGGGGGCGTCGGTGCTCGAGGCCCATCTGGGTCCGAGCACGGCGGGCTCCCCGGGCGAGCGGGTGGTGCGCGGCCAACGCTTGATCCAGACGGTGAGCGACAGCTTCCTGGGCTGGGTGGAGGCCGCCCCCGGTGGTGTGGCCAGCTACTGGCGTCAATTCCGCGACTGGAAGGCCATGGTTCAGCTGGAGGACCTGAATCAGGACGCCCTCGCCGACTACGGCGAGCTCTGTGCGGCGGTGCTGGCCAAGGCCCATGCCCGTTCCGGCGACGGCGAGGCCATCGCCGCCCACCTGGAGGCCATGGGGGACGCCGATGAGCTCCTGGCCGACTTCGCAGGGGCCTACGCCGAGCAGAGTCGCGCCGATCACCGGCGCCTGGTGGCGGCGATCGCCGACGGCGAACTGGAGGCTCAGTCGCCGGGCTGATCAGTGCCCCGAGCGCTCGGCTGAACGGGGGGCCGCTCGATCACGATGTGGGGGTAGGGCAACTCGATGCCCAGCGTCTGGAACCGTTCCACGACGGACTGGACGACGGCACTGCAGCGGGTCCGGTTCTCGAACGGACTGGCAATCCAGAACTTCAGCACGTAGTCCGCGCCGCAATCCCCCACCCCCTCCAGGTAGGCCTTCGGGGGGAGATGGGTCTCCACACCTGGCACGGCGGCGGCGATCTCCTCCAGCAGGCCCAGGATGGTCTTGACCGGTTGGTTGGCATCGACGCTGATGGCGATCTGGGTGCGAAAGCGGGTGCGACCGACGCCGAATTCGACCGTGGTGCTGTTGAAGAAGGTCTGGTTGGGGATCACGAGCTCGGCATTGTCCCGGTCGCGCCAGAGTCGCGTGGCCCGCAGGCCCAGACGTCGCACTTCGCAGAAGTCGCCATCAAGGGCGACGATGTCCCCGGGCCGCAGGGAGCCCTCAAACAACAGCCAAAGACCGCTGACGAAATTGCCGAAGACCTCCTTGATGCCAAAGCCGAGGCCCACCGAAAGCCCTCCGGCAATGGCCAGCATGGCGGTGCTGTTGAAACCGATCGTCTCCATCACAGCCACGGTGCCGAGCGTGATCACCGCGTAGCGCACCATCAACCCCATGGCGCGCACACTCACCCGATCAAGGGCAAACACCCGCTTGAGCAGCCAGGCCACCCCCAGTGAGGGTGGCCCTGAGGAGACCATGAGCAGATACAGCACCACCACCAACCACGTCAGGTCGCCGACATTCACATCCGCCCCCATCCACCGACCCAGGGGGATCAGAGCCAGTTCGGCGCGGGTGTCCAGCAGTTCGATCAGGGACCAGACCATCGCCCCGAACAGGAAGGGGCGGATCAGCAGATAGCGAAGCGGCTGAAGTTGATCGGCGGGCAGCCAGCTCTGGCTGCGGCGCAGCACCAACTCCGACACCTGCAGGCTGGCCACGAAGGTGAGCAGCAGCAAGGCCAGCGTCACCGGCTGCCGGGCCATGGCCAGCAAGCCGCAGCCCAGCCCTCCCACTACCACCGTGCCACTGAGTTCAACCACCCAGTGCGGGGCCGAGTGCTGGAAGCGCCTGGCCAGCAGCCGAACTCCCACCACGGCCAGGGCCACCAAGGCAAGCTGGACGAGGACCTGGGGCCGGCTCAGCATCGGCAACCAGCCAAGGATCTGGCCGAACAGCTCGTTCATGGCACAGGAGCGAGGGCCCTGATCACGGCCTCGGTGGCGTCCATCGCGGTCAGCTCACCGAAGGCCACGGCAGACACGAGGCCACTGAGCTCACGGTCGCGCGGGTCGCCAGCAGGCAGCAGCTTGGAGATGGCATCGCTGGCGTCGGCCTGCTCGACGGACCGCTGCATGGCCTTGAGCACGGGGGTGTGCAGGGCCGAGGGTGGCACGAAGCGATTGGTGGGCAGCATGTCCTGGTTGTCCGTGGCCAGGGTGCTCTGAATCCAGGGGTTCAGGGCAAAGGCAGCCAGGGCTTCCGCCACGCGCCGCTGCCGGGCCGTGGAGCCGGTGCCGAAGGCCAGCACCCGCAGCCGCGTGATCGGTGTGGGCGGTCCGTAGGGGCCGCTGGGAAGGGCGCTCACCCCGAGGGCGGGCCCCAGGGACGCGCGCAGCCGGCTGAGATTGCTGCTGTTGCAAGGGATCCAGTCCAGACGCCGCTCCAGCAGACCCTGCACCAGCGCCTCCTGGTCGGGCTCGATGAACACCTGCTGGTTGAAGTTGGCGGCCGAAAGCCACTCCAGCCAGCGCTGCAGACCCTGGCGTTGCTTGGCCTCCAGGGGGCGCCCGGCCGCGGCGGCGATGATCGCCCGATCGGCTCCCAGGGGGCCGGTGCTCCAGAAGAGGCTGCGCGATTCCACCGCCAGACCCACGCGAAGTCCCTGGCGGGCCTGGTCGATCAGAGCGACGGTGGTGGCGGGGCTGGCGGCCACCTTGCTGCGGTTGTAGCAAGCGAGTTGCGGTCGCCTCAGGATGGGTAGGCCCGCCAGAGTCCCCGGCGTGATCTCCAGTCGCGCCAGGGAGTCCGGGTCCATCTGGTTGCGGGTGGCCTCGGGAATGGTGAGGTCCCGGGCCAGGTCCGATTCCACCAGGGTGCGGGCGGTGGAGCCAGCCACCAGCATCAGATCAGGGCCGAGGCCAGCGGCCTGGCGGCGGCGCACCTCCTCGATGAAATCGCTCTCGCGGAAGAGGTTTGTTTCGATCGCCACGTGCGGGTGCAGTTGGCGAAAGGCCTCGACAATCATCTGGGCCTGCAGGACCTCCTCCTGCAGGATCCCTTTGGTCAGCGGCTGGTCACCTTCGATGCTGATGGCGAGGTAGGCCGTTCCGCTCAAGTCCTTCGAGCTGAGGCCGCAGGCGGACAGCAGCGTGAGGGGCAGCGTCAGCAGCAGGAAGGCTTTGGCCGCTTTCATCGGCTGCAGGGACCGTGCTGGTGAGGCTGGGCGGCGGGTCAAGGGGGAAGCCGGTGAAGGTTGTGCTCTGCGATGCCTATGCCGTACTTGGTTTCGACCGCGATCCAGAGGTTCTTCATCGATGGGCGATCAAGCCGGGAGGCCTTCACTCCATGGAGGGGCCGTGCGGCACCTGGGACACCCGCGGTTGGGGCGCCGATGGGGACACGATCAACCTAATTACAGAATCATGGTACGAGCACTCGTTCGCCCACGGTTTTCACCGTGTCGGGCCTGGCGGCTCCAATCGGGACAAGGCGTGCACATCGGCGGAGTACTGGGCCGACCTTGCTAGGACGAGGTTCTCCTCCGCATCTCCTGGCGATGAAACGCTGCAAGGACGTCGTTGTTCTGACGGTGGCGGCGGTGGCCGTCGCCCTGGCCATCCCCAATGTCAGCGGGGCCCGGCCCAATCCCGGCGGTCTCGGCGGGCCGGCCTCCGGCGCGGGGGTGGCTCCCGGCGCCGGGTTCGGCGCGGCTGGTCCTGGCCTGGACCGGCAGCCAGGGGTGGGTGCCGGTGGAGTGGGCGGGCCCGCCTCCGGAGCTGGAGTCTTGCCGGGTGCTGGTTTTGGCGAGGCTGGCCCTGGCCTTGAACGGCGGCCGGTGGAAAACCCCGGTGGTGTCGGTGGGCCGGCCTCGGGAGCCGGTGTGCGCCCTGGCCTGGGCTACGGGGCTCCCGGCGCTGGCATGTATCGCCGCTGACCCCTGGCCCAACGCTTGCCGCCGCAATTGGATGGGTCCACCTTCGCCTTCAGTCCTGGCTTGATCGGGGACCGGCGAGGGCTATGGGCGTTTGTCCCTGGGGTTCAACAAGCTTTTGACCGAATGTGTCTCCAGCCAGGACCAGTCATGGCTGGAAACATGTTCGGCAGTTCGGCAGGCGCTTTGGCACCATGGCTCAGGAAGGATCTGATTTGATCAGCAACCTGAGAAACGTCTTGGAAATGTCGAAGTCCTCTTCAAACCTCAGCCCCGAGTAGTGGGCACCCCTCAGTTGGTTCATCCAGATCAGTTCGCCCCTTGCTTCGATGATTTCCGCATCGGAGGGATCGTGGAAGCGAATCTGGGCAGGAGTCCCCATGGGCACTTCCTGGAAGCTGCGAATACACGCTCCAGAACGGCTGACATCCCAAAGGTGTCCTGAATAACAATGGTCCTGAAAAAAGACTTCGACTTTTATGAGGATCTGGAAAAAAGGCGCTGAAAACTTGGGTTCACGGGGTGGAAGTGTGGATCCCTTCATGGCCCTGAGGTGAGAAGTTTGGCTCCAGACGGGTTTCAGTGTTCTGCGGAAATAGGTTTGATGACTATACCAAAATATCCAATGACGTCGACGTGGGACTTGCGCACAAGAGAGACTGTCTGATGCAGGTGTGCTGCATGGGCCACAGCATCAAGGCCCCCTTTTCAGGGAGCGCCCTTGGCCGGTGCCTGGGAGAAACCACTCCAGCGTTTCAGCTCCTCGATCGTCTGCACCCCTTCCACCCGCTTGGTCCCCAGAACCCAGGTGGGGTAGGCCTTGATGCCCGCCTCCTGGCAGCGTTCGCGACCCTCCTTGGTTTTGTCGCACTCCACGTAGGGCAGTCGATCGCCCGCCTGCTGGCCGAAGAGACTTTTCTGCTTGAAGCAGGCCGGGCACCACCAGGCGCCGTAGAACAACGCCCCGATGCTGCGCAGGTGCTCCGTCAGCTCGAGCTGGGCGCTGCCGGACGGTGCCAGGGCCTCCCCAAGCGTGGGGGTGGTGGAGACCCCGGCCTGGCCCCCATGGGCGGGGGCGGTGAAGGTCAGCGCACACCCCAACAGGGTCGGCAGACCGCCCAGCAGCAGCAGCGGCCGCAGCGCCGCAGCCCGGTTGGCCTTCGTGGATGGGGAGGGGAAGCGCATCGGCGGGCGGAAAGACCTGAAATCTAGGCGGCATCCCCGGGCCCGTTCGGGCTTCCGCCCTGCCAGGGCCTGTGAATTCAGCGCCGAGACTGGGACAATTTCAACGATCGACGGTGACGGACGCCCTGGCGACATGAGCGTGACGAGATGAGCGTGAATGGGTACCGCGACTATTTCAAGGTTCTCGGCGTCGAAAGGGGCACGGACGCCGATGGCATCAAGCGGGCCTTCCGCAAGCTGGCCCGTCAATACCATCCGGATGTCAATCCTGACGACGCCTCTGCCGAGTCTCGTTTCAAGGAGATCAGCGAAGCCTATGAAGTGCTTTCCGATCCCGAAAAGCGCCGTCGCTATGAGCAGTTCGGCCAGTACTGGAACCAGGTAGGCGGCGGTGGCGGAGCCCCCGGCGTCGATGTTGATTTCGGCCGTTACGGCAACTTCGACGACTTCATCAACGATCTGCTGGGCCGCTTCGGCGGGGGAGCGGCGGGCGGTGCTCCCGGAGGTTTCGGCTTCGGCAGCGGTTTCCCAGGGGGGTTCCCCTCCGGGTTCGGTGGCGCCGGCGCCGAACGCTCCAGCCAGGTGCAACTCGATGCGGAGGCGACGATCAGCCTGCCGGTGGCCGATGCCTTCCGCGGCTGCGAGCGCACCCTTGCCGTTAACGAGGAGCGGGTGCAGGTCCGCATCCCCGCCGGCGTCAAGGACGGCAGCCGTCTGCGACTCAAGGGCAAGGGCAATCTGCAGCCCGGCACCGGACGGCGCGGCGATCTCTATCTCACCCTCAAGCTTCAGCCCCATCCCGTCTGGCGTCTCGATGGCGACCAGCTCCGGGCCGAGCTTCCCCTCAGCCTTGATGAACTGGCCCTGGGCGGCGAGGTGCGGGTGGCCACCCCCGATGGGGAAGCGACGATCCAGGTGCCCCCCGGCATGACCCTCGGCCGCAGCCTGCGGCTCAAGGGCAAGGGCTGGCCGGTGAAGGACGGCAGGGGCGATCTGCTGTTCACGCCGACCCTCAAACTTCCCGACAGCCTCAGCCCCCAGGAGCGGGATCTGCTCGAGCAACTGCGGCAGGCCCGGAGCGTCGACCCCCGCAAGGACTGGATCAGCGCCGCCCTGCTCTGAGCGCCGAACCTGGCCGCCTTTCAAGCGCCGGAAGGGCTTTCCGTAGGATCCGGCCAGTCAGATCTGCCCCATGGAGCTCACCTATCGGCCCCGCCGGCTGCGTCGCACGCCGGCCCTGAGGGCCATGGTGCGGGAATTCCAGCTCAGCGCCGCTGATTTCATCTATCCCCTGTTCGTCCACGAGGGCGCCTCCAACGAACCGATCGGTGCCATGCCCGGCGCCCAGCGCTGGAGCCTGGAGGGCCTGGTGGCGGAGGTGGGCCGGGCCTGGGATCTGGGCATCCGCTGCGTGGTGCTGTTTCCCAAGGTGGCCGATGGCCTCAAGACCGAGGACGGCAGCGAGTGCTTCAACGAGGGTGGCCTGATCCCCCGGGCGATCCGGCGCCTCAAGCAGGCGCATCCGGCGATGGCGATCATGACCGACGTCGCCCTCGATCCCTATTCCTGCGACGGCCACGACGGCATCGTGAGTGACGAGGGGGTGGTGCTCAACGACGAGACCGTCAGCCTCCTCTGCCGCCAGGCGGTGGCCCAGGCCCGGGCCGGGGCGGACCTGATCGGCCCCAGCGACATGATGGACGGACGGGTGGGCGCCATCCGGGAAGCCCTCGACGAGGAAGGCTTCGAGCACGTCGGGATCATCAGCTACACCGCGAAGTACGCCTCCGCCTACTACGGCCCCTTCCGCGAGGCGCTGGATTCCGCCCCCCGGGCCGTGGGCAACAAGCCCATTCCGAAGGACAAGAGCACCTATCAGATGGATCCGGCCAACGGCCGTGAAGCCCTCACCGAAGCCCTGCTCGATGAACAGGAGGGGGCCGACATCCTGATGGTGAAGCCCGGCCTGGCCTACCTCGACATCATCCACCGTCTGCGGGGTGAGAGCGAGCTGCCCATCGCCGCCTACAACGTCAGCGGTGAGTACGCCATGGTGAAGGCCGCCGCCGAGCGGGGCTGGATCGACGAGCGGGCGGTGGTGCTGGAAACCCTGCTGTGCTTCAAGCGGGCCGGCGCCGACCTGATCCTCACGTACCACGCCTGCGACGCCGCCCAGTGGCTGCGCGACGGCTGAGCCGCACCGCTTGAATGGAACGATGAACCGTCGTTCCCCCTTCCCATGACGCGTCTCGGCCACGTGGCGGTGCGGGTCCAGGACATGGAGCGTGCCAAGCGCTTCTACGAGGAGCTGGGGTTGCGCCTCACCTGGGATGCCCAGGACTGGGCCTACATGCAGTCGCCCGGCAACGGCGACGGCATCGCCCTGCTCGGCCCCGCCTACACCGCCGCCGGCCCCCACTTCGCCTTCCATTTCAGCGACCGCGCCGAGGTGCAGGCCGTGCACGAGCGGCTTGAGGCGGCAGGCCACCGGGTGGGACCGGTGCACGACCATCGGGACGGCACCGCCTCCTTCTATCTGCAGGATACGGAGGGCAACTGGCTGGAGATGCTCTACGAGCCCGCCGCCGGCATCCCCTCCAATGTGGGGGCCGCCGCCATCCCCGCCCCCACCTCCCTCGCGCCGGCTGGGTGAGCGAGATCCATCAGGACACGCTGGAGCTTCTGGAGTGGCCCCGCCTGGCGGAGCACCTGGCCGGCTTCGCCAGCACGGCTGCCGGCCGGCGCCATTGCGCTGGGCTCGGTCTGCCGGACCATCCGGCCGAAAGCCGCCGCCTGCTGCTCGAGACCACCGAGCTGCTTGCCCTCGATGGGCTCTGTGAGGGTGGTCTCAGCCTGCAGGGGGCTGGGGACATCGCCGACACGGTCGCCCTCTGTGCCAAGGGGGGCTGCGGGGGCGGTGAGGAGTTGCTGGCGGTGGCGTCCACGCTGGCCACGGCCCGGCGGCTGCGGCGCCAGATCGAGGACTCTGAGCTGCGTCCCGTCACCAGCGCCCTGGTGGCCGAACTGCGCACCCTGCCGGAGTTGGAGCAGCGGCTGCACTTCTGTCTGGAGGAGGGCGGCCGGGTGGCGGATCGGGCCAGCGGCTCCCTGGAGGCCGTGCGGCGCCAGCTGCTGGGCCTGCGCGGCGAGCGGCGAGAGCGGCTGCAGGAGCTGGTGCGCCGCTACGCCTCCCTGCTCCAGGACACGGTGGTGAGCGAGCGCAGCGGCCGGCCGGTGCTGGCGGTCAAGGCCGGCGCCGCCGCCCAGGTGAGCGGCCTGGTGCACGACAGCTCCGCCTCCGGCAGCACGGTGTACGTGGAGCCCCAGGCGGTGATCCCCCTGGGCAATCGCCTCCGCGACGCCGAGGGTCAGGAGCGGGAGCTGGAGCGGCAGGTGCGCAGCGAACTCAGTGCCCTGGTGGGCGAGCAGGCAGAAGCCCTCGGCCATCTGCAGCAGGTGTTGGTGCTCCTGGATGCCGGCTTGGCCAGGGCCCGTTACGGCCAGTGGCTGGGGGCCGTGCGGCCCGAGCTGGCTGAGACGGCCGAGGCCCCGTTCGAGCTGCGGGACCTGCGCCACCCCCTGCTGCTCTGGCAGGAGCGAAAGGAGGGCGGCCGGCCCGTGGTGCCCGTCACCATCAGCGTGGGCCGCGAGCTGCGGGTGGTGGCGATCACGGGGCCCAACACCGGCGGTAAGACGGTGACCCTCAAGAGCCTCGGCCTGGCGGCCCTGATGGCCCGCGCCGGCCTGTTCCTGCCCTGCACCGGCACCCCGCGGCTGCCCTGGTGCGGCCAGGTGCTGGCCGACATCGGCGATGAGCAGTCGCTGCAGCAGAACCTCTCGACGTTCAGCGGCCACATCCGCCGTATCGCCCGCATCCTGGCGGCCCTGGCGGAGGGGGCAGTGCAGCCACAAGCTGCGGCGGCGCTGGTGCTTCTTGATGAGGTGGGGGCCGGCACCGATCCCACCGAAGGCAGCGCCCTGGCCGCCGCCCTGCTGCGCCACCTCGCCGATCATGCCCGCCTCACCGTGGCCACCACCCACTTCGGCGAGCTCAAGGCGCTCAAGTACGCCGATCCCCGTTTCGAGAACGCCTCGGTGGCCTTCGATGTAGAGACCCTCTCGCCCACCTACCGGTTGCAGTGGGGCATCCCCGGCCGCAGCAATGCCCTGGCGATCGCCTCCCGGCTGGGCCTCGACCCCACGGTGCTGGCGGCGGCCGCCGCCCAGCTGGAGCCGGGCGGCGAGGGCGACGTGAACAGGGTGATCGAGGGGCTGGAGCAGGAGCGCCAGCGCCAGCAGGAGGCGGCCGAGGCGGCGGCGGTGCTGCTGGCCCGCACCGAGCTGCTGCACGAGGAACTGCTGCAGCGCTGGTCGCAGCAGAAGGAGCAGTCGGCGGAACTGCAGGAACAGCGCCGCCAGCGGCTGGAGCTGTCGATCCGTGAGGGGCAGGGGGAGGTGCGTCGCCTGATCCGGCGGCTGCGCACGGTGGGACAGGAGGTGCGCGTCGGCAGAAGGGTGGCGGGGGAAACGGCCCGCCAGGCCGGCCAGCGCCTGCGCCGGCTGGAGCAGCAGCACCGGCCCCTGCCGGAGCAGCGCGACCATGGCGGCTGGCGGCCCAGGGTGGGCGACCGCATCCGTCTGTTGGCCCTGGGTAAGGCCGCCGAGGTGCTGGCCATCTCGGAGGAGGGCAGCGAGCTCACGGTGCGCTGCGGCGTGCTGCGGCTCACCGTGGCACTGGCCGCGATCGAAGGGCTGCATGGCGAAAAGCCCGCCCCACCTGAGCCGCCGCCCCAGGTGCGCATTCGCAGTCGCCGCTCTCCCGGCAGCCGGGGCCCCGAGGTGCGCACCGAAGGGAACACGGTGGACGTGCGCGGCCTGCGGGTGCATGAGGCCGAGGCGGCGGTGGAGGAGCGCCTGCGGGGGGCCAACGGGCCGGTGTGGGTGATCCACGGCATCGGCACGGGCAAGCTCAAGCGGGGCCTGCGCGATTGGCTCTCCGGCCTGGCCTGGGTGGAGCGGGTGAGTGATGCCGAGCAGGGCGATGGCGGCCCTGGCTGCAGCGTCATCTGGGTGAAGTGAGGCCTCAGAGGTTGATGGCGGGCAGCTGGGGTTCCTGCCGCGGCGGTGGGGTGGTGACCTCGGCCGGCAACAGGGCGGACCCGAGCCCGTCGAACAGGCGCCATCCCGTGGGGTCGACGTCGAGATGGACGGTCTGGCCCACGGTCACGCTCTGGTCAGGGGTGGCCCGCACCAGCACCAGGTGGCTGCCCTCCAGCAGCCGGCAGGTGACCAGTTGCTCGTTGCCCAGGGCCTCGCAGTGGCTCACCTCCGCCGCCAGATTGCGGTTGGTGGCGGGAGCCAGTCGCAGGTGCTCGGGACGCAGGCCGCCGGTGATCCGGTGGCCGATCCAGTCGCCCAGCAGCTCCGCCATCGGCCCCTCCACCGGGAAGCGCCGTCCCCCCAGCAGCAGCTGGGCGGAGCCGGCCACCTCCACCGGCAGCAGGTTCATCGCCGGGCTGCCGATGAACTGGGCCACGAACAGGTTGGCGGGCCACTGGTAGAGCTGCATCGGCGTGCCCAGCTGCTGCAGCCTGCCCTCGTTGAGCACGGCGATGCGGTGGCCCATCGTCATCGCCTCCACCTGGTCGTGGGTGACGTAAAGGGTGGTGGTGCCCAGGCGTCGCTGCAGCTCCACGATCTGGGTGCGGGTGCCGGTGCGCAGCTTGGCGTCCAGGTTGCTGAGGGGCTCATCCATCAGGAACACCGCTGGCTGGCGGGCGATGGCCCGACCCAGCGCCACCCGCTGCTTCTGGCCTCCGGAGAGCTCCTTGGGCCGACGAGCCAGCAGTGGCTCCAACTCCAGGGTGGCGGCCACCTCATCGATGCGCGCTTCGATACGGCGCTCCCGCTCAGAAGCGATCCTCAGGGCCGCCGGCAATCCGCGGCTGGCCCTGTGCAAGCTGTCCTGCAGCTGTTGGGGCAGGCTGCGGTGGCGGCTGCGGCGCAGGCCGAAGCCGATGTTGTCGGCCACGCTCAGGTGGGGGTAGAGGGCGTAGCTCTGGAACACCATCGCCACATCCCGCTGGGCGGGGCGCAGGCGGCTCACGGGCCGCTCGCCGACGTAGATCTCGCCCGAGGTGGTGGCCTCCAGGCCCGCCAGCAGCCGCAGCAGGGTGCTCTTGCCGCAGCCCGACGGGCCCACGAGCACCAGGAATTCACCGTCTTCGATGCGCAGGTCGAGCTGGCGCAGCACCTCCACCGGGCTGCCGCCGCGACGGGGCGGGTAGGTCTTGCCGACCTGGTGGAAGCGGACCTCGGCCAAACAAGCGCTGCAACCGGGGGATCCTAGGGTTGTTCCTCATCAGAGCCCCGGCCGAAAACCTTCCTTGCAGTTCATCGATCAGGCCCGCATAGCCGTGCGCGCCGGCCGCGGCGGCGACGGCATCGTGGCCTTCCGTCGTGAGAAATACGTGCCCGCCGGTGGGCCGTCCGGTGGCGATGGGGGTCGCGGTGGAGACGTGCTGCTCGTGGCCGACTCCAATCTCCAGACCCTGCTGGATTTCAAGTACCGACGTCTGTTCGCCGCCGATGACGGCCGGCGCGGCGGCCCGAACCGCTCCTCCGGAGCCAGCGCTTCCACCCTGACGATCCGGGTGCCCTGCGGCACCGAGGTGCGCGACTGCCGCACCGGCATCCTGCTGGGCGATCTCACCAATGCCGGCGAGGAGCTGCTGGTGGCGGCCGGCGGCCGGGGCGGGTTGGGCAACGCCCACTACCTCAGCAACCGCAACCGGGCCCCGGAAAAGTTCACCGAGGGCAAGGAGGGCGAAGAATGGAAGCTGCAGCTGGAGCTCAAGCTGCTGGCCGAAGTGGGAATCATCGGTTTGCCCAATGCCGGCAAGAGCACCTTGATCGCCGTTCTCTCCGCCGCCCGGCCGAAGATCGCCGACTACCCCTTCACCACCCTGGTGCCCAACCTGGGTGTGGTGCGGCGGCCAAGCGGCGACGGCACTGTCTTTGCCGACATCCCCGGACTGATCGCGGGGGCCGCCCGCGGCGCCGGCCTGGGCCATGAATTCCTGCGCCACATCGAGCGCACCCGACTGCTGGTGCATCTGGTGGATGCCGGCGGCGAGGACGTGCTCAGGGATCTGTTGGTGGTGGAGGAGGAGCTGGCCGCCTATGGCAACGGACTCAGCGAGCGCCCCCGCCTGGTGGTGCTCAACAAGATGGAGCTGTGTGATGACGAGGAACTGGAGGAGCGGGTGGTCGCCATCGCCACCCACACCGGCCAGAACCCCCTGGTGATCTCCGCCGCAGCCTCCCAGGGTCTCAACGTCCTTCTGTCAGCCGTCTGGGAGCAGCTGGGAATCGTCTGACGCTGGGCCTCAGTCGTCGTAGACCCGACACTCGGGGGCTTCGGGGTTGAGATCGCAGTAGACCTCCAGCGGGCTGGGGTCGTGGCTGTCCTCAGGGTGGTGCTCCTTGTACTCGTTGAGGGCCTTGAGCTCCTCCTCGAGATGGCGCACCTTGCCGAGATTGCCGTCTGCCTTGGCCGACTCGATCTCGACTTTGTCCTTCTCGATGTGATCGTCGATCGTCTTCATGCAAAAACCGGCCTTCACGAGCCGGAACTCACCGCAGACACCATACGGTCGGGGCAGGGGCGTCGCCGTTTCCTGTGGGTTCCCGCACACCCAGGGCCCAGGCCAAGGCCCAGGCGCTCAGGCGGCCAGCTCGCTCAGCACCAGCCAGCGCTCCTCCGCCGCGTGGATCCGCTCCACCAGGGCCGCCAGATCGTGGGTCAGTTCCTCCAGGCGGGCGTAATCCGGGCCACTGGGAGCCGCCAGGTGCTGCTCCAGCTCACGGCGTTGCTGTTCGAGCTGGGGCAGCTCGGTTTCGAGGCGCTCCAGCTCCTTGGCCTCCTTGAAGCTGCGTCGGCGCGGGCCAGCCGCTGGCACACGGGCTGGAGATGTCGATCGCTTGGCGGGCTCCCGGGCCGCGGCCGCACGCCTCGGGCCCATGCCTTGGACTGGGGACCCAGCCCCTCGCTCCAGCCAGCTGCTGTAGTTGCCCTCGAAGCGTTCCAGCTTGCCGTCTTCGAAGTGGAACAAGCGGTCGACGGTGCGATCCAAGAACCAGCGGTCGTGGGAGACCACCACCACACAGCCACGGAAATCGTCGAGGAACTCCTCCAGCACGCTCAGGGTGTGCACGTCGAGGTCGTTGGTGGGTTCATCCAGCAGCAGCACATTGGGGGCCTCGATCAGCAGCCGGCAGAGGTGCAGGCGCCGCCGCTCGCCCCCGGAGAGCTTCGCCACCGGTTGGTGCTGCTGGGCGGGGGGGAACAGGAAGCGCTCCAGCAGCTGGGAGGCCGTCAGCTCCACCCCGTCCACCTGTACGCGGCTGGCGGCCTCCTGCACCACCTCGATCACCTTGCGCTTGCCGTCCCTGGCCAGCAGCACGTCGCTGTGCTGATCGAAGTAGGCCAGCTTCACCGTGGACCCCAGCTCCAGCAGGCCGCCGCTGGGGGGGCGCCGTCCGGCGATCACCTCCAGCAGGCTGGACTTGCCGACCCCGTTGGGTCCGATGATCCCCACCCGGTCTTCGGGGCTGAAGTCGTAGCTGAAGTCGCGCAGCAGGGTGCGATCACCCACGGCCACGGCCAGCCCCTCGGCGGTGATGGCCCGCTTACCGATGCGCCGGGCGGTGGCGGCCATGGCCAGGCTGGTGCGCCCCTGGCGGGCGGGGGCCTCCAGCAGGGCATCGATGCGTTGCAGCCGGGCCTTCTGCTTGGTGCTGCGGGCCTTGGGGCCCTGGCGCAACCAGGCCAGTTCCCGCCGCAGGGTCCCCTTGAGCTTGGCGGCGGTGGAGGCTTCGGCCTCCTCCTCGGCCGCCTTGAGGCCCAGATAGGTGCCGTAGTTGCCTTCGTAGGGCCGGGCCTCGCCCCGCTCCACTGCCACGATCCGGCGAGTGACCCGATCCAGCAGGTAGCGGTCGTGGGTGACCAGCACCAGGGCGCCGGCGAAGCGATCCAGGTAGCTCTGCAACCACTCCACCCCCTCGGCGTCGAGGTGGTTGGTGGGTTCATCCAGCAGCAGTACCTCCGGTTCGGCCACAAGGGCCGCCGCCAGGGCGACGCGGCGCCGATTGCCGCCGGAGAGTTCGCCGATCGTCCGCTCCTGGTGGGCCGCGTCGATACCCAGGCGTTCGAGCACCTCCCGGCAGCGGCGCTCCAGGTCCCAGGCCTGGCAGCCATCCATACGGTGCTGCAGAGCGCTCAGGCGGGCCAGCAGCTGGCCGTCCTCGGCGCCGCTGGCCAGCTGGTGGCTCACCCCGGCGTACTCGCGCAGCAGGGCCATGGCTTCCCCATCCCCGGCGAACACCTGCTCCAGCACGGTCAGGGACGGATCCAGGCGGGGCTCCTGGTCGAGCAGCACCACCCGGGTGCGGGAGTGGCAGCGCCGCTCGCCCCGATCGAGCGGTTCGAGGCCCGCCAGCACCCGCAGCAGGGTGCTCTTGCCGGCGCCATTGGGACCGATCAGCCCCAGACGGTCCCGTTCACCCACATGCAGGTCGAGATCGGCGAACAGGGTGCGCAGGCCGAAGTCCTTGGCGGCTCCCACCAGGCTGATCGCGCTCATGGGGTTTCGCCGCCCTGGCCCAGGCGCTGCTGTTCCAGATGGGCGAAGACGCTCTTGTCGCCCACATCGGCTGCCGCCGGCATGGGGAACTTGCGCAGGCAGAGCACCAGCAGCAGCAGGGCTTCTGCGGCCAGCAGGCTGGCGGTCGTGGCCGGGCTCAGCACGCCGGCCAGCCGCCCGAGCAGGGCCAGGGGCAGCAGCAGGGTGACACCGATCGCCTCGGGGCGCTGGAAGCAGAAGAACTCCTTGAAGCCGATCCCGGCCAGGGCAGCGAAGAAGGGCCCCACCGCCAGGATCCACAGGGGCTGCTGGGCCAGGGCGGGGAGCATCTGGCCCGGTCCGTCCTTCAGAGCGAGCAGCAGCCCGCCCAGGCAACCGGCCAGCCAGAACAGCTGCAGGGCCCGGTGCAGGGGACGCAGGTAGATGTGGATCCAGCGGAGGGCAAGGCCCAGGCCGGCCGCCATCACCAGCAACCAGGGCCAGAGCAGGTCGGGGCCGAGCTGGCGCCACTGGGCCAGCAGGGCCAGCTGGCCCAGGGCCACGGCGGTGAGGGCCAGTCGGTAGCCCAACACTTCGCGGCGGTCGGTGGCGGTGATCGTGAAGATGCCGTACACCCCTTCGAAAACGGGGTCTGTGCCATCCGGCGTGGCCAGGGTGCTGCTCATCGGGTCGGGGCGCCGGGGGCGGCAGGGGGCGGGTTGCCCACCAGTGTGGCCAGGTCCGGTCCCGCCGGGACGATGCCGGAGGGGTGCAGGGGGAACAGAGCCCCGAAGTAGTCGCTGCGCCAGGCCGTCGGGAAGCAGGTGGCGGCCACCCCCGCCAGGCCATGGAAGCGGCGCCGCCAGTCCCACAGCCGGGGAAGCTGCCAGAGGGGCCGTCGGCTGCAGCCGAACAGCGGGGCGTAAACCAGCTCCATCCGGATCAGGGTGGGGAACAGCACCACGTCCGCCAGGCTGGGGTGGGCTCCGCCGCAGAGCCAGCCGCTGCCGCTCTCCCCCTGGGCGGCGAGGCTGTCCTCGAGGACCTCCAGGGTGGCGAACAGGGCCGCTTCGGCCTCGTCGTAGGCCGCCTGGTTGCGGGCGAAGCCGCAGCGGTACACCCCGTCGTTCACATCCCCTTGCAGGCGCTCCCGCCAGGCGGCGATGGCCGGGAGATCATCCGTGGGCTGCAGGTCCGGAGCCTCGGCAGGCGCGGGCCAGGCGTTGAGCAGCTCGATCAGGCGGGCGCTCTCGTTCACCAGAATCTGCCTCTGGCTACGGGAATAGAGGGCCGGCACGGTGGCCCGGGCCCGGGGATCGGCACCGCAGCGGCTGTAGAGGTCGAGCAGGGTCTGGCAGTCCACGAAGGGCGTGTCGAACCGCCAGCGGCCGGCGGCAGGATCGGGCACCACCACCACCGTGTCGATCGACGGCGCCAGGCCGCGCAGGCTCCAGGTGAGCCAGGCCCGGTGGGCCCACGGGCAGCTGCGGCCCACGATCAGCACGTGGCCGCCGGGGTCGGCGGCATCCTCCGGCAGCGGCGGCAGGCTGGTGAAGGCCCCGGCAGGCCGGCGGTAGCGGCCCTGGTCGTCGGCGGGACCGAGCCCGCCCATCAGCAGCCGCCACTGGCACTGCCAGAGCTGCCGGGCGGTGCGCACCAAGGTGGCGGGCGGGGCCATGGAGATCAGCGGTTTGCAGCCATGACTCTGCGCCAGGCTGGAGCCCTGTGAGCGAGCAGGCAATGGTGGCGGGCCGGGTAATGGTGGTGGGGGGCACCCACGGCAACGAGCGCAACGCGCCCTGGATGCTGGACGCCTGGCGGCAGCACCCGGCCCTGCTGCGCCGCCATGGTCTCGACCTGGATCTGGTGCTGGGTAACCCCGCCGCCCACGCCGCAGGCCGGCGCTACCTGGACCAGGACCTCAACCGCAGCTTCGTGCCGGCCCTGTTGGACGCCGACGCGCTGGGGGACCGGGAACTGCGGCGGGCCCGGGAGCTGCTGGCCCTCCACGGGCCCGGAGGCAGTGCCCCCTGCCTGGTGGCCCTCGACCTGCACAGCACCACCGCCGCCATGGGCAGCAGCCTGGTGGTCTACGGCCGGCGGCCGGCCGATCTGGCGCTGGCGGCAGGGATGCAGCAGCGCCTGGGGCTGCCGATCTACCTGCATGAGCAGGATCAGGTGCAGACCGGCTATCTGGTGGAACGCTGGCCCTGCGGGCTGGTGGTGGAGGTGGGCCCGGTGCCGCAGGGCGTGATTCAGGCCAGCATCTGTCTGCAGAGCCAGCTGGCCCTGGAGGCCGCGCTGGAGGTGCTGGCGGAGGCCAGGGCCGGTGCTCTGCGCCAGCCTGCTCGGCTGGTGGTACACCGGCACCTGGGCAGCCTCGACCTGCCGCGCCACGGCGACGGATCCCCGGCGGCGGTGGTACATCCGCAGCGCCAGGGACGTGACTGGCGGCCGATCGTCGCCGGCGAGCCCCTCTTCCTCACTGCGGAGGGCACCACGATCCCTTTCCACCCCCAGGGAGACCAGGTGGAGGGACCCGTCTGGGCCGTGTTCATCAACGAGGCGGCCTATGGCGAGAAGGGCATCGCCCTCAGCCTCACCCGCCGGGAAACCTGGCCCGTGGAGCCCGCCTGGGGCCAGGCCCTCAAAAACCTGGCCCGGAGCCTTCAGACCCCTGGCTGCGTCCGAGGTGGACCGTTGTAGAGCACGCTCAGGACGCTGCGACCATCGGGGGCGATGAGGATCTCGGTTTCCACCGTCGGTGGCTGGCCGAGCTGGGCCCAGCCGGGGACTCCGCCATAGAAGCGGAACAGCAGGCCCTCGGCGTCAGAGCGCACCAGGCAATTGCCACCACTGCGCTCGTACATGCAGATCGCGGGCCGGTAAACGCCCAGGCCGCCGTTGATCATCTCGCCCCGCATGCGGGCCAGGTTGACGGCGCGGCCGCGCTGGAAGGCCTGTTCCTGGCTCATCTGGGCCCGGGCGGGGGCGACGTGTGCCAGGGGGGCGGCCAGCAGCAGGGCCAGGGCGCCCAGCAGGGGCCGGAGACGGAACGAAGGCATGGTCATCCGCAAACGAGGGTGGTCTGTTCTTTGGTGCAGGGGAGATCGGTCTTGCTGCCGTCAGCCCAGTAGATCCGCAGCCGGTCGTCCTCGGTGTCGGTGCGCAGGGTCAGCGATTTGACCACACCGGCTGGGGGCTTGCCGGCTGGGTCGGCGGTGTCGGGGCGCACGTCGGGCTTGTTCAGCCGCTGTTCGAGCTGTTGGATCTTCAGCTCAAGTTGGTCGATGCGGCGGCTCTCGGTATTGGGCGAGCCCTGGCAACCCCCTACCAGCAGCGGCAGGACCAGCAGGGCGGGGGACAGCCGGCGCAGGCGAGAGGCGGGGGTACGCCACGGTTGGGGTGAGAGCGACGAACGCGAGACCATCGGCGGGTGGGCGAGATGACCGGAGCCACTCACCTCCTAGCAGCGGCAGGGGGGGCAGGCCAGGAAGGAGCCTCAGCTTTTCTTCATGAAGGGGCGCTCACATGCCGAAACAGTCTGTTACAGTCCGTTCAGGCGATTTTTTCGCCACTACTTACGCCAAAGGTGACCGCGCTCGCGCTTGCACCTGACGGCACACTTCTCTGCACTCATGACCGCCACTCTCCAGCAGCGCTCCGGCGCTTCGGTGTGGAACCAGTTCTGTGAGTGGGTCACCTCCACCAACAACCGCCTCTACGTCGGTTGGTTCGGTGTGCTGATGATCCCCACCCTGCTGGC
>NZ_JAHLYP010000050.1 GCF_025127995.1 Synechococcus sp. CS-1332 | reverse complement strand
GCGGTGATCGGGCCGGCGGCGGCCGCAGCCCGGCCCCCGGCCCCCGGCGATCCGGTGCTGGTGGTGGAGCCGCCCCTGGCCCGCTGGGCCGGCCTTCTGGCGGCAGAGTTCTGGGGCCAGCCCAGCGGGCGCCTGGCGCTGATCGGCGTCACCGGCACGAACGGCAAGACCACCACCACCTATCTGATCGAGCATCTGGCCACCGCGGCCGGCCGGCCGGCGGCCCTGTTCGGCACCCTGCAGAACCGCTGGCCCGGTCACAGCGCCACCGCGACCCACACCACCGCCTTCGCCGATCTGCTGCAGGCCGATCTGGCCCAGGCGGCAGCGGCCGGCTGCGCTGTCGCCGCCATGGAGGTGAGCTCCCACGCCCTCGATCAACAGCGGGTGGCTGGCTGCCGTTTCGCCGGGGCGGTGTTCACCAACCTCACCCAGGACCACCTCGACTACCACCCGTCGATGCAGGCCTACTTCGAGGCCAAGGCCCGGCTGTTCGCCCAGGAGCTGCTCGAAGGCGGTGCCGTGGTCAATGTGGACGATCCCTGGGGGGCCCGCCTGGCCGAGCGGCTGGGGGAGGCCGGCCCCTGCTGGCGCTGCTCCCTGGAGGATCCGTCGGTGGAGCTGCACATCAGTGATCTGGTGATGGGTGCCGAAGGGGTGAGCGGCCGGCTGCAAAGTCCATCAGGCGAGGGGCTGTTCCGCTCGCCCCTGGTGGGTCGCTTCAATCTGATGAACCTGCTGCAGGCGGTGGGGGCCCTCTTGCAGCAGGGCCTGCCCCTGGCCCAGCTGCTCGACGGCCTGGCCAGCTTCCGGGGCGTGCCAGGACGCATGGAGAGGGTGGGCGGCCCGGCTGGCGTAGCCCTGCCAGCGGTGCTGGTGGATTACGCCCACACCCCCGACGGCCTCGAGAACGCCCTGGCGGCCTGCCGGCCCTTCACCGATGGCCGACTCATCTGCGTGTTCGGCTGCGGCGGTGACCGCGACCGCAGTAAGCGGCCCCAGATGGCGGCCATCGCCGCCCGCCTGGCCGATGCGGTGGTGGTCACCTCCGACAACCCCCGCACCGAGGATCCGCAGCGAATCCTGGACGACGTGGTGGCCGGGATCCCCGCCGGCACCGAGCTGGTGGTGGAGGGCGACCGGGCCGCCGCCATCGCCGCCGCCATCGCGGCGGCGGCGCCGCAGGATCTGGTGCTGATCGCCGGCAAGGGCCACGAGGACTACCAGATCCTTGGCACCACCAAGGTGCATTTCGATGACCGGGAGGAGGCCGCCAGGGCCTTGAGTGCACGCGCCGCCGGCTGAGCCGGCTTTGCCATGTGACGCACACGATGCGCGTGGTGCGGTTCCGTTCGGGTGTAACTTCACGATCCACCCAAATGATGTAGATGACCGCTTCTGTCCCCATGCCGAAGAAGTTCCTGGCGGAACTGATCGGCACCTTCTGGCTGGTGCTCGGCGGTTGCGGCAGCGCCGTGCTGGCCGCCGTCTTCCCCTACGACAACGCCGCCGCCAACCCCCTGGGCCTCGGCTTCCTGGGGGTTTCGATCGCCTTCGGTCTGACCCTGCTGACGGCCGTCTATGCCATCGGCCATATCTCCGGCTGCCACATCAACCCGGCGGTGAGCTTCGGCCTCTGGGCCGGCGGCAAGTTCCCCAGTTCCGGCCTGCTGCCCTACATCGTCGCCCAGGTGCTCGGTGCGGTGATCGCCGGCGGCGTGATCAAGCTGGTGGCCAGCGGCCGTCCTGGCTTTGAGCTGGCGGGCTCCAACCCCTTGGCTACCAATGGCTTCGGTGCCCACTCCCCCGGCGGCTACAGCCTGCTGGCCGCCCTGGTGATCGAGGTGATTCTCACCTTCATCTTCCTGCTGGTGATCCTGGGGGCCACCCATAAGCAGGAGCTGGGCGCCATCGCCGGTGTGCCGATCGGCCTGTCCCTCACCTTGATTCACCTGATCAGCATCCCGGTCACCAACACCTCGGTGAACCCGGCCCGCAGCACGGGCGTGGCCCTCTGGGTCGGGGGCGAGGCGATCGGCCAGCTGTGGCTGTTCTGGCTGGCCCCGATCGTGGGTGCCCTGCTGGCCGGCTGGTTCTACAAGGCCGCCTTTCAGCCCACCGAAAGCTGAACCAGCTGAGCCAACAGCCTCTCCACCTCGTCAGCGGTGCTGACCAGGTGGGTGCAGGCCCTCAGGCAGCGGGGGGATTCCAGGGTGCGAAGCCAGGTGCCCTGCTCCCCCAGTTGCTTCACGACGACGGCCGGATCCATGGTTTCTCCCGACGGGCCTGCCATGGTGAAGCTCACTAAGCCGGCGGGCGGGGGCACCTCCAGCAAGGTTCGGACCCCGTCAAGCCGTTGCAGGCCTTCCCAAAGCTGGACGCTGCGTTCCCGGATCGCCGCCAGCCGGGCCTCGGCATCGCCTTCGGCCTCCAGCAGCTGCAGCGATTGGTTCAGCCCCGCGAACAGGGGTGTGCAGGAGGTGGCTACCTCAAAGCGGCGGGCATCGCGGTGGTAGCCGCCGGAGCCGGGCCCGTCGTGCTCCAGGCTGCGCCAGCCGATCACGGTGGGGCTGCTGAGCTCCAGCAGGCGCTCCGAAACGGTCACGGCGCCCAGCCCTTCTGGTCCGCAGCACCACTTGTGGCCGGTGCAGGCATAGATGTCGGCGGCGCCGGCTGCCTCGGCCACTGGCAGGCTGCCCAGTGACTGGGCAGCATCCACCAGCAGCCAGGGATGGCGGGGATGGTTGGCCAACTGGGCCGCCACCGCCGCGATCGGCATTGTCTGGCCGCTGTTCCAGAGCAGGTCGG
The DNA here is from genome assembly GCF_025127995.1 of Synechococcus sp. CS-1332. GTDB lineage: Bacteria > Cyanobacteriota > Cyanobacteriia > PCC-6307 > Cyanobiaceae > Cyanobium. The sequence continues at coordinate 140,719 of NZ_JAHLYP010000050.1, read as the reverse complement.
AGAGCACCAGCAGGCGGGTTCGGGGGGTGAGGGCGGCCTCCAGCCGCCGGCCCACCGCCGCGGCTGTGGCGGCGGCGTCACCGTCCAGATCGGCCACCGCCAGGGAGGTGATCCGCAGCTGGTGGCGCCGGGCCAGCTCCTCAAGGGCGGCCACCACCCCGTAGTGCTCGGCGTCGCTGACCAGCAGTTCATCGCCCGCCTGCCAGGGCAGGCCCCAGAGGGGCAGCACGCACCCCGAGGTGACGTTCTCGGTGAAGGCCACCCGCGCCGCGTCGACGCCGAACCAGGACCCCAGTCGCTGGCGCAGCCCTGAAACGGTGCGATTGACGTAGGGCCACACGTTGTCGCTGAATGGGCCCAGCTCCTGGATGGTGGCGAAGGCCTCGCTGATCGCCGCCAGCGATGGGCCTGGCAAGGGGCCCTGACCGCCGTAGTTGAAGTAGGCCTTGTTGGCCAGGGCGGGCATCAGATCCCGCAGGGGGATGGGGAGCTCGGCAGGCAAGGGCAGGAGTGGTGGCGCCGGTGAAGCATGGCAGTGGACGCCACCTGCCGGGACCGTATCCCAACCGGGGGCTCGGCTCTGAGTACTGAAGGCTTCTGGATTGAAAGAATCAGAGGAAAGATTCAGTGCTGAGAAACGTCCGTTGTTCGTCTCAGTTGCTGGAGATCACCTGGCCCACCACCACGGCCGCCACGGCCGAGAACAGGGTGATGCCGAGGGCCGTCAGGGGGCTCTGGCCCTGGGCCACCGCCAGGGTGGTGATCACACCGGCCCCGAGGCTGGCGACGGCGAGCTGGGAGGTGAGTTCGCTGCCGGTGCGGGGGCTGGGGCTCGGGGTCACGGCGGCTTCTTCACGATTGATCGTCAGACGCTACGGGCGATGAATCGTTCTTCACCGTCGCCCCCGGCAAGCTGTTACCAGGCGTGGTTGTTCTTCATGAAGCCGTTACATCGGGCCGCATCGATGCATTGAAAGTCTTCCACTTTCGTGCCGATTCGCCTCAGGATGGCCGGCCGGCCCCGGAGGCCGGCCGCGCCCGGCCGCTGCTCGCCCAGCTGCGCAGGGCCTCCAGTTGCTCCCGCGCCGTGCGCGACAGGGGCACCACCTGGCTGGCGGCGGCGATCAGATCGGATTCCCCCAGCTCCCGGCCCTCGCCGAAAGCCAGGTGCATGGCCTCGATCACGGTCTGCTCCAGTTCGGCGCCGGAGAAGTCGGCGGTGCGGTCCACCAGCACCTCCAGCGGAATCGTGTGGGCCGGCCGTCGCCGCCGCAGCTGCAGATCCAGGATCGCCCGGCGCTCGTCGGCGTCGGGCAGTTCCAGCAGGAAGATCTCGTCGAAGCGGCCCTTGCGCAGCAGTTCCGCCGGCAGGCGCTCCACCGCATTGGCGGTGGCCACCACGAACACGGCGCTGCTCTTCTCCGCCATCCAGGTGAGCAGGCTGGCCAGCACCCGTTGGCTGGTGCCGCCGTCGCTGCGGCCGTCGCCACCGCCGAAGCCCTTGTCGATCTCATCGATCCAGAGCACGCAGGGGGCCATCGCCTCGGCCCGCTGGATCATCTCCCGGGTGCGGGCTTCGCTGGCCCCCACCAGGCCTGCGAACAGGCGCCCCACATCGAGCCGCAACAGCGGCATGGCCCAGCTGTGGGCGATCGCCTTGGCAGTGAGCGACTTGCCCGTGCCCTGGGGACCGATCAGCAGCACTCCCCGGGGCAGGGGCAGGCCGTAGCGCTGGGCCTCCTCGCTGAAGGCCCGGTGACGTTGCTCCAGCCAGTGCTTGAGGGTCTGCAGGCCGCCGATGTCGGCGGGGGTGGCTTCGGTGGGGCAGTACTCCAGCAGTTCGCTGCGGGCGATGGCCTGGCGTTTCTCCTCAAGCACCTCCGTCAGATCCTCGATTCCCAGCTGGCCCCGCTGGGCCAGGGCCCGGGCCGCCAGCTGGCGCACCCGCTGCTCGCTGAGGCCGTGGCAGGCAGCCGTGAGTTGTTCGAGGACCTCCGGCGCCAGGGGTTGGCCGCTGGCGCCGGCGATGGCCCGCAGCAGCCGCCCGATCTCGCGGGCCTCGGGCAGGGGCAGCTCCAGCAGCGTGACGCTGTCTTCCAGCTCCCGCGGCATCTGCCATTCCGGAGCGCTGATCACCAGGGTGTGGGGCACCTGCCGCAGGCTCACGGCCAGGTTGCGCAGCCGGCGGCAGACGCCCGGATCATCGGCGTAGCGGTGGAAATCCTTCAGCAAAAGGATCGCCCCCTGCTCCTTGGGAAGCCCATCCAGACCGCTGAGGGCCGCCATCGGCTGACGCACCGCCTGGCCCTGCAGGTTGGGGGCCCCGGCCAAGCCTCCGATGAAGTCCCAGCGCAGCAGGGTGCGGCCCCCCAGGCGTTCGGCGGCCCGCTCCAGCAGCCCCTCCACCCGCTCCTCCTCCAGGCTGCGGATCCAGAGGATCGGCGTGCGGGAGCGGATCAGAAGATCCAGCTGATCGCCCAGGTCGTGGACCATGGCTCAGCGCAGGGAGCGGAGGGCCGCCCAGCGGGGATCACCCTCCCCTTCGCTGCTGGTGTCGCCTGTGGGTCGCGGCGGGCCGGGACAGTCCGCCCCGCAGCGGTTCACCAGGGGAAGTTGCAGGCTGAGCTGTTCGAACAGCCAGCGCTCCGGATCGAAGCTGCCGCCGGGATCAAGGCATTCCACAGGGTCGTCGGCCGCGAACACCACCTCCTCCTCCTCCGGACCCGCCACCGCGATCTCCAGCAGCTCCCGGGCCTTGGCCGTCAGGGGGCGGTTGTAGCTCTGCAGGCAACGGTCGCAGCAGAGCGTGATGATCGTCTCGGCCGAACCCTCCACCTCGAGCACGCTGCCGTGATGGAACGCTCGCAACTGGCCCCGCACCGGGGTGAGGCTGGCCAGGCCGGCGATGGGCTGATCCACCGGCCAGGTGCGCCCCTCGCCGAGCAGCCGCAACTCCTGCAGGGGCAGCGGCTGCAGCCGGGAGATCATTTCTTGGCCTTGGGCTCGAAGGGCAACCGGCCGCCACCACCACCGGCCGTGGCCGTGGCCGGCGTCTGGGCGAGTTGCTTGTCGAGGATCGCCTGCAGGTTGTCAGGAAGGGCCTCGCGGGTGAGCAGGAAGGTCTGGACCCCCTGGAACACGTTGGCCACCACCATGTAGAGCAGCACCCCGGCGGGCAGCGGGAAGAACAGGAACATCGCCGTGATCATCACGGGCGTGATCTTGTTGGCCGTGGCCTGCTGGGGGTTGGCGGGCATGCCCATGCCCGAGAGCAGCTGGGACGCGAACAGGGAGGCTCCGAAGGCCCCCACCAGGATGGCGATGTCCCAGTTGATCGCCCCGTCGGTGTAGAAGCCCACCTGACCGAGGGCCTTGATGAACAGGAAGCCGCTGCGGGCGGCCAGTCCGGGGATGCGGGCCTCGACGGTGGCGTCGCCGGGGGCCAGGGCCGTGATCGTCCCCTGGTCATTGACCTGAACCACACCCTCGCCTTTCGTCACCACCCAGCTGGGGGTGAAGCTGTCGCCGTGCTCCACGGTGCCGAGCAGGGAGGCAAAGCTGGTGCCGTCCTTGCCGTGCAGCTCCACCTTGGTGCTGTCACCGACGCCGAGCTTGGTGCCGCCGTCGAGGCTGGCGATCACCGGGACGTGCTCGGTTTCGCTGATGAAGATCGAGTGGCTGGCGCTGTTGAAGGGCTTGGTTTCCACCGCCGCGATCTCCTCGGCCGGCAACACCTTCAGGTTGATCGGGTAGGGGACATCGGCGAACGGCGATCCCCGCAGGGTGGCGAACAGGGCGAAGAGGATCGGCATCTGCACCAGCAGGGGCAGACAACCCGACAGGGGGCTGCCGAACTCCTTCATCAGGCCGCCCAGCTCCTCCTGCTGCTTCTGGGGGTTGTTGGCGTACTTGGCCTTGATTTCCGCCTGGCGTTGCTGCATCACCGGCTGGGCGATGCGCATGCGCCGGGCGCTGCGGATCGAGCCGGCGCTCAAAGGGAACAGGGCGAGGCGGATGACCACGGTCAGGGCCACGATCGCGAGCCCATAGCTGGGAACCAATCCGTAGAAGAAATCGAGGATCGGGAGCAGCAGGTTGTCGGAGATGTAGCCGATCACGGCAGGGGTTCGCTGGGGTGGGGACTCTCGGCTGCCAGTGTGCCCGACCGGGGAGACCGGATGGGGGTCAGGTGGTCAGGCGCTTTCACGGGCCGGGGGGGCGAAGCCCGCCGGACCGGGGGCGCCAGGCGTGCGGAGGGCGGCCTTGCCGCGGCTTTCGCGGCGCTCCTCGATGTAGGTCTCGAGCTCACGGAAGCGCGGCACCGCACGCATTTCGAGCTTGGCTCCGTCGTTGAGGACCAGCACCATGTCACCCCAGGCGCCGAAGCCCCTTGGGACGGAGCGCACCTCGCGGATCTGGCTGTAGACCACCTGGGTGCGGTCGCGGCCGAGCCAACCGCCGCTGACGCTGATGCGCCGGCTGGTGATCCGGAACCGGAGCCACAGGGCCCGCACGATGGCCCCGACGGCAAAGGGAATGCCGATCAGGGTGAGGCCGAAGAGCAGGTTGATGACCAGGTCGCCCCTGGCCGGGCCACCCTCATAGAAGACCGTTTCATTGATCTCAAGTTTGTTCTCCACCCTGTCCTCCGGGGTCAAGGAGCAATCCTGCCTGGCGCAGCAGATGGGTGCATTCTCCCAGGAGCTGGGCCTCGCCGCGCTCCAGGCAGCCGGGCTTGAGCGTGATCAGCAGCCAGAGGGGACTGGCCGGTGCCGGGGGGTGGCGGAGCAGTTGGTCGTGGAACAGGCGCCTGAGGCGGTTGCGGCGTACCGCCAGCTTGCTGACCTTGCTGCTGACCACGATCCCGCAGCGCCAAGGGCTAGGGCGTGGAGGTGTGCCGGGGGGGAGCAGGGACGGGTCAGCGGCAAGGACGCGAAGGACTAGGGCTGGACCCTGGAAACGGCGCCCCTGGCGATACAGGCGATCAAAGACACGCCGTCCCCTGAGCCGGTGCTGCTGCGGCAGGGCCACGGCCCCTCCAGGTCGGCCTCAGACCGCCAGGCGTGCCCGGCCCCGGCGACGGCGGGTGCGGATCACGCGACGACCCGTGTGGGTGCGCATCCGCACCCGGAATCCCGACACCCGCTTGCGCTTGCGGCTTGTCCCTTCGAGTGTGCGCTTCGTCATGCTGCTGTCTGCTCAGTGGGCCACCCTATCAGTTGGTGCCGGTGGGATCGATCTGGATCAGCCAGCTGCCCAGGTAGCCGGAGACGGGGATGTCGCCGGGGGCCTGGGCCAGGGCGTTGAACTGATACATGCCGGCATTGAACGGGTTGAACATGTTCATGTAGACCCCGATGGTGTCTTTGTCGGAGATTGGGGTCTCCGGAAAAATGTCGATGGATCTGCCGTTGGCCGACACCTCGATGGTGGCGGGAATGGTCTTCTCGCAGCGGGTTTTCTTGAGCATTCCGCCTTCGCTCATCTTGCAGAGCTTGATTTGTTTGGCGTCGATCTTGCTGTCGAAGTAGCTGGGCACGCTGATGTTCAACTTGATGATCGCCGTCTTGCGATCCTTCGGTCGCAGCATCAGATAATACTCCGAACGCTGCAAGCGGGTCGTTTCCGTTATGAAGTAATAGAGCTTCCGGTAATCCTTGTTGTTCTCCCAGCGGAACTCCATCAGGCCGGGAGTGCCCTGGGCGAGGGAAGGAGTGGTGGCGACAGGGGAGAGGGCGGTGGCGGTGGCCACGGCCAACGCTCCGAGGCAGGCGGTGCCCAGACGGCCGATGGGGCCCAGGGAATGGGACCGCTGACGCGGAAGAGAAGGCATGGCTGGGAGGATCGTCATGGTGAAAGTCTCAACACGTCCGTGCGCCTGGCGTGGATTCAGTGGTCGGCGGGGGAGCTGGCTGGGGCCGAAAGGTGCCCGGAATCAGCCCGATCGGGGCGCAGCCGGGCCGCGTCCCGCAGGTAGGGATGGACCACCTCCCGGCTGGCGTCCAGCCAGGCATGGGCAAGGAGCCGGATGCAGCGGGGCAGGTCTCCCGACACCGCCATCTGCTGGCAGTCCAGCAGGGCCACCCGGCCCCAGTCGGGACGGCGCCTGGCGATCGCGGCCGGGAAGCAGGCGTCCAGGTCGGCGGTGACGGAGAACGTCACCGAGAGCACCCGATCCCCCGCCAGGTCGTTGCGGTGCAGCAACTCCTCGATCAGCTCAGCCACGGCCTCCGCGATCGCCTCGCCGCTGTTGGCGTTGGCGGTGGTGGCTCCCCTCAGGGCCCTCAGCTCGAGACCAGGCTTCATGACGTCAGGGGCGATGGAGCCAGAGGGGCTGGCCACTCCAGGCCAGTTCCAGGCTCAGGGACTGGGACAGCTGCTGCAGCAGTGTGGCCCCCGGCAGCCGACCGAGCAGCTTTTTGGGTGGTTTGCCGAAGGTGATGGCGCGGGTTTTCTCCGGATCCAGCCCCGCCAGCTCCGCCGCCAGCCGGCGGGCACTTTCCTCATCCCCCAGGACATCCACCAGGCCCAGGGGCAGGGCCTGGGCGCCACTGAAGACCCGCCCGTCGGCGAAGGCGCGCACCGCCTCCTCCTCCAGGCCCCGCCCCGCGGCGACCGCGGCAACGAACTGGCCGTAGCTGGAATCGATCAGCTCCTGCAGCAGCTGGCGTTCCGCCTCCGAGAGGGCGCGGTCGGGCGAAAGGATGTCCTTGTAGAGGCCGCTCTTGACGGTTTCAAAGCGGATGCCGATGCGCTTCAGCAGCCGCGAGAGGTCATTGCCCCTCAGGATCACGCCGATCGAACCGGTGATGGTGCCGGGATTGGCGACGATCTTTTCCGCCGCCACCCCCACGTAGACCCCGCCGGAAGCAGAGATGTTGCCGAAGCTGGCCACCACCCGGCAGCCCTTCTCCCGAAGGCGCAACAGGGCCGCATGGATCTCCTGGCTGTCCCCCACGGTGCCGCCGGGACTGTCGATTCGCAGCAGCAGGGCGGGGCACTCCCGTTGCTGCACCTGCTCGATGGCCTTCAGCACCCGGACCCGGGTGCCTCCGGCGATCGGCCCTTCGATGGCGATGCGCGCCAGGGTTCGACGGGACTTGCGACGCCAGGGCCAAGGCATTGTGGAGATGCGCGGTGGCTGGATCTTAAAAAGAAGGCCTTGAGGGGCCTGCTGCCACGCCTTCCACCCCTCCACCTCCGCCCCAGGCCTGACGCCCCATGCCCCGGACCCTGCGCTGGGTGTTGATGCTCCTGCCCTTCGCCCTGTGGGGCACCGCGATGGCGGCGATGAAGCCGTTGCTGGTGGGGGCGTCCCCGGCGATGCTGGCCAGTCTGCGGCTGCTGCCCGCCGGCGTGGTGCTGCTGCTGGCGGCCCGCCTGCTGGGGCGGTCCTGGCGCATCGACCCCATCGATTGGCCCTGGCTGCTGCTGTTTGCCGCCGTCGACGGCAGCCTGTTCCAGGGGCTGCTGGCCCGGGGGCTGGGCCAGACCGGGGCTGGCCTCGGCTCGGTGCTGATCGATTCCCAGCCCCTGCTGGTGGCCCTGCTGGCCCGCACCCTGTTCGGAGAGGCGATCAATCCGGTGGGCTGGCTGGGCCTGTTGATCGGCCTGCTCGGCATTCTTTGTCTGGGACTGCCGGGGGAGGTGCTGCGCCACTGGTGGCTGCAGGGGCCTCCGGCCCTCCAGGGGCAGGCCTGGAGCCATGGCGAGGCCTGGATGCTGGCGGCGGCGGCGGCCATGGCGGTGGGAACCGTTCTCTGCCGCTATGCCACCCGGCGCAGCGACCCTGTCGCCATCACCGGCTGGCACATGGTCTTCGGAGGGGTGCCCCTGGTGCTGGTGGCCGGTGGTGAGTCCCTGTTGCGGCCGGAGGCCGTGTCCTTCTGGCCCCATTGGAGCCTGGGCCAGTGGGGGCTGATGGCTTACGCGGCCCTGCTGGGCAGTGCCCTGGCCTACGGCCTGTTCTTCTGGTTCGCCAGCAGCGGTGATCTCACCGGTTTCACCGCCCTCACCTTCCTGACACCGGTGTTCGCGGTGCTCTGCGGGGTGCTGCTGCTCGGGGAACGGCTGGTTCCCCTGCAATGGCTGGGTGCCGCGCTCGCCCTCATTTCGGTGCTGCTGATCAACCAGCGCGGCAGGCTCTGGCAGGCGGGCGGGAGGACGGAGCCGGCTTCGCCATGACCCGCACACTGCTGTTTGTTCACCAGAACTTCCCAGGCCAGTACCGCCACCTGGCGCCGGCTCTGCAGCGCCGCGGCGACCGGGTGGTGGCCATCGGCGGCCCCACCAGCCAGCCCCTCCCCGGCCTGCCGCTGCATCGCTATGACCCACTGCCGGGCGGTGGGGTGCCCCCCTGCCACCCCTGGGCGGCTGATTTCCAGACCAAGGTGCTGCGGGCCGAGGCGGTGGCCCGTTGTCTGGAGCCCCTGCTGCAGGCAGGCCTGCAGCCCGATCTGGTGATCGGCCATCCGGGTTGGGGCGAGCTGCTGGTGGTGAAGGATCTGCTGCCGGACGTCCCGGTCCTGCACCACGTGGAGTTCATCTACCAGCTGCAGGGGGCCGATGTGGGATTCGACCCGGAGTTCGCTGACGCCGACTGGCGCCTGCGGGCCCGGCTGCGCCTGCGGCGGGCGCCCCAGCTCCTGGCTCTCCAGGACCTGGACTGGGGACTGGCCCCCACCCCCTGGCAGGCCAGCACCGTGCCGGCTCCCTTCCGCCAGAGGCTGAGCGTGATCCACGAGGGCATCGACACCGTGGCGATCGCCCCCCAGGGCTCCGCCCGGCTTCAGCTGCAGCGTGCCGGCCTGAGCTTCGTGCCCGGTGACGAACTGGTGAGTTTCGTGGCCAGGAATCTGGAGCCCTACCGCGGCTTCCACACCTTCATGCGCATGCTCCCGCTGCTGCAGCGCCTGCGGCCCAGGGCCCATGTGGTGATTGTGGGCGGGGAGGGCGTGAGCTACGGAGCGGCGCCCCCCGGCGGTGGCAGCTGGAAGGAGCTGCTGCTCCAGGAGCTGGGCGACAACCTCGATCGCTCCCGGATCCATTTCGTCGGCCACGTCCCCCACCCCGTGCTGCATGAACTGTTCCGGGTCAGCGCCTGTCACGTTTATCTCACCGTTCCCTTCGTACTGAGCTGGAGCCTGCTGGAGGCGATGAGCTGCGGTGCCCTCGTGATCGGCTCGGCCACGCCCCCGGTGCAGGACGTGATCGTCGATGGCCGCAATGGTCTGCTGGTGGATTTCTTCGATCACCAGGCCCTGGCCCAGCGGGTGGCGTCGGTGCTCGCCGATCCCTCGCCCCACGACGGGCTGAGGCGGGAAGCCCGCAAGACCGTGGTGGATCGGTTTGATCTGACCCGGGTCTGCTTACCCCAACAGCTGGAGCTGGTGGATCGGCTGATGGCCTGACGGGCGACACAGGACCTGACGGGTGGGGAGCGATAGGTTCCATCCGACCCGCCCAGCCGGTTTGACCGCCCTGCCCCGCCCCCAGCGCCGCCGGTTGCTGCTGTTCACCTTGCTTCTGGGCTTGGTGCTCTACGCCTGGCAACTGGGCAACACGGGCCTGGTGGATGAGACGCCGCCGCTGTTTGCGGCATCGGCACGGGCCATGGCGGAAACGGGCGACTGGTTGATCCCCCGCGTCAATGGACTGCCCCGTTACGACAAGCCGCCGCTGGTGTACTGGTTGATGGGGCTCATCTACGCCCTGCCCGGCCAGGAGCAGTGGAATCCCCTAGGCACCTGGGCCTCCGGTTTCCCCTCCGCCCTGGCCGCCATCGGGGTGATGCTGGCCCTGGCGGACACCCTGCTGCGCTGGCCCCAGCCTCCGTTCTCCTCCCGGGGGCAGGGCCCCATGGCCGTGCGCCCCGGCCTGACGGCCCTCACGGCCGCCCTGGCCTTCGGCCTCTCGCCCCTGATGCTGGCCTGGGGCCGCACGGCCGTGAGCGATTCCCTGTTCAGCGGCCTGGTGGCCCTGGCGCTGCTGCTTTGTTGGCAGGCCTATGCCAACCCGGCGCGGCCCTGGTGGCTGCCGTGGCCCGTGCTGGGGCTGGCCGTGCTGACCAAGGGCCCGGTGGCGGTGGTGTTGCTGGGTCTCAGCCTGTTGCTGTTCGGCTGGCTCCAGGCCGACGTCGCCGGGCTTTGGCGGCGGCTGCGCCCCCTGCAGGGCCTGGCACTCACCGCCCTGGTGGCTCTGCCCTGGTATCTCCTGGCGCTCCACAGCGAAGGCCGCCCCTTCTGGGACAGCTTCTTCGGATACCACAACCTGCAGCGCTTCACCGAGGTGGTGAACCGCCACCTGCAGCCGTGGTGGTTCTTCCTGCCGGTGATGCTGGTGGCCAGCCTGCCGGTGTCTCCCCTGCTTCTGGTTGGATTGGCCCGGGCCATCGGCCCTCTGCGCCGCTCCTGGTGCCCCACCCAGCCGCAGCTGCCCGCCACCTCCCTGGCCCGCTTCGCCGCCTGCTGGCTCCTGGCGGTGTTGCTGTTCTTCACCGCCGCCGCCACCAAGCTGCCGAGCTACTGGCTGCCCGCCACGCCTGCCGCCGCCCTGCTGATCGCCTTGGCGGCCCAGTCGGCCTGGAGCGGGAGTGGCGGCCGCCCCTGGGAGGGATGGGCCTGGGGTCTGAGTCTGCTGCTGGTGACGGGCCTGGGCCTCTCGTTCCTGCTGGCTCCCCTGTGGCTGCCTCTGATCAACGATCCGGAAATGCCCACCCTGGCTGTGGAGCTCGAGGGCAGCCCGCTGGTGCCGCTGGTGGCCGCCTGCTGGCTGCTGGCAGCGCTGCTGGGCTGGCTCTGCCGTCGCCGTCACCCACCCCTGCGGCTCATGGCCCTGCAGCTGCCGCTGGTGCTGTTCGTCCCCACGGCCCTGCTGCCCCTGTGGAGCGTGGGCGATCGTCTGCGGGGGGGGCCCGTGCGCCAGATGGCGGCGGCGCTGCAACGGCAGGGTCGTCCCGGGGAGCCCGTGGCGATGGTGGGTGTTCTCAAACCCTCACTGCACTACTACGGCAGGCGAGTGGTGATCTACGAGGGCATCGACGTGGAGGGTCCCCTCAACCTGGCGGAACGCCTGCGCCTGGAGCGGCGGGAGGGCCAGCAGCCCAGCACACCGGACGCCCAGCCCACCGTGCTGGTGGTCATCGACCAGACCACCGCCCGCGCTCCCTTCTGGCGCCATCTGGGGGCCACGGAGATCGACAGAGCCGGGGTGTACCGGCTGTGGCGTCTCGACCGCCGCCGCCTCGAGGCCTCCGTGGCGCAACTACGGCGGGATGGCTTCGCCCCCGACTGGCAGGCGCCCCGGCCGGAGCGTTATTAAGCCGCCGGAAGGTGGATGTGAAAGCTGCTCCCGACCGCGATCTCGCTCTCGACGTCGATCGAGCCCCCCATCGCTTCCACCAGCAGCTTGACCACGGACAGACCAAGGCCCGATCCCCGCTCATGCTCAATGGCATTGCGACCGCGGTGGAAGCGATCAAACACCTTGGGAATGTCCTCCGGGGAAATTCCGATGCCCTGGTCCTGGACTCTGATGCACAGTTTGCCGGCGTCCTGGGACAGGTCGAGGCTGATCGGTCGGCCAGGAAGGGAGTACTTGTCGGCGTTCTCGATCAGGTTGAGCAGCACCTGTTGCAGGCGGTCGGTTTCGGCCACCGCCCTGATCGGCCCATCGGCGGCCTCCTTGGGCAGGGTGAGCAGCAGGGGGCGTGACAGCTGGCTGCGGGCAAGGTCGCAGGCGGTGGTGAGCACCTCATCCACCGCCACCGGGGCCAGCACCATCTGCAACTGGCCGGATTCGCTGCGGGAGAGGTCCAGAAGGTCGTTGAGCATGCGGGTGATGCGGTGGGTCTCGGCCTCGGTGGTGGCCAGGGCGCGCATCTGTTCGGGATCCAGGTTCTGGCCCCGGCGCTGCAGGCGGCGCAAATAGCCGCCGATGATCATCAGTGGGTTGCGCAGCTCGTGGGAAACCAGCCCCACGAAGTGCCGCTGCTGGCTCCAGGCCAGGGCCAGCCGGTCGAGGAGGTCATTGAAGGACGCTGCCAGCTCCTCCACTTCCAGGGGGGCATGATCCAGCTTGAGGTGGCTGCTGGCCAGGCTTTCGGAGGTCACACCCGCCGCCAGGCGATGGAGATCCTGCAGGGGCTGGAGGATGCGGCGCGTGAGGATGGAGATCGCGACGAGGGTGAGCCCCAGACACAGGATCCAGACCCCGAGCAGCCCCAGCAGGATGGTGCGGAGTGCCGCGATGTTGGTGCTGATGTCCTCCGCCACCCAGAGCTGACTGCCTTCGGCGGAGCGATGCAGGGGATGGCTGAGGTAGCTGTTGCCAGCCTGGTCTCTCACCAGGCGGTAGTCCGTACCGATCAGCAGCGGGGTGATCGAGAGCCCTGACCAGGGACCCTGGGGCGCCGCCATGGCTCGCTTGATGAAGCCAGGGTTCGCCACGGGTTCCCCGGAGAACGGTCCGGGCAGCAGCAGGGATCCGTCGTTGCGGTGCACCCAGAAGAAGCGCTCCCTGACGCTGAGGCGATCCAGTTCCTGGCGCAGTTGACTGGCGTTGAGGGGGGATGGATCGCTGCTGGTCTGATCGAGCCAGATCGTCAGGGAGCCCGCCGCCAGCCGCTGCCCCGACTGCTGCTGGCGCAGGAGACACTGCTGGTTGATCAGCACGGTGAAGGCGGAAGCGGCCGTGAATCCCAGGAAGACCGACGTGAAGGCCGCGACCCTGAGCTGGCCGAGCAGGCTGCCGAACAGGCGCTGCCACCAGCCATGGGGAGGCGACCCAGCCTGGGGGGCCATCGGTGGCTTGGTCGTCACAGGTCGCTGTTCTCGGTCCGCTTGGGCAGGAGCCGCTCCAGCAGGTCGGGCAGCCGGTCGAGAAGTTCGTGCTTGAGCACGTAGTCGTCGGCGCCTGCCTCCTGGGCCTGGCGGCGCCGTTCGGGATCGTTCAGGGAGGTGAAGATGACCACCGGCACGGTGAAACCATGGGCGCGCAGATCACGCAGGCATTCGATGCCATCGCAATCGGGCATCTGCACGTCAAGGAAGACCAGGTCAATCCCCCCTTCGCCCAGCATTTTCTCGAGGGCCAGGCCGTTGGTGAGTGAGCGGACCTCGCAGCCGGAGTCCGCCAACTCCTCGGCCACCATGGCGCGGATGTGGGGGTCGTCGTCCACGATCGAGACGGTGGGTTTATCGGCGTTGGGCCTTTCAGGGCAGGTCATGACCTGGGTGGCGGTGGGGACGATCGCCCGCTGTGCCGAACGTTCCCGAAGGGAAAGGGGTGAGTTCATGGAGCCTGGAACCGTGCTTCATTTTGACGCGATCCGAGCGAAACGGCAGGGCTTAAAAGTGGCTGAAAAACTGCATCATGCGGCCACCGGTTGCGGACTGAGTTCCTTGTAGAGCTTCTCGAGAGCGTCGATGTTGCCGGTCAGGGTGTAACGCTCCAGGGCTCTGATGCGGGCTCGTCGTCCCAGTTCTGCCGTTAGCACCGGCTGGTCCCGCAGCACGGGCAACAGGGTGCGCAGCTGGGTGGTGACGCCCTGGGTGCTGATCACGATGCCCGCCCCACCCTCCAGCACTTCCCCATCGGCGCCGGCATCGGTGGCCACGCAGGCGGTGCCGCAGGCCATGGCCTCCAGCAGGGCCAGGGAGAGCCCTTCCACCAGCGATGGCAGCAGGAACACCTCGGCCAGCTGCAGAAGGGCCACCCGCCGGGCTCGGCTGGCTTCGTAGCCCCACCAGATCACGTCGGCTTCCGTGCCGGTCTGCAGCGAGGAGCGCAGGGGCCCGTCCCCCACGATCACGAGCACGCAGCCCTGGGGACGCACCAGCCGCCAGGCCTTCAGCAGGGCCTCGACGTTCTTTTCGGTGGCCACCCGGCCCATGTACAGAAACACGCGTCGGCCGCCCACCCTGAGGCGCAACTGGGCCAGGTCGGGTTCGCTGCCTGGGGCCGCCGGCGCCCAGGCCTCGGTGTCGACCCCGTTCGGGATCACCGCCAGCCGCTCCCGACGCACACCCAGGCGCACCAGTACCTCGGCCTGCAGCTCGGAAAACACGATCACCCTGTCAAATTTCGCCAGGGAGGGGGCGTAGAGCTGGTAGGTCAGCTGCTGGGTGCCTGCGGTGAGGTTGCGCAGCCCGGCGTCGAAGGGCGGATGGAAGGTGGCCACCAACGGCAGACCCAGCTGCTGGCAGAGGTCGGGCAGACGGAAATCCAGAGGCGAGAGGGTGAGGCTGGCGTGCACCAGATCGGGCCGCTGCCGCTCCAGGGACTCCCGCAGCTCCCGTTGGGCCCCTGGGGAGGGGATCGTGTACACCTGAGACTTCACCAGGTAGGGCAGGGCCACCTCGGGGTTGTCATCCGGCCGCCCGAGAACCGTGAGCTCGCCCGCCCCCGCTTCAGGCCGGCCCAGGGAAGGGGTGGGCGTGTCGAAGTGGATGAAGCTCACCGAGTGGCCGCGCTGCCGGAGGGCTTCGGTGGTGCTCAGTCCGTAGGTGACGTTGCCGCAGAACGGGGATTTCTTGCCCAACCAGGCAATGTGCATCACCTGGATGGCATCACGCAACAGCGGAATTTAGCAGCGTCTGGCGAACCATCAACTGCTACGCCAGGGGCGTTCACTCAAGGCGGCGATCGCCGCGATGGCCGCCAGCCCCCACAGCACCGGCAGCAGCCCGTAGCGGCTCACCACGGTGCCCGCCAGCACCAGGGGAAGGCTGAGGGCGATGTTGATCAGGTTGTTCTGCAGGCCGAACACCCGGCCCCGCTGGTTCTCCGGGGTATCTTCCTGGATCGTGGTCTGGGCGGGGATCGCCAGCAGGGCGGCGCCCACACCCAGCAGGCCGCAGAGCAGCAAGGTGAACACCAGGTTTCCCTGCAGCTGGCCCAGCAACACCAGGCACCAGGCAATGGTCCCCAGTCCCGCACTGGCCAGGGCACGCCGGCTGAAGCGTTCACCCAGCTGGGCCATGGCCAGGGCCCCCACGGCCAGCCCCAGCCCGCTCATGGCCAACAGAACCCCGAAGCGGGTGGGACCGAGCCCGCCGATCGCGGCCGCCAGGCTGATCGCCAGCACATAGAGAGCGGCCAGCAGGCTGTAGAGCAGCACCAGCTGGATCATGGCGCTGCGCACGTTGGGGCGCTCCCGCAGCACCTGCAACCCTTCGCCGATCTCCTCCCAGACGGAGATGGAGCGCTGCACCCGTGGCGGTTCGTGGATCTCGATCCCGGCGATGGCCACGGCCGCGGCGCCGTAGCAGAGCGGCAACAGCACGAACTCCCCGCCAGGGATCCCCACCTGGGCCAGCAAGGTGCGAAGCAGGCGCAGGATCGGATCGCCGAGCGCGAAACCGACGATGGTGGCGGCCATGCTGGTGGCCTGGTACACCGAATTGGCGGCGAGCAACTGGGGGTAGCTCACCAGCAGGGGGATGGCCGCCTGCTCGGCCGGGGCGAAGAACTGGGTCAGCACCGACTCGAAGAACGTCATGACCACCAGGGCCCAGTAGCCCCAGCTGAGCCCCAGCCACATCGGCCCGGGCAGCAGGCACAGGGGGGCCAGCATCACCAATCCGGCGCGCAGGCCGTTGGAGGCCACCATCACGGTGCGCTTCGGCCAGCGGTCGGCCCAGACGCCCGCCACCGTGCCCAGCAGCATCGCCGGCACGGTGTTGGCCACGTAAATCCCAGTGGCCAGGAGGGTGATCATCTGGGCCCGGGTCTCGAAGCTCATCCGGAAGGCGGCGGCCGCCTCCGCGAGGGCCGCATTGCTCTGGGGGGTGTCCGTCACCCAGTACTGGGCGATCAGGAACACCATCAACACGATGTAGAACTTGTCCGCCAGCTGGGAGAACACCTGGCCAATCCAGAGCCGCCGAAACCCCGGCAGGGCCAGGACTCCGGCCAGTCCCCTCTCGGTCTTGCCGCTCGGGCTCATGCTGGCTCGGACGGTTGGGAGGGCATGGAGTCGCAGGCGGTCCGCAGCAGTCTGAAGGCTCGCGGTCTCTGACCGAGATGCTCCCCGCACCAGGACTCCACCAGATCCAGCAGGTGCAGCCACACCGCTTCCGGCCCCATCAGCTGGCCGTCACGGCGTCGGGGAGGGCTCGGGCGCGTCAGCCGCTGCAGCAGGGCCAGCTCGGAGGGGTTGAGCAGCACCCGGGCACCGGGGATCGCACCGATCGCCAGTCCCTCGCTGGGCAGCAGGCTGCAGCGCCAGTCCCAGTCTCCGATCGGCGGCGCCAGCGGGGCACCGCTGCGGATGCAGCGCTGCAGGGGCAGGGCGAAGCCCCCCAGGGCCAGCAGGTGGACGCTTCCCTGCACAGCCACCGCCAGGGCCTCCACCCGATCGGCACGGTCCTTCACCACCGCCTCCAGGCGCCCGAGTTGGAGCAGCAGGTCGGCGAGCACCCCCGGGGCCGGCGTATCGCTGGGCACGAGTTTCAGGCACAGCTCAGCCAGGGCCTGGGCGGCGGCCAGGGTCTCCAGCCGCTGGGCCAGGCCGGTGTAATTGCGTAGCACCCGCAGCTGGCGCACCCGCCCCAGGCCGCTGCAGCCCCCCACCTGAAGAAACAGGTGGGCCAGGGGCACGGCGGCGGCCAGGCTGCTCTTCGGCCGCCGCGCGCCTGGCACCGCCAGCCGGGTGAGGCCCTCGTTCTCGCTGAGCAGGGTGAGCAGTCGGTCATGTTCGCCCAGGGGGCGACAGGTGAGCGCCAGGCCCTCGAGGTGGCGTTCAGGCACCGGCGCGCAGGGCCTGCATCAGGGCCACGCCCCGGCTGGTGCCCAACCGGCTGGCTCCGGCGGCCACCAGGGCCAGCGCCTGCTCCAGATCGGTAATGCCGCCGGAGGCCTTCACCGCGGCCCGGCCCCTGGCAAGGGCCATCAGCTGGCCCACCTGATCGGTCGTCACCGGGGGGCCGAAGCCGCTGCCTGTCTTGAGGTAGCGCACGCCGGCATCGATGCTGATCTCCACCAGCAGGGCCAGGGCCTCGGGGTCGAGCCGGCCCACCTCCAGGATCACCTTCACCGGCAGGCCCAGATCGGTGATGGCCGCCAGGTCGTCGAGAACGGCGCTGCCATCGCCATCGGCGAGGGCGCCGAAATCCGGCACCACGTCCAGTTCGTCGGCACCGGCGGAGGCAGCCCATTCCGCCTCGGCCCTCTTGATCGCCGCGGGGATGGCTCCGAAGGGGAACCCCACCACGGCGATCAGTTTCACCGCCCCATCGACCGGCAGCCGTTCGCGGGCCAGCGGCAGCCAGCGGGAGGCCAGGCACACGCCGGCGAAGCCGAAATGGCGGGCCTCATCGCAGCAGCGCAGGATCGCCTCCTGGCCCCGGTGGGGGTCCAGGAGGGCGTGATCGATCAGGGGGGCGAGATCGGGCCGTTCCGCCTGCCGCTCAGGTGTCACGGGCCTGGATGACGCCGAATCCACCGTGGTTGCGCCGGTAGACCACCTGGATCTGGCCCGTGCCCGCATCACGGAACATGTAGAAGTCGTGATCGATCAGATCCAGCTGATGCAGGGCCCCCTCCAGGTCCATTGCCGGCATGGCGAAATATTTGCGGCGCACGCCGCGGTGGGGCACGGCGGGCTCGAGGCCATCGGTGAGCGAGTCCCCGGGGTTGGGCAGTGTGGCCGCTCCGGCTTCCTCCGCGGCGGCCGAGCGGTGCACCGGTCCCTGGGTGCGCTCCTGGAGCCGGTCCTTGTAGCGGGTCAGCTGGCGGCTCAGCTTGGTGGCCACCATGTCGATGCTGGCGTAGAGGTTCTCACTGCGTTCCTGGGCTCGGATCACCACGCCGTTGGCGAAGACGGTGACTTCAGCCGTCTGCTGCGGAACCCTGGGGTTACGTTCCACCGACAGGTGCACGTCGGCTTCCTTGACGATGCCATCGAAGTGACTGATGGCGCGGTTGAGCTTGGTTTCGGTGTACTCCCTGATCGCTGGTGTGACGTCGAGATTGCGGCCGTGGATCAACAGTTTCATTCGGATTCGCTCCTCCAGAGGAATTCTGGCTCTGGGGCATCCCCAAGCTAGGAACGCAGGTGCATGGCCCCCAACACTCCCGCAATTCTTTTTGAATCCAAGGCCCCGGTGCCCTTCCCGCTGGCCTGGGACTGGCAGCGTCGTCTGCAGCGTCGTCGGCTCGACGATCCCTCCGCCCCCGACGCCCTGCTGCTGCTCCAGCACACTCCCTGCTACACCCTGGGTCGGGGGGCGAGCCTGTCCCACCTCGGTTTCGACGCCGACCACCCGCCCCTGCCCCTCTACCGCATCGATCGGGGCGGGGAGGTTACCCACCACGGGCCCGGCCAGCTGGTGCTCTATCCGGTGCTCGACCTCCAGCGCCACGGCGGCGACCTGCACGTTTATCTAAGGGCCCTCGAGGACGTCGTGCTGGAGGTGTTGTCGGAGCTGGGGCTGGAAGGGGAGCGCGTCGAGGGGCTGACAGGGGTGTGGCTGGAGGGCCGCAAGCTGGCGGCGATCGGAGTCGGGGCCCGGCGCTGGATCAGCCAGCACGGCCTGGCCCTGAACGTGAACGGCTCCCTGGAGGGTTTCGGGTCGATCGTTCCCTGCGGTCTGGCCGGCCGGCCGGTGGGACGGCTCGCGGACTGGCGGCCCTGCCTCACCCCGGAGCAGGTGGCCCCGCTGTTGCTGGCGGCCTTCGCCCGCCGCTTCGGCCTGACCCTGCGGCAGCCCGGGCCGGAGGAGGGACTGGGAGAATCCTGACCATCCGTTGCGCTGCGCCGGCCGCCCATGAACGCCAGAGCCGAGATCCACTGGAGCGGCAGCGCCCAGGACCGCCGCGCCCTTCTCCGCCGCCGCGACTGGAGCCAGCTCGAGGGGCTCGAGGGCCTCTGGCCAGACCTGGAGCGCCTGTATGGCTCCCAGGTGGCGTTGGACGCGCCCCATGGCCGCCACCCTGAAACGCTGCGCTTCGATGAGTTGCGCCAAGCGATCGACCGGGCCGCGGCGGCCTTCGCCGATCTGGGGGTGGCCGATGGCGACGTGGTGGCCCTGTTCGCCGAAAACGGTCCCCGTTGGCTCGTGGCCGACCAGGGGCTGATGCGGGCAGGTGCGGCCGATGCGGTGCGGGGCAGCGCGGCGCCGGCCGAGGAGCTGCGTTACATCCTCGAGGACGCCGGCGCCGTGGGCCTGGTGCTGGAGTCGGCCGCCCTGCTGGAGCGACTGGCGCTCGATGGGCAGGCCCTCGGGCGGCTGCGCTTCGTGCTGCTGCTGGAGGGCGAGGCCCCCACCGCGCCGGTGGCGTTGCCCTGCCTCACCTGGGACACCTTCCAGGCCCTTGGCGCCTCCAAGGCCTTGCCGCCTGTCCCCACGGGTGGGCCCGAGCGGCTGGCCACCCTGCTGTACACCTCCGGCACTACGGGCCAGCCCAAGGGGGTGCCCCTCAGCCACGCCAACCTGCTGCACCAGCTGCGCACCCTCGGGGTGGCGGTGTCGCCGAGTCCGGGGGATCACGTGCTCTCCGTGCTGCCGATCTGGCATGCCTATGAGCGCACCGCCGAATACTTCCTGCTGAGCTGCGGCTGCCGCCAGACCTACACCACCCTCAAGCAGCTGCGCTCCGACCTGCAGAAGGTGCGGCCCCAGTATCTGATCAGCGTGCCGCGGCTGTGGGAGGCCCTGCTCTCTGGCTTTGAGGATGCCCTGGCGGCCATGCCGACGTCACGCCAGCGCCTTCTGGGTAAGGCCCTGGCCGTCAGCCGAACCTTCCACCGGCGCAAGCGGGTGGCCCTCGATCTCACCTTGAAACAGGAATCTCCCGCCACCCGGCTTGTGGCCGCGGCGGGTGCCCTGCTGCTCTGGCCGCTGCATGCCACGGCCGGTGCACTGCTCTGGCCGAAGGTGCGCGGCCAGCTGGTGGGGGGGCGGCTGCGCACCGCCATCAGCGGTGGCGGTGCCCTGGCCATCCACGTCGACGGCTTCTTCGAGGCCGTCGGCATCGAGCTGCTGGTGGGCTATGGACTCACCGAGACCAGCCCGGTGCTCGCCTGCCGGCGGCCCTGGAGCAACCGTCGCGGCAGTGCCGGGTTGCCCCTGCCGGACACGGCCCTGAAGGTGGTGGATCCGCAGGGCAGGGCCCCTCTCGCCGTGGGTGAGCGGGGGCTGGTGCTGGCGAAGGGCCCCCAGGTGATGGCGGGCTACCACAACAAGCCCGACGCCACGGCCAAGGTGCTGGACGGGGAGGGCTGGTTCGATACCGGCGATCTGGGCCTGCTGCTGGCGGATGGAACCCTGGTGCTGACCGGCCGGGCCAAGGACACGATCGTGCTCAGCAGCGGCGAGAACATCGAGCCCGGACCCCTGGAGGAGGCCCTGGTGGCGTCGCCCCTGGTGGAGCAGGTGATGCTGGTGGGCCAGGACCGCAAGCAGCTCGGTGCCCTGGTGGTGCCGAAGGCGGAGGCCCTGCAGGCCTTTGCCGCCGAGGCAAACCTGCCGTACCCGGGTGCCGACCCGGCCCTGCTGCGGGCCCTCTGCCGTGAGTGCAATCGCCTGCTGGCGGCCCGCCCGGCGTCCCGCCCGGATGAGCGGCTCGGAGCGGTGACCCTGGTGGAGCCCTTCAGCATCGACAACGGCCTGCTCACCCAGACCCTGAAGCAACGACGGGATCGCATCGCCGACCGGGACAGGGCCGCCATTGCCGCGCTTTACGGGGAGAGCTGACCCCATGGTTGACCGGATCGCCCGTGGCCTGACAGCCTGAGCCCTGCACCTGCACTCCCATGGCCGACGGCAACAGCCTGAACATCAAGCGATCGATCACGGTGCGAGCCGTGGTCACGCCGCGCTGGAAGGAAGATGCGGAGCGGGAGCTCAGCACCGCGCTCACCAACTTCGACCAGCAGCTGGCCCAGCTGGAGCAGGAGGGGCAACGGCTGATCGACGAGATCCGCCGCCAGAGCGCCAATCCCCTTGATCCACGGGTGCAGGAACAGGTCGGTTCGGTGCAGCAACAGGTGGCGGCCAAGCGAGCCGAGTTCGAGGAGCAGAAGCGCCAGGTGCTGGAGCAGCAGCGCCAGGTGCGGGAACTGGAGATGGAGCAGGTGGTGGAACAGGGGCAGATCGAGAGCTTCTGCGACGTCCAGGTGGGCGACAACCTGGTGCAGAAGCTGCAGGTGTCGGTCTTGGTGCGGGACGGCGTGATTGAGGCGATCGAGGGGGGCTGATCCTTCCGCCGCCTAAAATCCCCCCCATCACAGAGGCAGTCCCCCGTTGGCCACCCACGAAATCTTCATGCCGGCCCTCAGCTCCACCATGACGGAGGGCAAGATCGTGGAGTGGCTCAAGAAGCCCGGGGAACGCGTCGAACGCGGAGAATCCGTGCTCGTGGTCGAGTCCGACAAGGCGGACATGGATGTGGAGGCCTTTCAGGAAGGCTTCCTGGCGGCCGTGCTCATGGAGGCGGGCAGCACCGCTCCGGTGGGTGAAACGATCGGTCTGATTGTGGAAACCGAAGCGGAGATCGCCGCGGCCAAGGCGGCGGCCCCCGTACCGGCTGCTGCGGTGGCGGCGGCCCCGGCTCCGGCGGTACCCACTGCCGTGCCTCCTGCCCCGGCACCAGCGCCGGTGGCCCCTGCGGCCCCAGTGGCGGCCCCGGTCGTTGCACCGGCACCAGTGGCTGTGCCAGCCGGCGCCGGCGACGGCCGCGTGGTGGCCACCCCCCGGGCCCGCAAACTGGCGGCCCAGCTGGGCGTGGCCCTGGCTTCTGTGCGGGGCACCGGACCCAACGGCAGGATCCAGGCCGAGGACGTGGAGCAGGCCACCGGCCAACCGGTGAGCATTCCGCGGGTGGCCGAGGGCACCGCTCCGGCCATGGCGGTCGCCGCTGGCAATGGCGCCGCCGCCGCTCCTGCCGCGCCCGCTGGTCAGGCCTTTGGCCGCCCCGGTGAGACGGTGGCCTTCAACACCCTGCAGCAGGCCGTCAATCGCAACATGAACGCCAGCCTGGCGGTCCCCTGCTTCCACGTCGGCTACACGATCACCACCGACCGGCTCGACGGCTTCTACAAGCAGGTGAAGTCCAAGGGGGTCACGATGACGGCCCTGCTGGCCAAGGCGGTGGGCATCACCCTGGCCCGCCATCCCCAGCTGAATGCTTCGGCCAGCGACGCCGGCATGGCCTACCCGGCGGCCATCAACGTGGCGGTGGCGGTGGCCATGGATGACGGCGGCCTGATCACCCCGGTGCTGGCCGGCGCCGACCGCACCGACCTCTACGCGCTGTCGCGACTGTGGGCCGATCTGGTGGCCCGCTCCCGTTCCAAGCAGCTCAAGCCGGAGGAGTACACCACCGGCACCTTCACCCTCTCCAACCTGGGCATGTTCGGGGTCGATCGCTTCGACGCGATCCTGCCGCCGGGAACCGGCGCCATCCTGGCGGTGGCCGCCTCCCGGCCCGTGGTGGTGGCCCTCAAGGACGGGTCGATCGCCGTGCGGCGTCAGATGCAGGTAAACCTCACCGCCGATCACCGCGTCATCTATGGCACCCATGCGGCGGCCTTCCTCAAGGATCTGGCCGACCTGATCGAGAACCGGCCCGAAAGTCTGGCCCTCTGACCCCATGGCCCTGGCAGCTGGCGCCGACGATCCGGATCTGCGCCTCTCCAGCTATGACTTCGAGCTGCCCCAGGAGAGGATTGCCCAGAGGCCGATAGAACCGCGGCATGCCGCCCGGCTGCTGGCGGTCGAGCCACCGGATACACCTGCTCCGGGCGCTCGTCATGTGAAGGTCTGGGATCTCCAGCACGAATTGAGGCCCGGTGATCTGCTGGTGGTCAACGACACCCGGGTGCTCAAGGCGCGGCTGGCGGCGCGCCGCGCCAGCGGCGGCGCCGTGGAGTTGCTGCTGATCAACCCTCTCGGCGATGGTCTCTGGCTGGCCCTGGCCCGGCCGGCCCGGCGCCTGCGCCCTGGAGAACTGTTGCAACTGGAGGCCCCAGGTGAGGCTCCACTCCCGGTCGAGGTGGTGGGGGAGGATCCCGCCAGTGGTGGCCGCATCCTCCGCTTCCCCTCCGATCGCGCCACGGCCGAGGCGATCGAGGGGTTGCTGCAGCGCTACGGCACCATCCCACTGCCGCCCTACATCCACAGCCACGACCCGAGCGACGACGAGCGCTACCAGACCCGTTACGCCGAGCGGCCAGGTGCCGTGGCCGCCCCAACGGCCGGGCTCCACCTCAGTGACGAGTTGCTGTCTGAGATCAGGGCCAGGGGGGTGACGATCGCCCGCACCACTCTGCATGTGGGTCTGGGCACCTTCCGGCCGATTGAAACGGAGGATCTCAGTGAGTTGGAACTCCACAGCGAGTGGGTAGAGGTGAGCCCTGAGCTGGTGGAGGCGGTGGCCCGTTGCCAGCGGGAGGGCGGCCGGGTGATCGCCATCGGCACCACCAGTGTCCGCTCTCTCGAAGGGGTCGCGGCCATGGGGGGGGGCGTGCTGGCGCCCTATGCGGGCCCAGTGAACCTGGTGATCCAGCCGGGCTTCCGCTTCCAAGTGGTGCAGGGGCTGCTCACGAACTTCCACCTGCCCAGGAGCTCCCTGTTGCTGCTGGTGAGCGCCCTGATCGGTCGCCGGCGGCTGCTGGAGCTCTACGGCGAAGCGATCGCCGGTGGCTATCGGTTCTTTTCCTATGGCGATGCGATGTGGATTCCTCCGGCAGCGGTGCTGCCCCCCGGGGTTACTCCGTCCGAAGACTCAAAGGATTCAGAGCGAAATCCTCCAGGTCAGCGGTGAAGTCGGCCCACCCAACCACGCCCAATGGTCGACTGAACAGGTAGCCCTGGATGACGTGGCAGCCCTTGTTCCGCAGCAGATCAAATTCCGCCTCTGTTTCAACTCCTTCACCCACCACATCAAAAGAGAGAACGCTCGAAAGCTGGATGATGGAATCCACGATGGCTTGATTTCGTGGTTTGCCTTCAATGCCGGTAACGAAGGAGCGATCGATCTTCAGGGAGTTAAAGTTGAAATGCTGAAGATAAGCCAGAGACGAGAAACCAGTGCCAAAGTCGTCGATGACAATCTTGATTCCTTGTGACTGCAAATTGTCGAGAACTTTTGCAAGGCCCTCAAAGTTCTCAGCCAGCACACTCTCGGTGAGCTCAAGATGCAGCAATTCACTTGGGAAGCCTGTTTCGCAAGTGATTTCTGAAACTCGCTGAATGAAATTTGGATCCTCCAGCTGAATGCTGGACACGTTCACAGCCATGCTGATCGGTTGTACCGATGACTTCAGCCATGTTTGCCCCTGCTTGCAGGCCTGCTCAAGGATCCAATAGCCAAGGTCTACGATCAATCCGCTCTCTTCGGCCAAGGGAATGAAGTGATTGGGGGGGAATGCTCCCCCGACCCTGGCATTGCCACCGGATCAGGGCTTCGGCGCCGCAGACTCTTCCACTACTTAGATTGAGCTGAGGTTGGCAGACCATATGGAATTCCGAGTTCCGAAAGCCTTGCTCCAGATCTAGATCCATCTGGAGGAGAAGCTTTGTACGCTCCGCCCTCAAGTGATTGACGGTAGACTGCATGATCTCCATGACTCCATAGAGCTCCTGGGGTTCAAGGACACTGGTAAGGCTGGTCTCGGTTACGATCCCGGCAAGGGTTCCATTTTGGGATTTAATGACCAAGCGCCTCACATGGAGAGAAGCCATGAGACTCAGTACAACCCCTATGGAGTCATTGGTTTGAGCGAAGGTCAGCGGAGTGCTCATGATCTGCGCTGCTTCAACGGAATTGAAATCAACACCTAATCTGTTTAGCTGTACGAGATCCCCTTCTGTGAGTATTCCAACGGGAATTTGATCTTCCGGCTCGATGCTGGCACCGCTGCAAATCACGATGCAGCTGACCTGTTTGTTGACCATCAATCTGGCTACAAGCTGCAGGGTGTCCGAAGGTGAAGCCGTGACGACGGTGCTCGTCATGATTTCACACACTTTACGCAAGCGCAGAAAGTGGCTTTCCTTCAGCAGTTGTCGCAGGCTTGATTGCGTAATCAGTCCTTCCAGTCTGCCATCACTGTCAACGACTGGCAGATAGCGAATTTTCCGGGCTTTCATTATTCGATTTGCTACAAAGATATCTTTGTACTCCTCTAGCTGAATCGTGACAACTGGGGTGGTCATCACCTCTTCCACTGTTGTAGAAGAGCCGGGTGAATCGCTGATAATTAGTTTTAGTAAGTCCAGCTCTTTGAGGATCCCAATGATGCGCTGATCTGCATTGGCTATTAACAGGCAGCCAGTTTTGCGTTTTGCTGCCTGGGCAATTGTGGAATCAAGGTTATCCTTGTGGAGCTGGTTCAGGTCGCAGGAAGCGGCATTGCCTCTGATCAGGGTAAAGGCCGCATCAAGCGAGGTATCGGGAGAGGCAATAGCGACATCCTTTAGAATGGCTTGCCTGGGATCATCGGAGTTGAAATTGGGCCCTTTGGCCGGTTGTTTTTATCCAATGATCCTGCCCATGACAGATTCTATAATTCTAGGATCATTTTCTGCTTTAGGCAATGAGGAAGATCTGCTCTCATGGTGGGGCAGGATGATGCTAAAACCATTAGGGATATTAATCGCTTCTGATTCTAGCTGGGCCTCTAGCAGCGGCCCTTGCTACAAGTGGGCAACGATGCCATTCCGCAGAGAGTTGTGGCCATTCCCTGATGAGAGGGCGAACATGTTATAGCTGCTATAAAAATGCCCCCGCAAAATGCAGGGGCTATAGGCAGAATGGGGTTGATGAATTCCCAGATGTGCTGGTTGAGAATCAGGCGGAGGCCAGGTTTCCGGCCACGAAGTCCCAGTTGACCAGCTTGTCGAGGTAGGTGGTCATGTAGTCGGGACGGCGGTTCTGGTAGTCGAGGTAGTAGGCGTGCTCCCACACATCCATGGTGAGCAGGGCCTTCTGGCCATGGGCGAGGGGCAGATCGGCGTTGGCCGTCTTGGTGATCTTCAGGGTGCCGCCATCGAGCACCAGCCAGGCCCAGCCGCTGCCGAACTGGGTGGCGCCGGCGGTCTTGAACTGCTCGCTGAAGGCCTCGAAGCTGCCGAAGTCGGCGGCGATCTTGTCGGCCAGAGCACCGGTGGGGGCGCCGCCGCCACCGGGCTTGATGCACTGCCAGTAGAAGCTGTGGTTCCAGACCTGGGCGGCGTTGTTGAACACCCCGGCCTTGGTGGCGTCACCGGCGACGGCCAGGATCACCTCTTCGAGGCTCTTGCTTTCGAGGTCGCCCCCTTCGATCAGCTTGTTGAGGTTGGTGACGTAGGCGGCGTGGTGCTTGCCGTGGTGGAACTCGAGGGTCTGCCGGGAGATATGCGGCTCGAGTGCGTCGAGGCCGTAGGGCAGTTCGGGCAGCTGGTGAGCCATGGGAGAGGGAGGGGTCTACGCGCCATTGTAACGATTGCAACCCTGGGGAAGGCAGCTGCAGCGCCGTTGCTCAGCCCTTCACGTCCAGCAGTTCCACCTCGAACACCAGGGTGGCGTTCGGGGGGATCACGCCACCCGCACCGCGCTCGCCGTAGGCCAGATCGGGGGGAATGACCAGCTTGCGCTTGCCGCCCACCTTCATCCCGGCCACGCCCTCGTCCCAGCCCCGGATCACCCGGCCGGCGCCGAGGGGAAAGCTGAACGGACCGCGGCCGTAGCTGCTGTCGAATTCCTTGCCGTTGGTGAGGGTGCCGCGGTAGTTGACGACCACGGTCTGGCCGCTCTTGGCTTCGGCGCCCTCGCCCAAGGCCAGGTCGGTGATGCGCAGGCCGCTGGGGGTGGTGCGCTCGGTGGGGGAGACGAGCTCCCCGCCCAGGGCCGCAGCGCCGCTGGAAGCCATCTCGGCGCTGGAGGAATCGGGGGCCATGGTGAACAGGGTGGGGTTGGGGACGTCGGGGTCGAGTTCAAGGGGCGCCGCCACAGCGGGGCTGGCCTGGGGCGCGGTGGGGGCAGGGCCGGAGCGGGCCAGGGCCTGCTCAACGCCGGCGGCGGCGGGGGCCGGCGACGCCGCTTCCACCACCGAGGGGGACACCAGTTGGCTCACCAGGGCCAGCATCAGGCAGGCCACACAGACGAACGAGCTGATCAGGATGTCGCGCATGCGGAAAGTCCCTGGATGGGGCGATTCTGCCAGTGCGATCAGTCGCTGCTCTCGCCGCTGTTCTGGCGCTGGCGCAGGGCCTGCTCCAGGCGGTCGATGCGGCCACGCAGTTCGTCCAGCTCCCGCTGGCGGGCCAGGCCCAGGTCCTGCAGCAGCTGGTCGCGGTTGCGCTCCAGCTGGCGTTCCGCCTGTTGTTCCACTTCCGGCGTCTCGCCCCGCAGGGCGCGCATGACGTCCTCGACCAGCGCGGAGGCGTGGTTGGGATCAAGGCGGCCGCTGCTCACCCATTCCTGGCTGACGTACTTGAGACGGTCGGCCACCAGCGAGGTGGTGCCGAGGCCGCGCAGCAGCAGCATCTGCAGCAGATTGCCCTGGTCCATGAAAGAGGTTTCCTTGGGGAAACGGCGTGACTCTCCCTTGACCTTGGCGCCTCCCGCGCCAGGCGACCATGGGCAATGACCGGCGTGCCGGTTGGGTCATCGCCGGGGCCGCCGGGCTCCTGGCAGGTGTGGCCCTGCCTCCCCTGGGCTGGCCCTGGCTGATCTGGCCCGCCCTGGTGGTGCTCTGGTCCCTGACGGGGAGTCGCGGCGGCATCGCACCGGCAAGGTTCTGGCGCGGCGGGCTGTGGGGGCTGGCAGCGGTGCTGGTGAGCCACCGCTGGCTGCTGTGGCTGCATCCCCTCGACTGGATCGGTGTTCCCGGCCCCCTGAGCCTGCCGATCTGTCTGGCCCTGTGGCTGGCCATCGGTCTGGCCGCCGCTCTGCTGGTGGGGGCCTGGACGGCGCTGGTGGGCCGGCTCGATCCCGGACGGCCCAGCACGGCGCTGCTGGCGGCGGCCCTGTGGGGGTTGGCGGAGGTGCTGCTGGCCCGCGGTCCCCTGTTCTGGCTGGGGCTGGGCTCGGCGGCGCTGCCGGGGGATCGGGCCCTGGCGGGCCTGGCGGCCCTGGGGGGAGCAGGTTTTCTGGCGGCGATTCAGTTGCTCATCGGCTGGGGCCTCTGGCGGGCCCTGCTGGCCCTGCCCGCCCGCCGGAACCGCTGGCTGCTGAGCAGCCTGGTGCTGGTGGCCTCCTGCCATCTGGCCGGGCTGGCCCTGCTGGACCAGGCCGCAGCCCCTGGCGGCAGGGCCGAGCGCTGGTTGGTGCTGCAGCCCGCCATTCCCACCCGCCAGAAGTTCGAGGCCGATCAGCAGCGGCGTCTGCTGCAGCGGCTGGCCCTGGCCCAGCGGCGTGCCGCCACGGCCGAACCGCCGGTGCAGGGGGTGCTGCTCCCCGAGGGCTCCCTGGCCCTTGGCCAGCCCCTGCCGGAGGCGGCGCCGGTGGAGGTGCTCAGCGGTGGCTTCCGCCGCGAGGGCGTGGAGCTGCGCAGCAGCCTGCTGCGCTTTGAACCCGGCCAGCGCGAGCCAGGCCGCTGGATCGACAAGCATCGGGTGGTGCCCCTCGGTGAATGGGTGCCCCTGGCACACCTGTGGCGATGGAGCGGCCTCTCGGCGGTGGGGGGCGTGGAGCCCGGAACGGCCTCCCGCCTGCTGGCGCGGCCCGGAGGGGATGTGGGGGTGGCCATCTGCTACGAGCTCTCCGATGGGGCGGCCCTGGCCGCCGCCACCCGCGAGGGGGCCCGCTGGCTGCTGGCCAGTGCCAACCTGGACCCCTACCCCGAGCAGTTGCAGGGCCAGTTCGCCGCCCTGGCCCAGCTGCGCGCGATCGAGACCGGCCGCTGGCTGGTCAGTTCCGCCAACACCGGGCCGAGCCTGCTGGTGGACGCGGGGGGTCGGGTGCTGGAGCAACTGCCTGCCGGCCGTCCCGCCACCGGCCTGCTCACCGTGCAGCAGCGCGCCCAGCTCACCCCCTACGACCGCTGGGGCGAGGGGCCCTTGATCGGCATCGCCCTGCTGGCGGCCGCCTGGCGCTGGATCGCCGCTGCCGGCGGTGGCACTCCGGTGGCCCCCGATGGGGCGGGGACTTTCAGCCGGGAGAGCCGCTGAGCGCTGGCGCAGGGGGGTCCTTGGGAGGCGCGGCGAACGCGATCCCCTCCACCTGGAAAGCCTGCAGGATGCCCAGATTGATGGCTTGCTGCAGATCGAGATACACCACGACGCTGCTGTCGGGAACAAAGAACACGAACTGGAATTCGAGGGCGCCGTCGGCGAAGCGGGTGAAGTGGCAACGGTCGAACGTGGCCGGCGGATGGGCCCTGACCACCCCCTCCACGAGCCCAGGAATGGCGGCGGCTTGCTCCGCCGGCAGCTGATCGGACAGGCGCAGGGAGTGGGCGACCCTGCGACGGGGCAGATCCCCGAAGTTGCGGATCGTCTTCTGCAGGAGTTCCTCGTTGCCGATCACGATCCGCTCGCCACCCAGGCTGCGGATGGAGGAGGAGCGGATCCCCACCCGCTCCACCGGCCCGAGGACATCGGCAAAACCGATCAGATCGCCGATCTGGAACGGTTTGTCGATGACGATGGTGAGGTAGCTGAGGAAGTGGCTCAACGGCCCCCGCAGGGCCAGCCCGAGGCCGATGCCCGCCCCGGCCAGGGAGGCGTAGATGGCACCGAGGGGCACCCCCTGCTTCTGCAGGAACACCAGGCTGCCGAGCCCCCAGAAGAGGGCGCGGATCATGGGAGCCAGCGCCCGCAGGGTGCTGGTCTGCTCCTCCCGCCCCAGGCGCTGCAGGGAGCGTTCCAGCAGCAGAAGCAGGCTTCGGTTGATCAGCCGCACCACCACGACGACGGCCACCAGCAGGGCGGCGCCTTCCACCAGCCGATCGGGCCCGGGATCGAAGCGCAGCACGTCCCAGCCGCGCACCAGCGACCGCCAGCCCCAGACCACCATGGCCAGATAGCCGAGCGACGCCAGGCTGTTCAGCAGCAGGGGCGCGATCAGGCCGTCGGGCAGGGTGTCGGGGCGAGGCGCGGCGCGCCGGAGCCAGCGGCGCAGTGCCCGCACCAGCAGCCAGACGGCCGCCGAGCCCAGCAACACCCTGGCCAGGGCCATGAGGAGGGCGAATCCCGCAGCCTGCAGCGATGGGTTCAGGATCGGGCCCATCGCTTCAAAGCCATTCATTGTGATCGGCTGATGGCCATCCCCCAGCTGCGGTGGCCTCCGCCAAGCCTCAGTCCTCTCCGTCCGGCGGCGATGGCGTCAGCCGGTTCAACAGGGCGTCGGTGATCTCGGCGGGGAAGGCCACCTCGAGGCGTTCGTTGCGCAGATGCAGATCCCGCTGGGGGAAGGGCATCGTCAGGTCGTGCTGGCGCAGGATGGCTTCGATGCGGAAATTCAGCTCGCTGCGGATCTCGTACTGGCGGCGGGGCTGGTTGATCCAGACCAGCAGCAGAAACTCCAGGGAGCTCTCCCCAAAGCCCTTGAAGAACACCTGCGGTGGTGGGGTCTCCAGGATATCGGGCAGGTCCTGGCAGGCCTCCAGCAGGGCGTTGCGCACCACCTGGGAATCGGAGCCGAAGGCCAGACCCACCGGTATCCGCAGGCGGGCCACCGAGCTGCCATGGCTCCAGTTGACGACGCGGGACTCGAGAAACTCCACATTGGGAACGATGATCGAGATGCGGTCGAGGGTCACCACCTCGGTGCTGCGCAGATTGACGCGGGTCACGGTGCCCTGCAGGTCGCCCACTTCGACGAAGTCATTCACCTTGATGGGCCGCTCGAACATGATGATCAGGCCACTGATCAGGTTCTTGGCGATGCCCTGCAGGCCCAGGCCCACCCCCACCCCCAGGACGCTGGCGAACAGGGCAAGGGAGGTGAGATCGAGGCCCCAGAGCTGCAGCAGTACAAGCGTCCCGAGGAACAGCAGGCCGTACTGAAGGATGAAGGCGATCGCCTCCTGGGAGCCCGGCTCGATCCCTGTGCGCTGCAGGACGCGGATGCGGAGCAGGCCCTTGAGGAACGCCACCCCGCGCACCAGCACCAGGAACAGCGCCACCAGGACGACGGCGTCGAGCACGGAGTAGCGGCGTCCCCCCAGGGGCAGGAAGGGGGAGCCCAGGCTTTCGGTGAGGGCCTCCAGCAGGCGGCTGATCAGCAGCCGCGTGAGCGGGAAAAAACCCGTGATCACCAGAATCGCCGCCACCCAGAGGCCCAGCCGCAGGAGCACCAGCACGCCGTGGAACAGCCAGTCTTTGGGCCGCAGCGGTCGGCTGCTGCCGGGTTCGCTCAGCATCGGCTGGGTGAGGGCCGAAGGCAGATAGCGCTGCCACATCAGCCACAGGAGCCGTTGCAGCAGGAACGTGGCCGCCAGGATGCCCAGGGAGATGGGGATCATGCGGGCCACGTAGGCGGGCTGACGTTCGAAGCGCCCCCGGTGGATGGCCGCCGTGAGGCTTTGGCGCCAGAGTTCGGCCTGCCTTTCCACCGCCAGGCTCTCCGGCGCGTCGCGGCGGGTCACCGTGAGGATCACCTCGTCATCGAGGGTGATCACCGGCAGGTTGTGGAGCTCCTCCACGCCGATCGTGGCCGGGCTGAGGGTCGCCACCGCGTCCTGGATCAGCCGATTGGCCCGCTCCACCCGTTGCTCGGCCGTGTAGTCCTTTGAGGTGGCGACCGGGAACAGACGGTTGCCGTCCAGCTCCAGGAAGGCCGGGGCTTCCGGCCGCTCCTGGGCACTGGCCCCAGCGAAGGGGGCCACCACCAGCAGGACGGCCAGGGCCATCAGGCTGGCCAGGATCACCAGACGGCTTCGGCGGCGACCGGCCCAGGGGCGCCACGGCAGGGCAGGGCTCAGGTAAGGACAGGCTGGGAGCCCTGGCTGGCTGGCCGCGCTACCAGGATCTTGCGCAGGGAGAGGCGTGCGGCCGCGTCGGCGTGCTCCAAGTCCGCAGCGATGGCGGTGGCCGCTGCCTCTCCCTCGTCGTCCTGGGGTTCGAGCAGATCGAGCACGGCCTGGCGCACCCCCGAGAGGCGTCGCTCCAGCCTCAGGCGTGCCTGTTGTTCCTGCTCCAGCTCCTGCACCAGCACCTGGCACTGCCGTTCGGCGGCCTCCTGGCGCAGGCGATCCCGTTCCCGCTCGGCCTCCTCCAGGTCCGCCTGCTCCTGTTCGGCGATGGCGAGTTGCTGGCGGACGGCCTCGTGGAAGCGCTCCACCTCCGCTTCGGCCTGGCGCTGGCCCTCCCGGGCCTCGGCCAGTTCGGCCTCGAGCCGTTCCCGCACCCGACGGGCCTCGTCCTGCTGGGCGGCCAACTCATGGGCCCTGGCGGCGGCGTTGGCCTCCACGTGGCGCCGGAAGCGCCGCTCCTGCTCCAGTTCCTCGCGCAGGGCGTCGACTTCGCCGGTGGTGGCGGCGATCAGCTTCTGGGCCTGGGCCGCGAGGGCCTCGACCGCCTGGGAGAAGGAGGTGGACATCGGCGTGCGCAGGGGGAAGGACGATGGCAACGCTCTAAGTCTGCGAGGGGGGGCTTGTCGGTAGCGATCGGCTCCTCGCATGGGTGGCATCGTTGCTGCAGCCGCCCTGGTCGGTGCTGGCCCCGAGCGGTGAACGCCCATCCCGGCTCGGGGTTCGCTGTGAAGAATGTGCCGAGCTGCACTTGGAGCCAGCGGCGCGCTCGCTTCAATGTCCTGCGGCCCCGTTCTTCAGCCAGCCCATCGATCCGGTGCCCCTCCCCCGTCCCGATGCCCTGCCGTGGGCGATCCTCCTGGTTCTGCTGACCCTGGCTGTGGGGATCGGCCTTCTGGTCCTCGGGCCAGCCCCTGCCCGGGCGGCGGACAGCTGCCCGCCGTCGATGGCGCCGATCCCTGGCGGCCGCTACCGCATCGGTGCGGCGGGCCTCCTGCCGGAGGAGGCGGAGGCGCCGGTGCGGCTGCGGCCCTTCTGCATCGCCCGCACCGAGGTGACCAACCGCGAGTTCGCCGCCTTCGTGGCCGCCACCGGCTACCGCACCCAGGCGGAAAGGCCCCTGCCCCAGGAGCAGTTCCCGGAGCTCTCCGCCGCCGAGCGCCGCCCGGGCTCGGTGGCGTTCCGGCCCCCCACCCCAGGGGAACCCTTGCAGGAACTCAGCTGGTGGCAATGGGTGCCAGGTGCCGACTGGCGCCACCCCGAGGGGCCCGGCAGTTCGATTGACGACCGGCTCGACCATCCGGTGGTGCAGGTGTCGCTGGCGGATGCCGAGGCCTATGCGGCCTGGGCCGGCGCTGCCCTGCCCAGCGAAGTCCAGTGGGAGTTCGCCGCCCGGGGCGGACTGAGGGATCGGGCCTTCAGCTGGGGCGACCGCTGGCGAGCGGGCCTGGCCAACACCTGGCAGGGGGAATTCCCCGTCAGCAACACCGGCGAGGATGGCTACCTCGGCACGGCTCCGGTGGGACGCTTCCCCCCCAATGGCTACGGCCTGCGCGACATGACCGGCAACGTCTGGGAGTGGACGGCGGACTGGTACCGGCCTGGCCACGATCGCCTCGCCGGCAAGGACGATCCCCTGCTGGCCGAGCGCGCCGCCAGCAGCGATCCGCGGGAGCCCGGGGTGGCCAAGCACGTCATCAAGGGGGGGTCCTTCCTGTGCGCCCCCAACTTCTGCAGCCGTTACCGGCCCGCCGCCCGGGAGGCCGAAAGCCCCGACACCGGCACCTCCCACATCGGTTTCCGTCTCGCTTCCCCGCTCCTCTCCACCCATGGCTAAGCGTCCCTTCGGCTCCCTGAACGTTCGCCTGGCCGTGCTGGCCCTGGTGGCGCTGCTGGTGGCCTGGCCCATGGGTGGCCTGCCGGCCCTGGCCCAGAAGATCACCGGCACGCCGGGAGCCCCCAACGCCACCACCACGCTCGCCGGCAACCAGCTGCCGGCCCCGGCGCCACCCTTCGGCGGGGTGATCCAGGACGGCGCCCTGCAGTCGAAGCCCTGGTGGGCGCCGCGGATCGTGCCGCCGCAGAGCGCGCCCAACGTGCTGCTGATCATCACCGATGACGCCGGTTTCGGGGTGCCCAGCACCTTCGGCGGCGTGATCCCCACGCCGGCGATGGACCGCGTTGCCAAGGCGGGACTGCGTTACAACCGCATGTTTTCAACAGCGTTGTGCTCCCCCACCCGCGCCGCCCTGATCACCGGCCGCAACCACCACTCCGCCGGTTTCGGGGTGGTCTCGGAGCAGTCCACCGGCTTCCCCGGCTACAACAGCATCATCGAGCGCGACAAGGCCACGATCGGCCGGCTGCTCAAGGACAACGGCTATTCCACGGCCTGGTTCGGCAAGGACCACAACACCCCCGCCTTCCAAGCCAGCCAGAGCGGGCCGTTTGATCAGTGGCCCACTGGCATGGGGTTCGAATACTTCTACGGCTTCGTGGGCGGTGACGCCAACCAGTGGCAGCCCAACCTGTTCCGCAACACCACCCAGATCTATCCGTTTGAGGGCAAGGCTGCCGGCAGCTGGAATTTGGTGACGGCGATGGCCGATGACGCCATCGACTACATGAGCCGGATGCACCAGACCAATCCCAGCAAGCCGCTGTTCATCAAGTACGCCCCCGGGGCCACCCACGCGCCCCACCACCCCACCAAGGAGTGGGTCGAAAAAATTCATGCCATGCATCTGTTTGATGATGGCTACGAGAAACTGAGGGAGCGTATTTTCGCAAACCAGAAGAAACTCGGCGTGATTCCCAAAGACGCCAAACTCGATCCCTGGCCCGCCGATGTGATCACCCCCTGGGACAAGCTGAGCCCGGAAGCCCAGAAACTGTTCATTCGCCAGGTGGAGGTGTTCGCCGCCTTTGCCGCTTACAGCGACTACGAAATCGGCCGGGTGATCCAGCAGTTCGACGATCTCGGCAAGCTCGACAACACGCTGATCGTCTATATCAACGGCGACAACGGCACCAGCGCCGAAGGCGGGCCGTTGGGCACCCCCAATGAGGTGGCCTGGTTCAACGGCCTCAACAAACTGCCGGTTGAGGTGCAGATGAAGTTCTACGACGTCTGGGGCACCGAGTTCACCTACAACCACATGTCGGCGGGCTGGTCGTGGGCCTTCGATACCCCGTTCAGCTGGTTCAAGCAGAACGCCTCCAGGCTTGGTGGTGTCAACCAGAACATGGTGGTGTCGTGGCCGGCGCGCATCAAGGACAAAGGAGGCCTGCGCGAGCAGTTCGTGCACGTGATCGATGTGGTGCCGACGATCCTCGAGGCCGCCGGTCTGCGGGCGCCGGAGGTGGTGGACGGCTTCCCGCAGAAGCCGATAGAAGGCACCAGTTTCCTCTACACCTTCGATGGCAAGAATGCCAAATTGCCCTCGCGCCACAAGACCCAGTATTTCGAGATGATGGGCCAGTGGGCGCTCTACGACGAAGGTTGGTTGCTGAGCACCAAGGTGAACCGGGCCCCCTGGGACGCCTTCGGCCCGGCCAACCCGGATCCGCTCAACAACCAGACCCTGGAGCTGTACAACCTCAACACGGATTTCAGCCAGACCACCGACCTGGCGACCCAGAATCCGCAGAAGGTGAAGGAGATGAAGGCGGCGTTCATCGCCGAGGCCAAGAAGTATCAGGTGTTCCCTCTCGATGCTTCGGTGGCGGCGAGGATCGTGGCGCCCCGGCCCAACATCACCGCCGGCCGTTCCGAGTTCGTCTACACCCATCCGATGGTGGGGCTGCCCCAGGGCGCTTCGCCCATGCTGCTCAACACCTCCTACACCGTCACCGCCGACATCGAGGTGCCGGCCGTCGGCGCCGAGGGCATGCTGCTCACCTCGGGCGGCCGCTTCGGCGGCTACGGCTTCTACCTGAAGAACAGCAAGCCCGTGTGGGTGTGGAACATGGTCGATCTGGAGCGACTCAAGTGGGAGGGCACCGATCCCCTCTCCCCTGGCAAGCACAAGGTGGAGTTCGATTTCGTCTACGACGGCAAGGGGGCCGGCACCCTGGCCTTCAACAACTTCAGCGGTGTCGGCCGCCCCGGCACCGGCACCCTCAAAGTCGACGGCAAGGCGGTGGCCACCAAGACCATGGCCAAAACCCTGCCGATGATCCTGCAGTGGGACGAGAGTTTTGATATCGGCTCCGACACCCTCACCGGCGTCAACGACGCCGACTACCAGCCACCGTTCCGCTTCACCGGCAAGCTCAACAAGCTCACCCTCAAGCTCAATCGCCCCCAGTTGTCCCCTGAGGACATCAAGAGCCTGGAGGCGGCACTGCGCACCAAGGCCGTCAGTGAGTGAGCAGGGGGCCCACGGCCCCGACGCGGCTCAGAGCCTGGCAGGACACAGCCGCCTCCATTCCCCCAGGGCCTCTCCAGCGGCGTAGTACTTCCGCAGGCTCATCGCCGCGTCGTAGTGCTGCTTCTGCAGCGAGCCCGCCCAGGCGGCGGCGGGGCAGGGCTGGGGAGCGGCTCCAGCGGCGCTGGTGCGTTCGGCCGCCTCCAGCCCCAGCCGCAGCCGGAACAGGCCTTCCTGGCCGTACTGCTGCCGGAAGGCTTCCCGGTCGATCGGCGCCAGGGAGCCGTTGCCGGGTTCCACGATCCCTTCCGCCCGGCCAATGGCCGGAACAAGCAGCGCCAGGCTCAAGGCGAGGCCGCTGGCACAGCGTTGCCACCACTGGGGGCAGGGGAGACGGGCAGACAAAGGGCAGGGGGCAGGGGATCCGGCCATCCTGTCTTCTGAGCCAATGGCAGGGGTTTCCCGCTGAGCCAGCTTGGTCACAGCACCATGACGGAGCCGGAGCAGGGCTACCGGCGGGGATGGGGGAGTGGCCCCACCGCGCAGCAACAGAGCTGACGTGGACCCCGAAAACCTGATTCGACCCTGATGGGAGCCTCCCACCTGGCCAGACTTGGCCAGGGGAAGCCCTATGAAACGAAAGCCCCACGATCCCGAGCAGATCATCCGCAAGCTGCGCATCGCGGAGCAGGTGTTCAACAAGGGCATGAGCGTCGCTGACGTGTGTGAGGTTCCCCCGGTTCTGTGGACAGGCCGGTATGGGTCACGCCATGACCACCAGACAGTGCATCGGTGACCAACCCGCGATCGGGCAAACATCAGTGGTCTAATTCTTGACCTTCGATGTGGGGATTCTGATCCGCTGATTCTCGTGCATACAAGGTACTTCAGGCGTCTTATTTGTATGATCTCGTCGAGAAATACGTTTGGCCTTTAAGATTTTACGTTAATCTTCTGCCTCGTCATCGCTAGTCCGTCAACCAATGGCACAGTTCAGGCCAAAGGCACGAAGGCACCTAGCCGTCATGCCTTCGAATCTCGTCTTGGGGCCGTTCGTTAGCTCTGCGCATCCAATCGTTTCGAACTTAGACCGTTCGTCCCTGCAGCAGATTCACTACCAGCAGGACCAAAGCAATGACCAGCAGCAGATGAACTAGTCCGCCTGCTGTAAAGGAACTAACCACTCCCAGCAGCCAGAGAGCGGCGAGCACAACGATAATCGTGTAAATCATGGCCTACCTCATTGCAGGTGATAGTGGATGGGAGTTGGCCAACCAAAGAATCGGTGGCTATTGGTCGCGCAGTCGAAGTGATCAAACATCTAATCGGTCGCCCCATGGGCCTTGTGGGGGATGGTCTGGGCTCCTTTTTCAAGGGTGACCTAGGCTTTCATTCCTGGGGCGTCTACCTGCTTGGCCTCTACCTTCAGTAGTAATGGAATTGGGACCGAGTGGGTTTCCCTGCCGAGGCCCTTGTCTCCTTTCTCGGCAGGATTTGACAGTTTGGAGGACCCGTTGCAGGCCGCGTTGCGGATCTGGGCTCAGCCCATTCCGGCCTTGTCCTTGACATCTTCGACAGCATTACGGACTTTGGCCTCGGCCTGCTTGGCCTTGCCGGCGAGGCGATCTCCCTGGTTGCCCGTGACGTTGCCAATCGATTCCTGAGTCTTGCCCTCGAAGTCCTTGGCGCCAGCCTTGACGCGGCCGGCGGTGGCGGCCAGGGGCACGGGGAAGGCGCTGAGGGTGAAGGATCCTGAGGCCTGGGCGGGTGCGCTTAAGGCCGGCGTGCCGATCAACACCAGCAGGCTGAAGGCCAGGCCAAGGCAAGTGGCGGCCAGCTCGCGCAGAAAACGTAGTTGGTGCTTCATGGTGACGATGGCGAGGGGGAAAGGAGTTGTAGAGATAAAAAACTGTGGCAACCAACGCTGCCTGTCCAGGAGAGCTTTATCATCAGTAAAGACTGATGATGAAGCTCTCATCACAATGATCAGATAGGAACATCGTGATTCAGACAGCTATTCATGTCACGCTACGCCGGCCGGTGAGGAAAGAGACCACGGCCAGCACGAGAAACACAAGAAACAGAACCTGGGCGATGCTCGCAGCTGAGCCGGCGATACCACTGAAGCCCAAGACGGCAGCGACGATCGCAATGACAAAAAAGCTTATCGAGTAGTTCAGCATGACGGGTCTCCTAAGGGGTGTTTATGAGCTGGGTAATCTCTTGTTGACTCTTGCCGAGCTTCTTCTGCAGATGGCCAAGTAATTCCTCTTCTTGGCCCTCGGTGTAGGCCACATCGTCATCGGTGAGATCGGCAAACTTCTGCCTGAGCTTTCCTTTCAACTCATGCCATTCACCTTTGAACTGGAGTTTGTTCATGATCAAGTCCGCAAGGATCTGGGATCAATGCCAGAGCAGATGGAGCGACCGGATCGCTGCCAGAGCACATCCTTTCGCTTGTCACGCCTTTGCTCCTCTCCCTTCACTATGGGCCTGAAAGAGGTGTTTAACTGCTGTAGATGTGCCTCATATCCACGGCACCACTAAGGCCCAGCATTTTCAGCTTGCTCGTCACATCACCACCGGTTCCTACCTACGTTTTAAATAGGAGCCTGTTGCACATAGATCGCGCCCAGCCTCGCCTCAGTCGCTGACAAATCTGTCCAGATCCTTGTGACTGCAATGGATCCGGACGAGAGGATGGGGTATGCACAAGCCCAACTTCTTCCCTCCCTGGCAGAATGTCATTGGCCCTACCCATCGCCATGGCCGGTGTTGCCGCAGCTCGTTTCATGAAGACCCGTTGCCGCCAATGAAGACAGGTGTCGATCAACCAGATGCTCTTGCCCGCGTCGGTCGGCTGAACGATGGTGATGGCATCGGGATTCGGAGGCTTCATTGATGGAAGACA
Organism: Synechococcus sp. CS-1332; assembly: GCF_025127995.1. Classification (GTDB taxonomy): domain Bacteria; phylum Cyanobacteriota; class Cyanobacteriia; order PCC-6307; family Cyanobiaceae; genus Cyanobium. The sequence continues at coordinate 101,538 of NZ_JAHLYP010000050.1, read as the reverse complement.
CCCCCCCGGAGCAGGCGTCAGGAGCGCGCTGACGATCCGGCCCCTGCTCCAACACTCTCAACGGATCTCTGACGTTCCAGGCGTGTCACGCTGTCGCCGTCCACTGCACCGACTCAGGTGCCCCGGACCCAACGGAACGTCCCACTAGACACCTGGCCCCAGGTGCCAGCGCCAGCGGCTCCGACCCCACAACCACACGATCCAAGCCCGGTGGCCCTAGTCGCCGGGCTTCCTCGTGTCGGAAGTGATCAGCAACGCTGAGAATTCCCATGGAAAAGGCCCACCGGTCGAGGGCCCCGATGGCCGCGAATGGGCGTGGGCTGGTGATCGGGGGCGGCTCGACGGCCCCGAAGCTCTGAGAGAGGAGCACCCGCTGTATGACGACCGCTTTTACGACCGCACAGCGAATCTCGCAATGGGTGCGGCATCCCAGAAACAAGAAGACCCCAGCAAAGCCGGGGTTTTCAGGGGATGGAGCCAAGCGGATTCGAACCGCTGACCCCCTGCATGCCATGCAGGTGCTCTACCAGCTGAGCTATGGCCCCATTGATGCGCCGGCGAACCGGTGCTTGTGGAGCTTACAACGTGGCCGATCGCCCCCCAGGCACCCCTCAGACCTGGCGCCAGACGGCCACCAGGCGACCCTGCACGCTCACCTGGTCGGCGGGCAGGAGGATTGGTGCGTAGGCCGGGTTGGCGGCCTCCAGGCGCACCTGGCTGCCCTGGCGGTGGAAATGCTTGAGGGTGGTGCCGCTGCCCGGCACCAGGGCGCTCACGATCGTGCCTTCCCGCAGCCTTGAAGGGTCGGGAACGGGCTCCATCAGCACCACGTCGCCATCGGCGATGTGGGCGTCCACCATCGAGTCGCCGTTGACGGTGAGGGCGAACAGGCCGCGGGTGTCGAGCACTGGGGCCAGGTCGAGGTGCTCCTGCACGTCATCGAAGGTTTCCACCAGTCCGCCGGCGGCGACGGCCCCGAGCACCGGAATGCCTGTGGGGGCGTTACCGAGCAGCTGCAGGGTGCGGGCCTGCCCCTCCTGCCAGGTGATCCAGCCCTTCTGCTGCAGGTGGCGCAGGCGGCTCTGGATCGGCGCCGGCGAGCGCAAGCCCATGGCCTCCATCATCTGGCGGATCGACGGGCTGTGGCGGTGACTGCCGATGTAGTCGGCAAGCCAGTCGTAGAGCTCCCGCTGGGCCTCGGTGAGCTCCTGGAGGGTGGCGAACACGGGCAGTACGAATGAACCAGTCCCTTTCTGCCATCCCGTGGCCGGTTTGTCCACTCCCCCGGGCCGCCGGCCCCTCCCCTCAGTCGCTGACGCCCCCCAGCAGGGTGGCCAGCAGGGCCTGCTGCACGTGCAGGCGGTTCTCCGCCTGGTCGAACACCCGGCTGGCGGCCCCTTCGATCACACCGGCGCTGATCTCCTCGCCCCGGTGGGCGGGCAGGCAGTGCAGCACGATCGCCCGTGGATCGGCTTCGGCCAGCAGGTCCTCGTCGAGGCACCAGCCGCTGAAGGCCTGCTCCCGCTGGGCCTGCTCCTGCTCCTGGCCCATCGAGGCCCAGACGTCGGTGTAGAGGACATGGGCGCCGCGGACCGTGGCCAGGGGCTCCTGCAGCACGGTGATGGCGGCGCGCTCACCGGCGAGGGCCCGGGCCTGGGCCACCACGGCTGGACTGGGGGAGAAACCGTCGGGGCAGCCGATGCGCACGTCCATCCCCAGCAGGGCCCCGACGAGCATCAGCGAGTGGGCCATGTTGTTGCCGTCGCCCACGTAGGCCAGGGTCAGGCCCTGCAGGTCGGTGGGTCCATGGCCGAAGCTTTCCTGGATCGTCAGGGCGTCGGCCAGGGCCTGGCAGGGGTGCTCCAGGTCGGTGAGGGCATTGATCACCGGGATCGAGGCCCAGTGGGCGTAGTCGACCAGGTCCTCCTGGGCGAAGGTACGGATCGCCAGGGCATCGCAGTAGCGGCTCAGGACCCGGGCCGTGTCGGCGATCGGTTCGCCCCTGCCCACCTGGGTGACGGCCGGATTGAGGTCGATCGTCTGACCGCCGAGCCTGGCCATGGCGACGATGAAGCTGACCCGGGTGCGGGTGGAGGCCTTGGAGAAGATCAGTCCCAGCACCCGGCCGGCCAGGTCGATGCGTCGTTCACCGCTCTTCAGCTGGCGGGCCAGTTCCAGCAGGGCGAGAGTCTGGAGACCGTCAAGGTCGGCGGAGGAAAGCAGGTCGCGGCCCTTGAGGGCGGCGAGTGGGGCTGAGGGGGACACCATGGCCCACGTCCCAAAGAACCCTTATGCGAGATCGACCCCCCCCACGTCAAGAGCAGGGACGCAGGCCATGCTGCGCGGGCTGCACGGCGCTGGTGCCGGGGAGCAGGATGAAGGGCGTGCTGGGCCAGGCCCCGGGTGCCTCCCAACAGGTCATGGAGGGGTTGGCGGCGCGAAGGGCTGGTCGGTCCTTGGAGGCCCCGTGAAAACCGAGGAACGGCTGCTGCAGGGGCTGGTCGGGGGCCAGCGAATCGCCAGGGAATGGCTGCAGCTGGCCGGGCTGGAAGTAAAGGGGGCTGAGGGCCTCCAAGAGCCAGCCGTTGCTCCAGCAGCCCCTGTCGCAGACGCCGCTGCGCTCGACGAATCTGCCCATCAGCTTGACGTTTTGCAGGGGCGCCCTTTTCTCGTCCAGCTCCCGCTGGCCCATCTGCCATTGCAGAAGCAACCAGACCACCAGCAGTGCGGTAAGGGCGAGCCGCCGGCCATGGGAGAACCGCTGGCCCAGCTCCCAGCCATCGCCGCAGAGGTAGGCCAGGGCGGGCAGCACGACGATGTAATACCTGGCCTGGGACAGGGGTTTGACCAGGTCGATCGGCAGCATCAGCGCGACGAAGCCACCGATCGCCAGCAGCAGGAACCGGGCTTCGCCAACCGCCAGGCCCGACGGGGCTGCCGCTGCGGACTCCGGATGTCGCCGGGCGGCCGTGAGCGCGACCATCAGGGCCATGGACACCCCCAACGCGATCAGCAGCCCTTCCGGTCCCGCGCGGCCCGGAACCAGCAGCGGCAGGGTGCCGCCCAGGAACTCGCTGAAGGTGCCGCTGATCGGCGTCACCTGGATCCAGTCGAGACGCTCCAACTTGTTCGAGAGCGAACTCGACAGCAGATGGGCCATGGGCCAGGCCAACACGCCCAGGAGCAGGGGCAGCACCTGCTGGCGTCGACGCCATACCAGGCCTTCAGCGCAGACCACCGCCAGCACCACCAGGACGAACAGCAGCGAGAAGTAGTGGCTGAGGGATAGCAGCAGGCAGGCAAGGCTGAACAGACGCCGCAGGGCCCGCTCGCTCCAGCCGACCAAAAGGCTGTTGCTGGAGCCACCCAGACGCCGTTGCCTCAGTTCCAGGGCCGATCCCAGCATCACGGCCGACAGGGCCAGGGATGTGGCATAGCTGCGGGATTCCTGCGCGTAGAACAGAAAGGCCGGACTGGTGCCCAGGAAGGCCACGCTCACCAGGCGGCGGCCTGGCCCCCGGCCTGAGGCAAACAGCGCCGTGGCCACCAGGCCGGTGCCGGCCATCAGCAGACTCAGGCTCCGGGTGGCCATTTCGCCGCTGCCGGTGAAGCCGATCCAGAGCTTGAGCAGGGTCTGGTAGAGGGGGGGATGGGTGTCGGGAATCAGCCAGTCCCGCAGCATCACGCCCCAGTCGGCCCGGCTGGCGGACACCGACCAGAGCTCATCAGCCCAGTAGGAATAGTTCTCACCCAGGCCGCGACTGGCGGCCCATAGGAAAAAAAGGATCAGCCCGCCACTGATGACGAGCTGAACCCTCTGGTGGCTGAGCGTTGACCAACTTCTGAGGGAGTGCAGTCGTTGGGACGGATCGGGGCTCAGGCGGCAGCACCCTCCAGCACCGGCGTCTCGGGCAGGCGGCTGGAGGCCAGCAGATGCTTGAGCTCGTCGCCCTCGATCACTTCCTTCTCGAGGATCTTGTGGGAAATGGCCTCCAGCAGCTCTCTGTTGTGGTGCAGGATCGCCAGGGCCCGGTCGTGGGCCCGGTCCACCAGCCCACGCACTTCCTTGTCGATCTCCAGGGCGGTGGCATCGCTCACGGCCCGGCGGGGGTTGGAGTTACCCCCCAGGAAGCGGCTGCCGCCCTGCTTGTCGTAGGCCAGGGGGCCGAGGGTCTCACTCATGCCGTAGGTGCCGATCATCTGCTCGGCGATGTCGGTGGCCCGTTGCAGGTCGTTGGCGGCGCCAGTGGTCACCTCACCGAAGACCACTTCCTCGGCGGAACGGCCTCCCAGCAGGGTGGCGATCTGGCCTTCGAGATCCTCCTTGGAATTGAGGAAGCGTTCCTCGGTGGGCAGCTGCAGGGTGTAGCCCAGGGCCGCCATGCCGCGGGGCACGATCGAGATCTTGGCCACCTTGCTGCCGCCGGGCATCAGGTGCCCCACGATCGCGTGGCCCACTTCGTGATAAGCCACCACCTTCTTTTCGTCGGGCTGCAGCACCCGGCTCTTCTTCTCCAGACCCGCCACCACCCGTTCGATGGCTTCGTTGAGGTCGGCCTGCTCCACCTCGGTGCGATACACCCGGGCCGCCAGCAGGGCCGCTTCGTTGACCAGATTGGCCAGGTCGGCGCCGGCGAAGCCGCTGGTGGCCTGGGCGATCTTGTCGAGATCCACCCCATCGGCCAGCTTCACCTTCTTGCCATAGATGTCGAGGATCATCTTGCGGCCGGAGAGGTCGGGGCGATCCACCAGCACCTGGCGGTCGAAACGGCCCGGACGCAGCAGGGCGGCATCGAGGGTTTCCGGCTGGTTGGTGGCCGCCAGCACGATCACAGGCTTGTCCTGGGCGGTGAAGCCGTCCATCTCGGTGAGCAGCTGGTTGAGGGTCTGCTCGCGTTCGTCGTTGCCGCCCACCACGCCCATGGAGCCCGAGCGGCTCTTGCCGATGGCGTCAAGCTCGTCGATGAAAATGATGCAGGGCGCCTTCTTCTTGGCCTCCTCGAACAGATCGCGAACCCGGGCGGCGCCGGCGCCCACGAACAGCTCCACGAATTCGGAGCCGGAGATGATGAAGAAGGGCACGCTGGCTTCACCGGCCACGGCCTTGGAGAGCAGGGTCTTGCCGGTGCCCGGAGGGCCCACCAGCAGCACGCCCTTGGGGATACGGGCGCCGATGTCCATGTAGCGCTGGGGAGTCTTGAGGAAGTCGACGATCTCGGTGAGCTCGGTCTTGGCTTCGTCCACACCGGCCACGTCGGCGAAGGTGACCCTGGATTCCTCATCGGGCACGTAGACCTTGGCCTTCGATTTGGTGAAGCTCAGGGCCCCCTGGGCGCCTCCGCCACCCATGCCGCTGCGGCGGGCGAAGAACTGCAGCACCAGGATGAAGATCAACGGCGGCACCACCCAGCTCAGGGCCGTGGTGAGGAAGCTGGGCCGCTTCGGCGGCGCGGCCGCGAACTCGACCCCGTGCTGCTCCAGGCGCTGGGGCAGCTCCATGTCGAAGATCGGTGTGGTGGAGAGCACCGTGGGGGCCCCCTCCTCAGGAGCCTTGGTGAGCTCGTAGCGAATCTGATCCTGGGTGATGTAGGCCCGCTTGACGTTGTCGCCGTTCACCTGGTCGATGAACAGGGAATAGGGCACCCGCGGCACCTGGGTGGCGGGATTGGGCAGGAAATTGCTGAAGAGGAGCAGCACGCCGAAACCGATCAGGAGCAGGTTGACGAGACCGAACCTCCGGTTGGGGCGGTTGTCGTCCTGACGGATGGCCATGCTGCGCAAAACGGCGTATGGGCCCAAGCTAGGTCTGGTCGTCAACGGGCGTTCCACCCCCCGGTCGGGAGAACCGAACGACCCACCCCTTCGGCTCCATCCCCATCCATGTGCGGCCGCTACTCCCTGGCCACCCGCCTCGATCGACTGCTGCCCCGGCTGAAGGGGCCGATGCCGCCGGGGTTGGTCGACCATTACGCCCCCCGGCCCCAGGTGCGGCCAGGCGAGCCGGTGCTGCTGCAGCGCCAGGAGCACGGCCGCCTGGAGGTGGCCCTGGCTCTGTGGGGGCTGGTGCCGGACTGGTGTCCCGACCCGACGGCCCGCCGCCGGCCCATCAACGCCCGCAGCGAAACCGTGGGGGAGAAACCCTTCTTTCGCGGCGCCTGGCGTCACCGCCGGGCCCTGATCCCCGCCGATGGCTTCTACGAATGGCAGACCAAAACGGTGGAGGGCCGGCCCTTCAAGCAGCCCTGGCTGTTCCGCCGTCGCGATCAACGCCCCTTCTGGCTCGGCGGGCTCTGGGAGCGCTGGCTGGGAGGCGATGGCGGTGAACTCGAGACCTGCGTGGTCCTCACCACGGCCCCCAACGATCTGCTGGCCAGGGTGCACGACCGCATGCCGGTGGTCATTCCCGACGGTCTGGAGGAGGCCTGGCTGGCGTCTGTCGACGGACCGGAACTGCGGGCCCTGGAGCCCCTGATGGCCCCCTGGGATCCGGCGGCGTGGGAGGCGGTGAAGCTGGAGCTGAGCCCGGCGGCGGGTGTTCAGCTGGATTTGCTGGACCGGGCCCCGGACGCCCCCGCCGGCGGCTAGAGAGGACAGGCCCTGACGCCGGTCCCATGAGCCTCGACCAGCTGGATGCCTTCCTGGCCCACGCCCGGGCCGATGCCACCCTTGATCAACGCCTGCACGACCCCGCCGATCCCCCGGATCTGGCGGCCTTCCTGGCCCTGGCCCGCGCCGCCGGTTTCGCCGTCGAGGAGGCCGATGTGATCGCCGCCCAGCAACGGGCCGAAGCCAGCCTCAGCGACGAGGAGCTCCAGGCCCGCGCCGGCGCCGAGGCACGGCGTCTGCGCCACTTCATTCCCGGCTGATCCCATGGCTGAGCGCGTTGCCGCCTATCCACGCCCCCCGGCGCTGCTGCCCTGCACCCAGCACGTGCGGGTGGAGGCCCTGGGTCGGCTGCTGTGTGACACCCACCGCAGCCAGCGGGTACTCGAAACCTTCCATCCCCCGGTCTTCTACCTCTGCCCGGAGGATGTCGACCTGAGCCTGCTGGAGCCCGTTGCCGGCGCAAGCTTCTGCGAATGGAAGGGTCTGGCCAGTTACTTCGATCTTGTGGCCACGAACGGGGCGGGCCAGGAGCAACGCCTTCGTCGAGCCCTCTGGTGCTACCCATCGCCCACGCCGAGCTTCGCGCCCCTGGCCGGTTGGCTGGCCTGTTACCCGGCGCTGATGGACGGCTGCTGGGTGGATGGAGAACGCGTGATCCCCCAGCCCGGTGGGTTCTACGGGGGTTGGATCACCAGTGCCGTCGAAGGGCCCTTCAAGGGGGACCCCCTGCATCCGGAACTGCGCTGAGCGCGGCCCCGTCCAGGCGCCCCTGCCAGAGGAGGTCCGGGCCCAGCCAGCGGATGTCCAGCCCCTGCAGGGCCCAGGGCCCATCCAGGCGTTCCAGGCCCAGATCCCCCAGGGCCGTGCGGGCCGGAAGGCCGCCGAGCAGTTTGGGGGCGATCACTGCGGCCAGTTGCTGCACGCAACCCTGGCGCAGGGCCGCCGCCGCCAGCACCGGCCCGCATTCCCAAAGCACCTGGTTGCAGCCCCGCTGGGCCAGGGCGAGGGCCAGGGCCCCCGGCTCGCAGATCTCCAGGGCCAGGCGCTCCACGCCCAGTGCGTCAAAACGGTCGCAGCGCTCCACCGGTGCCTCCGGGCCATGGACCAGCAGGGTCGCGGCGGCGGCCGTGTCCCAAAGGCGGGTCTGCGTCGGCAGATCAAGGCTCCGGCTCAGCACCACCCGCAGTGGTTCGGGATCGCGCTGCCCCCGGCTGGTGAGCAGGGGGTCGTCGGCCCGCACCGTGCCGCCTCCCACGATCACCGCATCGCAACGGGCGCGCAGGCGGTGCACCCAGCCCCGGGCCTGCGGCCCGCTGATCCACTGGCTGACGCCGTTGGGCAACGCCGTGCGGCCATCCAGGCTCATCGCCCACTTGAGGATCCCCAGGGGGCGGCCCGTGGCGATCCGGTGCAGGAAGGCGTGGTTGAGCCGGCGGGCTTCGGCTTCCATCACCCCTTCGATCACCTCCAGGCCCGCCGCCCGCAGCCGGGCGATGCCGCCGCCGCTCACCAGCGGGTTGGGGTCGGCCATGGCCAGCACCACCCGGGCGATGCCGGCGGCGAGCACTGCCTCGCTGCAGGGGGGGGTGCGGCCATGGTGGCAGCAGGGTTCCAGGGTGACGATCAGGGTGCCGCCCCGGGCCCTCTCGCCGGCCTGGGCCAGGGCGCCCACCTCCGCATGGGGAGCACCGGCGCGGGCATGGAACCCTTCCCCCACCAGCTGGCCGCCGACGTCGAGGATCACGGCGCCCACCAGGGGGTTGGGGCTGGTGCGGCCCTCACCGAGGGTGGCCAGCTGCAGGGCCCTGGCCATCCACGGTTGCCAGGGCGAGGCGACGCTCACGCGGCCGGGGCGTCCGGGAGGCTGCGCCACTCCGCCACCACGTAGGGCGGCACCGCTAGCTCGCTGAAGACCCGCGGAAGCCGCAGGCGCAGGGGACGGTTCCGCTCCAGATCGCCCAGCAGCGGCGCCAGGTCGAACTCGGCTGCGGCGGAACGGGTGTCGCCGGCGAGGACTGCACTGTTGAGGGTCACATCCTCGAGCGCCCAGACCTGACGGCCGCTGCGCACCTCCAGGGCGGTGGGATGGTCGAGGCGCACCTTGCCGGGGTAGCCGACGATCCGCAGCCGCAGGGGGCCGCCGGGTGGCCCCTCCCGGTAGGCCACCACCTGCCAGCTCTGGTCATCGAGGTCGCGCAGGCTTTCCAGGCTGCGCACCACCGGGGTGCCATCGGCATCCGGGTGGGCGTGCACCTGGGCCAGGGCCGGCGCAGGGGCCAGGGCCAGCAACAGGCCCAGGAGGGGGGCCAGGATCAGACCCACGAGCCCCCCCGTCAGACGCCTTACCCGGCTGGCTGCGCTCATGGCTGGCGGTCGGCCCCGGGGATCGGCTGCCAGCCGGTGTGGGTGGCCCACAGGGCCCAGATCGCCATGGCCCGCAGGTAGTGGCAGGCTCGGAAGGTGCCGGCGGCGGTGATCGCCTCCGGCGTCCGGAACTGCAGGCCCCCCTCATACACCTGACGCACGACGGCGCCGGTGATGGCGAAGGCGGTGCCGTTCTGCCCCATCAGCCGGTAGTAGGCAGCCAGGCCGAAGTTGATGCCGGTCCAGACCTCCAGCGGATGGGTGCCCTGGGGATCGAGGGGGGTGCCATCGCGGCACAGGCCATTGGCCACCCCGAGGCGGCCGCCCTCGAAGGCCTCGAAGCAGGCCTGACGGATGGCGTTCAGGGAGGAGAGGGCGCGGTCGTCGGCCACCACCGGCGGCAGCCCCAGCAGGCGGGCGTAGAAGTCGCCGCAGAGCTGGTCGGCCATCACCACCGGGGTGCCGCTGCCGGCATCGATTTTGTAGTACTCGCCGTTCCAGAGCAGGGCATCGAAGTGGCTGCGGGACTGCTCCAGCCAGCCGCCGAACCGCCGTTGCTCCTCGGCGGTGTCCAGCCCCAGCTCCAGCTGCAGCTGCTGGCCGATGGCCAGGGCCGCCTCCAGGGCGGCGATCCAGAGGGCGCCGCAGTAGGCGCTCACCCCCTGCAGGGGCCAGTCGTCGAAGGTCTGGTCCGGGGCGCCGCCGTTGTCGGGCAGCCCGTCGTCGTTCACGTCGAACTGCTTGAGGTAGTCGAGGGCGACCACCGCCGCCGGCCAGCAGTCCGCCAGGAAGCGGATGTCCGGGCCACCGGGGGCCAGCTTGTAGGTGCGCCAGACCTGCAGAACGAAATCGCTGGCGAGGTCCTTCCAGAGGTTGCAGTCCTGGTAGGCGGTGTAGTTGGTGGCGTCGAAGGGGCGCTCGTTGGGGGCCCCGAGGTCGTGGGGGGTGGCCCCCGCCACCTTGCGCGCCGCCTCCACCCGGCCCCGCCCCTGGGTGAAGTACCAGCCGATCGGCCGCGGCGTCGGATCGGCGGCGGGGATGGCGCGGGCGAAGCTGCGCAACACGGCCTTGTCGAGCTCGGGCCAGAGCTGCAGCAGGGCGAAGGAGCCGTACAGCCGCACGTCGAGGCTTTCGTACCAGGCGTAGTCGAGGCACTCCAGTACCCCGAAGCGTCCCACCGGATCCTCCGCGCTGGCGGCGGTCCAGAGGCTGCCGCCGCTGGCCAGGTCGTAGAGCTCGTTGAGCAGGGCCATGCGCAACGGCTCCGCCAGGTCGTGACGTTGCACCACCGGTGCCTGCCAGGCTTCGATCGCAGCCTGCCAGTCGCGCCACTCGGCCAGGGCTTCACCAGCGATGGCGGCGGCGTTGTCGCCGTCGGCTGAGAAGAAGTCGGTGTAGCGACGCAGGGCCCGGGTGCCGGTGGCGAAGGCCGTCACGGGCAGATCCCAGCTGATCACCACCGGGATCTCGAGCGAGGCGCCGGGCTCCAGCCGGAAGCGAACCGCCAAGGCGGCGCTGATCGGGTCGTCGCTGGTGTTGCGGCGGTCGTTGTCACTGTCGGGGATGGAGCCGTCGCGGCTGAAGGGTTCCCAGATCTCTGCCCCATCGCCGCTGGGGTCCCAGCGGCTGCAGCGGAACACCTCCACCCCCGGGTGGTTCAGCGCCGCCTCGTCGGGCACCGCCAGACACCACTGCCCTTCCCCTTCGGCCAGGGGCTGGGAGCGTTCCCCCTCCAGCAGGAGGCCCTTCAGACCGTCCGCGTCGACCCAGCGGTTGCGCTGTCCCCGGCCCCGGCCGATCGCCGGCACGTAGTTGTGCTCCGGGCTGCCGTCGTCCCGGAAGTGAACCTCCGCCGATGGGTCGGTGTTGGTGAACCAGCCCACGGTGTTGCGCCAGCTCAGCAGCAACGACAGCTCCAGCGGCTGGTTGGTGGGGTTGCTCAGGGTCCAGGCGAAGACGGCGACCGGGTAGCTGGTGCGCCGGTAATCGCCGGGCAGGATCGGGCTGAAGGCCTCGCAGCGCACCTCGGCGCTGAACACCGAGGCGTAGTGGTGGGAGCTGACCGGATAGCGCACCGCCACGGTGCCGCTCGGCTGCTCGGTGCTGGCGGCGGGATACCAGCTCCAGGCGGAGAGGGGCTCGCCAGTCCCCGGACGGGAATCGTCGGCCTGGGGCGCTGTGGCCAGGGCATGGGCCCGCCGTCCGTCGCCGTCCTGCTCGAAGAGGGCGAACTGGCAGTCGGGCAGCACGCCGAACCAGTGCTCACCCCCGTCGAGGTGCCAGAGGTTGAAGGCGCCGTCGAGGCCCCGCCCCAGGCAGCCGGCGCCGAAGCCCCCCAGGGGCATGCCGTGGTTTGGGCCGTCGTCGAGGTTGCTGGCGTAGCGCACCGTGTAGGGCTGGCTCCAGCCCTGGCCGAAGGGCCGCGACCAGCTGGCCTCGGGAGGTTGCCAGGGAGTCCTGCCGCGCCGCAGGTTCTGGAGAGCGGAGAGGCCGAAGGGCGCCATGGGGCCAGACGAGGTGGGCCCAGCTTGTCAGAACTGGCCTCTCAGCGAGGGCCCCGGCAGACCGCCATTACCCTGCCTGCAATCGTCGGGGCGGCGTGAATTCTCTGGTGCGGCTTTTCGGCGCGGGCATCTTGCCGCCGCAGCGCTCGAGGGTCTACCGGCCCGAGATCGATGGTCTGCGGGCCGTGGCCGTCATCGCGGTGCTGATCAACCACCTCGATCCCCGCTGGCTGCCGGGTGGCTTCCTCGGGGTGGACATCTTCTTCGTCATCTCGGGCTACGTGGTGACGTCCTCCCTGCTGGCGCGGCGGGACGGCAGCCGCTGGCAGTTCCTGCGCCGCTTCTACGGACGCCGCATCCGGCGCCTGATGCCGGCGCTGGTGGTGAACATCGCCGTCGTCTCGGCCCTGTTCTCGATGCTGGTCTCGCCACTCGATGATTTCTTCGCGCCGGTGATGCGGACCGGCACCGCTGCCCTGTTCGGGGTGTCCAATCTTTACCTGCTGCGGCAGGGCTCGAACTACTTCGCCACCGACAACCACTTCAACGCCTTCATGCACACCTGGTCGCTGGGGGTGGAGGAGCAGTTCTATCTCGTCTGGCCGGCGGTGCTGCTGCTCTGTGGTCTGGGGGTGGCCGGGGCCGGCAGCGGCTCCTTGCGGCGGCTCAAGATCGCCAGCCTGTTGCTGCTGGCCCTGTCCCTGGTGCTGTTCCTGGGACTGAGCCTCCGGGGGAATTCCGAGCGGGCTTTTTTCCTTACCACCGGCCGGTTCTGGGAACTGACGGCGGGATGCGGGGCCTACCTGTTGCACCGGGGCAGTGGCAGTGCCCGCGATCTCGGCCAAAGGCTGGCGCTGCCCCGGTGGCGGCACCCCCTGAGCCTGCTGGCGGCCCTGGGGTTGCTGGTGCTGCTGGTTCTGCCGGAGGCCTGGCGGGTGGCCACCACCCTGGGGATCACGGCGCTGACGGTGGTCCTGCTGCTGCTGGTGCGGCCCACCACGAGCCTCGGGCGCTGGCTGTGCCACCCCGTCAGCCTGGCCATCGGCATGGTGTCCTACTCGCTGTATCTGTGGCACTGGCCGGTGATCGTCCTGGCTCGCTGGACGGTGGGCCTCAACGCCCTGACCCTGCTGCCGGTCCTGGTGCTGATCACCCTCTGCACGGCGCTGTCCTACCGGCTCGAGTGTCTGTTCCGCTACGGCCACCCCGCCATCCCCGGCCTGGGACGCCCAGGCCTGGCCTACCCGGCGATGACGGTGCTGGTCGCCGTGTTCAGCGCCGGCCTGCAAGGCCCCCTTCTGGGCAGCCTGTTCCTCGGCAAGCGGAGCCACGCCGTCGGCACCACCGCCAACATGAAGCGGATCGGCGGCACGACCGTCGACACGGTTCACTGTTTCCAGGAACCGACCGATCCGATCGCCAGGTGGGAGGGTCCCGATCCCTGCACGGCCACAAAGCGGAAGGGCCTGCCCACCCTGTTCTTCCTGGGGGACAGCCACACCCACGTGCTGATTCCCCTGGGAGAGAAGCTACTGGCCAGTGGCCGCTTCAATGTGGCCTTCATGGCCCGGGGCGGCTGCCCGGTGCCCTTCTTCTCCCGCTGGGGGGAGGACGCCCAGGTGCCGCCCCGCTACCGCCGCTGCCGTCCGTACGCGGACAACGAGTTGCGCCGGGTGCTGGCCCGTCTGCGCCCGGGCGACCGTGTCGTGTTGGTGTCGAATCTTGCCGGTTACCTGGGCGGTGTCGAAGGCCAGGCACGCCCGAGCGTCGAGGCTTCCTATGCCACCTCCCTCCGCCAGCTCGACGGCCAGGTGCGCCGTCGCGGCGCGGAACTGGTGCTGTTCGGTTCCCTTCCCACCTTCCCCCAGGAGAAGATCGGCGGTCCGCTCACCCTCTGCCAGGCGGAATGGTTTCGTCCCGCCTCGTCCCTGGGTCCCCAGTGCCAGCCGGTCCTGCGGCCACGGCAGCAGGAGTTGGCCGCGATCGCGCCGGTGCAGCGCCTGCAGGAGCGCATTAGCGGTGACCTGAGCGGCACGCGTCTGTTCAGTCCCTTCGACAGCCTCTGCCCACCGGAGCAGCGGATCTGCTCCAGCGTCCGCGCCGGCGTGCTGCTCTACAGCGACGAGACCCACCTCACCAACGCAGGGGCCCTACTGCTATATCCGCGTTTGATGGCCTTCCTCGCCGATCAGACGGACGTGGAGCCGCCCCCGAGCTGATCACTGCCCAGCTCCTGCTCGATCAGGGCATCAAGGGTGACGGCGCTTCTCACCAAGGACTGGTAGCGCTGCACCACGCGTCGATTGCGCTCCAGCCAGCTGCCCGGGTCACCGCCGCCCCCAAGGGGGCTGCCGCCCGCGCCGGCCCGATCGTCATCGAGCAGTTCGAGATCGTTCTGGTGGGCCAGCAGGGCCAGCACCAGGGCGTGGATCCGCTGGCGTCGATCGCTCATTGGGCAGGGGAGTGTGACCGGCGCTGGTGGGGAGCATCATGGCCAGCAGTGGCGCAGGGGCACGGCTGGAGGGTTCGCTGCTGGAGGTGCTGGGCACCGATGCCGCCGGGATGGCGGGCCTTTCCCGCCACTGGCAGGAGCAGATCCTGCGGGCCGATCTGGTGGCGGCCCCCCGGCGTCTGTTGGCGGATCTCGAGGCCTGGCGCGGCGGCGCCCCAGCGCCGGAGCTGCTGGCCAGCGACAGGCCTGGGGAGCTGCTGCCGCGGCTGCAGCTGGCTCTCGCCGCTGGCGAGAAGGTGGTGCTGCTCGCCAGCGGCGATCCCCTCTGGTTCGGCGTTGGCCGCCTGCTGCTGCAACACCTTCCCGCTGAGCGCCTCCGTTTCCATCCTGCCCCCACCTCCCTGCAGCTGGCCTTCGCCCGCCTGGGCCGCCCCTGGCAGGACGCCTCCTGGATCAGCCTTCATGGCCGTGATCCCGAGCCCCTGGCGGCGCGGCTGCAGCAGCGGCCCGCCGCCTTGGCGGTGCTGACCGATCCGGCTCGGGGGGGCGCTGCCGAGGTGCGCGGGATCCTGCGGGCTTCGGGGCTGGAGGCCGCCTATCAATTCTGGCTGGGAGAGCGCCTCGGCCATCCCGCGGAGCGCCTGCAGCAACTGGCGCCCGACGACCCCCTGCCGACGGATCTCGATCCCCTGCACCTGGTGCTGCTGATCGCCACCGAGCCTGCCGCGCCCGCGCCGGCGGCCCTGCCCCTGTTCGGTCTGGCCGATGGCCTCTGGCTGCAGCACCCCGACCAGCCAGGACTGATGACCAAACGGGAGGTGCGCATCCAGCTGCTGGCCGATCTGGATCTGCCCGAGACGGGCGTGCTGTGGGACATCGGTGCCGGAGTGGGATCGGTGGGGCTGGAGGCGCTGCGCTTGCGCCCCGGGCTGGCCCTGTGGGCCGTGGAGCGCCGGGCTGGGGCCGCCGCCCTAATCGGCGCCAATGCGTCCCGGCTGGGCGTGCGGCCCGTGGGGGTGCTGGAAGGGGAGGCACCGGCGGCACTGGCGCGGCTACCCAACCCCGATCGGGTGCTGATCGGAGGTGGCGGTGGTGACCGCAGCGCGCTGTTGCAGGCGGTGCTGGGCCGCTTGCGGCCCGGTGGGGTGGTGGTCATCCCCCTGGCCACGGTGGAAGGTCTGGCCCTGTTGCGTCCCCAGCTGGAGCAGGCCGGCTTGGACGTGATGGTCACCCAGATCCAGGCCTGGCGTGGTGCTCCCCTGGCGGACGGTACTCGCCTGGCCCCTCTCAATCCGGTGCTGGTGCTGAAGGGAACGTGCCCGGCAGCGGGGTGATCCGCACGGGGGTGCCCACGGTGATGCCGAGCACCGAGGCCTGGCCGGCCGCCAGTTCCAGCACCCCGTCCACCGGCGTGTCGGGGCCGTAGCTGCGGCAGGGCAGGTTCATGCAGGGGGGGACGGCGCTCTCGAGGGCAATCACGCGCCCGTCGTGGATGAACAGCATGTCGAGGGGTTCCGGCGTGCGGTGCATCCAGAATCTGGCCAACACGGGCGTGACGTAGGGAAACCACATGCCGCGCAGGTGGGGCAGGGGCGGCCGCAGCTGCAACCCCATGGCCTGCTGGCGCTCGCCCCGGGGCACCTCGAGCTGGATGCAACGCGGCGGCGGTGGGCCTTCCAGGCACCACTGGGCGGTGATCGGCAGGAACTGGGGCGGGCTCTGGGTCAGGCCCGGGGTGCAGCCGACCAGCAGGAGCGTGCCTGCGAGGGGCCAGGGCCACAGGAGAGAAGTCTTCATGGCTTGGGCCCCATGGGTGGGCGGCCGTCGCTGAGGCAGTACCCGAGGCCCCTGACGGTGTGGATCAGCCGGGATTCGCCGTCCTGTTCCAGTTTCTGGCGCAGATAGCGCACATACACCTCAATCACGTTGCTGGCGCCCCCGCCCTGGTCGGCCCAGATCGCCTCAAGGATGCGCTCGCGGCTCACCACCGATCCCCGATGGCGCAGCAACAGCAGGAGCAGCTGATACTCCCGGGCCGTCAGGCTGAGCTGGCGCTGCCCGCGCCATCCCTGGCAGGCCACCGGGTCGATCCGCAGATCCGCCAGCTTCAGCTGGGCGGACACCGGTGTGGGGGCCTGACGCTGGGCCAGGGCCAGGTGCAGCCGCAAGCGGGTTAGCAAATCGCTGGTGCCGAGGCTGGGCAGCCAGAAATCATCGGCGCCCCATTCCAGGCAGTGGCTGCGGCTTTCGACGCTGTCGTTGGTGATGCCGAGCAGCAAGGGGCGGGCCCCAAGCCTGCGGCGCAGCTCAGGGATTCGCGCCTCGCTGCCGGGCGAAAGGATCATGGCTGCGGGGAGTTCATCGCCGGAGTCCTGCTCCAGGGGCCGGTAGCCGGAGAGCTCGAGCCGGGGGCCGAGGCCGGTGGCCTCCGGACCCACCAGCAGCACCGCAACCGGTGCGGGAGTGGTCGTGGGGGCTGTCGTCACAGCGGCGCGTCGGCGTGGTTGCTGGAGGGCTTGGCCACGTGCGGCAGGCCCCAGCCCAGCTTGTTGCGCAGCACCTGGAAGAACTCGTGATCGGCCAGCCGCACGAAGCGCACCGGATGTTCGCTGCGCCGCACCAGCACCCGGTCCTCGGGCCAGACGTAACAACCGGCGCTGCCGTCCACCACCATCATCAACCGCTCGGGGGTGGCTGGGAACACCGTCACCGGCTCCTGGTCGCTGAACACCAGGGCCCGGGAGGCAAGGGAGTGGGCGGCGATCGGTGTGAGCTGCAGCACCGGACAGTCGGGGGTGATCACCGGGCCGCCGGCGCTGAGGGCGTAGGCCGTGGAGCCGGTGGGGGAGGAGAGGATCACCCCGTCAGCGGCGATGTCGACGGGGGCGTGGCGGCCAATGGCGACTTCGAAGTGGCACATGCTGGTGAGGGGCTCCCGGTGCAGGGCCATCTCGTTGAGACAGAGCACCTCCCAGCGCCGCTGCTCGCCGCGCATCACGCTGACCACGAGCATGGATCGCTCCTCGACGGTCCACTCCCCTGCCACCACCTGGGCCAGGGCCTGGTCGAGGTCCTTCAGGTAGGCCTCGGCCAGGAAGCCCAGATGGCCGGTATTGATCGTCAGGATCGGCACGCCGATCGGGGCGGTCTGGCGGGCCGCGGAGAGCACCGTGCCGTCCCCCCCCAGCACCACCGCCAGGGCCATCTCTTCATCGAAGCTGGCGGGGACGCAGGCGGCATAGCCCCTGGAGCGCAGGTGCTGGTCAGGATTGGCGAAACCCACCACGCCACCGGAGCTGCTGACCCGTGCCACCTCCAGGCCCGCGGCTCTCAGCCGGCTCTCGATCAGGTTGGCGGTGTTGATCGCCAGATCCTTGCCGTCGTTGACGATCAGTCCAACCCGGGGCACCGATCGCGGGCATGGGAGCCCAACGAGTTTATGGGGGGAGATCAGAACTGCTCCAGGAAGCGCAGATCGCTGCTGAACAGCCTGCGGATGTCGTCGATGCCGTGGCGCACCATGCAGAAGCGTTCCACCCCCAGGCCGGCGGCGAAGCCGCTCCAGCGCTCCGGGTCGAGGCCCAGGCCCTCGAGCACCGCCGGATCGACCATGCCGCAGCCCATAACCTCCAGCCAGCGGCCTCGCCACTGCACGTCCACCTCGGCGGAGGGCTCGGTGAATGGGAAGTAGCTGGCCCGGAAACGCACTGGCAGATCGCCGAAGAACTGCTGCAGGAAGGTGGTGACGGTGCCGCGCAGGTGGCTGAAATCCAGCCCCTCGTCGAGGGCGAGCACCTCCACCTGGTGGAACACAGGGGAGTGGGTGGCATCCACCGCATCGCGGCGATACACCCTGCCGGGGGCGATGACCCGCACCGGTGGGGGGTTGGCCTCCAGGTGGCGGATCTGTACGGGGGAGGTGTGGGTGCGCAGCAGCCGGTCTCCCCCCAGGTAGAAGGTGTCCTGCATATCCCGCGCCGGGTGGTGCTCCGGGATGTTGAGGGCGGTGAAGTTGTAGTGGTCGGTCTCGATTTCGGGCCCCTCCGAGACCCGATAGCCGAGGCCGGCAAAAATGTCGACGATTTCTTCGATCGTGCTCTGCAGGGGATGGCGGTGGCCGGGGGGCACGTAGCTGCAGCCCGCCGTCACATCGATCCGTTCCCGCTCCAGCCGCTCCACCATGGCGGCGTTGCGCACGTCCTCGAGCCTGGCGCCGAGCAGCTGCTGCACCTGGTCCTTGAGCAGGTTGGCCCGCTGGCCCACCAGGGGGCGCTCCTCACCGGGAAGCCGGCCCATGGCCCCCAGCACCCCCGAGAGACGTCCCTTCTTGCCCAGGAGCCCCACCCGCAGCTCCTCGAGTGCTGCGGCGTCGCTGGCGTTGGCGATGGCAGCGGCGGCCTCCGCCTCCAGGTGCTCCAGCTGGTCGGTGAGCTGCTGCAGGCTGACGGTGGCGCTCACGGGACAGGTCGGGGAAGGAAGCGACTGTAGGCAGCAGCGTCTAGCTTGCCGCCAGTCCCCGCGGTCAAGGCCGATGGCACCGCTCAGGATCCTGATCAGCAACGATGACGGAGTCTTTGCTGACGGCATCCAGGCCCTGGCCGCCGAGGCGGTGGGCCGCGGCCATGCGGTCACCGTGGTCTGCCCTGACCGGGAACGCTCCGCCACCGGCCATGGCCTCACGCTGCAGACCCCCTTGCGGGCGGAGCGGGCCGATGAACTCTTCGCCGAGGGTGTCACCGCCTGGGCCTGCAGCGGCACCCCCTCCGACTGCGTCAAGCTGGCCCTGTTCAGGCTGCTGGAGCAGGCGCCGGACCTGGTGCTCTCCGGCATCAACCACGGCCCCAACCTCGGCACTGACGTGCTCTATTCAGGCACTGTGTCGGCGGCGATGGAGGGGACGATCGAGGGACTGCCGGCCCTGGCCGTGAGCAGTGCTGATTTCCACTGGCGCCGCTTCGAGGCGGCGGCCGCCATGGCCGTCGATGTGGCCGAGCGGATGCACGCCGGCGGTTGGCCCGAGGGGCTGCTGCTGAACCTCAACGTGCCCCCGCGTCCCGCCGAAGCCCTCGCCCCCCTGCGCTGGTGCCGCACGGCGGTGCGGCGCTACATCGATCAGTTCGAGAAGCGCACCGACCCCCGCGGCCGCACCTACTACTGGCTGGCCGGCGAAGTGGTGGACGATCTCGACGGAACCGGAGCAGGCCCGGCCGACTGGCCCACCGATGTGGCCTGGGTGCAGCAGGGTGGCTCGTCGCTGACGCCCCTGCAGCCGGAACTCTTCTGGCGGGGCTCCGTCGCGTCGCTGCCGGCCGTGGAAGCCCTGGGCCTGTCCGATCAGCTCTTGCGATAGATCCGCTGCAGCAGCCACAGGCTGATGATCAGTGCGATCAGGTGGGCAAACAGCACCTGGGTGTTGCTGAGCACCGACAGCATCTCGATCGAGGTGATCGGCAGCCCCACCACCCGGCCACCGCTGCCTGGCCCCCCCTGCATCTGGGCCCCGAAGAAGCCCGGCACCTGCTGAGAGGCCTGCACGAACAGGCTGCCGGCCAGGGCCTGATAGCCCACCGCCGCCAGGGTGAGCCCGCTCAGGTCGGCCAGCAGCCCCCTCTTCACCAATCGCGAGGTTTCCCCCTTGCTGGGACGTGCCGGGCTGGCCAGGGCGCGGCCGCAGCGCACCACCAGCCAGGATTGCCACAGACTCCAGAGCAACAGCAGGAACGACAGGGTGGTGAGGGACAGGCCAGGGCCCAGCCCCAGGGCGCGGGAGGAATTGGCCGCCATCTGGCCGCCGATGTTGTTGAAGATCAGCACCCCCACCACCACCACGCCGAGGGCCAGTTGGACCCAGAAGCGCACCCAGCCCATGCGGCGGAGGGCATCGGCCATGCGCTGCAGATCCAGCGGGTCGACCATGGGGGAAGCATCGAAGGCTCCAAACTTGGCATGGGAGGATCCTCGCGGCGAGGGCGCACGCCGTTGATTCCGCTTCACGACCCCATCAGCGCCGAGCGTCCCACCGCCATCGCCCTGGGCAGCTTCGATGGGTTGCATCGGGGCCACCGCCGGGTGATCAGCGTTATCACCGAATCGCAGCCGGCGGAGCAGGAGCCGGTGGTCCCCACGGTGGTCAGTTTCTGGCCCCACCCCCGGGAGGTGCTGCATGGCGAGACGCGTCTGCGGCTGGATCTGCCCGAGGAGAAGCTGGAGCTGCTCGAACCCCTCGGCATCGAGCAGCTGGTGCTGGTGCCCTTCAGCAGGGAGCTGGCGGCGCTGAGCCCGGAGCCTTTCGTGCGTGAGGTTCTGGCCGATCGGCTCCAGGCCCGGCGAATTGCCGTGGGGACCAACTTTCGCTTCGGGGTCGACCGCAGCGGAGATGTTGATGATCTGGCCCGCATCGGCGCCGCCCTCGGTATCGACGTGCGGGTACTGCCCATGCTCTGGGATGGGTCCGAACGGGTGAGCAGCAGCCGCATCCGGCGCGCCCTGGCGGCCGGCGACATCGAGGAGGCCGCTCGCCTGCTGGAGCGTCCCTACCGCTTCAGCGGCCATGTGGTGCGCGGCCGCGGCCTGGGCCGCCAGCTGGGCTGGCCCACCGCCAATCTGGCGGTGGATGGACGCAAGTTTCTGCCGCTGGAAGGGGTCTATGCGGCCCTGGCCTGGCGGGACGGCGAGGACGGGGCGATGGCGGCTGTGATGAACCTCGGCCCCCAGCCCACGGTGGATCCCCTGGCTCCTTCGGCGGTGGAGGTGCACCTGCTGGAGCGAAGCCTTGAGCTGGCGGGCGTCCGACTGACCGTGCAGCCCCTGAGGTTGTTGCGCCGGCAGCAGGCGTTCGCGAGCCTTGATGACCTCAGCCGGCAGATCCGCCTGGATGCCGGCCAGGCTCTGCAGGATGCGAGGAACGCCTGTGACCAGCGATCCGGACAACTGGATGATTGATGGACCATCGTGGCGTTTGAAGTTCTTTGCTGATACTGTCTGGGTGGAACGGACGTAGGGAAATGGGCGGCAACTTTGCCAGCTTCGACACAATCTGTTCCCTTCGTTTCGATGTCTGGATGGACAGGCTTTCCTGTCGGCTTGGGCTTCGGATCGATCGCTTGAAGCTGCTGATTGTGGGGCTGCTGATTGTTGCGATGGTGGCACTAAGCGCTACGCAGATCACTGGTTCCGAGAGTCAGAAGGATGCCCTTGTGAATCTGCGGATGGCCCATAACCTTGCCCATCATGGCGTTCTTTCCACGGCCGATCGTGCTCCCTTCTCAGCTTCCAATGCGCGCGAACCGATCCCGAATCTCGTCACGGCCGGCCATCTGAAACTGATGGCCCTCGGTGGACACACCCCGTCCTACGGGGAGCTGGTCCAGGGGCCCGGCGCCCGCGCTGTCAAGGTTGTCAATCTTGCCTGGGTGACGCTCGGTCTAGTGGCCACGGTGCTGCTGATTCAGTCGCTGACGGGAAGCCTGCTGCTGGTGCTGATCAGCACGGTGATGGTGGGGTACTTCTTCTTTGCCGTGCCGATGTTCGTCGACACGCTCTACACGGAACTCCAAGCCAGTGTGATGCTGCTGTGGTCGAGTCTGTTTCTGTTGCTGGCCGTCCGCACAGGCCGTCGCCGTTGGTTCCTTGTTGTTGGCGTCTGCTTTGGTCTGATGAGCCTGACAAAGGCGATCTTCTTCTATATCTGCCTGTTGATTACCGCAACCATGTTTTTGCAGGCGCTCTGGGCGGCCCGCCGGCGACGTCCATGGCCTCCGCTGGCTGGTTGTGTGGCCTTGCTGATGGGTTTCAGCGTGACAGTGATGCCCTGGATGGTCCGCAACAAGCTGCAGCTGGGAACAGCCCAACTCACCCAGCGGGGCGGGCGTGTGCTTTATGCACGGGCCATCAAAAACCAGATGCCTGCTGCTGAAATCCCTGGAGCCCTGTATTTCTGGGGGCCATCTATCTACCAGCACGCCTCCGCGCGGCTTGGCTTTGGGGCCACGCTCCGCGATTTTCAGGCTGGAGGCCGCTACCAGCGCATCAACCGCTATGGGTCGGATTTTCAGGCGGCTGATCTGAAGGCTGCGCTGTCGGGTCGGCCTGATGATGTGATCAGTTACCACCGCAAGGTGGGTGCCGAGGTGAATCGGTTGACCTTTGCCTTGTCCCAGCGGGGTGCGCCCGACTCCTATCTCCTGGCAGAGAAGGCCGTTGGGAAAAGGGCCAGGGTGATGATCGCCTCCCAGCCTGCGAGGCATCTGCTGATGACGCCTCTGTTTCTGTGGCGGGGTATCTGGTCCTGGCCCAATGTGGGAGTGACCTTCAAGGCCAATCCCGTTTATGTTGCGGCTAAGGATCTGCTGGCACTTGTTTCCTATATGTCTCTCTTTGCGCTCTTTCTGCTGGGTGTGATTCGTAGAAACTCGAGTTTTCTTGCCATCACCATCTTGCCCATTGGCATGCTGCTCGCCTATGGCTTACTCACCCACAACATTCCTCGCTACTCGGCTCCGGCGATTCCGCTGACGATACTTTCCCTTGTGATTCTGGTGGGCCGCTCTTCCATGCCTGCTCGGCCATTGGACGCATCCGCAGGCAATTCCGTGGTTGACATGTGATCATGACGTCACTGTGCTGGAGTGTCATGGTCTGGCGTCGCCATCCGTCCACCACCGCCGACAGAATTGACGACCCGCTGGTTTTGGCTGTCCTGATGCTGGTTGTCGCTTGCCTCTCCCCACGCAGGACGTCCATTCCATGGTTCATGCCATGAAGCTCATCATTCAGATTCCCTGCTTCAACGAGGCCGCCTGCCTGCCGGTGGCGCTGGCGGCGCTACCGCGGCATGTCGAGGGCTTTGATCAGGTGGAATGGTTGGTCATCGACGATGGCAGCCACGACGACACCGCCTCGGTTGCCCTCGCCCATGGCGTGGATCATGTGGTGCGCCACTTCCATAACAAGGGACTGGCGCGGGGCTTCATGACGGGCCTTGATGCCTGCCTGGCCCGCGGCGCCGATGTCATCGTCAACACCGATGCCGACAACCAGTATGACGCCCGTGACATCCCCCTGCTGGTGGCCCCAATTCTCGATCAGCAGGCTGAGATGGTCGTGGGGTCACGTCCGATCGGCCAGATCCAGCACTTCTCCCCAGTCAAGAAGCTGCTCCAGAAAATCGGCAGTGGCGTTGTTCGCAGCCTGAGCGGCGCGGACATTGTCGATGCGCCGAGTGGATTCAGGGCTATGAGCCGGCGGGCGGCTCAGCAGTTGATGGTGTTCAGCGACTACACCTACACCCTGGAAACGATCATCCAGGCGGGCCAGAAGAACATCGGCATCATGTCGGTGCCGGTGCGGGTGAATGGCTATCAGCGGCCTTCCCGCCTGGTCAAGAGCATCCCCTCCTACATCCAACGGAGCATCGTCACGATCATTCGGATCTTCGTGATCTACCGGCCTTTTCGTTTCTTTTCGCTGCTGGGAACCTTTCTCTTCGGCATTGGCGCCGTGATCGGCCTCCGTTATCTCTTCATGGTCTCGATCGGCCGCGGCAGCGGCCACATCCAGTCACTGATCCTGGCCTCCGTGCTGTTGGTGGCCGGCTTCCAGTCTTTCCTCGTTGCCTTCGTCACCGATGTGATCGCGGCCAATCGCAAACTGCTCGAGGATCTGCGCTTCGAGTTCCGCCGCAGCCGCTCCTGACGATGGCGGAACCTCGCAGCTTCGGCACCGTCCTGGATCGCTTCCTCAAGAAGCGCTGGAGCCCGTCCGACATCGATCGGTATGTGGGTACGTACCGGGAGGCGTGGCTCACCCATGCCTCTGAGGACGCCATCCGCGAACGGGCCGCTTCGGGTGGAACCACCAGCGCCGTGCTGATCGAAGGTCTGCGCCAGGGGCTGTTCGAAGGTGCCGTGGTCTGCATGGCGGTGGTGGAGGACGGCAAGGTGCGTCCCCGCTTCCAGATCGCCACCGAGCCGGCCCAGATCCTGGCTGCCCGCGGCAGCAAGTATGTGGAATCGCGCTTTCTGCCGTCGGTTCTTCCCCTGCTGCGCGCCTTCCAGGGGCGTGTGGCGGTGGTGGGCCTGCCCTGTGACATTGCTGCCCTGCGCCAGCGCGCCCAGTCTGATCCTGTCCTCGCGGCCAAGCTGGCCGTGACCATCGCCCTGGTCTGCGGCCACAATTCCCGCACCCCCCTCATCGATGCCGTCACGGCCAGGCTGGAGAAGCAGGCCGGCCAGCCGTTGCGTGCCTACCGCTTCCGCATCGGCCATTGGCGCGGCCATCTGGAGGCGGAGTTCGCCGATGGCTCCCTGCTGCGCAAGCCCACGAAGATGTTCAACGATTACCAGAACATGTTCTTCTTCTGTGAGCGCAAATGTCTTTCCTGCCACGACCACTATGGCTATGCAGCCGATCTCACCATGGGGGACATCTGGCTGTTCCGTCTGAAGGATGACCCGATCAAACACACGGCCGTGATCATCCGCACCGCTGCGGGGCAGGCTCTGTTTGATGCTGCCACTGGGGCAGGTGCCGTGGCGGCCAGTGGCCTCGACATTCGCGACATCATGGACGGCCAGGCCCGCATCGGCCCGGCCCATTACAACGTCACCGCCCGGACCCGAGCCGGTCGCTGGCTGGGCCTGCGCATCCCCGATCGGGTGCAGGCGGAGGTCACCTGGCACGATCAGCTCAATGCCCTCTGGACCCTGGCCAACGTGCGCCTGAGTGAGTCGCCCTGGGGGCGCCGTCTGATCTTCGCGATGCCGCGCCCTGTGATCCGTGGCCTGCTGTATCTCAAGAAGGGTCTGGAGTCGGTCAAATGAAGCGGGGGTCCCGATGAATTCCGTGGCGATCATCGCGGCCACCTTCCACGGCAACCGCGGTGCTGAGGCGATGCTGAGTACCACCATCGGGGTGCTGGCCGATCGCTGCGGCCCTCAGATGCGCTTTGAGGTGTTCAGCTATTACCCCGAGGCCGATCGCGAGCTGGTCTCGGACGCTCGGGTGCGGATCTTCTCCTCCACGCCTGCCTACCTGGTGCTGGTGCTGGTGCCGGGGGCCCTGCTGCATCGCTTGCTGGGCGGCCTGAGGTTGCACCGGTTGCAGGGGCTGCTGCCGGCATCGGTGCGGGCCCTGGCCCGCTCCCGGGCCCTGCTCTGCCTTGCGGGGGTCTCCTTCATCGATGGCCGGGCCAAGTTCCTGCCTTTCAACATCGCCACGATCTGGCCGGCGATGATCCTCAGGGTGCCCGTCGTCAAGATGTCCCAGGCGATGGGGCCGTTCCGAAGCTGGCCCAACCGTCCCCTGGCCAACTTATTCCTTGGCCGCTGCCATCGCCTCCATACCCGTGGCGCGGTGAGCCAGGACCACGTGGCCTCTCTGCTGGGCCCAAGGGGCAACTATGGGCGCAGCGATGACGTGGCCTTTCTTTTCGAAGCTCGGTTCTGCCTCAGCACCCCAGCACCAGGCCTCGATGGGCACCTGGCGGCTTTGCAGGTCCTACGTGACCGGGGCCGCCCGATCATCGGCCTCTGCCCCAGCGCCGTGATCGCCCGTCGGGCGGCGGAAGGAGGCCACGACTATCCAGGCTGGATGGCGGGCCTGATCGATGAGCTGGTGGGGCTGGGCCACGGGGTGGCCCTGTTCCCCAACGCCACCCGCGGCCGTGGCGAAACCAGGCTCCACAACAACGACTTACCCCTGTTGCGGGGCATCCTGACCCGCCTCGAGCCGGCCGTGGCCGAGGCCGTGGTGGGTTTCGAGGAGGGCTGGAACGCCGGCCAGATCCACCGCATCCTCGGAGCCTGTGACGTCCATGCGGTGTCCCGCTTTCACGCCATGGTGGGGGCTCTGGTGGTGGGGGTCCCGGTGCTGGTGATGGGCTGGAGCCACAAATACCTGGAGGTGATGGAACGCTTCGGTCAGGCCGACATGGTGTTCGATGGCGCCGATCTCGACCGCCCCCGCACCGTGGCGTTGATCCAGCAGCTGCTCACGGAGCGGGCGGATCGACGCGTCCGCATCGTGGCGGCCCTGCCGGACGTGAAGGCGCTCGCCTCGCTTCAGTTCGACGCGGTGCAGGACCTGCTCGCCCTTTGAAGCGGCCCGCCGGTCCCGTGGCCCTGCTGGCGAAGTGGGCCTGGCTCGGCCTGGTGGCGGTCGCCGTGGCTGGTTTCGCCATCAGCCGCCGGCAGGTGATCGTTCAAGACCTCGCTCGCTTCTCCCCCCAGGAACTGGTGGCCGTGGCGGCCCTGCTCCTGGTTGGAAAGCTGGGGATGAATGCCACGATGCTGCTGGCAACACGCCACTGCGCCATAACGGTGAGCGTCCGGGATGGCTTTTACATGTACAACCTGGCCCAGCTGGCCAAGTACGTGCCCGGATCGATCTGGCAGTTCGTCAGTCGCATCGCCATGCTGCGGGCCCGGCAGGCCCCCGCCAGCGCCATCCGCGATTCGATGCTCGCCGAGAACGGCTGGGTGATCGGTTCGGCGTTGCTGATCGGTGGCGCCCTGCTGGGGCTGGCCCAGCCGGGATTCTTCCAACGGCTCCTGGGAGCCGCTGCGCGCGCCCCTGCCGCCCTGCAGGGGCTGCTCGCGGCGGCTGCACTGCTGGGTCTGGTTGGGGCCTTGCTGTGGCTGCGCCGTCGTGGGTCCCGGCTGCGGCCCTGGCTGCTCCGGCTGCGCCCCCCATGGGGGGCCTGGGCGACGCTGTCGCTGGGCTGGTTCGCCCTCGGGGCCTCCTTCTGGGTCTGCCTGCGGCCGTTCCTGGGCGGGGGACCGTCCTTGCCGGCGGTGATCGGGGTGTACTGCCTCGCCTGGGTGGCGGGGTACCTGGTGCCCTTCGCACCGGCGGGTCTGGGGGTGAGGGAGGTGGTGCTGGCCCTAGCCCTCGACCCCTTCGTCGCCTCAGACACCTCCCTGGTGGTGGTGGCCGTGCATCGGGTGCTTTATCTGCTTGACGAGGTGCTCCTCGCCCTCCTGGCGCTGGCCCTGGGACCGGACCCCGCCGCCCAGCCCACCCCTCCCGCCTGACAAACCCCTCCCATACCCTGGAGGCCTCACCCGCGCCGGTCCGGTGACGCCGCAGCCCCCAGTTCCGCCGTCGACCACCGGCAACGAGCGTGCCGCCATTGAGCGCCTCCTCGATGCCAACCTCGATCGGGCCCGCGAGGGGCTGCGGGTCCTGGAGGACTGGGCCCGCTTCGCCCTGGACCGCCCCGACTTGGTCGCCCGCAGCAAGGACCTGCGCCAGCGTCTGGGGCGCCTCCACCAGGAGCGCTACAAGCTGGCGCGGCACACCGCCACCGATCCCGCCGCCGGCATGTCCCATCCTGCCCAGGCTGAACGGCAGGACGGCGCCAGTGTGCTGGCCGCCAATGCGGGCCGGGTGCAGGAGGCCCTGCGGGTGCTGGAGGAGTTCGGTCGGCTCGAAGATCCCGTGCTGGCGGCGGAGGCGGCGACAATCCGCTACGCCCTCTACGACCTGGAGGTGGATCTGCTCCAGGCCGGCCGTGGCGGCGACGAACGCCGTGCCCTGCTGCGCCGTTGCCATGTCTATCTGGTGACCAGTCCGGTGAGCGGGCTGGAGGCCGTGGTGGCCGCCGCCCTGGCGGCGGGAGTGCGCCTGGTGCAGTACCGCGCCAAACCCGATGACGCCCTCGGTTCAGCCGGTGCCGCTCCGAATGATCGGGGTCGCTTCGCGCAGGCGAGCGCCCTGCGCCAGCTCTGCCATCGCCACGGGGCCCTGTTTCTGGTCAACGACCGCATCGATCTGGCCCTGGCGGTGGGGGCCGATGGCGTCCACCTCGGCCAGGGCGACCTGCCGCCGGCCGTGGCCCGCCGCCTGCTGGGGCCGGACCGGCTGATCGGCCGCAGCACCCACGGCCTTGCAGACCTGCGCCAGGCGGTCGCCGATGGCTGCGACTACATCGGGGTGGGGCCTGTCAACGCCACGCCCACCAAGCCTGGCCGCGAACCGGTGGGGCTGGCCTACGTGGCCCAGGCGGCGGCGGCATGTCCCTTGCCTTTCTTTGCCATCGGCGGCATCGATCTGACCAACCTGGCCGCCGTGCGCGAGGCCGGAGCGGATCGGGTGGCGGTGGTGCGGGTCATCACCCAGGCAAAGGATCCCGGGGCCGTCGCTGCCGCCCTGCTGGCGGGGCTGGAGGCGGTGGCGTGATGGAAGCGCAAGCCGCGAATGAGCCGGAGGCCCTGCGGCTGCGGGTCAACGGAGAATCGCGCCCCTGCCCTGCGGGCCTCTGCCTCGATGCCGTGCTGGTCTCCCTCGGGTACCAGCCGCGCCTGGTGGTGGTGGAGTTCAACGGCGAGATCCTGCCCAGGGACCGCTGGCCCGCCCAGCCTGTGGGGGAATCCGATGTGCTGGAAGTGGTCACCATCGTGGGAGGGGGTTCCTAGATTCCTGCCAACTAAACGTCCTTCGACATGGGTTCCCGCTTGTTCCGGCGCCTCGCCGGTCTGATGGTCGTCCCTGTCCTGGTCGCGGGTCTGGTGATGGCAGCTCCGGCGCCGGCCCAGGCGGCCAGCGGCGGCCGCATCGGCGGCGGCAGCTTCCGTTCGGCTCCTTCCATGCCCCGCAACTACGGCGGCGGTGGCGGAGGCTATCGGGGCAGCTACGGCGGTGGGTACGGCGGTGGCTACCGGGGTGGGGGCATGGGTTTCCCCTTCATCGTGCCGATCTTCGGCTTCGGCGGCGGCGGGTTGTTCGGTTTTCTGATCCTGATGGCGGTGGCGGGCGTCGTGGTCAACGCCCTGAGGGGTGGCGGCGGGGGGCCGGCCTTAGCCGGCTCCGGATCTGATCTGGCCTACAACCCCCGCCCGGACGGTCCAGTGTCTGTCGCCCAGATCCAGGTCGGTCTGCTGGCGTCCGCCCGCGACCTTCAGGACGACCTGCGCCGTCTGGCCGGCTCCTCCGATACCTCCAGCAGCTCCGGCCTTCAGCGGGTTCTGCAGGAAACAAGTCTTTCCCTGTTGCGCCACCCCGATCTCTGGGTGTACGCGAATGGCGAAGTGGGCCAGGTGCCCTTCGCCAGTGCCGAGTCCACGTTCAACCGCCTCTCCATGCAGGAGCGCAGCAAGCTGGAGCGGGAACTCACCGCCAATGTGGCGGGTCGCCGTTTCAGCGAGCCGGCGCCTGTGGCTCCTGGGGCCAGCGATGCGGCCAGCGACTTCATCGTCGTGACCCTGCTGGTGGCCACTCGCCAGCGTCTGGCGATCAAGGGGGCCCGCTCCGCCGAGGACCTGCGTGATTCGCTCCAGAAACTCGGCGCGATCGGTGCGGATGATCTGCTGGCCCTGGAGGTGATCTGGCAGCCGGAAGGGGCTGGAGAGGTGCTCAGCACCGAACAGGTGATCACCGCCTACCCCGACCTGCAGCACCTCTGAGTTTTCTGCCTTGCCAGGCCGGGTCGGATCACTCACACTGCCCTTCAGAAGTCTCAGGCGCCGATGATTCCCCATCGGATCAGCTGGATCAATACACCGGTCCTGATCGAGGCGATCGAGCGCTACGAGCAGGGCCGTCTGCCCCGCTCCCTCAC
The DNA here is from genome assembly GCF_025127995.1 of Synechococcus sp. CS-1332. Taxonomy (GTDB): domain Bacteria; phylum Cyanobacteriota; class Cyanobacteriia; order PCC-6307; family Cyanobiaceae; genus Cyanobium. The sequence continues at coordinate 72,056 of NZ_JAHLYP010000050.1, read as the reverse complement.
TCTCTGGTTGCAGACCGTGCTCGACCTTGAGGGACCTCCCTCAGGGCCCCTGCTCCCTGGTGGCTGAAGTTTCCCCACTGCCCAGCAGCAGGATCCGCAGGGCCGCCATGGCGGCGCCATAGCCGTTGTCGATGTTCACCACGGTGAGCCCAGGGGCGCAGCTGGCCAGCATGCCCATCAGGGCGGCCTGTCCCCCGGCGCTCACCCCGTAGCCGACGGCCACCGGCACCCCGATCACCGGTTGGGGCAGCAGCCCGGCCAGCACGGTGGGCAGGGCCCCCTCCATCCCGGCGCAGGCGATCAGCACCTTGGCCCGTCGCAGCCCCTCCAGCTCCCCCAGCAGCCGATGCAGCCCGGCCACGCCCACATCGAGCACGAGGTCGCTGGCCACCCCATGGCAGGCGAGGGCCAGCCGGGCCTCCGAGGCCACGGCCAGATCGCTGGTGCCGCCGCTCAGTACCGCCACCCGCCCGAAGGCCGGATCGGCTGGCGGCGGACCGGGCCAGGTGAGGCAACGGGCCAGGGGATGGTGCTCGGGCGGTGGGACAGCCCCATCGGTGCCGATATGGTCCGCGAGCTGCCGCTCCACCTCCGCGGCCTTCTCAGCCGTGACACGCGTCACCAGGGCCAGCTCCCCGGCCCGGTGCAGACCGAGCATCACGGCGGTGATCTGGTCGGCACTTTTGTGCTCCCCCCACACCGCCTCCACCATGCCAATCCGTTGGCGGCGGCCCAGGTCGAGCCGGATGTCCTCGCTCACCGCAGCTCCTTGGCGGCAGCGGCCGGGGTCAGCCCCACCCACTCCAGCTCGCCGGCATCGACGAGGGGAAAGGGGTTGGGGACCTTATCGAGGGCCAGGGCCCGGCGCGCGGCAGCCTCGAACTGGACCTGTACCGCTTCGATCTCCTCGTTGGAAATGGCCAGCCACTGGCGGCGGCTGCGCCAGCGGATCAGCAACAGGCCCTCCTCCTGTTCAGCGTCCCAGAGCAGATCCCTGCCCAGGAAGCCGTCCTGGCGCCGCAGCCAGGGTCCCCAGCTCTCCTGCTCCGCCTGCAGCCAGGCCCCCCGGGCGCCGGCGGGCACCTTCACCCTGAGGAGCTCCACCACCGCTGCGGGGCCCTCGCTCCCATCCTGGCCGCCGTACGGCGGGCTGAGGGCGTCGGCATCGCCAGGAAGGCCGGCCAGCACGAGCACCACCAGGCAAATTCCGGCCAGACAGCTAGTCAGATGGCTGAGGGGGGCACGGTTCATGGCTGGTGCAGCAAGGCCACGGCATGGCAGGCGATGCCCTCCTCCCGGCCTGTGGGCCCGAGCCCCTCATTGGTGGTCGCCTTGACGCCCACTTGCTCGGGAGCCAGGCCCAGGCGCTCGGCGATGGCCTGCCGCATGGCGGCGATGTGGAGTTTGAGGCGGGGGCGCTCCGCCACCACCACCGTGTCGACGTTGAGCACCTGCCAGCCCCGTTCCGCCACCAGCTCCATCACCTTCTCAAGCAGCACCAGGCTGTCGGCCCCGCGCCAGCGCTCGTCCTCCGGTGGGAAGTGGGTGCCGATGTCCCCCAGGCTGAGGGCCCCCAGCAGGGCATCCATCAGGGCGTGGACCAGCACGTCGGCGTCACTGTGACCCGCCAGCCCCAGGCCGTCCGGGTGCTCCAGACGCACGCCACCCAGGATCAGGGGCCGACCGGGCTCAAGCCGGTGGATGTCGTAGCCGTTGCCGATGCGCAGCTGCATGGGGGGCGGTTGGGGCGGATTCAGTTTGGCCGGTCTGGGGGTGAGAGCGGGCGTCAGGGGTTCTGCTCCGCCTGCCAAAGAGCCAGCAGGTCGGCGCGCCGCTCGCGGGTGCGGGCCACCTGCTGCTCCTGGCGCCAGCGGGCGATGGCGCCATGGTCGCCGCTGCGCAGCACCTCCGGCACTGCCATACCGCGGAACTCCGCCGGCCGGGTGTAGTGCGGGTGCTCGAGCAGCAGGCTGCTGTGGCTTTCCGCTTCCAGGCAGTCCGGCGATCCCACGGTGCCCGGCAACAGCCGGACCACGCCGCTGATGACCACCAGGGCGGGCAGTTCGCCACCGGTGAGCACGAAGTCACCCAGGGACACCTCCTCGTCCGCCAGGGGCCGAATGCGTTCATCGAAGCCCTCGTAGTGGCCGCAGAGCAGCACCAGCTGGTCGTACGCGGTGGCCCAGCGACGCAGGTCGCGCTGGTGGAGCGGCTGGCCCTGGGGGCTCATCAGCAGCACGCGGCGACGCGGCAACACCGGAATCGCCTCGAAGGCGGCGTAGACAGGCTCGGGCTTCAGCACCATGCCGGCCCCGCCGCCATAGGGCACGTCGTCCACTTTGCGATAGCGATCCGTGGCGTGGTCGCGCGGGTTGTGGGTGTGGACCTCGGCGATGCCGGCCGCGAAGGCCCGGCCGATCACCCCCAGCCCCAGAAGGGGTGTGAAGGCGTCTGGCACCAGGCTGACCACATCGAAACGCATGGTGGGATCAGCTGGCGGGTCGGCTGACCCGCCGGATCTCGGAGCTGAAGCTGGCCCGGCCCGGGCGGCCGTCGGGGTGGTGCTCCACGCTGCTGCGCAGGCGCAGATTCGCCTTGGTGAACCAGATCCGTTCCTGCACTGAGGTACCGGCCCGCTCGCTGGTCAGCTCCAGGCTGCCATCCGGCCAGAGCTGCCAGCGGCCCGTGCTGACGGCTCCATCAGGGGCATGGCCCTGGAAGCCTCCGTCGGGGAGGAACAGCAGCCGGTGACTGCCGCCGCTGGGCGGGGTGATCTCCAGCCCCCCCGGTTCGCCATCCCCTTCCGGCGCCAGGTAGGTCACCTGCAGTTCACCGCGCTCGGAACTGTGCCAGCTGACCTCCTCCTGCTCGGCCTGCCGGGCTTCGGCGCTGGCCTCCTCCAGGCTGAAGCGACTGCGCAGGGAGAGCCAGTCCCCGGCGCAGAAGGCCAGAAAGCCCGCAATCGTCTCAGGGGGGAAAGGAGCGATCATCGCTGCGGTGGGAGGCTCGGTCGCGCTGGTCACGGCGGGGGCGTCGGGAGATCGGGGCCGGTGGACCCGGTTGGGATCTTCGCAAACCCCCAGCTGGAGCGCGCGGTTCGCCGGCGCGCTCAGTCGCCCCGGTAGCCCAGCTCCGCCAGCCGGCCCGGATGGCTGCGCCAGTTCGGCACCACCTTGACGAACAGTTCCAGGTACACCGGGCCGTCAAAGACCTTCTGCATCTGCAGCCGGGCCCCCTGGCCGATGGCCTTGAGCATCTGACCGCCCTTGCCGATCAGGATCCCCTTCTGGCTGCTGCGCTCCACCAGCACCGTGGCGAGCACGGCGGTGCGTTCCTTGCCTTTGACCTTGCCCTCGTCCTCCACGATCCGCTCGATCCGCACCGCTACCGAGTGGGGCACCTCCTCCCGGGTGAGGGTCAGCACCTGTTCACGAATCAGCTCCGCCAGCAGCAACTGCTCCGGCTGGTCACTGACCGTGTCGGCCGGGTAGAGCAGCGGTCCCGGCGGCAGGTCGGCCGCCAGGGCCTGCACCAGGGCCTGGCAGCCGTCACCGTTGAGGGCGCTGCAGGGGTGCAGGGGCCAGGCGACGGGGCGATCGTCTGCCGCGGCGAGCATCTCCCGATAGGTGGCGGCCAGATCCTCCGCATCGGCCCCCACCCGGTCGCTCTTGTTGAGGGCCACGTGCACCGGAACCCGGCAGTGGCGCAGCAGGTCGATGATGAAGCCGTCGCCGCGCCCCGCGGGCTGGCTGGCATCCACCAGCAGCAACACCACATCCACCTCGCCGATCGCTCCTCGGGCGCTCTGCACCAGACGCTCCCCCAGCAGGTGATGTGGTTTGTGGATGCCAGGGGTGTCCAGCAGGATCAGCTGGGCCGCCGGGGTGGTGAGGATGGCGCGCAGCCGATTGCGGGTGGTCTGGGCCACGGGGGAGGTGATCGCCACCTTCTGGCCCACCAGCTGATTGAGCAGGGTGGACTTGCCCACATTGGGCCGTCCGATCAGGGCCACGAAGCCGGAGCGGAAGGGAGCCCCTTCGCTGCTGTCGTCGTTGGGCTGGGCATCGCCGGGGCTGGCGGTCGGGGTGCTCGGGTCCATAGCCTCAACACTGCCAGTTCATGGGCTCCGCCGCCCGCCTTTTGCCATGACCGATGCCGCTCCCCTGAACGAGACCGCGGGAACCGAAACCCCACTGGCGCCAAGCTTTCCCCAGGCGATGGACATCGCCGCCCAGTGGATCGGCCTCTGGGAGGCCGGGGAACTCAGCGACGAGGTGCTGGCTGATCGGGTGGGAGAGCTGGTGGCCAGCCGGGATGGCGCCCGCGGATTCTTCGTGGTGAGCCTCACCGGCGAGGCTCCGTTGCTCGACCGCCTGCCTGAAGCCCTGGTGGCCGCCCTGCGCCAGGCCGGGGAGGGAGTGGTGGATCTCACCGCCCGCAATCTGGCCATGAGCACAGCCATGACCCTGCACCACCAGCGCGCCGGGGACCTTGAGCACCAGGCCGGTTCGGAGCGGGTGCAGCGCCGCAGCACGGAACTGCTGCGGCACCTGGAGCCCATGGCCGTGAAGCAACGGTTGGAAACCCTGCTGGCGGCAGCAAAGGAGCAGGGGGGAGATCAGGAGGAGCTGGTGGAGGACAGGGCCTTCCTAGATCGTTGGGGGTACGACGCCGAACAGCGCCAAACCATCGCCATGGCGATTGATGCGGTGGCTGACTGAGGCTGAATCCGGCCTGGGCTCAGAACTTTACGTAAAGCAGGGTCATGGCCTGCAGGGCGTCAAAGGTAACGCCATCGGGCAGAAAGATGTAGTTGACGTTGAAGCCCAGGGTCACATTCTCAGTGATATTGAGATCGACACCCCCGGTGAGCATGGCGTTGGTCTCACCGGTGGAATACGTGTTGGTGGCGATGCCACCACCAAGATAGGGGGACACCACCGAGCGACGGAAGAGGTCGAGGGTAAGAGGCAATTGGAAAGATGTCTCGCCGTTGTACCTGCCCAGGAGATCTCGGTTGCCGAAGATCAAGCTGGGACGCAGGGAGACGGCGAGGGTCTCGTTCAATTTGTAACCCACCCTGCCTGTGAACACACCGCTGTTAGGTAGATCATTGCCGAAGTTGACGCCTCCACCAATGCCGTAGATGCCCACATTTTCGATGGGCTTGCCTTGGCGCGGCACGATCGCCAGTTCGGTTGGGTTGCGATTGGCGGGCGGTGGCAAATAATCCGCCGGCAGAGTGGCGGCGTCGCTCACGGGTTCCCAACCGGCGGCAGCGGCTTCTGGAGCAATGGGGACCCAGGGGGCGGGGCCAGCCGGAAGCGCCTGGGCCCTGACAGGGTCAGCGCCCAGGGTCAGACAGGCCAGGCCGATCAGGGAAAGGCAGCGGCAGTGGAGCCTTGGCCGCCTCACTGGGGAGACACCATGGAACTACCGGCTCCGGAAGGCGATGGTGCTTCCGCTGCTGGGACCACGCTGGCTGCCGCTGGAACCGGCGGCGGTGCGATGGGAGCACTTGCTACAGGTGAGACCTTTGCAGGAGCAGGGGCGGACTTGACCTCTGCAGGAATCGGCTGCAGGTTCACGACGGTCGGTGTGACCGTTCCGGGGGCCTGGGCCGGTTGGCGGCTCGACCACTCCTTGATGTCCTCAATCACCGCAGGATCGTCGGGTTGGCTCAGGACATCCACTGTGCCGTCCGCTTGTACGGCGAGGGGCACCTGGGTGGGTTTGCTGACCCTGGTGGAGGGCACATAGATCACACGGCCCTGCTGGAGTTTGGCCGTCTTGGAAGGGGTGGGGGCTGGGAGGGTTCGGATGGCCTGGCGCATCGGTTCCCGCAGGCTCTGGGGCAGGGGGGCCATCGGATCTCCGCTGCTGGCCCATCGGGCTCTCTCTGCCCTTGCCACCGGAGGCATGGAGGGTGCACCAAGATCTTGGATCGTGAGCACACCACCGAGTAGTTCGGAGTTGGAGAAATTCCGCTGCAGCAGGGTTTTGGCACTGCCCAAGCCTGTGGTGCCGAGGGACGGACCCTCCATGCGGAAGGACGCCGTGGTGGGGCGAGCCTTGGCGGTGGTCACTGGGCTTGCGGTCTTGAGTGCGACGGCGGGGCGCCTGCCTGGATCGGGCCTGGCACGGGAGGAGTTGGAGGGTCCGCTCAGGTCGAGACTGCGGGAGAGTGGTGCATCCAAGAGTGAGCCGATCTTCTCGGAGGCCGAACTGAGCACATGGCCGGTGGTGACACCAAGATCGTCGAGTGGGGAAGGGGAGCTCGCGTCAGCGTGGGAGCTCGCCTCGGTTCTTTTATCAGCAGGCTCAGGCAGGGAGGCGATCGCCTCATCTGACCCCTTGGGATCGGCGGGCTGGGGGATGGCCATGTCCTTGACATTGGCCTGCCAGCGGTCGTGGGCATCGATGGCCAGCAACGGCAGCCAGATGGACTGGCTCAACAGAGCCCAGGCGATGGCTTTGGGGCTGATGGTGGGTTCGCGGTTCATGGCTGTCGGAAGAAGCGGCTGTCAGTAGAGGCGGGTGGCTATGAAGCGGATGTCAGCGGAAGTTGTTGTTTCGGTTGCCGTTGAAAGTATCTCGGAAGAAATAATAGGAGCTTGCCGCCTGACTGAGGGGGACGATGACCTGATTGATGACGTCGAGAGCCTCGGCGTAGAAGGTGCGGTTCACGATGATCGTGTCCCTGTCCCGCAGGGGGGGATTCAGCCCCTTGGAGACGCCGATCCCGTCCCTGTAGCTGAACACTTCTCGGGTGGTGGTCCCGTTGCGATTGAGGCGAACAAGCTCGATGTCGTTCTTGTTGGCCCGCCAGTTCTCCGTGCCCCCGGCCCTGAAAATGGCTTCGGCCAAGGGGGTGTTGGCGGGCAGGCTGATGGTGCCTGGGCTCCTGACTTCACCGATCACCGAAACGGTGATGGTGGCTGGGGCCAGGTTCGAGGCTCCGATCTGAAGAATTTCCTCGGGGATCAGCTCCTCGGTACGGGCGATAACAATCGTGTCCCCGTCGAAAAGGATCGGGTTCTGGCGCTGGTTGCCCACTTGGAACACTTGGGCCAGATCCAGGACAGTCTGTTTCTGGCTGCCGTCGGGCCCAGCCAGCCGCCGCAGCAGCACCTTGCGGATGTCGGCATTGAGGGTGACTCCACCGGCCGTCTGGATGGCGGAGACGGGGGTGGAAAAGGAGGCCAGCGGATACAGACCCGGGCGGCCCACCTCGCCGATGATGGTGACCTTGACGGGCCTGGGAGAGGTGAGGCTGAGAATGAGCTCAGGCCGCACCAACTGTTTTGAATAGAGTGAGGTCAGCCAACGGGTGGCCTGACCGATGGTCAGGCCCGTGAGCTGGACCGATCCCAGCAGTGACAGGGTGGAGGTGCCATCGGGAAGGATCACGACCGGACCACCGATGGCGGCGGCGGAAGGGTCGGTGAAGATGAGTTGGAGCCCGTCTCCTGGGCCGAGGACGTAAAGATCGTTGTAGACCTCAGTCACCGACAGGGGAAGCGGTGCTGAGGAGGAGGGGCCAGGGGAGGGGACAGCACTGACTGGACCAGATCCCTGCCACGGCGTCCGGGGGGTGGTCCCCTGTGGCTCAGCAGCTCTGAGGCTTGTCGGAAGGGCCATCACGCCGGTGAGACCCAGAAGACACAGGGCGGAAAGCTTGCGATGGTTGCTCCTGCGGCCGAGCCGCTGAGCGCCGTCGGCCCTTACAGCTGCGGCAGGCTTCACGGCAGCGAGGGGCACTTGGCGTACAAATGTTCTTAAAGGAGAAGCCACCGACGGACATTAATCGGAATACCACCATAGACGCCTGAGTCAAGAGGGCATTCTTCTCGTGTTGCCATTATCATCGTGTCAACTTTCTCCGCAGTTCATAACGTGACAACGACGGGTGTTCCTCCTGAGACCTTTCCGGGTGGAACGCCCCGCCCACTGTCTCTGCCCCCATCCACTGGCCAGGGGGCAAGCCCGAACTTCGCTTACGACCAGTCGCTTCAGAGCCCTCTGAGCCCTACGGGCGAAAGTCAGGGAGGTGCGGGGGGCCTTGGCGGCCTGGTTCGGACAGTCAAGCGTCGCCAGTCCGTCTTCCTGATCACGTTCGCTGTTGTGACGGGTGTTCTGGCCATCAACACCCTGCGGCAACGCATCTTTGCCCCCGTTTATCAGGGGGGGTTTCAGATGCAGATCAGCAACCCCTTCGACAATCCCGGCAGTGGTGGCGGCGGCGGATCGGTGGAGAGAATTGCCCGTAGCGAAATCAAGACGGATGTACCCAGCCTGATCGTCTTGATGCGCAGCCCCTTGCTGCTCGGGCCGGTCGCCCAGCGCCAGGGTGTGCCGCTACGAGCCCTTGAGAGCAACCTGTCCATCAGCCAGGAGTCGGCAAGCGTCGATAATGTTCTGAATGTTTCCCTGCGCTGGCCCGATCCCGCCAAAGGCAAGGTGATTCTTCGCCAGCTTGCGAAGGATTACACCGCTTTCTCCCTCACCCAGCGCCAAGCCGCTGTGAATTCCGGTGTTCGGTTCCTGGATGAACAGGCCCCGGCGATCGAGGCCCGGGTTCAGAGGCTCTCTCAAGAGATGCTCAAGTTCCGCGAAAGGAACAATTTCGTCGACCCTGCCGCTGCGGCAGGCCAGATTCTGGGTGCTCGCGAAAGTCTCGTCAATCAGCTGCGCACCCTCCAAAACGAGCAGGTGCAGCTGGACAGCCAACTGAAGTCGATTCAGACAGGAAAGCTTCAGTTCACGCCGAGTGGCGCTCCCACGGCCCTCGAGCAGCTTGGTCGTAACAGCGTTCTCGTTCCGGGCCGGGCCTCCTCCGGTGCGGAGGCTGCCCGGGGCACCGCCACTCCCCTCGATCTGCTGAACCAGTTTGAGCAGGAACTGGCCACCGCAAAAGGTACCTACAAGGAGAACTCTCCGATCGTGCAGTCTCTGCTTGCGAGGCGCAACCAGCTGTTGCCTGTGGTCCAGCGCCAGGCCGCGGATGCCGTCAAGGCCCGGCTGCTCTCCAACGTGGCCCAGCAGGACGAGATCAACCGCCAGGTCCTGCTTCTCAGCGAGAACTTCAGGAACAATCCGCAGAAGATGTCGGAATTTGAAAATATAAACCAGCGTCTTTCTATCGCCAGAGAGCAATACTCCTCTTACATTCAGGCGAGGGAACGGTATCGCCTGGAAATGGCGCGATCGATCTCCCCCTGGGAAGTGATTGGTCCCCCTGACTTCGGCAGCAGTCCCGTAGAGCCCAATATTCAGCGCAATCTGCTTAGGGCCATCATGATCGGTCTCCTGGCGGGACTTGGTGCGGCCATTCTCAGAGAGCGAACTGACAACGTCTTCCACACTCCCATGGAGGTGGAAAAGGAGCTCCAGCTTCCCGTTCTGGGTCTGATCCCCTATTTACCTCTGGAGCCTGGTGTCGACATCGCCACCAGCATCTCAAAGATGTCATCAAGCGAGCGCTTTGCCATCAAGGAGTCCCTGCGTAGCCTGTTCACCACCTTCCGCCTGCTTCGTGCCGACAGCAGCATTCGCATGGTGGGGATCACGTCCTCTACCCAGGGGGAGGGAAAGTCCACTGCGGTGGCTGTCTTCGCCCGGACGCTTGCTGATCTCGGCCTGAAGGTGCTTGTCGTTGATTCCGACATGCGTCTGCCCATGCAGGCCAGATATCTGGGAGTGGAACAGGGTGATGGTCTTTCAACCCTGTTGTCGGAATCGGCTCGAAAGCCAGCGGAATTCATTCACTCCGTTGCTGAAAACATGGATGTGTTGCCGGCCGGTCCGAAGCCACCCGATCCGGCCAAACTGCTGAATTCCAGTCGTTGTAAAGATGTCATGGAAGAGATTCGTGCCCTCCCTGGCTACGACATCATTGTTGTTGATGCACCTCCCTGCCTGATGCTGGCAGATCCGATTCTTCTCGGGGAGAAGCTGGATGGCATTCTCTTCCTTGTGGGACTGGGCAAAGTGAGTCGTGAACTCGCTCCCCAGGCCAGTCGCCGGATCAAAGCCTCTGGAGTCGACGTGCTGGGCATCATCTGCAACCAGGTCAACTTCCCGAGCCGCCTCAACGACTACGGCTACGAATATGGTTACTACTATCACTACGCCTACGCGTCGGCCTCCGGGTATGCCAAGAGTGCAACGGAGCCTTCCTCGGGTGGATTCGGTAGTTATGTTCAGCGCTATCGCGACAGCTACATGAAGGGTGCTGCCTCCAACACCTATGTCACCTCCCGTTACAACGAAGGAGAGTCCGACGTCAAGACCTACTTCCGCGATGAGGATGGCCAGCCTTTAGGACCTACCGATTCCAATGGAGGGAGCACACCGGGCACCACCGCCAGCAGTTCCTTGCCCCCCGCCGACAGGGCTCCTTCCCGCCGTTATCGCGGGGCGAGCCAGCCCAGTGGCGGGCCGATGAGCTGGCTGCGCAAGCGTTTTGGCAACAGAGACTGAGCGATTCGCTCAGTCTCCGAGCGTTTGCTTTGACGTGGGCGCGGCGGACAGGATGCTCTCCAGCATCACCAGGTGGCCGTAAATCGGCATGGCCATCGGGTGGCAACGACGTACCCAGGCCAGCGCCGCCAGCATGTCGATGCCTCGCAGTCGGGCCGTGAGTCCCACGGCCAGCAGGGGGGAGCGTTCATATCCCGCCATGCAATGCAGGTAGAGCGGTGAGTCGTCGATTACCAGCGCCTCTGCCCTGGCCAAAGCAAGGGCCAGCCTGGGTTCCTGCATCGGCTCCTGCTCCCGATGATCGGGCAGGGAGACCCTGGCACTCGACCATCCAGGAGGCAGGATCAGACCGGTTTCCTCCTGTGGGTAGCAACAGCTGAAGCGGCTGCGAAATCCGGCCTGCTCCAGTTGCTGCCAATGCCTGTCACAGCGGGGCATTGGGCCGACCGCTAGCCGATTGGTGAGAACCCAGCTGAAGGGAAGGGATCGCTCCAGAAAGAGTTCGGCAGGCCTCTTCGCCTCCCCCAGGCTCAGCAACAACCTCCGCAGCGCTCCGATCACTAGCGGATCACCTGGGTGTTGACCCCGGCCACGCGCAGGGTGAGCTTCCCCTGCCCCTGCATGAGTTGGGCAGCCCCCGGACAGAGGCGCATGGAGGGCGTCAGGGCGATGGCGGGAAAGAGGGCTTGGACATGGAAAACGGGAGAAAGCGGACTGTTCTGCTTGGCTTAGCCCTGGGATCGCAGCACCGGCTGCACCAGGCCCAGCACCTGCAGCCATAGGCGCTCGGAGGGGGGCTCCCCTTTGGGTCCACGAAGACTGATCAGGGTGCAGGCATAGGTGCGGTTGGGCTGGAGTCCCACCACGCGTTCAATCGCGGCGCGCTTGCCGATAGAAAGGCTGTCGGCTAGTGCGGTGAGTTGTTCACGCGTCACGCCAAAGGCGTTCTCCAGGCCTGGGCGTCCCATTAGACAGGTCTGGAGGACGTGGCGATTTTGAGCCAGGCCTGCTGCCGTGGGAATCGGCGAATTGATCAAGTGGCGCTTCTTGAGTTTGAGGCTGGGTTGATCTCGACCGATGAAACTGGCTTGAAAGTTGAACCGCTGACGCACTGAGCCGTTCATCAGGGTGAGCTCAAACCCCCCCCGAAGTGGGAACACAACCGGAGCGGATGTTGCGAGTTCATAACTCCGCTTTGCCGGCCATGGGGTGCCGGGGAGGTCGCGATCGGATACTGAGAGAAGCTTGGCGCCTTGCAGCCCGGCCTCCAGTTCCTCTCCTGGGATGGGCTGGGGGGCTTGCGGCCAGCGTGGCAGAACGATCGCCTGGGTAGCCAACAGTGCAGCGACGGTGGCGAGCGTGCCATACCACCGCACCAAGAGGGGGGGGGTGATCACAATCCCTCCCCCTGTGGGGGCTGACTGGGCAGGGGTGGCAGCTCCCTCTCCAGAAGCCGCATGTAGACCATGCCGAAGATCAGGACGGCGACACCGGAAAAGACCAGGGATCCGGTGCTCTCGTGAAAGAAATCGAACCACCAGCTCCCTTTGGAGTTCCCATTGCCGGCGAAGATCGCCAGAAGGGCGATGCGAAGGGTGTTGGAGATGAGTCCGATCAACGGGGCGACCAGGAGCAGCAGGATGCGGCTGGTCCAGGAACGGATCGGAAAGGCCAATAAAAAGATCACCCCCACGCAGAGGACCTGGGCCATCATGTCCAGGCCGTTGCAGGGACCGAGCACCCTCACCCCTCCAGCGGGAAGCAGCACGCTGCGGGCATTCACGACCACGTCGAGTCCGAGGATGCTCAGCCATAGTCCGGACAACTGGGCGGTGAGCAGACTGATGGGCGCCTCCGGCAGGATTCGCATCAACAGGGCGAAGCCAGGCAGCAGCAGCAGGCAGAGCAGGGGGTCGCGGAAACGGCCCAGTTTGGCTGGCTTTTCGGCCAGCAGGCCAAGGGCGAGCCCGCCAATCGGTGCGAGGGCGAACAGCAGACCGTCCCAGTGCAGGATCACCGCCGAGCGAATCAGGAGCCACACCAGGAGCAGGCTGCCCATGATCAGTCCCCAGGCGGCCGGCTGAGGTTCGAGGTCTTCGAACTGATCCTCCATGCAGATCACCGCTCCCCCCCAAACCAGAACGGCGAAAACAGTGATGTGCTCGCTCTGGCTGCTCTGGAAGACGGCGATGTTCAGGATCGCCACAGCTGCGCAAAGGGCCAGCCAGAGATTCCGGGGCGTCGGAGGGGGAACGGCCGGTATGGCGGCCCGCCAGGACGGGGGAAACTTCAGATAGAGCGCGTCCCAGAGGCGCTTGACGATGTTGCTCATCGGGCCAACGCGTCAACCAGGGGTAGGGCCGGAAGCCCTTCTTCTGGATCGTATTCCGGCACCAGTTGGCGTAGGAGCTGGCAGGTCGTCGCTTCGTCCCACTCGGCGAGAGCCTCGTGCAGCTTCTGGATCAGGGGAATCAACTGTTCGCTTTCGCGACGCGGTTCGGTGGCCCGGCGAATCAATGGGTGCTGGGTGGGCTGGTCGTCGGCACTGATCAGCAACTCTTCATAGAGTTTTTCCCCAGGCCGTAAGCCCGTGTACTGGATGGCAATGTCACCGTCAACGTTGTGATCGTCTCGCACCCTCAGACCCGACAGTTCGATCATCTGCCGCGCCAGGTCAGCGATCCGGACCGGTTCCCCCATGTCGAGAAGGAAGAGATCGCCGCCAATGGCCATACCAGTGGCTTGGAGCACCAGCTGAACAGCCTCTGGGATGGTCATGAAGTAACGGGTGATGGCCGGATGGGTGACGGTGACGGGTCCTCCTCTTGCGATCTGCTGGTGAAACAAGGGGATCACCGAGCCGGATGAGCCCAACACATTGCCGAACCTGACCATGGACAGAATCGGACCGCCCGATTGGACCTCGGCGGCGGCGGCCTGGATCAGGAGCTCGCAGATGCGCTTGCTGGCCCCCATGACATTGGTGGGACGTACTGCTTTGTCAGTGGAGATCAGGGTGAGTCGGCTGACACCCGAGGCGCGGGCGGCGGCGATCACGGCCTCGGTGGCGCCGATGTTGTTGGCGATGCCTGCGCAGAGGTTGGCCTCAACAAGCGGGACATGCTTGTAAGCGGCGGCATGGAAGATGGTCTCCACGCCGTGTTGCCGGCAGAGCAGCGTGAGGCGGGCTGTATTGCAGGAGTCGCCGAGAACGGCTTGCAGTTCGACGCCGCCGAGGTAGGAGCTCAACTCTCGCTCAATGGCGTAGAGGGCGTATTCATTGCGCTCCAGCAGCAGCAGCCTGGAGGCGCCGAGGGCCACCACCTGCCGGCAGAGTTCGCTTCCAATCGAGCCACCCGCGCCTGTCACCATCACCACCTTTCCCTCCACGCCTGCCTTGAGCAGCACCGGGTCGGGGTTGGAGGGCTCGCGACCCAGGAGATCTTCAATCGCCACCGCCTGCAGGTCAGAAACGATCCGCTGGCCACTGGCCATCTGCGCCAGGGAGGGGATGGAGAGCACTTCCAGCCCGCTGTGAGTGAGCTGGTCGACCAGTAGCCGCTTGCGTCGCCTGGACATGGCCGGCATGGCGAGCAGAACCTTGCTCACGCCATGCCGTTCGATCAATCGGGGTAACCGCAGGGGCGTGTGGATGGCCATGTTCTGAAGCGTGCGGCCCTGGAGTCCCTCATCGTCGTCAAGGAAACCGACGACGCGGAAGCGGGGGTCGTTGCGCAGGGCCAGCAGCAGACCCATCCCGGAGGCCCCGGCCCCATAGATGAGCGTGGCGTCACCCCTGGCGTCGCCAGGGTTGTGGATCTCCCGCTGATCAAGGTGATGGACGAGAACGTCGCGCAGCACGATGCGGCTGGCGATAGCGCCCCCGGTGAACAGAAGCCAGTAGAGAATCCAGAAGGAGCGTGGCGGCTGGGGCCCCCCGATCAGGGTGCTGATCAGCAGCAGGATCAGCACCATGGATCCTGAACGGGGGACGAGTCCGTAAAGGGAATGGCTGCCGGCATAGCGGGTGAGCCCCCGATACCACCCGGAGACCACCAAGACCGGCAGGCCCGTGATGACGGCCAGGGGCAGAAGCAGGATGGTGGAAGGCAGGAATCCCCTCAGGGACGTTGCGTCAGGCAAACGCAAGACAAAGGCCCCGAGATAGGCCGTGATGATCATCAGACCATCGAACACGACCAGCAGCAGCCTGCGGGCGAGCAGCTGCTTCTGGACGTAGCGAAGAAATGAGAGCTGGGGAATCAAACGTTCAAGTGGCTGAATGTCTTTGAATCAATTGAAGACTGCCTGAATAATCGCCTAGAGAATAATGTTGCAGGATCTTCTCGCTTCAATGGAATTGCTGATGAATTGATGAATCTCCATGCCTAGGAAATTGGCATTAGATGCTTCGCGAGGGTCTGCCATTGGGGCGGAGGATGATGGGCCGAATTGGCGCTACCAAGTCATGATGGCGTGGGTATTCCCATCCTGAATTGCTGGAATGGAGGAGTGGACCATGAGTCTTGCGTGGGCTTTTTTATCTACGTTAGTACCATTCTAAGATGAGAAGGGCACTGCCTGGTGTCGATCCAGCCAGAGGCCAACCGCCAGTAGCCCAAGCACCACAGCGAGCTCCAGAACCAGGCCCTGGACAAGAAGGGCCCAGCCCAGCAGGGCGGTGGAGCCGATGTAAAGCAGGGCCACCCGGCCGTGGGGCCAGCCGGCCTGATGCAGGCGCTGGTAGAGGTGCAGACGATGGGCCTGGAAGATCGGTTGTCCGGCCTTCCAGCGGCGCAGAACGCAGAGGCAGGGGTCCCCCAGCAGGGGAAAGCCCACCAACAACAGGCCCAGGGCCATGGCCGGTGTGCCCTGCTGGAGCACCACGCCGGCGATCACCGCCCCGAGGAATGTGCTGCCCACATCCCCCATGAACACCCTGGCAGGGCGCCAGTTCCAGGCCAGAAAGCTCAGCAGGGCACCGAGCAAGGGCAGCAGGCCATTGCCGCCATCGGGGGCCATCGCCAGAACGGCAACGATCAGCAGCACCGAGGCGCAGCCGGCGACGAGCCCATCGAGGCCATCGCTGAAGTTGACGAAATTGATCACTGCCGTAACGGCGAACCAGGCCATGGGCAGCAGCCACCACGCCAGGGTCAGGGGGGTGATCGCCACCAGGGCCAGGGCCGTTGCGATCTGAATGCCGTACCGCCCTGGGGCCGGCAGATCGAGTCGGTCGTCCAGCAGGCCTACCAGGGCCAGCGGCAGGCAGATCAGGGGGATCCACGCTGGCCAGCCATCGCCAGCCAGGGGAGCCAATCCACTGCCCACCAGCACAAAGGCCAGGCCCCCGCCCCGGGGGGTGGGCCGTTGGTGGGAGCTGCGGGCATTGGGCTGGTCCACCAACCCGCGCCGCAGCAGGGGCAGAAGCAGATGCAGCAGCAACGCGCCAAGGCCACCACCCAGCAGCAGAACAGCCGGGACGTGCTGGGTGATCATGGAGCCAGCGGCAGCACCGGAAAAGGTTCGGGGGCCCCCCCCAGGATGCGATGGGCCGGGGTGAACCCGGCCAGGTCGGCGCCCATGCGCAGCACCGCCTCGAAGGTTTTTGGGGAAAGCAACAGCAGTGGCGCGGCGAGGGCCAGGAAGAAGCGTGGCGGCAGGGCCAGCAGCCGGCAGGATCGGGCCGCATCGCCCAGCTCGGTCGCGTTCTGAAGGCGCCGGAGCATGACGGCATAGGCCAGGGTGTCGTCGCCACCCAGGGGCAGGTGGACCGGCTGGGCAGGATCAAATCCGTCCTGGGGCAGGCGGTCGGCCAGATGCAGGGCCACAGCGGCCAGCTGGCGGCAGTGGATGGGCTGCCGCAGGCCACCCTGGCCGGGCAACGGCAGCAGGGGCAGCCGGCGCAGCAGCTGGCGCAGCTTGCTCAGGTTGCGATCCCCAAGGGGGCCGGCCTGGCCGTAAATGAGGGTGGGAGCCAGGATGCGAAGGGGGCGTGCCTGGGCAGCGCAGGTCAGCGTCAGCTGCTCTTCCGCCTGCCGCAGCCGTTGCACCAGATCCCGGTCGAAGCCATTGGCGGCGAACCGTTTGGTGATCACGGAGGAGGAGGAGCAGGCGATCACCCCCTGCACAGCGGCGAAACCGGCCGGGTTGCTGCTGGCGTAACGGGCCAGCCAGGGGGCGAACGACCAGATGGGCGCAAAGCTCACCAGCAACCCCCTGGGCGGTTGCTCCTCACCGCTGGACGTCTCCAGATCGCAGGGCAGGAAAGGCGGTGGATCGCCGCCGCCGGCCGGCGGCAGTGGTGGACGCCGGCCGGCCACCACCAGACGCCGGCCCCTGGCCAGCTCGATCAGGGCCTGGCCACTCGGGGTCGTGGCCCCGAAGAGCGTGATCGGGACAGGGCCGGGGAGGGTCAAAGTGGGATCAAATGCATGCGTTGCCGTCGAGGCGGCCATCCCACCCCGTCAGACGCCACAGGGAGGCTCGCAGCTGGTCGCGCCAGAGACGCAGCTGGGATTCGGGCCGCAGATCACCCGTCTCGGCGTCGGAGCCATCCACCTGCCAGCCGGTGCCGGCATAGACGATCCGCGCGATGGCGAGTGTACGGGCCATGTGGGTTTCAGCAGTCACGAACGTGAGATGGCCTGGCCCGGGTCTGCTCTCCAGCTGTCGCGCCAGGGCGGTCACCTGTCCGACCGTGTCGCAGCCGGGAACCAGGCGCAGCAGTTTCGAGGTGTCCTGGGGCCAGAGCCGTCGGTTGCGGAGATGGTTGTAGGTGATGGCCTGGTACTCGGCGTTTCCCTGAAGCACCAGCAGCGCGCCTGGTCGCTCCCGCCAGAGCAGCAGGGCCGTCTGGCTGCGCCAGGGATCCTCGATGAAGGCGGTGATCACCTGAGTTCCTGCCCCGACGCCCGTTCTGGGCGCCGTGATCGCGTCCTTCTTCGGCTGTGGAGTGGACCGCCGGGTTCCCTGCCAGGCGGGTGCGAAGAACCAGACGACCATGGCGACGCCCGCCAGGCCCATGGCGCCAAAGCGGGTTCTGGGGTCCCACCAGAGGCGCTGCAGGAGGGAACCCTCGGGTCGCCGTGGAATTCTGCTTCTGACTCGTTTCCGCCGTCTCTTGCTGTCTGCCCCAGCAGGCTCGTTCTCCTCTGGCAAGGGAATCGACGCGCAAGGTTGTGGCAGCTTATCCGCCCCGTCCCGTTGCTTTCCGTTCCCTTCCCAGCGAAGGCAGCCGGCTCCACAGACGCCGCCCGTAGCGAAGGCTGAAGGGGATCCACCAGAGCCACCCGAACGCCCGGCCATAGGCCAGCCTGACCTCTTGAAGCCGTCGGCGGGTCTGCTGGCCGCTGACACCGGCTTCGCCCATGTGCACCAGCTCCAGATCCAGCCCCCGCGCCGAAAGATCGGCGCAGCCACTCAGGCGCAGGAAGTAGTCCAGGTCGGCGGAGAGCCGGAAGGGTTCCGCGAACTGATCGGTGCGGCGGCGGGCCCCCGGGCCGATGAGGGTGGCCTGGTGCGGTGGGGTGGAGCCCAGAAACAGGCTGAGGCGGTAAGCCCTGCAGCTGGAGAAGGCCGTGCGGCGACCAAGCTGGATCGCCCCGTCCTGTCCAGCCCCCGCATAACGGCCGCTGCAGACCACCAGATCCGGCGGGTCGCCCCCCGGCGAGTCCGGCCGGGTCGCTTTGAGCGCCTCTTCAAGCACGGTGGGTCCGGGTGCCCAGTCATCACTGCCCCAGAACAGCAGCCAGTGATCCGCAGGTGCGGCACGGAAGCCCTGGTTCATCGCGCCGAAGATGCCCGGAAACGCCGGATCCTGGGGCTGCCAGGTGAAGCGCTTGTCTCGGTGGCAGAGGGCGTCCAGCCAGGCCCGATGCTCCAGGCCGCTGGGGCCATCGATGAACAGCACCTGCCAGTGGGGCCAGCTCTGGCGCCGCAGGGACGTGACCAGACGGGGCAGCAGCGGGTGGGAATCGAGGGTGGGAATGATCAGGCTGAGCCTGGGTCCCGCGCCGGAGGCAGTGGGTCCCGCGCCGGCGGCAGCGGAGGCGCTCACCCCTGCCGGCGGATCAGAACGTCACCCAGCACCAGCAGATCCATGCGAGTGCGCAGGAAGCAGTCGAGGGCCTGAGCAGGGGTACAGACGATCGGTTCGTTTTCGTTGAACGAGGTGTTGAGCACCATCGGTACGCCGGTCTGGTCGGCGAAGGCCCGGATCAGGCGGTAGTAGCGACCATTGTCCGCCGCATTCACGGTCTGGAGACGGCCACTGCCGTCCACGTGGGTCACGGCCGGGATCCGGGTGCGTTGCTCCTCACGGATCGGATACACCTGCATCATGAAGGGCACCTCCCCATCAAGGCTGAACCAGTCGCCGACGGCCTCCTCCAGCACCGAAGGGGCGAACGGACGGAACGATTCCCTCCGCTTGATCTTGAGGTTGAGGATATCCTTCATGTCGGCGCGGCGGGGGTCGCCGAGGATTGAACGGTGGCCCAGGGCCCTTGGTCCCCACTCCATGCGGCCATCAAACCAGCCGATCACCAGCCCCTCCGCGATCGCCATCGCCACTTGCTGGCAGAGGTCCCCTTCCTCCGGTAGCTCGAGGCTGCACTGGGCCTGCTCCAGGGCCGCGCGGGTGGCCGGACTGGCCAGCAGCTCCTCGATTTCCCCGGGGGCCGGCTGGCTGCCCAGATAGGCATGGCGCATGGGCGCACTGCGGGACCGTCCCAGGCCGTGCCACACATCCAGGGCGGCGCCGAGGGCGCCCCCGGCGTCACCGGCCGCCGCCTGCACATAGACCCGTTGGAACGGGGTGGCCAGGGTCACCTTGCCGTTGGCCACCGAGTTGGCACCGCAGCCCCCGGCGATGCAGAGCTGGTCGCTGGGGTGGCTGCGGTGCAGGGCCCGCAGCAGGTGAAAGAAGGCTTCCTCGTACATCGCCTGGGCCGAGCGGGCGATGTCCATGTGGTGCTGCTGGAGCGGCTCCTCCGCCTGGCGGGCAGGGCCGAGCAGGGATTCCAGCTCCGGGCTCCAGTGGCCGCCCACCACCGGTGCGCCATTGCTCCACTGGTGTGGAAGTTTCTGGGTGGCGTGCAGGAAGTAGCGCAGATCCAGGCGATAGGTGCCGTCGGACTGGAGCCGCACGATGCGCCGCATGGCCTCCATCCGGGTGGGCTGGCCATAGGGCGCCAGTCCCATCACCTTGTACTCGTCGCCGTAGTTGGGGAAGCCCAGGTACTGGGTGATCGCCGTGTAGAAGGCGCCCAGGGAATGGGGGAACCAGATCTGGCCATCCAGGTTGAGCTGGTTGCCCTCGCCATGGCCCCAGGCTCCGCTGGCGAAGTCACCGAACCCATCCACCGAGATCACGGCCGCCTCCTGGAAGGGGGAGGCGAAGAAGGCCGAGGCCAGGTGGGCCCGGTGGTGCTCCACGAAGTGCAGTCGGGCCGCGATCTCCACCCCTGGGAAGGCCAGGGCCAGTTGCTGGGCCAGTCCGGCCCGCTCACGCTTGTTACGCCAGCGGGCGACCAGGAAGCGGGGATCGGGGCGGTGCCCCAGGGTGTAGGCCACCTTGCGCCAGCGGTGGGCCCCCGGCTGGGAATTGATGGCGATGTGGTCGAGATCGGCCGGCCCCACGCCGGCATCGGCCAGGCACCAGGCCATGGCCTCGGAGGGAAAACCGGCCCAGTGCTTGATGCGGCGGAAGCGCTCCTCTTCTGCTGCGGCAACGATCACGCCATCCCGGACCAGGGCGGCGGCCGCATCGGCGTGGAAGGCATTGATGCCCAGGATCAGCGTCATGGAGCTGGTGAACCGGAAGACAGATGGAGGGAGAGTCGGGTGGGGTCGGCCACCCTCGCAAGGGTCGAGGAATCCACCACCCGATGCAAAGCCATGGAGCCGAAACGATGGAGCTCAGGATCCGGCCGGCCTCGACATCCCCGAACGAAAGGATGGAACAAAGAAGCCGATGACCCGGCGAGTGGGATGCCCAGCGGCAGCGGGATCCTAGGGGACATTCCTAGAGGCAACCCGGTGGCGCATGACGGTGTCTGTCGTTCACGGCCGAAGAGCCGCAGGCAGGCTGAGGCCGAGTTGCACCTCCAGCCAGTGCTGCAGCACCATCAGGCTCCAGCGCCGGTACCAGGGCGCCAGATCGATCCCCCTGGGCGTCGAGGGCAGCCGCAGGGCCAGGGGGGAGGCCGGGTCATCGAGCCACAGCTGGAACGGGAAACGGAACCCCTGCTTGGGGCGGTTGAGGAACCAGTCGGGCAGTTCGGGCAGGCTGCTGGCCAGCAGCTGTTTGCCCTCCGCCAGCCGCAGGTCGGCGGGGATCGGCGCCAGTCGGCGCTGCAGCTGGGCATCGACCAGGGGCAGGCGCAGTTCCAGCCCGGCGGCCATCGCCATCACATCACTGTCCGGTAACAGCTGGTTGCGCAGATAGCGGGTGCCCTCGAGCCAGGCCACCCCTTCGCGCCCCCCGGCCCCACCCTCGGAGGCCTCCCCGGCCGTTGTGGCGCCAGATGATGCGCTGAGCCCCCAGTGCTCCAGCAGGCGCTCGGTCTCGGTGGGGGAGAACAGACCCCGGAAACATCCGTAGGCCCGCCCGAGGGAGGCAGGCCCCTCCAGCAGCCCCGTGATCCGCTGAAGCCTGGCCCGGCGGCCCTGGGGCAGGCGGTGCAGAATCCAGGCCGCCGGCGGCCCGGCCGGCCCGATCCGCCGGCGCCAGCGGCAGAGCTTCGGCACCATCCGGAAGCTGGGGTAGCCCCCGAACAGTTCATCGCCCCCAAGCCCGGAGAGGGCCACCTTCAGCCCGTGCTCCGTGGCCAGCCGGGCCACGCACCAGGTGTTGTATCCATCGATGGAGGGCTGGTCCTGGCTGGCCAGGAAGGTCGGCAGCCACTGCCGGGCCTGGTCGGCCGTGAGGTTCAGGGGCGTGTGATGGGCGCCGAAGTGGGCGGCGATGCGGGCCGCCGGCCCGGATTCGTCGAAGCCGCCGGCCCCTGCCGCCTCGAACCCGATGGTGAAGGTGTGCAGTCCCCGTGGGGCGAGCGCCAGCAGGGAGGCGGAGTCAAGGCCGGCGCTGAGGAACAGCCCCACCGGCACATCGCTCACCATGTGGGCCGCCACCGAGTCCTCGAGCGCCGAGCGGGTGAGGGCCACGGCCTCGGCCGCCGTCATGCCGGCGTCGATGGCGGCCCCTGCGAGGCTCTCCGGCAGGGCCCCCCAGGGATGCACGGCCATCTCACCCTGGCGCCAGCTGGCGGCGTGGCCGCAGGGCAGGCGCTGCACGCCCGCCACGAGGGTGGCGGGCTCCGGCACCGATCCGGTGGCCAGGTAGCGGGCCAGGGACTGGCGATCCAGGCTGGGGTGACCGGTATCAGCCGCCAACAGCGCCCGCAGTTCCGAGGCGAAGGAGAGGGACCCCCCAGGTCCGCTGCGCAGGTAGAGGGGCTTGATGCCGTGCGGATCGCGGGCGAGCAGGGCGCTGCGCTCCAGGGTGTCGTACAGACAGAAGGCAAACATGCCGCGTAACGCCGCCAACCCGTCCCGTCCCCAGCGGATCAGCCAGGCCAGCAGGACTTCGGTGTCGCCGTTGCCCCGGAAGTGCTGCCCCTCCGCTTCGAGCTGACGACGCAGCTCGGGGTGGTTGTAGATCTCGCCGTTGAAGACCAGCTGCCAGCGGCCGCACCGGGAGGCCATCGGTTGGTGGCCTACCGGAGAGAGATCCAGAATCGCCAGGCGCCTGTGGACCAGGCAGGCCCCGGCGTCCTGCCAGACGCCGGCATCATCCGGTCCCCGGTGGGCGAGGCGTGGGCCGACCCTGGCGGCGAAGTCGCCCGGTTCCCGGCCCAGCTGGCCCGCGATGCCGCACATCCGCTCTAGGCCTCCAGGTGGGCCAGGAAGGTGCGCCGGGCCGCGTCCGGGCTGGCCTGCTCCCGCACCCAGGCCAGCGCCCCGGCGGAAAGGCGGTCGCGGTGACCCCGATCGGAGCAGATCGCCGCGATCGCCGCCGCCATGGCGCTGGGCTCGCTGGCCACCAGCTGGCCCGTGCGGGCCTCGATCACGTAGTCCTCGGGGCCGCCGCAGCGGGTGCTGACGACCGGGACCCCGCAGGCCATCGCCTCGAGGGCCGCAATGCAGAGGCCCTCCTGGTGGGAGGGGATCACGAACAGATCCAGGCCCTGCAGCACCGTTGCCAGGGCGCTGGGGCCAAGGCAGGGGTGGCACTGCACCCGTCCTTCGAGACCCATGGCGACCAGCTGGTCCTGGAGGCGATGGACGTCCTGCTCGCCGGCCAGGACGAGCTGCACCGGTTGCCCTGCCGCCACGAGTTTGGCCACGGCCTCCAGCAGCAGGGTGATCTGTTTGCGTGGGTCGGCATAACGGCCGGCGAAGCCGATGCGCCAGGGCACAAGCCGTTCGGACGCCGGAAAAAAGATGGCGGGATTCACCGGCATGCGCATCACCCCGTCTATGGGGCGGCGGGCGATGGACGCCAGGGCCTTGGCCGTGTAGCCGCTCAACGCCAGGATGCGCCCCCGGGGGGCCTGGAGCACCTGGCGCTCCAGCCGCCGCAGCACCGGGCCGTTGAGGCTCCGGTCGAGCAGCCGCCTCGGCCGGGAAAAGCGTTTGACGCGGTCCACCCGATCGTCCTGCCAGGGGGTGGCCACCCAGGCCAGAAAGGGGATCCCCAGGCGGGCATAGGGGATGGCGCAGAGGGGATTGCCGGTGACCGACAGATGCAGGTCGCAGCCGGTCACCAGCTCCCGCCAGGCCCGCCTGGGCAGGTAATGGGTGAACTCCAGCTCCGGCAGCCAGGCCCCCAGGCCGTGGCCTTCGTGGTCGCCATAGACGCGGCGCTGCATCTGGCCGGGCCTCCGGCCGCTGGGGACGGCATGGAGCGGAACCGACAGCGTCGGATGGGTGCTCCAGGGGGCATACCAGGCGAACACGGGCTCGATGTCGAGCTCCATGAGCATCCTGGCGACGCAGGCGGTCATGGCAGGAACCCCCCCATCCACCGGCTCGATGGTGCTGATCAGGGCCCGTCGCCGCTTCATTGTTTCAGCCAGCCGAACAGATCCCGGTTGTCGCGGACCCAGCGGATCAGATGGCGCACGCCCGCATCAACGCTGATCTGCGGCGACCAGTCCAGCTGCTCGGCGGCCTTGGTGACATCGCAGATGAACACGGGCTGGTCGCCGGGTCGGGACTGGCCGCTGAGGGGGCTGAGCGTGATGGCCAGCTCCTCCTCAAGGAAGCGCAGCAGATCCCGCAGGCAGAGGGTGTTGACGGGGCCGCCGCCGATGTTGAAGGCCTGGCCGCTGATCGTGTCGCGGTGGTGCCAGGCGGCTTCGTAGGCCCGGGCCAGGTCCCGCACGTCGAGCACATCCCGGGTCTGCCAGCCGTCGCCATAGAGAGTGATCGGCCGCTCCAGAAGGGCGGCGATGCTGAACCAGGCCACCCAGCCCTGGTCTTCGATGCCGAACTGGCGGGTGCCGTAGATGCAGGACTGGCGGAAGGCGCAGGTGTGCAGGTCGTAGATGCGGGCGTAGTCGATCGTGTACTGATCGGCGACCCCCTTGGAGCAGCCATAGGGGGAGTGGAAGTCGAGGGGCTGGCTCTCCGGCACGCCGGCGGGCAGATCCCGGAAGCGATAGCCATGGGGTGTCATCTCCACTGCCACGGTTTCCATGCCGCCGTAAACCTTGTTCGTGGAGGCGTAGAGCACGAAGCTCTCGGGGGAATGGAGCCTGACCGCCTCCATGACGTTGAAGGTGCCCAGGGCGTTGATCTCGAAGTCCTCTCGCGGGTTGGTGTAGGAGGTGGTGACCGCCACTTGGGCCGCCAGGTGCAGCAACATCGCTGGACGAAGATTGGCCACGACATCGGTGAGGGCCTCCGCCTGACGGATGTCGACCCGATGGAAGGCGATCTCTGGATGCTGGTCGAGCAGCCAGCGGAGGTTGTCCTCCGTGCCCCGACGGGACAGGTTGTCGAGAACCACGACCTCCCAGCCCAGGGAGGCAAAGTGCTGGGCGGCATTGACGCCGATGAAACCGGCGCCGCCGGTGATCAGGATCGAAGGCATCGAAAAGTGGGAGGCGGGGGAGTCGACGGGGATAGATCGGGCGAGGGAGACTTCCGATCGCGATGGGCGGGGTGGAGAGGGGAAGTTGCAGCGGTCAAGGCGGACCTTAAACCAACATCCAGATCCCACCTCATGGTGTGTCCTCTCAAGGCGGAGTCGACAGGCTGGGGTGACTCTCCAGAAGCATCAGATGCAGCAGGAGCTCGGCATACATGCGTTGCTGGGCGTAGACCCAGCCGCGCCAGCCTTCCAGTGCGCCACCCTTCCAGAGGAGGCAGAACAACAAAGCGGCGTAGGGAGCCAGGGGTGTGTGCTTTCGTAGTCGATCCGCCAGAGAAAGCTGGCGGGAGGGGGTTGTACGCAGTTTTTCCGCTTCGATCGCCAGGTAATTGCCCTGGGAGGCCAGCCAGCGCTGCAAGGGTTTGCGGTCATCGTGGTAGATCGGTTGCCGTAGCCGTTTGACGGGGCCCGGCAAATCAATGCGGTGCCCATGGCCATCGTTGCGGTAGCGGCCCAGGCCCCTGCGATACAGGCTGATCCGGGGCGGCAGCATGCCACTGCGCAGGGGGCGGCCAGCAATGCAATAGCGGAACGGGATGGCGAAGCCCGCCAGCTCCTTGTTGCCAGGATCTCTGATCACCGTCTGAATTTCGCAGGCCAGGGACGGCGGGATGAGGTAGTCCGCATCCAGACTAAGGACCCAGGGGGTGGCGATCTGGTCCAGGCCGAAGTTGCACTGGTCAGCAAAGCTGTCGAAGGGTCGATGGCGCACCTTCACAGAAGGATAATCCGCGAGGATTGAGAGGGTGGCGTCGCTGCTGCCACTGTCGATCACGAGGATGGAATCCAGCCATTGCAGGTGATCCAGGGTGCGGGCGATGTTGGCCTCTTCGTTGTAGGTCAGAATCAAGGCGGTGAGGATCGAACCGGCAGCCTCGGACAGGCTCATGCCAGGGGTTGGGAGCCTTGCCCCATGAGGATCAGCCGCTGCTCTTGTTGCCGTTGCCAAAGAGCCCATTGTTCCTGCTGCTGGGAGAGCAGGGTGGGAATCGCCAGAAAGGAACCCAGAGACAGACTCATCAGAATCAGCACGAAGGGGTCGCCGTAGAGCTGGGCCGCCGAGAAGAACGCTGGGACGTTGGCCAGGGCGAAGGACATCAGGCCCATCAGCAGGGCAGCGGTGGACTGGGGCAGTTGCTTGAGGAGTCGGAAGTTACGCAGCAGCACCAACGCTAGAAGCACCAAGATCACCCCGAGAATCACCATGCCAGGGATGCCGAGTTCCAGGATCAGACGGCCGCCGCCGCCTTCGGAGACAAAAGACACACTCCGGATCGCATCGCGGGCGGCATTTCTGATGAGGCCACCGGTGCTGGCACCTGCCCCCACCCCCATGCCGATGCCGTCGGAGATCTCGATGGCCCTGAGGGTGGCGCCGATGCCCTGGGAATCGAAGCGCTCAACCAGGTCCTCTTGGATGGTCAGGGTGCGGTTGGTGTACTCCCCGAAGTTCTCGCCGAGATTCTCCGAAAGGATGAAGGCATAGAGGGGATAGGAGATCCCGGCCACCCCGAGCACGCTGGAGATCGCCCGCTCCTTGGAGGCGGGGCTGGCCCTGCGGCTGAACAGCAGCAGATAGATGGCCACGAACGCCAGGATCAGCACCTGGGCCTTGCGGCGCCCGGTGAGGAGGGTGAGGAAGGCAAAGCCTGCCGCCAGCAGCAGCAGCCCGAACTGGGTGCTCGGCTTCTGGCTTGCGATGCCGATCGATGCGGCGATGCAGGCAGCGGCCGAGAGCTGCCAGGAGGCGATTTCACTGGTGCGCCAGAAGCCCGAGGCCCCCTGGGCCGAAAAGCCGTAGCGGAAGGTGATCAGCAGTCCCTCGCCCACTTCCTTCAGGGTGGGATGGTCGACCCCTTGGAAACTGAGGTAGACCGTGATCGCCATCACGGCTGAGCCGATGAGATACAGGGTCAGCAGGCGTTTCAGCAGCGGGAGGTTGGATCCCACCTGGAAGCCGACCCAGAGGCCGAAGGCCGGAGCCAGATAGAAAGCGGCGCCGATCGCGGTCAGCCGGATATCGGAGAAGCGGGCGAAGCTGTTGAGGCTCTGCAAAGCGATCAGGGTGAAGTAGATCGTCACCCAGCCATCGAATTGCGGCACTGTCCAGAACATCGCCCGCAGGTTGAAGCGTCCTGCCCGTTCCAGGAGCACCACGCCGCAAAGCGCGAAGCCGACCAGCACGAGGCCGACCATGTAGCCGGGTTGGCCCTCTGTGATCTTGCGCAGGGGATCCTGCACGAAGCCGATCAGGAGCGTGACCATCAGGCCGGTCTGCCAATCCCCGTCGAGGAGAACAGTGGCAAGCGCCCCGAAGAGCACGATCAGGATCAGGATGGTCATCGACCGGAAGAAGAGGTCAGCACCTGGCGGTAGGCATCACGCAGCTGGAGGGCGATCGTGCTCCAGGAAAAATCCATCCTCGCCAGGTTAAGGGCGGACGCTCGCATTGCCAGGGATGGACGCTCCAGAGCAGAGGCCAGGGTCTGCGCCAGAGCTTCTGGGTCGCTGGCACTGATCAGGCCGGCCCCGGCGCGGGCCACATCGGCGGCCACGGCCACCTCGGGGGACAGGATCACGGGGGTACCTGCGGCGAGAGCCTCGACCGCTGCAATACCGAAATTCTCAGCTGCCGATGGCAGGACGTACCAGTCGGCCGCCTTGAGGAGCTGCCACTTGGCGTCACCTTCCACGAACCCCAGCCAGCGGCAGCGCGCCTCAAGGCCCAGCCCCCTGGCCAGCTCCTGCAGGGCCATGACGTAAGCCGGCTCACCATCACCGGCGATAGCCAGTTCCCAGGTCGCTTCGGGTCGGCGTCGCTGCAGCAGGGCCAGGGCTTCCAGCAGCTTCTCCAACTGCTTCTTTGGATGCAGCCGGGACAGAAACAGGAAACGGACCGGCCCCGAAGCGTTCGGGGCTTCAGGCGACTGGGTCGGGTCGGGGCCGTGCACCCCCAAGGGCAGCACCAGGCTCGGTGGGGCCAGGGCGAGGGCGGCGGTTTCGTCCCGCTCGGCCGTGGTGGTGAAGTGCAGGGCGGCCGCCCTCTGCAGGTTGCTCCGTTCGATCAGGCGCAACAGCAGACGCTTGCGGCCGCGGCTCTGGGCCAGGCTCCACGGGCTCAGCTGGCCGATGCTGCGCAGGATGTAGGGAACACCCGCCCAGCGGGACTGGGCCATGGCGCTGGTGGAGGGGTAAGAGAACAGGGCATGGATGTGGAGCAGCTGGTACTGCTTCAGATTCCTGGCCAGCCAGCAGTTGAGCCCGGGGCTGAAGGCGAACTCCCGCAGGGCGGCGACGGGCGGACTCCAGCGGGGAAAGGCCAGCACCGGCACCCCCTGGTGCCACTGCCAGCGTCCGGTGACCAGGTCCGGATGCAGCCCCGGGCCATGGTCATTGGTGGTGAGGATGGCGGCGTCCACGTCCTGCAGGCGCAGGGCCGCCACCATGTCGATCACGGCCCGGCTGGGGCCTCCCCGTAGCGGGCTGATGGAGGGGATGACATGCAGGACCCTCATGCCAAAGGGCGCACGGCCAGGAAGCGAGCGAAGGCCTCTCCCCAGGCCTTCGCCACCTGGGGGGCGGCGTAGGTGCCGATGGCGTCCAGGTGGTGGCGATGGCGTTCCCGGTACTTTCCGGCCTGGCCCTGCAAGGTCATCAGGGCGTTGAAAATGGCGTCGCTGCTCTCGATGTCGCAGTAGAGGCCCTTGTGCAGGTCTTCGAGGATGGCCTGGAGCGGGTTACCTGCCGGTCCAGCTACCAGCACCGGCGTGGCGTGGGGGAGATATTCAAAGAATTTCGAGGGCAGGTTGTCCGTGTGGCGTGGCCCGATCAGCACCAGCAGGGCATCGGCCGCCTCGGCTAGCTGGTGCGAGCGTTCGTTGCTCACGGCGGCATGAACCTTGATGGTCTTTCGCAGGCTGGGGTCGCTGCGGATGGCCGTTCTGGCCGCTTCGTAGAGATAGCCGTAGAGAAGGATTCGCAGGTCCCCGAGTCCCTCCATGTGCCACCGCCGCACGGCCTCCAGCAGGGGCTCGATCGGCCGCCAGGGTCCCAGGTTGCCAGGGTGAAACAGCGTCAGTGGGGCGCTGGCCGCAGCCGTTGGCTCCCGGTGGGCCGCAGTCCCTGTCCAGGCGGTTGCTGGTGGGGGCTCGCCGACCTCGAAACAGTCCGGCAGGAAGCTGGCGGGGGTTGTTCCCAGGAGCGCCTGTTCCCGGTAGCGCTGAAGGGTGAGGGGTGAGGCGAACACGGCCCCTGCTGCTGCAGCCAGAACGGCCCGCTGGCGATCGGGGTGGGCCGGATGAAAGTGGCCCTTCTCCCGGTGCCCGCAGGGATCGTCGTAGATGGCGATGAAGGGTTTGCCGAGCTCGCCGGCTACGGCCCGCGCCTCCTCGAGCACCCGGAAATCCGGGCAGATCCCGGCCACCACATCGAACCGAATCGCCGCCGCCGTCTCCAGGGCCGTGGTCCTCAGGCCCATGAGGGCGTGGGTCTGGGGGTCGTGGCCGCCCACCGTCTCCAGCCCCCGATGGATCAGCTGGCGCAGACCAAACCACAGGTGGAGCGGGGAGCCGGCCCGGCGGCGGTTCTTGCGGATGGAGCAGCGCTGGGAACGGGAGACCCAACGGCTGTAGTGACAGAACCTGTCCTGATCGGGGCAGGGCTCCGGGTTGACGGCATCCAGCCGGGGGTCGGGACCGACGACATGGAACTCCCAGCCTGCCGCCGGCAGATGGCTCAGCAGCTTGGCGTAGCGACGGGCCTGGACGCCGCCACCCCCTGGGGGTTGCAGGGAGAGGATCAGGGCTCTGGGCATCTCAGCGCTGCTCCAGCAGGGCCAGCCCCGCCAGGATGCCCTCGGCGGCGTTCCTCACGCTGAAATGGGCCTGGACGAGCTCTTTGGCCGTCGCCCCCATGCGGGTGGCGGCGGCGGGATCGGCGGCCATTCGCCCCATGGCGACGGCCAGGGCCGCTGGCTGGCCGACGGGGCTCACCAGGCCCGTGCGGCCCTCGAGCACCAGATCCTCGGCGCATCCCACCTGGTCGCTCACGATCGCCGGCAGCCCGCAGGCCATGGCTTCGTTCACCACCAGCCCCCAGGTTTCGCCGTGGTCGGAGGGCAACACCAGGCTGTCGGCCACCGCGTAGGCGGAGGGCATGCCGGACTGATTCAGGAAGCCGGCGAAACTCACCGGCAGGCCGTGCTGGGCGGCCACGGCTCTGCAGGCCTCCTCCAACGGCCCGGTGCCCACGAGCAGCAGATGCACCGGCGGGGCCAGGGGGTCCACCAGCAGCAACCGCAGCGCTTCCAGCAGGTCGAACGGGCGCTTCTTGGGCTGGAGTTTGCCGGCGAACAGAAAGCAGAAGGCCTCCCGGGGGATGGACCAGCGCTGGCGCAGCTCCTCACGGTGGGGCCGCAGGGCGCCGGCCCGCTCGCTGAAGTAGGCGTTGTCCACAAAGTGGGGGGAGGGCACCAGCCGCTTCTGGGGGACACCGAACTGGCGGTACCAGCGGGCATTGGCCGTGCCGACGGGAAGGCCGACCGAGACCCCCCGGAACAGGAACCAATAGGTGAGGCTGAGGAGCCAGGATCTGGGCCGGAAGGCATTGGAGTCCATGCGCAGCAGCACCGGCAGGCCCTGCAGCCGGGCGGCGATGAACAGCTGCACCATTCCCAGGAAGTGCCAGCCGGTCAGCAGCAGGGCATCGGGCCGTTGCCGGCCGGGACCGAACCCCAGCTCCCCGAGGGGGCGGGCCAGCCAGACGCCCCGGTAGCCGGAGGTGATGCCGCGGCCCCGGCCACTGGTGGCTTCGTGCCAGCTGTAGCCCTCCAGCAGCGGCACGTCCCATTCGAAGGCAACCCCGAATCCCAGGCCCTGGGTCCGGGCGTCCGGAAGGGTGAGATAGAGCACGTCGCAGTGCACACCGGGGGCGGCGGCGAGGGTCTGGAACAGGGGTGTCTGGTACTGCACCGGATGGCTGCCGGCGATCAGCAGCCGGCGCCGGCGCGTCGGCAGCAGAGCCGGACCTCGCTTTTGGAGGCGCAGGGCCCAGACCAGGCCACGGCCTTCGGCGAGCAGGGTGGGGGGGATCCACCAGGGGTGGCGCAGGTGGTGACGGCTGCGCACCGACCCCAGCCAGCCGCGCAGGCAGGCCGCCAGAGCCACGCCCGCGGGCTGGGTGCGCAGCTGGAAGTAGTACCGCCCCACGGCATGGTCGGGCTTGACGGTGGTGAGGTGCTTGCCGTAGCTGCGGGTGCCACCCCGCTCGGCCCTGAGATGGTGGATCAGGGCACCGGGCACGTACTCGATCGGGTGGCCGGCCTGGCGCCAGCGATGGGCGAATTCGGCTTCGAAGCGATAGGCCACCCGCACGAAGTTCTGGTCGAATCCCCCCAGCTCCAGGGCCAGCTGGCGGGGGATGGCCACGTTGCCCCCCATGAACTCCTCCACGGAGCGGGGCCGCAGGCTGTTGAACAGGAAGGGCCCGTCTTCCGGATCGCTCTGGCCCTGGTGCCAGGGCTGCAGCACCCTCCCGGCGAGCATGGCCTCGCTGCTGGCAGCTCCGGCCCGTGCATGGGCGTTGAGCAGCTCCGGGTCCGGCAGGATGTCGTCATCGAGGAACAGCACCCTGTCGCCGCGGGCCTCCTGCAGGGCCACGTTCATGGCGCCGGTGATCGAGGGAGTCGGCAGCCGCAGCCACTGGATCTTTCCCTGCGCCTGCCAGACGCTCAGCTGGGCTTCGCAGTCCGGATCGTGGCGGGGCGTCTGGTCGACGACGAGCAGCTCGAACGGGGGCGGATCCAGGGCCAGAAGGGCCGCGACGCTATCAATGAGCACCTGATCGCGGCCATAGGTGGGAATCGCGACGCTGAGGGTCATGGCAGGGTGGCCAGCTTGAGTCGGGCCTTGAGGTGCCAGGGGTTGAGGCTGAGGGCCTGGCGAAGATAGTGGCGGGCCAGGTCAGGGCGCTCGGCGCTGAGGCAGGCGCCGATGAAGTACGCCCCATCGGCTTGCCGGCGGGGTTGGGTCCTGGATCCTCGGCAACGGTTGCTCAGGGCCTCGGCCTCGGCCAGGACGGGCATCTCCGGCTGGCCGCCGCGGCGGGCCTGGGTGGCCGCCACGATCAGGGCGTGGAAGGCCTCCTGCTCCTGGCGCCGCGAGCCGCTGATCGATCCGGGAGAGAGGGTCGCTTCGTAGAGCACTTCCGGCACCACCAGGTGGCTGCCGACCTCCACCATGCGGCTCCAGAGATCGATGTCCTGGGCGAAGTAGAACATCGGCCGGTAGCCTCCGGCCCGCTCGTAGGCGCTGCGGCGCATCATCACGGAGCCGTGGATGGCGGGGCCGGTGAGGCCGTCGGCCAGCTCTCCGGCCTCTGGCGCGTTCACCCGCACCGTGGCTCCCTCGGGCACCACCAGGCGCACGTGGGTGGAACAGAGGCTGGCGTCGGGATGCTCCTGAAGGCAGCGCAGCTGGCGTTGCAGCCGCCCTGGCAGGGAGACGTCGCCGGCGTCCTGGCGGGCGATGAAGCGGCCGCGGGCCACCTGGCAGCCTTCGATCAGGGAGCGGGTGAGGCCGCGCCCCTGCCGCTCCAGCACCTGCAGACGCGGCTCGGCGGCGGCGCGGGCCGCAAGCAGCGCGGCGGTGTCGTCGCTGGAGCCGTCGTTGATCACCACGATCTCCAGATTCACCCCCTCCTGGCTGGTGAGGGAATCGAGGGTGGCGGCGAGGCTGTCGCCACCATTGCGAACCCCCATCACCACCGACACCAGCGGCGCCGTGCCGGATTCATGCTCCACAGGCTCCTGCATCACCTCAGGCCATGTTCCCCCCTGGGCGGGATCCTGGCGGCAGCCGTGTCCGGACCCCCATGGTGAGGCGAGCTGCCCGGCCCCAGCCCAGGACGGCGGCCAGCAGGCGGTAGGCCAGGAATTCCAGCCTTCGGCGCCGTTGCCAGGAACCGGCGCGGCGGGCGAGCTGGAACAGCCGGTGGGAGGCCTGCTCCGCTCCGGCGGCGCCGCACTGGCGACTGAGCAGGAAGGCGGAGCGGGAGAAACGCGCCATCTCGGGACTGCGGCGGTCGACGCCGGCGGCCAGGGCGCTGCGCAACAGGGAGTCCTGCGCCCTGGCCCGGTCCGCCAGCTTGCGGGGGTCCAGGTGGCCCCGATCGCTGAGGTGGTCGTCGCCCATGTGAATCCTCCGCACCGACACCTCGCTTGGCACCCACACCAACGCTGCCCCTGCCGCGCCGGCCCTGCCGTCGTACTCCCAGTCCTCCTCGTTGATCCACGGCTGCCAGGGGCCGATGCGCTCGAGCAGTTCGCGCCGGTAAAGCGGACAGCTGGTGGTCCACCAGCGCTCCAGCAACAGCAGCGGGAACAGGCGCTCCAGGGGCGTGCCGGTGGCCCGCATCGGGCCGCGGCGCTGGATGGGGTGCCGGGAATGGTCCTCCTCCAGGCTGGGGCCGTAGGCGATGCGGGCCTCGGGAGAGCCGTTCAGGGCCGCCACCTGGGCGCTGAACTTGCCGGGCAGCAGCAGGTCGTCGCTGTCGAGGTACTGCACGAATTCACCGCGGCTGTGGTCGAGGCCCCGTTGGCGGGCGGCGCCCGGTCCGCCGTTGGGTTGGTGAATCACCCGGATGAGCGCCGGATGGGCGGCGGCCAGGCCATCGGCCACGGCACCGGTGTCGTCGCTGGAGCCGTCGTCGACGATGACGATCTCGATCGGCCGGTGGTCCTGCTCCAGCACGCTCGCCACGGCTTCGCGCAGCAGGGCGGAGCGGTTGTGCACCGGGATGATCGTGCTGACCAGGCCGGGCACCGGCGCAGGCCGCAGGGCGGCGATGCGCTCGATGGCCGGACGCTCCATCACGGCGCGGGCCCGTTCCAGGTTGGGGTTGTCCCGCTGGTGCTTGAGCGGCTGGCCGCGGTGCCAGAGGTGCACGATCGGCTCGTAGCCCCAGGTCCAGGTGGGACGGGTGAGGCAGCGGTCCCAGAACTCGTTGTCTTCGCCGCCCCAGCCGACGAAGCCCTCGTCCATCCCCCCGATCGCGGCATAGGCCTCGGCGGTGATCGCCATCGAGCCCCCGGCCTCCAGGTTCTGCACGATCGCTTCGGCGGGCCTTGCCCCGTACTCCTCCGAGCCGGCGAGCACCCGGTCGCTGTGGACCTCATCGAGATAAAAGACGAACCGCTTGGGATTCACCACCGCATAGCCGCGGGCGATCCTCTCCAGCAGGCGGCGGGCGTAGCCGGCCGGCACAAGCATGTCGTTGTCGTGCAGCAGCAGCACCGGAGCGTGGGCCTGGCGGGCGCCCAGGTTGAAGGTGTGGGAGCGGTTGTAGGGGGCGGTCGGGTCAGGCAGGGGACCATGGATGTGGCGCACCCAGGGGGGCAGCCGGTTGGCGATGCGGGGCTCGCTGTCCTGCTCGATCACCAGGCACTCCAGGCGCACGTTCTCCTGGGCGGCGAGGGAGTCCAGGGTGGCCAGCAGCAGGGGAAGCCGCTCGCTGCCACGGTGGCCGATCAGCACGCTCAGCTCGGGCGGCCCATCGCCCCAGCCGGGGGCGGCGCGGCGCCGGATCGGCGCGGTGGCCAGGCTGCGGTGCAGCAGGCGCCTGCCCAGCTCCGGCTGCAGCCGGGGCGCATGCAGGCGGGAGGTGAAGCGCCACAGACAGGCTTGGCCACCGCCATCGGGGGCCGCTTCCAACCGCTCATCGCGGTTGGCGATCGCCAGGTGGGCTGGCGCGGGGCGGCGCAGCAACCACTCGTAGCGCAGCCGCTCCTTGAGCCAGACGCCCAGCCACTCCTTCCGGGAGGGTCCCGTCGTTTCAGCCATGGGGAGCACCGGGATGGTCGAGCCGGCCTGCCGCCGCCAGCAGGTCCGCTTCCACCGCCCCATCGGCCTCGCCACCGGAATGGGGCCACTCGCTGCCGGCGCTGCCATGGCGGAAGCGCTGACCCAGCAGCTGGCGCAGATCTTCACCGCGGCGTCGGCCCAGCCAGCGATCCAGCCGTCCGGCGGGGGCCGGATCCGGTTCAGGGGGGATCCCTGAGAGCGGGGAAAGCTCCATCACCTGCTCGATCGCCCGCCGCCAGGCCGCCAGGGAGGCCCCCTCGCTGTAGCGCCCGGCCACCAGGGCGTGGCCGGCCCTGGATAGCCGCTCCAGCAGGGCGCCCTGCCGCAGCCGGGCCAGCTGGGCGGCGGCTGCGGCGACATCGCCGCAGCGGAACAGCAGGGCCGTGGTGTCGTGCTCCAGGGCCCCCTCCAGGCCTGAGCCCACATAGCGGCTGCTCACCACCGCCATGCCGCTGGCCATGGCCTGCCAGGCCACGATCGGGCCCGTTTCCCAGGCGGAGGTGATCACCAGGCCATGGTGATGGCCGTAGATCTCCTCCGCCAGCCTGTGCTGGTTGACGTGGCCGAGCAAGCGCACCGTGCCAGCCGCGATCCAGGGCGCCAGGGATCGTTCCAGGGCGGAGCGCTCCTCGCCGTCGCCGGCGATGCTGAGCTGCACCTCAAGGCCCAGGGCCTTGAGAGCCGTCAGCAGCGGCGGCAGATCGTGCACCCGTTTCTGGGCCTGCTCCAGCCGGCCCACCCAGGCCAGCTTCAAGGTGTCGGCTGGATCGCCGCCGGGGGCCTGCCAGGGCGGCACCGGCACGCCATAGGGGGCATAGAGCACCCGGGCAGGGTCCATCCCGCCCCGCTCGCTCGCCAGCCGGCAGGCCAGCCGATTGGTGGCGATCACCGCATCGATACCGGCGCCGTGGCGCCGCAGGTCGTCGAAGTACTCCGCCTGCAGCGCATGCAGGGTCATCACCACTCGTCCATGAAAGCGTCCCTGGCGGCGGGCCCGCTGGGCCGCGGGGTAGAGGTCGACCAGGTTGACCCCGAGTACGAGCTCGGGATTGAGAGTCCCAAGCAGGGTGGCGATGGCGCGAATCCTTCCCTCGACGCTGCCGCTGGGGTTGGCGAGCGGTTGGGCCGCCAGCGCCGGATAGGCCTGGGCGTAGGGGCCATGGCGGTGATGGTCACCGTCGGGCACCGCCACCGTCACCTCGAGCCCGCCGGCCCGCAGCCCCGGCACCAGGTTCGCCAGCCAGTCCTGGACCCCGCCGAGCAGGTAGGCGGAGGGGGCGAGCACCAGCACCCTCATGGGGTTCGATCCAGGTACACGACCCCGCCCCCGGCCGTGTTCAGGGGCGGCACGGGCAGGGGCGGCAGGGGGGCGATGGGCCGCACGTGGTGCCCCAGCTGGCGGATGTAGATCCCCTCTGGTGCCGCGCAACTCTCCCACTTGCGGAAGAAGCTCTCCTGGTTGGCGGAGGTGTACTTGCCCCAGACCCGCGCCGACTGGTCATCGAAGGAGGTGGTGTCCGGCTGGTCGTTCGCATGGTGCAGATAGGGGCAGGCCACCCCTCCGATCTCGACGCCTGCCAGCGAAGCCCGGGCGGTGTAGTCCATGTCCTCGAAGCCGATGCCGCTGAAGGTCTGGTCGAAGGCGCCGATCCGCTGCCAGCAGTGGCGACCGATGGCGAAGTGGGACCAGGTGTTGTTGAGCAGGGTGAGGTCCACCGTCTCCCACGCCATGGTCTCCGCCCAGCGCCTCAGCCAGGGGTCGATGCTCAGATCGTCGTTGAGCACCAGGGTGGTGGCCGTCGGGCTGGCCTGGAGCAGTTCGTTCCAGAGCTGGCACAGCCCGACCACCCGATCGTGCAGCAGGAAGCGGCGATGGGGCGGCTCGCCGCTGGCCAGCTCGCTGCAGATCTGCTCCAGGTAGCGGCTCTGGCTGGCCTGATCGCCGTGGCCGTTGACGGCCACCAGGATCGGCACCTCCGGAAAGCTGCGGCGCAGGGAGCGGTAGAGGGGGCGGAAGTAGCTCTCGTAGCGGGTTTCGAAGGTGGTGATCGCGATCGTGAAGCGATCTCCCAGGGGCTGCCGTGGCGGCAGCAGGGCCCGCGGAATGCAGCGCCGGCCTCCATGCAGAACGGCCCGGGCGGCGAGGTAGAGGCGCAGGTTGAGGCTGGAGCGGTTCATGGCGTCGATGGTGGCTCCTGGCTCAGGGGTGCCCGAGGGCGCCGATGGCCTCCACCAGCGCGCGGTAGCGCTCCTGGGGGCGGATGTGATCGTGGAAGCAGCGGGCGCAGTCCTCCCGCCGGGCCTCCAGGTCAGCCCCCAGGTGGTGGGCCGCCGCCAGGAAGCCGGCGCCATCGTCCACCATCACGCCGCAGCCGAAGTCCTCGACGAACTGAAAACTGGCCTGGCGGCTGCAGATCACCGGCACCCCCATGGCCAGGTACATGCATAGCCGGTTGGAGCTGACCCCCATGGCCTGGAACTGGGGAGCCGGATTGGTGTACACGGCCAGGCCGATGTCGTAGCCGACGGCCGATTGCCAGGCTTCCTGCCATGACAGCCGCTCGGTCTCGATGTGGAGCCGACCCCCCAGGCTCAGGCGCCGCAGCAGGTAGAGGGCCAGGGGATCCACCCCCAGGGGCTGGATCACGGCGCAGAGAGAGGGGTCCTCGTGCAGGGCGTCGAGCAGCCAGTCGGCGCCGGCGGTGAGGTTGAATCCCCCGGAGATGGCCAGCGTGAGGGCGTCGGGCCCGATCCCCCAGCGCTGGCGAAGCCGTTGACGCAAGAGCGGATCCCGCTCCGGCGGGTTGCGGAAACAGCCCGGGTAGACCAGCACCGGCTGGGCCGGCGGCAGGCCGGCGTAGTTGCGCACCAGGGGCACCCGGTGGGTGTCGTTGACGATCGTGAAGCGAGCCCGCCGGTAGGCGTCCAGGCAGAGCTGCTTCCAGCGTTTCGAGCGTGGACCCCGGTAGCTGCCGGCGCGGATCTCATCCCCCAGCACGAAGCAGGGGCGGCGGTGCAGACGGGCCAGCACGCCCACCAAGGCGATCGGATCTTCGGTCGTTCCCGAGAAGCAGCTGTAGCGGCGCCAGCGGAGACGCCAGGCCTGGCCCAGCAGCCAGCGCATCGCATAGGACACCTGGTGAGTGGTGACCCGCTCGCCGTAGGGAGCCGTGCTGCCACAGGGCCCGGGGGCATAGACGTGGACATCAAAGCCGTTCTCCAGCAGGGCGGAGATGATCGCCTCGTTGGGGGGCGAATGCAGCAGCTCCGGCACCAGCAGGAAGTGGGCGGCGATCGG
This sequence comes from Synechococcus sp. CS-1332, assembly GCF_025127995.1. GTDB lineage: Bacteria > Cyanobacteriota > Cyanobacteriia > PCC-6307 > Cyanobiaceae > Cyanobium. Next base: position 34,258 of record NZ_JAHLYP010000050.1, on the reverse strand, counting down.
CCGTGGTGGCGAGGGACCGGTCATGGAGGAAGGGATGGGGCTAGAGCGCTCGGGGGGTGCGGGTGGTGCTGAGATCGGTGGGCAACTCCAGCCTGCCGGCGGCGTAGTCCTCCAGCAGCCGGTGGGTGTAGGAGCGGATGAACTCCACCGGAAAATCCTTGCGGCCTGGCGCCGGCGCCGTTTCGCTCTTCTCTCGGGCGGCGATCCGGTCGTACCAGTTGTGGTAGTGGGTGATCGTGCCGTCGAGGCCGTAGAAGTTGCCGAGGCCATAGCGCAGGTAGGCCAGCTCGTCGCTCCAGACCGCCGGCGGTGAGGCCGGCGTGAACAGCGGTTCGCTGGCCCGGTTGGAGACGTAGACGTCCATGGGCACCCAGGTGAGCTGGCGCCGCTCCAGCTCCATCGGCAGGTGGTGGGTGATGTGGGGGCCGTGGAAGTCGACCTCAAACCGCGGCCGCGGCCAGCGCCCCTTGCGTCGCCAGCGGAGGCGCCGGCAGCGGCGGAATCGCTCCGTGTCCATCAGCAGGAAGGAGCTTTCCGGCATGCCGGCACCGAAGGGACGGGTGAGCGGCCCGCAGCCGATGTCCTGGGGCGACACCAGCGCCACCCCATCGGTGATACGGGAACGGCAGAGGCTGAACCACTGCTGGGACAGCAGGATCACATCCGCATGCAGCAGCAGGGTGTAAGGGGAGCGGGAGCGGCGCAGCAGGGCATTGAGCGCATCAGGCTGGCTGCAGGAGCGCTGCACCACCTGGGCGCCCCGCTCGTGGGCGATCGCCACGGAGCGGTCGGTGGAGCCGTTGTCCAGCACGCAGATCTGGGTGTCGAGCCCCCGGGTGGTGGCCTGAAGCGCCTCCAGGCAGTGGGGCAAGAACAGCTCGCTGTTCCAGCTGGTGATGCCGACGAAGAGTTCGGGTGCCGTCATGGTCTGGGGAGAAGCCGCAGCCGCCGCAACAGTCGCACTGGCAGCTGACGTTCCAGGCCCTGCAAGCGCTCGCCGAGGGCGGATTTTTCCTTCAGAAGCCTCTGCACCAGGCGGTCCAGCGACTCTCTGGCCCCGTAACGGGCATAGATCGTGGCCAGCTCGACCGGAAAGCGGTCCCCCTGGCGCCGGGTCTTCACGGTGGCGTAGTAACGCATGGCCCCCAGTTTCTCCTGGGTGACCAGGCCGCTGCAGCGCCGGGAGAAACGCCACCAGAGGTCGTAGTCCATCAGCAGGCTCAGGCCCTCGTCGACCCCGCCGGCCTCTTGCCAGAGGGAGGCACTCCAGAAGCAGCTCTGCTGCAGCAGGAAGCAGTCATCCTCGATGGCCAGCAGGGTCTGCTCAGATCCCTCCCGGGCGGGCACATGGCGCAGAAACTGCTGGTCGGCACTGACGATGTCGCCGCTGCCGATAACCCAGCGGCCTGTGGGATCGGCGGCGAAACGCTCCATCACGGTGCGGAAGGCTCCAGGCAGGTAGAAGTCGTCGGAGTTGAGCCAGGCAAGGATCGAACCGGTGGCCCGGCGGAACCCCTTGTTGATGGCGTCCGACTGGCCCCTGTCGGGCTCGCTGATCAGCACGCTGATCCACGGTCGGTACCGCTCCAGCACTGCCGGAGTCTGGTCGGTGCTGCCCCCATCCACGACGATGATCTCGACGTTGTCGTAGCCCTGCCAGAGAATCGAGAGCAGGGTGTCCTCGATGAAGTCGCCCTGGTTCAGGGTGGGGATGATGATCGAGAACAGGGGCCGTTCCGGATCGCTGTTGAACCGTTCAGGCACGGTGATCGCGCCGTCCTCGGGCCAGCCGTAGAGGGGTCGGGAGCTGGGCAGGGGCACCTCAACCATGGCGGGCTCCAGCCGCGACGGCCCGTTCCATGCACGCCAGCAGCTGGGGCGCCACGCCATCGATGCTGGACTCCTGCAGCACCTTGGCCCGGCTGCGTTCGCCCAGTCGCCGACGGGTGCCCGGGTCAACGCTGAGCTGGTGCAGGGCGGTTGCAAAAGCCTCCAGGTCGAGATAGTCAACCGCCACTCCGCAGCCATCGGCCACGAAATCAGCGATGCCACCCCCGTCGCGGAAGCACACAGTGGGTACGGCCGCGACGGCCGCCTCAAGGGCGACCACGGGGTAAGGATCCTCCCGTGAAAGCAGGCCATGAACCGCATAGCGCCGGATCACGCCGATGCCCGTGGGCATTGGAGCCAGCAGCAAAGCGCGGTGTTCCAGCTGCAACAGACGCAGATCGCGTTGGGCCACCATCACCTCCTCCTGTGCCGGCGGGGCCCCGAGCCAGACCGCAAGGAAGGACGTTCCGGCGAAGACCCGCTCGCATTCCCGCACCAGCTGGGGGAAGAGGTCAAATCCCTTGCGGGCGATCGCCTGGCCGGCGAATCCAAATACGAACGTGCCGTTCTCGAGGGCGGTCTCAAGGCGCTCCAGGCGTGGATCCCTGGCGTCCCCCTCCAACGGGGCGATGGGCTCGGCCGCCGGACCATGGCCCTGAGCAGAAAAAGGAACGAACTCCGGAATCACTGAGCATCGATCCAGGGGGAGACCGTGCTGGCGGTGCAGGGACTGCCTCACCCCTTCGGCGCAGGCCACCACCGAGCTGGAAAGGGCCAGCTGGCGGGACACGGCCTCCGCGGTGCTCATAGTCGCGAGCGTGGTTTCGAGCTCATGGACGTGGCTGAGGCAGGCCGGCCGGGCCGGGTCGGCGTTGAGGCCCCTCAGGTGCTGGCCCAGGACCAGGGTGTTCAGGTAAATCAGGTCGGGTTTGTGGCGTTTCACCGCCGCCTCCAGCAGGCCGGCTGGACTGCTGGCTTGCCCCCTGCCCAATCGGGCCGCGAACCGCTCAAGAAGGGGTTGGAAGAGGGGCTGACTCCAGGCCACGGTGGGCGCCAGGGCTTCGAACTCGGGCCGCAGGGGCCCATCGCTGAGCAGCACCACGGCCGGATCAATCCCGCAGGCGTGCTCCTTCAGCCAGCGCAACAGCCACAGCAGCAGCAGGGGGGCACCACTGCGGGTGGCCATGTGGGAGACGAACAGCACCCTCATGGGGTGATCACCTGCTTCCAGAAGATCAAGGTGAGAAGGAAGGCCAGGGTTCGGGTCCGGTCGCTGCCGTTGCGATGGGCGTCCAGAATTCGGCTGAGCAGCTCCGGGTCCACCAAGTCGTCGATCAGCCCACCGTGCTCGAGCAGGAAGGCATGCATGCGTGGGTCGCGATACCAGTCGGCACTGAGGTCGTAACTCACATAGCGGGACCGCCTCAGGGGAGGTGTCCAGTAGAGGGGCGGGGCTTTGGCCAGCATGCGGTTCTTGTCGAAGCCGTTCTCCTCCGGAAACGAGAGCAGCTCTGGGCAGTTGCGGCTAATGGCATGGCGGTGCCAGTTGGAGCCCAGCTTCCAACCATCGGGAAGGTTCCAGATCGCCTCGATCCAGCGGCGGTCGTGGAAGGGGGAACGCCAGGCGCTGGAGGCCCGGTACATGCGGATGCCGTTGGCGTAGAAGTTGGGCACCCGTTGCTCGAAGTAATAGCGGGTGAGGCCTTCAAGGAACCCTCCCTGACAGAAGCCGGAAAGCCTGGTGGCGCGCTGGCCGCGACCCTCCGGCATCAACTGGGCGGCCAGCGGTGGGGCCAGATGACGCAGTTCCTCAGCTGAGAAGCTGAGGTGACGATCCACTTTCATGCGCCAGAACTTGCTCAAGGCGGCTTCGGGGGCCAGAGACGCCATGCGGCCGAGCCAGCCCCGGTCGAAGTAATAGGTACGGGCGAATTCCCCCAGGGTGCCGACGAAGAACGTGGCATCGGCGGGAATCGCCGCCTTCAGGGGATAGAGGAAGGTGTGCCAGTGGCAGGCGGTCTTGGTGCCGTTGGTGAGGCTGGAGATGATGGGCCCGTGGGCGAAGAATTCCTCGAGGTCCAGGTTGATCAGCTGATGGGGCAGATCGAAGCGCCGGGCGATGTGGCGGGCCACCTGCACATCGGTGGCCTCCTCCCGTCCCATCGTGATCAGATGGGGGCGCAGTCCCTGGTGCAGCATCGACGCCAGGATCACCCTCGAATCGAACCCGCCCGAAAGGGACAGGTAGGGGTTGTCCCCAGCCAGCCGAAGCACGGCGGCATTGAGCGCCTCGACGGCGGCGTCCGGGTCAGCGGGGGCCTCAGGGATCCTGTCAAGGACCGACTCGGAGCTGAGCGAAAGGCGGCCGTCGGTGAAATGCAGGATGCTCCCTGGTGGAACCCGATGGACCTCCGGGTGGAGCGTCTGGTTGTCGGTCAGGTTCTCCAGCTGACAGAGATCGCCGAGGGCCTGCCAGTTCCAGCGCCACTCCAGACCGCTGCGCCTGAGGATCTCCGCCACCTGGTCGCCATGGAAAAGCCGGCCGTTCTGCTCGGTGTAGTAATAGTGCGTGGCTCCGACAGGTGAGGTGACCACCGTCACGTCCCCTGCGCCAGTTTCGATCACCAGGGTGTATTCGCCTTCCGTCTCCGCCAGAGCGCGGCTTCCCTGGCGCAGGAAGCGCCCCAACAGGTGCGCCTCGGTGCTGTCGCAGTAGCCGATACAGGTGAGTCGGTGATCGCCGAGCTGGATGGTCATGGGTCCTAGGGCCTCAGCCTGCCGAGGAGACGCTTGCCTGCGCTCTTGATTCGGAGGCGCCATGCCCCGAGCCGGTCACCCGGGGACGTGCTGGGGGCTCCCTCCAGGGGCAGGCTCGCCCATGGGGTTTGCAGGCGGATCTCCAGATAGCGCTGGCGCCAGGGATGGGTGCAGCGATGGTGCCAGGGCTTGGCCACCCCTGAGCCCGCGAAGTGAATCACAGCGGGGCGGGCACGAGCTGCTTCAGCCTGCCGGCCAAGGGGGGTGTCGGCATCGGCATACTCCGAATGCATCCACAGATGGGGTAGGGCGTTGAAGCGCCAGTCGAGGGGCAGCCAGCGTGCTTCAAGCAGGGAATTGAGCACGTCCTGATCCCAGTGTTTGATGCGCTCGGGATGGGTGCGGGCGAATTCCAGACCCGTGGTCAGGATGTTCTCCCTGCGCCAGCGGCCCAGATCGATCAGCATCGCGCCAGCGTTGAACACAAGGGAACCCTCAGCCAGGCCGAGGCGGTTGCGGTCGAACTCCTGGTTGTGTTCTTCGACCGCACCGATGCTGTTCTCCCCAAGACTCGATTCCCAGAGCGCATGAAGCGAATCCACCACGATCAGATCGGAATCCAGATAGAGAACTCTCTCGACCGCATGGGGAAGCGCCGCTGGCAAGAGCAGCCTAAAATAGGTAGCTAAGGTGATGTGGCCAAAAACAGGAAACCCAGCAAGCATTTCCTCATTCAGCTGAATGAACGAAACCGAAGGCAGGAATTCACCCAGATAGGCCGCCAATCGAGCACGCTCGCCAGTATCTATGCTGCCGTGCAGGATGTAAACCGTGATCGATTCAGCTGGATTGGAAAGTTGAAGCGACTTCAGCATCACGGCACAGTGCCGTATGTAGTTGTTGTCGATCGTGCAGGCGATAATCATCAGGAATCAACCATCGTCATGGCGAGCGCCCTCGGGGGGGGATCGGCCATGGGATGCTCTCGATCGTGCGGGTTGATGGTGGTGATGCTGGCGCTCATCAGACGGATGTGGTCGCCATCGACGTCTGCTGGGGGTGCTTGGATTGTTCACTCCATAGGTTTGCGTAAAGGCCTGCTTGTGCCAAAAGCTCGTGGTGCCGGCCCCGTTCCAGGATCCTGCCCTCCGACATCACACAGATGACGTCAGCGTTAACAATCGTACTGAGGCGGTGGGCGATCACCAGCACGGTGTGCTGGCGTTCAAACTGTTCAATCGCCTGCTGCACTAACCGTTCACTTTGGCTGTCCAGAGCGCTGGTGGCCTCGTCGAGGATCAACAGCTCAGGTCTCCGCAGAATGGCCCTTGCCAACGAGATCCTCTGCCGTTGGCCGCCACTCAGCCGGTAACCCCGTTCGCCGATCTTGGTGTCATAGCCCTCGGGCATGTTGGTGATGAAGCCGGCGGCTTGGGCTCTGGCAGCGGCGTCCTTGATAGCGTCGAGTGTGGCGCCTTCTACACCAAAACCAATATTGCTGGCGATGCTGGCATTGAATAGGAAGGTGTCCTGGCTCACAACTCCAAGCCGTTGTTGCCAGCTAGCAAGGTTGAGATCGCGAATATCTACGCCGTCGATGAGAATCCTCCCATCCGTTGGAGCATAGAGACCCACAAGTAGATCGGCGATGGAACTCTTCCCGGCGCCGCTTGAGCCGACCAGCGCAATGGTCTGGCCCCGCCCAATGCTGAGCTGGATGGAGGAGAGGGCTTCTGGAAGATCTGGGCTGTAACGCAGCGATAGATTATCCAGCTCGATGCCTTGACGTAGGCCAGTGAAAGGCACGCCTCCAGATCGGATGAACTCCTTATCTGAATCTCGCAGAATTTCATTGAGCCGTTCCACATTGGCGCTGTTGGACGCATAGCTCGTGGCCAGCCCTGTCAAGCTGCCGACTCGCTGGTTGAGTCTCTGCAGGGCAATGATGAAGGTCACCAGGCTGGGAAGCACGCCGCTGCTTCGGTCCTTGAACACCAACAGACTGAGTGCCGCGATAACGGCGATGGAAATGATCGGCAGCATGTTAGAAATTGGCTGCACCAGGTTGGAAAGTTTGCTCTGCCGGATCGAAAGGCGCTTACTTTCACTGAGCAATCTTTTGAGCTTGATTCTGGAGCTTTCCAGCTGGCCGGTGCTGTGCAGCAAGCGGAGGCCCTGAATCTGCTCATTCTGGTGGCTGGAGAGCTCCACACCAACGCTCTGTTGCTCCCTTGAATTCCTGCGAATACGCGGCAACAGAAGTTTCTGGACTGTCTGCATGACGGCGGCCATGGCAAGGGCAACCAGCAGCAGCCAAGGAGAAATGGCCACAAGGATGGCAAGATAGATCACCAGCTGAAGGCTGTTCATCAGCAACCCATTGGCCAGAGAGATCTCCCTCTGTACGGTGCCACCCCCGGAGCCCACGTAGTTCAGCAGGTCGCCAACCCTGTACCGGCTTGCACAGCCGAAACTCAGCGAAAGAACCCGGTCGTTCAACTTGCCGGTGATTTCCGTGCCCATTCGGGCTCCCATCACGGCCGTGCTGATGCTGTTCACATAGCTCGTGACAGCCATCATGGCCTGGAGAGCCACGGCGGTGGCCAGGAGAAGCACGAAGATTCCATCGCGGCCCGCACTGGAGCTGAGGGCGCTGTAGAGCCAGTCCTGCAGCCTGGGGAGCCGGCTCAGGGATCCGAGGGCGGAAATCTTGCTCCAATCACTGTTTTCGGGGGCACTGATGAGGCTCACTGAAAGAAAGATGATCCCGAGCGTGGCGCCTTCGCTGAGGCTCGCGATCAGGCTGGTGGAAAAGTTGAGCGCCAGCAGTTTCCAATATTTTTTTGCCGAGGTCCGAATCAGGCGTGCTGCTGGTCTTTGGTCGGTGAAGGGAGCGAGAAGGGGGCTCGGAAGTCGTCTGGCGATGCGGTGGAGAAGTGGCATCAACGGCGCGGCAGATAGGGAGCTAAAACTTTCAGGTCAACAAGATGGAATTTGGCTTGTGGATGCACTAGGTCAGCGCCTTTTGAGTGGCCGCGCGTCTGATCAGGGGATCGCAACAGGGGCAGAGGATGGCCAAGGATCAGCAAGGTGTCCTGGAGTCAAATCTAGGTCGTCACCGGGAGCCTGCACGAAGCTTGTCTGGACCTACGATCGGGGTTAAGGCAGCTTGGGGGTGGGATCGGCCCTTTGTCCATCGGGCAGGACTCCTGGTCGGGCTCGATTCTGGTTTGGTGGCTCCGCTCTCGTCAGTTCCTGAAGAACCCATCGATTCCGCCATGGCGATGGTCTCTGCGCCGTCTTGGCGGCCATCGTTCACCCCCTCCATGGCCACTGAGTTTTGCGTTGGCCTGCAGCGGTCTCCCTTCCGCCGGCCTCTGTCCACGCTGCTTTCGCTGCTGGTGCTTCTGGTCCTGACGGCCAGCCAGTCCCTCCCGCGCCGGCCGTGGCTCACCAGCGCCGGGACTTCACTCGATGGACCCCTCGACCATCGCCACCTGGCGATCATCATCAATGCCGCCGATCCCCTCAGCGAGACCATCGGTCGGGCTTACCAGGGCGCCCGCCTGATTCCCCCGGACCAGGTGATCCGGGTGCGCTTTCCCCCCAGGACAGCGGCGCTGAGCCCGGCTGTGTTCCGCCGCCTCAAGCGCACGGTGGATAGCCAGACCCCTGGCCATGTCCAGGTCTACGCACTGGCCTGGGCAGCCCCCTACAGGGTCGGTTGCCAATCGATCACCAGTGCTTTCACCTTCGGCCTGGATCCACGCTTCTGCGCGAGCGGTTGTCGGACCACCGCCCTGAGTCCCCTGTTTGCCCGCGGTGATGTGCGCCGTCCCTGGGATCAGCTGGGCGTCAGGCCCAGCATGCTCCTGGCGGCGACGAGCCTGGCTAGGGCCAGGCGCCTCATCCAGTTGGGCGTGGCTTCGGACGGCACGGCGCCCCCAGGGACCGCCTACCTGTTGAGCACCAGGGACGCCAGGCGCAATACAAGAGCTGCAGGCTATGGCCGGATCGTGGCGGCCATGGGATCCCGCTTCCGGGTCAAGGTGGTCGCTTCCGATGCTTTGGTTGGAGCCCAGGACGTCATGGCCTATTTTACCGGACTGGCCTTCCCCGCAGGAATCCGCACCAACCTTTACCGGCCTGGAGCCATCGCTGACCATCTCACCTCCTTCGGCGGGCAGCTGACAGATAGTTCGCAAATGAGCGCTCTCCGCTGGCTCGAGGCCGGTGCCACAGGCAGTTACGGCACGGTGGTGGAGCCGTGCAACTTCCCGGCCAAATTTTCTGATCCAGGGCTGCTGCTCACCTACTACCGCCGCGGCGACACCTTGATCGAGAGTTACTGGCGCAGTGTGGCCATGCCTGGCCAGGGTGTCTTCATCGGTGAGCCACTGGCCAGGCCCTGGCCAGTGCGCGAGGAACTCATGCCTGGTGACGGCGCTGGTGCCAGGCCCAGGCATGCTCGATGATCGTTTCAAGTTCCGGGTAACGGGGCCGCCAGCCCAGGTCCTGGTGGGCCCGCGTGGCCCCGGCCACCAACTGGGGAGGATCACCCTCGCGCCGTTTGGCCACGTGGGCCAGCAGACCCCTGCCGGTGACGGCCTTGGCGGTTTCGATCACCTGCTGGACGGAGTAGCCCGTGCCATTGCCGAGGTTGTAGATCAGAGGTTTTCGCTCGGTTTCCTCCCGTTCCCGCAGCCGCAGCAGCCTTTCCAGGCCCAGCACGTGGGCATCGGCCAGGTCGGCCACGTGGATGTAGTCGCGGATGCAGGTGCCGTCCGGCGTGGGGTAATCGTCTCCGAAGATCTGAAGATAGGGTTCCCGTCCGCTCATGGTGTCAAGCACCCTGGGGATCAGGTGGGTTTCAGGGTCGTGGTCCTCACCCAGGTCGCCGTCGGGATCGGCACCGGCGGCATTGAAGTAGCGGAAGATCACGCTGGGCAGGCCGTAGGCCGCCGCGAAGTCTGTGAGCAGTTGCTCCACCATCCATTTGGTGCGTCCGTAGGGGTTGATCGGAGCCTGGGGATGATCTTCGGTGATCGGCACCTGCTGGGGGATCCCGTAGGTGGCGCAGGTGGAGGAAAAAACGATCGGCAACGGTCGCTCGGTGGCCACCAAGGCCTCCAGCAGGGTGAGGGTGTCGCCAAGGTTGTTGCGGTAGTACTTGGCAGGATCGCTCACGGATTCGCCCACATAGGCGTAGGCGGCGAAGTGCATCACAGCCTCGATGGGCTTGCCTTCCAGGGCCGTCCCATCGAGGGCGGGGTGGCGGCCACGCAGCAGGGGCTCGAGCACTTCACGGTCGCCCACCTGGCCCAGCACCAGGGGAACTTTCAGGGTCTTCTCGACGATGTCGGCATGGCCGTAGACAAGGTTGTCCAACACCACGGGTTGATGACCCGCCCGGGTCAGGGCCCTGACGGCGTGGCTGCCGATGTAGCCGGCTCCGCCGGTGACGAGAATCCTCACAGCCGCACCTCGGCGCCACTGGCCCGCTCACTGACGAACTCCGCCACGGTGCGCCGCAATCCCTCCTGCAGGGGTATCGAGGCTCGCCACCCCAGGGCGGCCAGGCGGCTGACGTCCAGCAGTTTGCGCGGCGTGCCGTCCGGTTTGGAGCTGTCCCAGGCGATGCGGCCACGGAAGCCCACCGCTTCGGCCACCATCGTGGCCAGGTCCTGAATGCTCACGTCCGTTCCTGTCCCCACATTGATGTGTTGCATGTCTTCGGTACCCGGTTGCCAGTGCCGCAGGCAGAACAGGGCTGCAGCGGCCAGATCGTCGACGTGCAGAAATTCTCTGAGCGGGCTGCCACTGCCCCAGCAGACCACTTCTTCTGCACCGGTTTCACGGGCCTCCTGGAAGCGACGGATCAGACCCGGCAGCACATGGCTCTTGGTGGGGTGGTAATTGTCTCCTGGCCCATAGAGATTGGTGGGCATCAGGCTGATGGCGTCGAAGCCATGCTGTTTGCGCAGGGCACGGCACAGCTGGATGCCGGTGATCTTGGCGATCGCATACCACTCATTGGTGGGTTCCAGCGGCCCTCCGAGCAGTGCTTCTTCCCGGATCGGCTGGTCGGCGAGCTTGGGATAGATGCAGCTGCTGCCCAGGAACAGCAGGCGACGGGTGCCCTGCCGCCAGGCACTCTCAATGACGTTCTGCTGGATCTTGAGGTTGTCGAGCAGGAAATCGGCGGGATAGGTGGAGTTGGCCAGAATTCCACCCACCCTCGCCGCCGCAAGCACGACCACATCGGGCCGCTGATCGGCGAACCATGCCTCCACCGCAGGGCCGTCCATCAGATCAAGTTCCGAGCGTCCCACGGTGAGCAGGTGCTGGTGCCCTTCCGCCTTCAGGCGACGGGCGATGGCCGAGCCGGCCATGCCGCGATGGCCGGCGATGAAGATCCGATCGTTTGGTGAAATCAGCATGGGGAAAGCCTCAGGCACCGAGGCCGATGCGGGGGGTCACTTCGCCGAGAACGGGCAATGGATCTGACCATAGCGGCGTTTGGATGTTGTCTCACAGCGAGGCCTTCAGTCCGATCTGGGGAGGGTTCTCCATGGAGCCGACGACGGTGAAGCCCTCCCGGCGGAGCGTGGCCTCCTTGGCGGCTTCCTCCTTGTCGGTGGCGACCATTTCCGCCACCAGTTCCTCCAATGTTGTGGTGGGCGTCCACCCCAGCCGTTCCCGGGCGCGGGTCGGGTCCCCAAGCAGGGTCTCCACCTCCGCTGGCCGGAAGTAACGCCGGTCGATGCGCACCACTGTGGCCCCGGTGTCACGACGGGCGCCCGTTTCCTCGACGCCGCTGCCCTCCCAGTTAATGCCGCCCCAGCCAAGCTCTTCAGCGGTGAGTTCGATGAACCGTCGTACCGATTCCTGCCGGCCCGTGGCGATCACGAAGTCTTCAGGATGCTCCTGCTGCAGCATCCGCCACTGCATCTCGACGTAGTCCCTGGCGTGACCCCAGTCGCGCAGGGAATCCAGGTTGCCCATGAACAGACCCTGATCGAGACCAGCATCAATACGTGCCAGGCCCCGGGTGATCTTCCGGGTCACGAAGGTCTCACCTCGACGGGGGCTTTCGTGGTTAAAAAGAATACCGTTACACGCATACATGCCATAGGCCTCCCTGTAATTGACCGTGATCCAATAGGCGTAGAGCTTGGCCACTCCGTAGGGACTGCGGGGGTAGAACGGGGTAGTTTCTTTCTGGGGGATCTCTTGCACCAAGCCATAGAGCTCGCTGGTACTGGCCTGATAAATGCGGGTCTTTTGCGTCAGCCCAAGAATGCGTACTGCCTCGAGGATCCGCAGGGTGCCGAGGGCGTCTGAGTTGGCTGTGTATTCGGGGCTTTCAAAACTCACCGCCACGTGGCTCTGGGCCCCGAGGTTGTAAATCTCATCAGGTTGGATCTGTTGAACAATCCTGATTAGATTGCTTGAGTCCGTCAGATCTCCATAGTGCAGAACCAGCCGTGGATCCCGCTCATGGGGATCCTGGTACAGGTGATCGATCCGGTCGGTGTTGAAGCTGCTGGCCCGCCGCTTGATTCCATGCACCACATACCCTTTGTCCAGGAGCAACTCCGCCAGATAGGAACCATCCTGGCCAGTGATCCCGGTGATCAGAGCTGTTTTGGTCATGGGATTTTTAGGGCATTCAAGGGATAAAGGGGGCAGCTCAGCTGTTCAGCGGCCATCTCGCACCAGCTGCTGGGCCATGCCGCCGTGCCGGTTCGCAAAGGAGCTTAGCCGTACGTCAGCAAGACGTCAGAAGTTTCCTGCTCAGATCGGCACCGAAAACGAAAGCAGGATGCGTCGTGCACCACTGGTCTGAGAGCGTCCCAGAAAAAAAGAACCCATCCGATAAGGACAGGTCCATACGAAGGAAATCCTATGGAGTGGAGCGTGGTGCTCAGTCGCGTCGTCCACCGCCCTGGAGGGCGATGATCAGCCTCAGGATGAAAATAAAGAGGTTGATGTAGGTGAGGTACATGCCCAGGGCACCGGCCAGATACTGGTCGTCGTTGTACGTGCGGGGCATTGTGTAGAAATCGACGAAGGCCGCTCCGACAAACAGCACGGTGCCGAAGCCGGCGATCATCAGCTCGAAGCCATTGCCCCCGAAACCTGGGATGAAAATGCCGCCCACCACCTGAACCACCATGGCGATCAGCAACCCGACGATGCCGAGACCCACCACGCCGCTGAGGGCCTGGCCGAGGTTGTCGCTCATGTTGCGGCCCACCACCGAGGCGATCACGAAGGTGATGCCCGTGGCCAGGGCGGCAGTACCGATCGCTCCAATGCCGGCGGTGCCGATCGCCATCGCCACGATCCCGCTGAGGGTGAAGCCGGTGATCAGGCTGTAGGTGGCCAGGATCGGCAGGGCGGTGCCGTTGTTGCCCTTCATCGCCGCGTTCTGGGCCACGAAGAACAGGATGAAGTTGCCGATCAGGGACACCCAGAAGAGGGGCATGAAGATCGGGCTACCGACCATCGCCAGACCACCGACGACGCCGACGGCGGTGAGCACCATGCCGCCGCCTACATAGGGAAGGGCCTTGTTGACGACGTTGGGTCCGATCAGGGCGCCGGACTGGGCCTCGCGGATCGCTTCCTGGAAATTGCTTCTGGCCGGCATGGCTTCGATGGGATCAATTGCGTCCATCCTGCCAGCGGCCGCTCGCACTCGGTAGAAACACCTGTGCGGATCTCCCTATCGGAGCTGGGGCGTGGCTCGGCGGCCTGGAGGGGAGGCGTCGCGGCGGGCATAGGCCTGCACCAGACGCTGCACCAGAGGGTGGCGCACCACATCCGCATCGGTGAACTGGCAGATGGCCACGCCTTCCACCCCCTGCAGCACCTGCTCCGCCTCCACCAGGCCGCTCAGCTGGCCCGGGGGCAGATCGATCTGGGTGGTGTCCCCCGTCACGACCATGCGGGAGTTCTCCCCCAACCGCGTCAGCACCATCCGCATCTGGGCGCAGGTGGTGTTCTGGGCCTCATCGAGGATCACGAAGGCATCGGCCAGGGTGCGGCCGCGCATGAAGGCCAGGGGCGCCACCTCGATCACTCCTTTGTCCAGGAGCTGGGCGGTGCGTTCCTGGCCCAGAAGCCCATGGAGGGCGTCATAAAGGGGACGCAGATAGGGATCGACCTTCTGCTGCAGGTCACCGGGCAGGAAGCCGAGCCGTTCGCCCGCCTCAACCGCCGGTCGGGTGAGCACCAGCCGCTCCACCTTGCGTTCCTGCAACATCCGTACGGCCAGGATTGTGGCGAGGAAGGTTTTGCCGGTGCCGGCTGGGCCGATCGCCAGGGTCAGGTCGTGGCGTTCGATCGCCTCGACATAGCTGTTCTGCCGCAGGGTGCGGGGCCGAAGGGGCCTGCCGGTGACACTGGTGGCCAGTACCTGCAGGCCCATGCTGCGGTGCTGGTCGGAACGGCCGGTGTCCAGGGCCGTCAGGGCGGACTGGATGTCCACTGGGCTGATGGGCTCCCCCCGTTGCCAGAGGGACTCCAACAGCTTGATCAGGGCCAGCAGGCGCTCCACCTGGGTCGGCCGGCCCCGAATCTGAAGATCAAGGCCCCGAAGAACGACTTGGGCACCCGTGAGGGCTTCAAGCCGGCGCAGCGTCGAACCATCTGGACCCGCCAAGGCAACGGCGGCTCCACTGTCAGGCAGGGCAAACGTGGAGGAGAGCTCGCTCAGGCCTCGGCGGCGGCAGGTTCGGCGGTGGCTGCAGCGGCAGCCTCGGCGGCGGCAGCGGCTTCTTCAGCCAGCTTGGCTGCAGCGGCTTCCTTGGCGGCTTGCGCTTCCTTGACGGCGGCGGCAGCGGCGGCCTCTCGGGCCGCGGCCTGCTTGAGTTTGCCGACGGTTTCGGCCGGCCGGATGGTTTTCTCGATCAGACCGCCCTTCTCGAGCAGCGTGCGCACGGTGTCGGTGGGTTGGGCCCCCTGGCCGAGGCGGAGGCGGATGGCCTCGGTGTCCAGGCGCGTCTCTTTGGTGCGGGGGTTGTAGAAGCCCAGTTCCTCGAGCGGACGGCCATCGCGGCGGGAGGTGCTGTTGGTGGCCACCAGACGGAAACTCGCTTCCCGTTTCTTGCCGAACCGCTTCAGCCGGAGCTTGATCATCTGGAAAAGGGTGCTCGAAATGCAGCCCCAAATCCTACAGGCCGGTTCACAGCTGTCCAAACCCTTTGCGCTTCTTGGCCGGCTTGGGGGGCCTGGGTGGCTTGCCGCCGCCACGGCCACCAGGAGCCCCCATCCCCGGCATCCCGCCCATCCCTGGCATGCCGCCCATCCCGGGAAAGCCACCCATGCCAGGCATCCCCGGCATCCCCGGCATCCCTGGCATCCCTGGCATGCCACCACGGCTCATCTGCTGCATGAAGCCGCGCATCTTCTGGAAGTCGGCGAGAACCTTGTCCACGTCGGCTGGCTTGTGGCCGCTGCCGGCGGCGATGCGGCGGCGGCGGGAGGGTTGGGAGGCGAGCAGTTCGGGCTGGCGCCGTTCGGCCTCGGTCATCGAGCCGATCATGGCCTCGATGCGCTTGAGCTGGCTTTCGCCCTGCCGGAGCATGCCGTCGTCGATCTTGTTCATTCCCGGGATCAGCTTCATCAACCCGCCGAGGGAGCCCATGCGCTTGATCAGGCGCATCTGCTGGACGAAATCGGAGAAATCGAAGCTGGCTTCCTGCAGCTTGCGCTGCATCTTCTCCACGTCGGCCAGCTCCACCTCCTTGGTGGCCTTCTCCACCAGGGTGAGCACATCTCCCATTCCCAGGATCCGGCTCGCCATTCGCTCTGGGTGGAAGGGCTGCAGCGCCTCCACCTTCTCGCCGGTGCCGATGAACTTGATCGGCGCGCCGCTCACCTTGCGGATCGAGAGCGCAGCCCCACCGCGGGAATCCCCATCCAGCTTGGTGAGCACGGCGCCGGTGATGCCCACCTGCTCATGGAAGGCCCTGGTGAGATCGGCCGCTTCCTGGCCAATCATGGAATCCACCACCAGCAGCACTTCATCCGGGGCCGAAGCCTCCCGGATCCGGACCATCTCCTCCATCATTGAGGTGTCGATCTGGAGCCGGCCAGCGGTATCCACCAGAACGGTGTCGAAGCCTTCCTCCCGCCCCTTGGCCACGCCGGCGGCAGCAATCGCTTCGGGGCTGACCTCACTGCCGAGGCTGAACACCTCCACGCCGATCTGGCGGCCCAGGGTCTGCAACTGGTCGATGGCGGCCGGCCGATAGACGTCGGCGGCCACCAGCAGGGGGCGCCGTCCCTGCTCCTTGAGATGCAGGCCAAGCTTGGCGGTGGCGGTGGTCTTGCCGGCCCCCTGCAGACCGGCCATCAGGATCACCGTGGGGCCTTCCGCTGCCCTGGCCAGGGGGGCGTTGGCACCGCCCATGGTGTCGACGAGCTGCTCGTGCACCAACTGGATGAACTTCTGATCCGGGCTCACCCCGCGGACGACCTCGGCGCCTACGGCTTTGCGCCGCACCTCCTCGACGAACTCCTTCACCACCGGCAGGCTCACGTCGGCCTCCAGCAGCGCCCGTCTCACCTCCCTGAGGGCCCCATCGACGTTCGATTCCGAAATGGCCGCCTGGCCGCGCAGTCCCTTGACCGCGTCTTCAAAGCGCTGGGAGAGTTCGTCGAACATCAGTTGAGGGATTGGGTGGCCGCCAGGCGCCAGCTGTCGCCGTCGCGTCCGAATACATAACCATTGCGCAGCTCCATCGGCGCCGTGGTCTCGATCACTGTTCCGGTTGCATCGAGGCGGCGGTCGCTGTAGCGAAGCTGGACGACGGCGACGATGCGCCGGGGGCCATTTTCCGACAGTCTGAGATCGATGATCTGAGCGTCCAGTTGCTGGGTCTGGCCCCGGGCGATATCACCGCGGCGCTCCCTGGCGAGCAGGGCCATCGGCCCTTCCCGGGCGATGCGATCCAGGCCCTGCGGCATCGGTTCGCCCGCCAGCACGCCCCCCTTCACCGCCAGCCAGTTCTCCAGCAGGCGGCGGACCTGGGCCGCATCGGGACGGCTGGCGGTGAGTGGGGTGATGCTCAGCTCTTTGGTGGCCCTTGGGGCAGGAGCCGGTGCACTGGGGGCTGGTGCCGTGACCGGCGGTGCTGGCGCTGGGGCCGATGGGGGTGGGCTCTGGCGCTGTCGCAGCCCCCAGGCAGCGGCCAGCACCAGCACCAGGGCGGCACCGCCCCCCAGCAGCCAGGGCCTCGGCGGCACTGGCCAGCGCAGGGGCACCTCGTCGTCGAGTTCCCCGTCGTCATCGGGATCCGTTACGGCGTCGGCCGCAGGGAATGGGGCAAAGCCGCCGGCGGCACCTCCAGCGAGGTCCAGGGGCGCGGGGGGCGCCAGCGTTTCCAGGCCGAGGTCGTCGAAGGGGGGGAAGGCGGAGGATTCGGCCGACTCCGCGGCGACCGGGGCCGAGAGGTAGGAGCGTCCTCTGCGCTGATCCTCCCGCTCCACGTAGGCCACGACGTCCCGGTCACTGAAATAGGCCACCAGATCGGGCTCGGCTTCCAGGTCCCGGTAGCCCGGCAGCACATCCCGAACCAACCAGTCGCTGCAGTAGGCGCAGAGCTGACCAAGGGGATCGGTGCTCTTGCCAGCCGCCCAGTCCTTGAGTTCCTGGCTGGCGCCCCGGTCGAAGCAGGCCCGCGCCGTATCGGCTTCGCCCAGCAGCAGATGCAGGTTGGCGAGCAGCGGTTCGACGCCCTCCCGTCCGCTGCGCTGCAGCCGGTGTCTGGCCTCGGCGATGCGCTCGGGCTTGCGCTGGGCGAAACCGGAGGCGGTCAGGGCGATGGTGGCCAGGAAGTCGGCAGCGTCGGAGCCGGTGGCCGCCCAGCGGCTGAACAGATCCACCTGCTCCTGAACGGTGAGGAAGGCACGGATCTGGTGGAAGAAGGGCTGGAAATCCTGGCTCGGGAATTGGGCATCGCCCTCGCCTTCGAGGCCGCCGCGCCGCTGCACCAGTTGTTCGAGCAGCTCCAGGCCCTCCTGCCGCTCGACGCCGGCGACCAGATCCCTGCTCAGCAGGTCAAGCACCCGGTAAGGCGTGAGGTGTTCCAGCTGGGCGTGCATGGTTTCCCTGAGTTCGGGTTGCCTGCCAAGGCGTTGCAGCAGCTGCAGACCCTGTTGGAGGCTGCGGGCGGCGGCCTCGAAGCGCCGCTGCTCCTCCAGTTCGCCGGCGGCCGCGAGGCAGGCCAACCCCGCCAGGAGCGTGAGATCGGCTTCACGGCCACTGCCCAGGGTGGGCGACTGGGGTGGCTGCAGCGAGCGGCTGGCCAACTCAAAGGCTTCCAGGGGTTGGCCTCCCTCCATCAGCAGCAGCAGGCCCCCCACCTGTCGGGTTGTGGCAATCTCCAGGGCCGGCTGCAGGGTGCCGTCGGTGTCAGCCAGCCCCGTCAATTCGGCTTCGTAGGCGGCGCGCCGATCGGCATCGGAGAGCAGGTCGGCGCTGGCCCTGAGCAGCTCCGCCCGCGCCTGCAGGGTTTCGGGGCTGAACCCGCCGTGGGGCAGACGGTCCAGGCGCGATTGGAGGGTGCGCAGGACACCCTGGGCATCGGCGGACGGGGCAACGCCCAGCAAGCGGAAATGATCGATCGGCAGGTCCAATCCGATGATGACGCTGGGGCGCGACTGTAGTCAGAGGCAGTGGTTTTGACTGTCACCAGGGAACGGACCCCGTACAGTCGAGGCCACGAAACGCAACGCTTTCCTGCCATGACTCAGGAATTGACCGCGGCGCGGGCAGCCCAGCCCTCCAATCCTGGGCCCGCCGCGTCTTCTGAGGAGGCCGGCAGCCACGCGGTGCGGTTGGAGGGTCTCTACCCGGCCGAGCGAGCCACGGTCAGCCGGGAGGAGGGCCTGATGCTCTACCGCGACATGACCCTGGGGCGCCGCTTCGAGGACAAGTGCGCCGAGATGTACTACCGCGGCAAGATGTTCGGCTTCGTGCATCTCTACAACGGTCAGGAGGCCGTCTCCACCGGGGTGATCCGGGCGATGCGCCTCCAGCACGACTGGTTCTGCAGCACCTACCGCGACCACGTGCACGCCCTGAGCTGCGGTGTGCCGGCTCGGGAGGTCATGAGCGAGCTGTTCGGCAAGGCCACGGGCTGCAGCAAGGGCCGCGGGGGGTCCATGCACCTGTTCTCCCGCGAGCACCATCTGCTCGGCGGTTATGCCTTCATCGGCGAGGGCATCCCGGTGGCCCTGGGAGCGGCTTTCACCAGCCGCTACAAGCGGGACGCCCTCGGCCAGGCCGACAGCGATGCCGTCACGGCCGCCTTCTTCGGGGATGGCACCTGCAACATCGGCCAGTTCTACGAATGCCTGAACATGGCATCGCTGTGGAAGCTGCCGATTCTGTTCGTGGTGGAGAACAACCGCTGGGCCATCGGCATGGATCACAACCGGGCCACCAGCGAGCCGGAGATCTGGCGCAAGGCGGCGGGCTTCGGCATGGTCGGCGAAGAAGTCGATGGGATGGATGTGCTGGCCGTAAGGGCGGCGGCCCAACGGGCCATCGAGCGGGCCAGGGCCGGAGAAGGTCCCACCCTGCTGGAGTGCCTCACCTACCGGTTCCGTGGCCATTCCCTGGCGGATCCTGACGAACTCCGCGAAGCCGCCGAGAAGGAGTTCTGGGCCAAGCGCGATCCGATCAAGCAACTGGCGCTGCGCCTGACGGAGATGGGCCTGGCCACGGCCGAGGAGCTCAAGGCGATCGAGAAGGAGATCGATGCCGAAGTGGCCGACTGTGTGGAGTTCGCCCTCGCAGCGCCCGAGCCCGACAGCAGCGAACTCACCCGCTACATCTGGGCCGAAGACTGAATCAGATCGGGCATTGATTCTTCCTGTTTAAGAGCACTTAATTGCCCTGAAGGTAGTCGGTCTGATGACCAAACGTGTTCTTGTCACATTCACCGACAGCCGCATGAAAGCGGCCCGACGACGATTATGTCGTCAGGCGAAGGAGATGGAGGTTTATACGGAGATCGTTTCGGCTTCGGAAAGGGATCTCAGCCCCGATTTTCGGCAGCGATTCAAGGACTACCTGACTCCCGAGCATCGCGGCTTCGGCTACTACGCCTGGAAGCCCCAGATCGTGCTTCAGACCCTCGAACGTCTGCAGGATGGCGATCAGGTGCACTGGATCGATTCCGGCTGTCATCTCAATCCAGCCGGACGAGAGCGGCTGCTGGAGCTGTTCTCCATGACCGTAGAGGCGCCATCGGGCCTGCAGGGTTTTGAATGCCTGCCCCCCAACGGATCCTTGGTGTACGAGGGACGTCAGTTCCCTGATCAGGGGGAACACAAATGGACGAAGGGCGACCTTCTCGACCGGCTGGCGGTTCGGGACAGACCGGAGATCACAGGCACCCAGCAGCTGGGAGCTACCACCTTCTTTGTGCGTAAATGCCCCGCTTCGATGGACTTCATGCGCCACTGGATCAGGGTATTCAGTGACGATTTCTCCATGATCGATGATCGCCCCTCGCTGGCGCCCAACCTCGAGGGCTTCATCGAGCATCGCCATGATCAGTCGATCTATTCGATCCTTGGCAAGTTGCTGCCAATTTCGACAATTTCGGTGTTTGAATTCTGGTTTCCGCGGGCTGACAACTGCTGGCTGCCGGACTGGGAGATGGTCGGCGATTCCCCGATCCAGATCCGCCGTGATCGCGGCCTCAAAGGGGAGAGCCGATGGAAGATCGCCTCTCTCCAGGCCAAGGGCAGGCTGAAGCGACTCCTGGACGGATGGCGGCCAGGTTGAAGCCCCGGCTGATCAGGCCAGAGGAGCGGAACGCGTGGAGAGGCTGCGCAGCTTGCGCAGGGCCTTGAGTTCAATCTGCCGGACCCTTTCGCGCGAGACGTCCAGCTGTCGGCCGATCTCGGCCAAGGTGTGGCGCTCCATGCCGTCGAGGCCGAAGCGCAGGGCCAGAACCTCCTTTTCCTGTGCGGAGAGGTGACCCATCAGCTCAGCCAGCTGCTCCTGATGCATGCCCCGCTCGATGCGGTCGAGGGGTTCTTCAGCGGAAACATCGGCGATCAGATCTCCCAGGAAGCTGCGACCATCTTCCGCATGAATGGGGGCGTCCAGGCTTGAAATGGTGAGGGCCTGGCGAAGCAGGGAGTCAAGCTCTTCGACGGGAATGGCCATGGCTTCGGAGATTTCGCTACGGCTGGGCATGGCGCCGAGCTTGTGGGCGAGCTCAATGCTCACCTTGCGGATCGTGGTGAGGCGCTCGCTCAGGTGGACCGGCAGGCGGATGGCCCTGGACTGGCAGGCAATGGCCCGCGTCATGCTCTGGCGGATCCACCAGAAGGCATAGGTGGAGAACTTGTAACCCCGGGTGGGATCAAACTTTTCGACGGCGCGCTCGAGACCCAGGGAGCCCTCCTGGATCAGATCGAGCAACTCAAGGCCCTTGCCCTGGTACTTCTTCGCCACGCTGACTACCAGCCGAAGATTGGCACGCATCATCCGCTCCTTGGAGCGCCGTCCGATCTTGATCGTCTTGTTCTCCTTGACGGAGTAGGCGTTTTTCGTTTCTTCGACCAGGTGCATCATGGCCTGCACCTGGTTCCCGAGCTCGATCTCCTCAGCTGGCGTCAGTAGAGGCTCCCTGCCAATCGAGGTGAGATACCAGGTGATGGAATCGCTCCCTCTGCGGCTGGAGCCTTCCCTTCTCGTCGTGACGGCAGAGGCGGTCATAGGAGGGGGCGAAGTGGCGCCATCGGATGTGGTCTTGAATTATCCACCCTATGGCAAGCACGAAAAGTGTCTTGAACAACTTTTAAGGAATTACTAGTGAAACCACACACATTTTCTTTTCTTTAGCGATTGACTTCTTTTGGATGAGCAAAGGGCTAATTTCCAGGTTGATGTAATGGAGAGCGCTGAGGCTTGCCAGATTACAAAGTGGCCTTGCTCTCCTTAATCCTCCAGTCCTGGATCTTCAGCACAGGTCCCCTTCGGCTGTTGCCTGTTCTCCACGCTGGGCCAGTGCTTCGGCCACCGCGAACGGCGTCACGCCCCCGGCACCGCTGTGCTCCCGGCAGCGGAGACCGGCAAGGGCATGGTCAAGGGCGGCGGCCGCAAGCCAGGCCCCATCGGCGCTGGCCCCATCGTTGGGCGGCAGACCTGCGGCGGCCAGGGCCATGGCCCCCCGTCCTGCCGCGTAGCCGGCGAGCACATCGCCGAGGCCGGCCCTGGCGGCGTCCGGGCAGGCCGAGAGCAATTGCCAGCGGCGGCAGCCGTCCGGTGTCGCCACGACACTGCGGGCTCCCTTGAGCAGAACGCTGGCGCCGCTGCGGCGGGCTGCCGCCAACGCCGCCTCCGGTCGGGGCAGCGTGGCCAGATCGGGAAAGAGCCTGCGGAACTCCCCCTCGTGGGGGGTGATCCAGGTGGGCCCCCGGCGCCCCTGGAGCCAGTCGGTGCCCATGGCCGCCAGGCGGTTGAGGCCATCGGCATCAAGCACCAGCAGACCTTCAAAGTCGCCCAGCTCCTGCCAGCGCTCCCGTTCCCTGGCTTCGATCGCCGCCGCCACAGACTCACCGGCGTTGCCCAGCCCACCCAGGCCGGGACCCAGGAGCACGGCATCCAGTCGATCCAGCCAGCCTTCGCCCAGATCACCCAGAGCCAGGCCCCCGGCCGGGGTGGCTCCAAGGGCGGGCTCCAGCACCACGTGGGGATGGACCTGCCAGAGCTGGGGGGCGATCTCCCGGGGCGGAGCGCTCCGGAGGCTGCCGCATCCGGACGCCGTGGCGCCCGCCAGGGCCAGGTGGGCGGCCCCCCTGAATCGGCGGCTGCCCGCGAGGACCAGCAGGCGTCCCCGTCCGTACTTTCCCGCGGCCGGATCCGGCACGGGCCAGGGGGCCGAGGCCCGGTCGGCGGCTGTCAGGCCCAGCAGGAGATCGGCGGGAGGCTGGCCCAGGAGGGTGGGTGGCAGTCCGAGGCAGATCCGTTCAAGCCGGCCCACCCAGCGCAGGGCGGCATCCTGCACCAGCCCCCGTTTGATCAGCCCGATGGAGTAGGTGGTCGAGGCGGTGGCTGCCACCGTGCCGAGCAGCCCACCGTCATCGGCATCCAGTCCGGTCGGGACGTCGATGGCCACAAGGCCGCCAGGCCGCCGGCTCTGGCGAGCCCGCAGCAGGGTTTCGATCCCTGCGTCTGGCGGGCGGTGTTGGCCGATCCCGAACAGGGCATCCACCCAGAGCGCGGCATCGGCGGGGTCCGGTGGAGTGTCCAGCAGGGGAAGACCCAGCCAGTGGGCATGGCGCAGGTGGGCCTCGGTGAGGGGGCGGCGGCGCTCGAAGGGGCACCAGATCCGCACCCGGCCTCCGGCCAGATGCCATTCCCTGGCCACCACGAGCCCATCGCCACCGTTGTGGCCGGGTCCCACCAGCACCAGCAGGCCGTCGTGGTGATCTCGGCCTGGCCGCTCCAGGAGGCGGCGGCTCACGGCCAGGGCGGCCTTCTCCATCAGGGCCTCCACCGGCAGGCCGCTGGCGAACAGCTCCTGCTCGATGGCGGCCATCGTGGTGCTGCTCACCAGGACGTGGTCGGCATCCACCGGCGGCCACGAGGAGGGCATCGACCGGAAGCTCACGGCGGCCCGAGCAGTGCTCTCCCATGATGGGGCGATCTGTTCGTTCCACCCACCGGGATCCTTGAGCTCCACCGTCTCCACATCGTCTGACTCCGTCACCATCACGTCGGGTACGCCCGCTGCCGCTGTTGCCGAGGTGCTGGCGTGGTTACGGGCGTGGCCCGCCGAGCGGCGGGTGGCCGTGGGACTCTCCGGAGGCGTGGACAGCTCCCTGACCGCGGCCCTCCTTGTGGCCGCTGGCTGGGAGGTCGAAGGCCTCACCCTGTGGCTGATGAGCGGCAAGGGCTCCTGCTGCGCCGAGGGCCTGGTGGATGCGGCCGGCATCTGCGACCAGCTGGGGGTGCCCCACCATGTCGTCGACAGCCGGGCCCGCTTCCAGGAGCAGATCGTCGAGTTCCTTGTGGAGGGCTACGGCGAGGGCCTCACACCCCTGCCCTGCTCCCGCTGCAACCGGTCGGTCAAATTCGCTCCGATGCTGGAGTGGGCCGAGGCGGAGCGTGGCCTCAGCCGCCTCGCCACCGGCCACTACGCCCGGCAGCGGCCGGCGGGCGCCCCAGACGGCCAGCCCCTGCCTGGGGATGGGGCCGGCCGCCACCAGCTGTTGCGGGGCCTGGATTCCCACAAGGATCAGAGCTATTTCCTTTACGACCTGCCCCAGTGGGTGCTCGGGCGCCTGGTGTTTCCCCTGGGTGAGCTCACCAAGGACGCGACCCGCGCCGAAGCCTCTCGCCTTGGTCTGCGCACTGCCGAGAAGCCCGAAAGCCAGGATCTCTGCCTGGCCGACCACCACGGCTCGATGCGGGCCTTCCTCGACGCCTACCTGCCGCCTCGCCAGGGGGAGATTGTGCTGGCTGATGGCACGGTGCTGGGCTGCCACGACGGCCTCGAGCATTTCACCATCGGACAACGCAAGGGGCTGGGGGTGGCCTGGAGCGAACCCCTCCATGTGGTGCGGCTGGATGCCGCCATGAACCGGGTGGTGGTGGCGCCCCGCCGGGAGGCGATCCGCCAGGCTTGCGTGGTGGGGGCCATTAATTGGGTGTCGATCGCCCCGCCGGACCATCCGATCGCGGTGGAGGTGCAGGTGAGATACCGGAGCCTGCCGGAACGTGCCCTGCTGACCCCCCTGCCGGAGACGGCCGCCGACCACGGCGCCGAACGGCCGCACCGGGCCCGGCTCGACTTCGCCGAGCCCCAGTTCTCTGTGGCACCCGGGCAGGCGGCGGTGTTCTACTGCGGCGAGGTGCTGCTTGGTGGCGGGTTGATTCAGGCCGACGGTTGACGTGTATCGCTGCGGAACCGGTTCATCGCCGATTCGATCACCACGTGCATATCCATGTACTTGTACTCGGAGAGACGTCCACCGAAGATGACATTGTCAGCGTTGTGGGATAGCTCCTGGTAACGCCGATAGAGCGATTGGTTGGCTGGGTCGTTGACCGGGTAGTAGGGAATGGCTTCGCCGGTGCAGGCTTTGGGATACTCCCTGGTGATGACCGTGACTTCGGACGTTGAACGCTCGAAGTGTTTGTGCTCGATGATGCGCGTGAAGGGCTCACTGGTATCGCAGTAGTTGATCACGGCGTTCCCCTGGAAATTCTCGAGGTCTTCGATGCTGTTCTCGAAGTCAAGGGAGCGGTACTCCAGCCGGCCGAGCTCAGCGTCGAAGTACTGGTCGATGCAACCGGTGTAGACAACCTTTCTGGCCAGGCTTGCCAACTGGGTCCGGTTGTCGAGAAAATCGACATTCAGACGCACTTCAATGCCCTCCAGCATGGCCTCGAACAGGGCCGTATAGCCTCCGATGGGGATGCCCTGGTAGCGGTCGGTGAAGTAGTTGTTGTCGTAGGTGAAGCGCAACGGCAACCGCTTGATGATGAAGGCCGGCAGCTCCCGAGGGTCTTTCCCCCATTGTTTGCAGGTGTAGTCACGGATCAGGGCCTCGTAGATGTCCTTCCCTACGAGGGAGAGAGCCTGCTCTTCCAGATTGGTCGGTTCACCGAGAAAGCGCTGGGCCTCGATTCTCTGTCTGGCTTCCGCAGGCGTACGGGTTTGCCAGAGCTCATAAAACGTGTTCATATTGAAGGGAAGCGAATAAAGCTTCCCGCCTGAGATCGCCTTGGGAGAATTAATGTAGTTGTTGAATTCTGCGAACCTGTTGACAAAGCTCCAGACCGCCTTGTTGCTCGTATGGAAGATATGGGCACCGTAACGATGAACGTTGATGCCTTCCAGGTTCTCCGTGTAGCAGTTGCCGCCGATGTGCGGGCGGCGGTCGATGACAAGGCAGCGCTTGCCGGCATCGGTGGCCAGCCGGGCAAACGTAGCTCCGAAGAGACCACAGCCGACGATCAAATAGTCGTAAGCGATGGCGTCGCTGTGGTCAGTGGAAGTCAAGGATCAGCGGATGGCAGGATGGTCACCCTCAGCGAAAATCCTTCAGGTCAACGGGCAGAAGATCTTCGATCGATTGCTGGATTTCCGGTGGTTCCTGCATGCCGTAGGTAGCGAAAATGTTGATGCCGCTGCTGGTGCATTTATCGCAGAGATCGCTGGCATAGCGCATCTTCTGCATCGTCTGATAAGGCGTATCGAGATAGTTGGCCATTGGGGGCGCTGAGGGGGATTGCACGCAGCAGACGGAGAAATTGCCTTCATGATTCAGGCAAACCTGGGATTCGCGCATGAAGCAATTCTGGGAACGATGACTACCGATGGCCTGCTGAACCAGCTGGGGGCTGTAATAGATATACTCCAGCTCAGGGGGAATCTCTTCCAAGCCATCAAACATCTTGTCGATGGGCATGTAGTAAGCGTGATAGGGGGAGAAATTCAACCCCAGTTTGTCGCAGAAATGCTTGAACAGATGCACTTCGTGCTGGTTCTGCTTGTGCACCAGATAGCGCACATCAATATTCTTGTAGCAATCCCAGTCGCCAAGGGTTTCCGAAATGCGGATCAGGTTGGCGAGGACCGGTTCAATGCGCCCACCCTTGTGGTTGATCTGATAGGTGCGCTGGGTGAAACCCGACACCGTGATCGTGAAATTCCAGAGATGCAGCGGTTTCAGCAGGGCCCAGTCGTAGTCGTAATTGAGATTCGAAGAGATCCCGCAGGGAACGCCATGGCTCTCGGCGCAGGCAATCAGCTCATGCAGCTTGGAATGGAGCGTCGGCTCGGTCCAGTTGTAGAGGCCGAATCGGCAGTTGCCATTGGTGTCAGCCTTCGCTTTGAGGCAGATCTTTTCGAACAACTCAATCGGCATCTCCGTCAGTTTCTGCCCGATGCTGTTGGTGAACTCCGGCATGCCAACGGGACAGGCCGTGCAGCGGAGGTTGCAGCCACTCACCACATCCACCCAGAATTCAATGACTTTCTGACCGGGAGGCTTGGGTGAATATTCAG
Source organism: Synechococcus sp. CS-1332 (assembly GCF_025127995.1). GTDB lineage: Bacteria > Cyanobacteriota > Cyanobacteriia > PCC-6307 > Cyanobiaceae > Cyanobium. The sequence goes on along the minus strand of NZ_JAHLYP010000050.1, from coordinate 7,616 downwards.
GCCACAGTAAGCGTTTAACCGCCGATTGCACGTTCGCAGGAACGGCACGCTTCAGAACTGTTGGCAAGGCCATTTAAATTCCTATCCAAGCGTCTTAAGTACTCGCATCGTAGCTCCTGCCCGCTGTCATCGAAGTCCCCAAGGTTTTCGTTCCATGATGTCGCGCGAACGACATAGGCGCCAAAGGGATTTCAGCGGTCGGTTGACCCGCTGCCCTGTCTTGCCGCAGCGCCCAAGATTCGCCCCAGCCCCTGGAGCGTCCGTTGGCGCCGTCGCCACCAGCAGCTGATCGGGGGAGGGGTCAGCCAGCGCGCCAGCCGATGCAGCCGGCGGCCCCAGACCACCTGCCGGTGCTGGGCGCGCCTGCTCCGCCGGCAGGTTGCCAGCTGGGAGGCCGAAGGGCCCAGGTAAACAGGCAGGTCCAGCTGGTGGGCCAGTCTCTCGGTGGCCTCGTGCCAGTAGCGGGTGGCCTCCCTCTGGATCTGCCAGCACGTCCGGATCGAGGCCACGCTCAGCAGCGTGTCCGGAGCGAATCGCTGCACCTCAAGGAGGCCTGGCAGCCCCAGGGGGTTGGTGCCCTCTTCGCTGATCACGAGGCAGCCATGCAGGGGGGCTTGCCACATCCGGCCGGAGAGGGTGGTGCCCCGTTGGTAGGGATACATGAGCCCGTAGCAGCAATAGGCGCCAGCCAGCAGCCGGTTCGCCTCCAGATAGCTGAGCCCGTGGGTGCTCAGGCCGATTCTGTCCCAGTGGCGGCCATGGACCTCCACCAGTCCCCTGCGGGCGAGGTGGGCCAGATCCTGCTGGTAGGGGTCATCCCCCATCGGCTTGAAGTTGGCAATGTGCAAGGGCCTGCCGGCCCGTTTGCGGAAGGGACGCTGTTGCCAGAACTCGGGAACGACCGGCAGGTACCCCTGCACCCAGCGGGTCCCCTCCGGCAGTGAGTTGGGCCGGAAGAGCGAAATCAGCCGAATCTCACGGGCCTGGGGAAAGCGGGAGCGCCAATCCACCTGGATTTCCTTCACGTAGTCGTACACATGGACGGCCCCGTCGTATCCCTGGTGCGAAAGCCCGGGATCGCCCCGCAGGATCACCAGCAGCTCCAGCTCCGAATCGACCCACTCACGGATCAGCGAATATCCGGCGGCCATGTAGAAAAGCCGAACATTCCAGATCACATCGAGATCCTGGAAATCGATCGACAGGATGTGAAACCGGGGCTGTGAACTCACACCCGTCACCAGAAGGGATCGCTGGCCAGGCTCACCGTCAGCCTGCCACTGGGACTGGATGGCACGGTGGCGATGCAGGCCCGCACCATCCGTCCGTTGACCTCGATCTCACAAGCGCCACAGCTGCCCCCCAAGCAGGCGGTGGGGATCATGACGCCGGCCTGACGCGCGGCATCCAGCCAGTCCTGGCCGGGGATGGCCGAGCTGGTTTGACCATTTGGCCAGGCGATGGTGATGGCAGGCCGGGGGATGCCGATGGGTGGGGGCTTGCAATCGTGAAAATCTAGGTGCTGCCCGGCGCTCAGGGGTGCAGCGGCCGGGCTTGCCTCAAGGATCAGAGGCCTTGCTTGAACTCCGTGATCGTTCCCTTGCCATTCACGTTGCAGCAGCCGTTGATCTTCTTGCCCCGGACTTCCCCGTTGAAGCTGAGGCCATATTTTTTGACATCAGCCAGGGAGGTGCTGCCTTCGTCGATGCTCTTCTTTTCTGTGGCACCGAGATTAACGACGGCATCGCCAGCAAGGCTCAGGCCGAGAACGGTTGCGGTGGCCAGGACACGGCGGCCATTCTTGCGAAGATGATGACGCAAGTTGTTGTGAGAAGCCATGGCACACAGCTCCGCAGATGGGATATCTCCAGTGGGAGCGTTGGACCGCTGTTGATGGAACAAACTTCACGGGTGAATGGCTCAGATCCATAGGAACCGTTGCAATTCTCCCTGCATATGTAAGCCAAACGCACAGGCGCGGATCGAGGTCGAATAGATGCTGGTCGTGTTCACGATCGCCCCATGGGCACAGCAACGTCTGGCCGAGGGCTCCCGATCACATCGAGATCCTTGGCCTCCATCGACCCCTATCAAGGCGTTGGAGGGCACGCCTGGCGCAAGGCCGCGCCATCAGCCGAACCCCAGGGCTTATCTGGTGATCAGCTAGGCGGCGGCTCGGGGCAATCCCCTCCGGTCAGCAGGGGCGCCAGATCGATGTGGGCCTCAAAGGCGTCGGCAAGGCGGTCGAGCAGGGCGTCCCGCTGGCGTCCGTGGTGGGGTTGGTTCTCCCCCAGGGGCGGCAGATCGCACCGTTGGCGCAGCTGGTTCAGCCAGCGCCGTCGCCAGGGGCCGTTCTCGAAGATGCCGTGCAGGTAGGTGCCCGCCACCAGACCTCCCTGGGTCCCCGAGGCCGCCCACCAGCCCAGCTGGCGGTCCTCCGCCAGGGGGGCGCACGGCGTCTGGTCCGTCTGCTCGCTGCGCCCTTGATGGAGCTCGAACCCCTCGATCAGGGGCGGTTCGCCCGGGCCTGGGGGCCAGAGGGCCCGGCTGCGCCGTTGCCGCAGGGCCTTGGTGCCCTCGAACACAGTGCGCAGGGGCAGCAGGCCCAGCCCGGCCACCCGCTCACCGGCCCGCTCCCCTTCCAACCCATCGGGGTCGTGCAGCTCCTGGCCCAGCATCTGCAGGCCGCCGCAGAGGGCGAACAGCTGCCCCCCCCGGGCCACATAGGCCTGAAGCTCGGTCGCCATGCCGCTGCTGCGCAGGGCCTGCAGGTCCCGCAGGGTCTGCTTGCTGCCGGGCAGGATCACGGCATCGGGTTGGCCCAGCGGCTCCCCCGGCCGCCGCCATTGCAGCTGCACGCTGGTCTCCGCTTCCAGGGGGTCGAGATCGGAGAAATTGCTCAGGGAGGGCAGTCGCAGCACCGCGATGTTGAGTTCGCTGCAGGGTTTGCGGCTGGCCCTCTCCAGCAGATCAAGGGAGTCTTCCGGAGGGAACAGCTCATCGAGCCAGGGCATCACACCGAGCACGGGCAGTCCGGTTTCCCGCTCCAGCCAGCGACGGCCCTCATCGAACAGGGAACGGCGGCCGCGGAAGCGGTTGATCAGCAAACCGCCGATCAGGGGGCGCTCCACGGGCCTCAGCAGGGCCAGGGTGCCCACGATCTGGGCGAAGACGCCACCCCGTTCGATGTCCGCCACCAGCAGGCAGCGGGCACGCAGGAACTGGGCCAGCCTCAGATTGGTGAGGTCCCTGGCCTGCAGATTCACCTCCACCGGGCTGCCGGCCCCCTCCAGCACCAGTCGGCCGCCGGGATGGGACGCCTGGAGCTCCTCCAGACCCGTCCGGATCGCGGCCCAGCCGGGCCGGAACCAGTCGCGGTAATAGTGCTCTGCCCGAGCCGTTCCCACTGAGCGGCCCAGATGAATCACTTCACTGGTGCTGTCGCCCCTGGGCTTCAGCAGCACCGGATTCATCGCCACCCGCGGCTCCAGGCCGGCGGCCCAGGCCTGCAGGGCCTGGGAGTAGGCCATTTCCCCGCCCTGCTGGTCGACCCAGGCATTGAGGCTCATGTTCTGCCCCTTGAAGGGCAGGGGCTGCTCCCCACGGCGCCGCAGCACCCGGCAGAGGGCGGCGGTCATCAGCGATTTGCCGGCGCCGCTGCTGGTGCCCAGCACCATCAAGGGCTGGGGTGAGTCGGGATGGGGGCGGGTCAAAGGCGGGGTCGGTGGCGGCGCAGCGCCTCCAGGATCCGCTGCCGCCGTCCCGCCCGGGGAATCTCGCTCGGCCAGCCCCGCAGCACCTGGCGGCCCATCGGCGTCAGCCGCACCCGTGAGGTCAGCCCTTGACCGTCGACTTCCCGCCGCAGCACTCCCAGCCGGATCAGCCAGAGGAAATGGTCTTCGGCCCGTTCGCTGCTGAGGGGAAAGAAGGTGAGGGCGGAGGTGACGTCGGCCTGGCGGGCAAGATCCTCGCTGCTGAGGGCCCTTCCTTCCACCGCCTCGTAGAAGCCGCGGCGGAAGGGGAGGCAGCGGAGGGAGAGGGCGGCCCGCGCCAGCGATCGGGTCTCGGTATTGGCTTGTGCCATCGCCCCATTCTCCCCAATCGACGGGCAGGCTGGAGTTCCCGCCGGCCCACCCTTGCTCCTGTTGGCTTCCGCTTCCCCTGCCCGCCGTCGCCTGCTCCAACAGGCGGGTGTGCCCCACCGGGTGCAGGTCAGCGGCGTGGATGAGGAGGGGATCCAGGAGGCGGATCCATTGCAGCTCGCTCAGCGGTTGGCCCTGGCCAAAGCCCAGGCCGTCGCGAGCACCCTGACCTCCGAGGCGGTGTGGCCGTCGATGGGCGTGCTGGGCTGCGATTCCTTGTTGGTGGTGCAGCAGGAGGTGTGGGGCAAGCCCCGGAATGCCGCTGAGGCGGCCGATCGCTGGCGGCGCATGGCCGGCGGCTGGGGCGATCTGCACACCGGCCATGCCCTGGTGCGGCCATCTGCGCCTGGAGCCAGTGCCGCACCCCTGCAGGCGGTGGTGTCCACCCGGGTGCATTTCGCTGCGCTCAGCCCAGCGGACATCGACTCCTACGTGGCCAGTGGTGAGCCCCTCGCCTGTGCCGGTGGCTTTGCCCTTGAGGGCCGCGGCGGCCTGGTGGTGGAGCGGCTCGAGGGCTGCTTCAGCAATGTGATCGGGCTCAGCCTGCCCCTGATGCGGCGCTGGCTTGGCCCCGGAGCACTCGGTCAGGCCCTTGGGTGATGGTCGCGGATCCGCAGCAGCCAGCTGGCCATTGACATCTTCTCGAGCACGGCGTGACGCTTGGCTGGATCCTCGAAATAGGGATGCAATTGATCCAGCCAGGCCTGCAGCCGGGAGGGATCAAGACTCTGGGCTTCCCAGCTGTCGACGTAGGCCACCGGCAGGTCTCTGTAGGCGTCCGTGGTGGGATTCCTTTCGATGATCGGGATCGCACCGGCCAGAAGGGCTGTGAAGGCTTTTGGCGAAGGGTCGAGTCCGCCGCCCCCAACGCAGAGGACGAAGGGGTAGGTCTTGAGAGTTGAGAAGAAATCGTTGTAAGGAATCTGCTCGTGAACATCAACGAAGTCACGCCAGTTGTCTTTCGCGAGCCTTGTGACCTGTTTTCTTGTGTTCCATTGCGGGCCTTCACGGACGTAATGGGCGCAGAAAGCCTTGAGAGGCTTCGCTCGAATGGCGATCGGAGTTGCTTGCGTGATGATCTGTTGATAGATGACATGGCCATCGCTGTTGACACAGCCCAGCGGAATCGGTGTGACGCCGACCAATCGGATATCCAGATTTTCTGCGTACCAATGCAGAAGCCTGGAATCTTCAAGGAGTTTCAACAGGCGCTGCTGGAGCCCTGAGGCGAGGTAATCAGGAAATCGCAGATCGACTTGCTGGGGCAGGGTGGTGTCGGCATCACCTGTGATCAGGACGACGCGTGTCGAGGCCTTGAGAAGTGGAAGATAATCTTGAAGGAATTGATCCAGGCATTCCGGAACCGCCTTGACGTAGATCAGCCGTGGCTGTGCTCTGAGGTCTCCGCTGAAGCCATACCTCGTCAGGCTCCAGTCTGCCCAGTGCGCGATGGATGGGTTGGTGGCATCCACCATGCGCGTGGTCAAAACCAGGCCCTCGGCATTCGGATTCCGGCGACGTAAAGAAGCACCTACTCTTGAGAACTTGCGACGACTGATATATTTTTGGATGGCCTGAGTTTGGCGCTGGATCCTTTGCTCCAGCAGCGCCCTGAGTGTGCGCGGTGAGCGGTGGATCTTGCCCGAAATCCTGCTCCACAGGCTCTCCTCGTCAGTTCGGGCAGGATCACCCATCCGATCGTCCAATGGCATGTGTGGCACGTCATGCTACCGAGTCAGCGGATCATCAAGGCCAGCAAAAAGCCCCCGCCCGTAGGCGGAGGCCTTGTAAGGACTGAAGGGCAGGAAACCTATGGACGATTCCCTGACAACCCTCAGTCAAGATCTGGCATGGCCAGGGTGGGCTCGGCCTGACGGTCGATACCCTTCTCGAAACCGGCGGCGGCAGCACGGGCGCGGCCCGCATGCCACAGGTGACCAACCAGGAAGAAGAAGGCCAGCACGAACTGCGTGGAGGCCAACCACTGGCGGATGTTGACGAAGTTCACCGAGTTGGGCTCAGTGATGATGCCGCCGACGGAGTTCAGTGAAGCGTTGGGGGCGTGGGTCATGTACTCGGCGGCCCGACGCACCTGCCAGGGCTGGATGTCGTTCTGGAGCTTGTCAAGGCTCAGACCGTTGGGGCCCCTCAGGGGCTCCAGCCAAGGACCGCGGAAGTCCCAGAAGCGCATGGTTTCACCACCGAAGATGATCTCACCGGTGGGGGAGCGCATCAGGTATTTACCCAGGCCGGTGGGGCCCATGGCGGAACCGATGTTGGCGCCCATGCGCTGGTCGCGCACCAGGAAGGTGAAGCTCTGGGCCTGGGAGGATTCGGCGTTGGTGGGGCCGTAGAACTCCGAGGGATAGGCGGTGTTGTTGAACCAGATGTACGAGGAGGCGATGAAGCTCATGAAGCTCAGCGCGCCGAGGCTGTAGCTCAGGTAGGCCTCACCGTTCCAGATGAAGGCGCGGCGCACCCAGCCGAAGGGCTTGGTGATCACGTGCCAGATGCCACCGAAGATGCAGATCAGGCCGATCCAGATGTGGCCACCGATGATGTCCTCCATCGAGTCGACGCCGATGATCCAGCCCTCGCCACCGAAGGGGGCGCGGGTGAGATAACCGAAGATCACGCCGGGGCTGAGGGTGGGGTTGCTGATCAGACGCACATCACCACCGCCTGGCGCCCAGGTGTCGTAGACACCGCCGAAGAACATGGCCTTGAACACCAGCAGCAGGGCACCCACACCGAGAAGGATCAGGTGGTAACCAATGATGTTGGTCATCTGGTTCTTGTCGCGCCAGTCCTGGGAGAAGAACGCGGAGTAGTTCTCCAGGATCTCGGGGCCGCGCAGGGCGTGATACAGGCCACCGAGACCGAGTACGGCGGAACTGATCAGGTGCAGAACACCGACGACGAAGAACGGATAGAGATCGGTGACTTCACCACCGGGGCCTACGCCGTAGCCGAGGGTGGCGACGTGGGGGAACAGGATCAGGCCCTGCTCATACATGGGCTTGTCGAAGGTGAAGTGGCTCACCTCGAACAGCATCATGGCTCCGGCCCAGAAGACCATCAGGCCCGCGTGGGCCACGTGGGCGCCCAGCAGACGACCGGACAGGTTGATCAGCCTGGCATTGCCAGCCCACCAGGCATAGCCGGTGGAGTCGAGGTCCTTGCCCCCGACCGAAATGAGACCGGAATTAAAGGGCGTTTCCACGGGGCAGAACCTCTTCAGGGAAGATGAAGTTTTCGTGCGGCTGGTCGGCTGGGGCCATCCAGGCACGCAGACCTTCGTTAAGCAGAATGTTCTTGGTGTAGAACGTTTCGAATTCAGGATCCTCCGCGGCGCGGATCTCCTGGCTCACAAAGTCATAGGCCCGCAGGTTGAGGGCCAGACCGATGATGCCGATGCTGCTGGTCCACAGACCCATCACCGGCACGAACAGCATGAAGAAGTGCAGCCAGCGC